>JBLWTQ010000004.1:0-209807 GCA_048270065.1 Parasphingorhabdus sp. | reverse complement strand
GGTCCTGTGTTACGTCGGGGAACCGGCCGCATATCACCTGCCACCGTTTGGCGATAAAGGGCAGTTCGAGCAACTGTTCAAGCGTCAGCAACCCCGCCCGCAGCCCGTCGTCAATATCGTGATTGTCATAGGCGATATCGTCGGCAATCGCTGCGACCTGCGCCTCGAGCGATGGCCAGCCCTGCAGCTCCAGATCCATGACTGCGTGGGCCTCTGCCAGCGCCCAGGTGGGTTCATTCACCGGCCCGTTATGCTTGGCCAGGCCTTCCAACGTCTCCCAGGTCAGGTTCAGGCCGTCCCAGCGCGGATACGGGGTCTCGAGCCTGGTCAATGTCCGGATCGTCTGGGCATTGTGATCGAAGCCGCCGAATTCGGCCAGGGCTTCCTGCAGCGCCTCTTCTCCCGCGTGCCCGAAGGGCGGATGGCCGATATCATGCGCGAGACAGAGCGCCTCGGTCAGGTCTTCGTTGAGGCCGAGAGCCCGCGCGAGCGTCCGGCCGATCTGTGCGACCTCGAGGCTGTGGGTCAGCCGGACCCGATAATGGTCGCCATCGGGGGCGATAAAAACCTGGGTCTTGTGGCGCAGCCGGCGGAAGGAAATGCTGTGGATGATCCTGTCGCGGTCGCGCTGGAAATCATCGCGCGGTCCGCGTGTGACATCGCGCTTTTCATCGTGCAGCCGGCCCCGGCTGTGGGCCGGATCGCTGGCATAGCTTTTCAACGCGGTCATTTGGTCAGCTCGTTGACCTCGACTCCATCGGCACTGGCCCACGCAAAACCGTCACCGCCGTCCTTGCGGAAATTGGCTTCAAAGGCCTTGGCGGCCTTGAAATCGTCAAACGGCCCGACCACCAGCCGCCGTGTCTTGCCCCAGGGCGACGTCCAGCTTTTGTGACCCTTGAACAGCTCACTGTGCTTTTTGGCCATCCGGCGGGAGTCATATTTCAGCGCATTAAGATCCGAACCGGTCGCAATCTGCACCCAATAGCGTTTGGGATGGGCCGGTTGTTTCGGTTTGACCGGAGCCTTTTCGACAGGCTTGGCGACGATTTTGGGTTGCGGCTGGGCCGGTTCTATTTCGTCAAGATCGACCGGAACGACCCTGGGCCTGGTTTCCCGCTCCGGTATATCGATATCGCTGATAATGTCGGAAAGCGATTTGGGAGCCGAATCTGCGGCGGCCATCTCGACATTCTCGGGGCGCGATTGCGCGAGATCGAAATTGATCAGATTGACAGGAGTTGCCGACTTTGCCTCTGCTGCAGGCGTTTGCACCACTGCTGACTGGACCGGTGGCCGGGAAACCGGCGGACGACCGCCAATATCAACCTTGCGTTCGACCGTTTGCGACACCAGCACCGGCGGCTGGCTGACGCCGGGAACGGTTTCAAACCCGGGGGAAGATGTTTTGCTGTCCGGGTGGTTGTCGACGGTCTTGACCGGATCGGGCAGGCTTTTCGCGGATTCCGGTGCGGGCCGGACTTCCGGCGGAGCTTCCGGAACCGGGGCCAGTGTCGCTGCCGCCCGCGCAAATGCAGGCGCTCGACCGGAACCGGTACTGGTCGGGGTCGGCAAATCGGTCCGGCCCAGCACAACCACTTCATTCTTTTTCACCCGCCGGGTGGATTTCCGGTCGGACGTTCTGCGGTCCGACGCCCCGGGACGCCTGCGCGGAGACTTGTCGGGCATGGCGAGCACGCGGGGACGGCTGGCATCGGCACCCAAAGCCTCTCCAACCGGGATCAGGCCCGCATCCGCGCCGTCGCCCCCCCGAACCGCCAGATTGGATGCCAGTTGGACCGCCGCCACGTCGACACCGATATTTTCGCTGGCCGGAAAATGACCGAGATGGACGGCTGCGGCCTTCTGGGCCGCTGTCAGCTTGTGCATGCGATCAAAAAACGGCTTGATCGCCTTCGCCATGCGCCGTTCCATGGTTTGGTCGACAATGGCGTTCGCATCCTTTTTTCTGCCATTCATGGCGAAAATAAACGCCCGGTTGCGCCAGGCATCCCGGTCACTTTTCTGGAGCAAGGGATTGAGCTGTGCTTCGGCCGATTCGATGTCCCCGCTGATTCCCAGCGAAATGGCATAGCGCGCGATCAGTTGCTCATTGCTGCCGTAGCGCATCGCCAGTTCATAATCCTTCTGGGCATCCCGGTTCCGCCCGATCAGGTCATAGGCCAGCCCGCGATCCGCAGCGATTTCGCGTAGCGGAATTCCGTTGGCGATCGCCTGATCGAAATAGCGGAGCGCGCCGAACGGGTTTTCTTCGGCGAGCAGTGCTCTGCCGAGGCCCGCTTTCACCCTGCCGCTAGAGGAATAAATCTGGTCCGCTTTGGCAAGAAAACCGATCGCCGCCCGCATATCGCCCAGTTCGAGCGCAGCCAGGCCGGCATCCGCGAGGGCAGAGGAATCGTTGGAATCTCTCGCAATCCGGCGCAACGCATCCTGAAGATCATCGGAATTGGCCTGCGCGCTCGATTGAGCAACCGCAGGCAGGTGTGGAACAGCCACAGTCGCGAGCGCAGCAGACACGGCCAGTAGAATTTTGAATCGATGTTTCACAAGATACATAAAGGAATGATTGCGCATGAAATCAATCGTTCCGGTACGCCAGCAAGGCCAATGGTGGCACGGGAAAGACAAACTCCCTCGTGCCGTCCCATCAGCGCAAAAATCCGCTTGAACCGAACAGGAATTTACTGATTGTTCTGCCGGTTCAAAAACCGCGGGATATCGAGCGGGTCGGATGATTTATCGTCCTCGCCATCCTGGTCGTCGTCGGTTTTTGATCCGCCCCGAGTCAGATTGGACATGCGTTCGAACAGGGTGCCGCCTCCCGAGGCGACACGCGGCGCCGGTGGCGGTTGGACGCCCGAACCGACCGCTTCCTCATCGTCGACCTGAATCGCCTCATCGCCAAGGACCAGTTCGTCCTCCTCCGGCTCCGCCTTTTCGGCAGCCATTCCCGGCGTGAAAGAAGCAAAGGATGGTGTCGAGGCCGGTGCCTCTTCCAATTCGTCATCGTCACCATATGTTGCGACAGGACGGGGTGAAATTTCCGGCTCTGGCTTTGGTTCCGGCGCTGCTTCCAGCTCCGGCTCCGGCTCGGTCGCGACTTCGGCTTCCCGATCATTGCCCTGATCGACCTGCTCTTCATCCTCATTGCTTGCAATCGATGAAGCAAAGCTGGATGTCTGCGGAGCATCTTCCGATTTCTGCATCGAGCTGCCCATGGCGAAGGAGGCAGCCGGTGCGGTCGAAGACACGCTGCCATCGCTATCGATACCGGTAGCGACAACCGACACACGGATACGCCCGTCCAGATTGGCGTTGAAGGCGCTACCCCAGATGATATTGGCATCCGGATCAACCAGTTCGCGAATATGATTGGCTGCCTCGTCGACTTCCATCAGGCGCATATCCTCCCCGCCGGTGATGGATACGATAACGCCTTTTGCGCCCTGCATCGACACACCGTCGAGCAACGGATTGGCGATCGCCTTCTCTGCGGCTTCCAGCGCGCGTCCGTCGCCTTCTGACTCGCCGGTGCCCATCATCGCCTTGCCCATTTCGTGCATCACGCTGCGCACGTCGGCAAAGTCGAGGTTGATCAGGCCTGGCATGACCATCAGATCGGTGATGCCGCGAACGCCCTGCTGCAGGACTTCGTCAGCGAGCAGGAACGCTTCCTTGAAGGTTGTGTTCGGATTTGCGACCAGAAACAGGTTCTGGTTCGGAATAACAATCAGCGTATCGACGTTTTTCTGTAGTTCCTCGATGCCCGCGTCGGCCGCTTTCATCCGGCGTGTGCCTTCGAAAGTGAATGGCTTGGTCACCACGCCGACGGTCAATATCCCCCGGTCGCGTGCCGCCTTGGCAATGACCGGTGCCGCGCCGGTACCGGTGCCGCCGCCCATGCCGGCTGCGATAAAGCACATATGCGTACCGTCCAGCGCCTGCTCGACGAGATCGATGGTTTCTTCGGCGGCCGCCCGGCCGACCTCGGGGCGCGATCCTGCACCGAGGCCCTGCGTGATATCGGGTCCCAGCTGGATACGCCGTTCGGCAGTAGAACTGTTGAGCGATTGCGCGTCGGTGTTGGTGACGATGAAATCAACGCCCTCGACCTGGGCGGCGATCATGTTGGCAATGGCGTTGCCCCCTGCTCCGCCGACTCCGATAACCGCGATTTTCGGCTTCAATTCTTCGACTTCCGGTGGGCCAATATTGATACTCATCTCACTGTCTCCCGCGACATTTTGTCGTGCTGTAATATTTCGTTAACGCTTTGCACAAATTTCCCGTTGGAATCACCCGAAAAGTTAATTTTTTTGTCAAATTTCCTAAAAATTTCCGCGTATCGCGGACATCAGCCGCCCGATCACGGCTGATCCGCCATATTTGTAGACATTCTGCCGGCTGCTCGCCATGGATCGCAGATCGACCGGATCCTGCGATGCATAGAGCGCGAGCCCCGCGAGGCCGGCAAAGGCCGGACCGCTATGAGCTTCCGGAAGCGCGCTTAGTCCGCTGGGACGGCCGATGCGCACCGTGCGTCCCAAAGCGGACTGGGCGTAGTCAGCAATGCCCTTCAGTTCGGCCCCGCCGCCGGTGAGCACCACCTGCCGGCCTACCGGCCCGGAAAAGCCCAGTTCCCTCAGCGCCCGACCAATTTCGCCGATCAGATGATCGAGCCGCTGCCGGATAACCGCAATCAGCTGCGCCCGGGTGATCCGTCCGTCTTCATCGGTATTTTCGGCGGTCTTTTCCAGTTCGAGATTGATAACATCATGATTGTCGCGCGGACTGGTCGTGGCGGAGCCATAGAAACATTTGATCCGTTCGGCCTGCGCACGCCGCAAACCAAAGGAGGAGGCGATATCGTCGGTGATGTCAGCAGCTCCGTAGGGAAGCGTCGTCAAGCCGACCAGCATGCCGCCAGCGAATAGCGAGACGTTGGTCACTTCCGCCCCCAATTCGACCAGCGCTACGCCAAGTTCGCGTTCTTCCCGCGAAAGACAGGCGGTACCGGCTGCGATCGGCGATGCGACAATCGACTTCACATTCAGATGCGCACCACGGACGCTCATATCGATATTGCGGACCGGAGACCCTTCGGCGAGGATGACGTGAATGTCGACGCCCAGCCGATCGGCATGCAGGCCTTTCGGTTTCTTCACCCCGTTCAGGCCGTCAAGGGTATAGAGCGCCGGCTGCGCGTGCAGCACCATCTTCCCCTTGGGGTCGATGCTGTTGCGTCCCGCGTCGAGCAGCAGATCAATGTCGTCCTGCTCGATCCGGTGCCCGCCCAGTTCGGTTTCGACCGAGGTGAGCATGCTCTGCAGCCCGCCGGCCGAAAAGCTGACCCAGACATCGTCGATGTTTGTCCCGGCAATGCGCTCGGCTTGCTCGACGGCATCACGGACATCCAGTTCGGTCGTCTCGGTATCGGCGATATAGCCCCGTTTCACACCCTTGCTGGCCCGCTGGCCGGTGCCAAGCACCGTCAGTTCGCCATTGTCCATCCGTCCGGCAATCATGGCGGATATCTTCGACGAACCGATATCCAGCGCTGTGAAGATTTTTTCTACCCGTGCTGCCATTTGTCTAGTCCTTCACCCCGATCATTATCGTCACCAAATCGTCGCCTATCCGGGCCATCGCCTATCCGGGCCGTCAACTGTCCGGATCTTCCGGCGCTGGTTTCGGCGGCATTCGCAGATAGGCGCGTTCGGCGTCGCGCAAATCAAAATGGACGACCCCTCGCCCGAGCAGCCGGTTGACTCCGTCCATGCGCGCAAAATTGAGCAGGGCCGCCGATGCGGTTTCCTCGCCTTCGGGCAGGGCCAGCGTCTCGCCGCTGTCAAATTCCAGATCCCAGCGCCGGTTGCCGATCCAGGTCGCGCCGGTCACCATCGGCCGAAGCGCCGGCGCGACGTCGAGCAGCGAATCCAGCTGGGTGAATTTCAGATTGGCTTTCTTGCCGACAACCACCGGCAGGTCGGGAATCTCTTCCCTGGTGATTTGTTCCAGCGGATAGCCGGTCTTGTCAATCAGCGACAGCTGGCCCTGATTTTGCCAGACCGCGACCGGCTCGCGTTCGACAATGTCGACGACCAGTGTGTCGGGCAGCCGGCGGGAAATCCGGGCGTCCTTGATCCAGCCATTGGCCAGCAGGTCCTCGCGCACCGCGTCGATGTCGACCAGCAGCATCGACCGGTCTTTCTGCGCCAAGGTGATTTCATATACTTTCAGCTCGTCGATCCGGTTGACACCGCTGACTTCCACCCGCTTCACTTCAAACCCGGCATTGCCGACCATCGCGGCCACCTCGGTCTTGATGCGGTCATTGATGCCGGAATAATGGGCGACGCTATAGGCACCCAAGACGAACACCGCCACCAGCGCCCAGGTCAGGCCCTTTTGCACCTGCGCTTCGGTCACCGGCATCGCGCGCAGGATCTTGTCGAAAATCGAGACCTGTCTGACCTTGCGTTTTGCGTATTTGCGCGGCTTACCCTTGGCCGTGCGGTTGGTGCGTTTCCGGGTGGCTGTCATAGCGCTTCTCTCACGATCTGTTCGACCAGCTCTTCATAGCTGATACCCATCTGCTTTGCCTGTTCCGGGACCAGACTGAGCGGCGTCATGCCCGGCTGGGTGTTGGTTTCGAGCACAAACAGACCCGCCGCGCCCTGTTCGTCATCCCAGCGGAAATCGGTGCGCGATGTTCCCTTGCACCCCAATATCTGATGGGCGCGCAGCGCATAGTCGAGGCATAATTTTTCGATATCTTCGGGAATGTCGGCGGGGCAGACATGTTCGGTCAGACCCTCGGTATATTTGGCATCATAATCATAAAAGCCCTGCGCGGTTTTCAATTCGGTCACGCACAGTGGTTTGCCGCCGACAACCGCAGTGGTCAGCTCGCGTCCCCGGACGAAGGGTTCCGCCAGCAATTCATCAAATTCCTGCCACGGGCCGGAAACATCGCGGCCGATCGGGTGGCCATAATTGCTGTCATCGGTCACGATTGCCACCCCGACGGAGGAGCCTTCGTTGACCGGTTTCAGCACATAGGGGCGCGGCAAGGGATCGGCTTCGTAGAGGCTGGCGCTGGACACGATCTTGCCCTTCGGCATCGGGATTCCGGCGGGGACCAATTGCTGCTTGGTGAGCTCCTTGTCGATCGCGATCACCGATGTGACCATGCCGCTATGGGTATAGGGTATCTGCATGATATCGAGCATGCCCTGGACGCTGCCGTCTTCCCCCGGCACCCCGTGCAGCGCGTTGAATACGACATCGGGCCGGATGCCGTCGAGGATGATCGCGATATTGCGGTCCATGTCGACCCGGCTCACCTGATGGCCGTTTTTCTCCAGCGCATCGGCGACACCACTACCGCTGGTCAGCGACACTTCGCGTTCGGCGGACCAGCCGCCCATCAGGACTGCGACGTGGAGGCTCTTTTGGTTCCTGACGCTCATGCTTCATCCCCCACCCGCTGGATTTCCCAATGCAGCTCGACGCCCGAATGGGCTTTAACACGCTGTCGGACTTCATCGCCGAGCGCTTCGATATCAGCAGAGGTTGCACCGCCGAGGTTGATCAGGAAGTTGCAGTGTTTTTCAGATACCTGCGCCTGTCCGATTTGCAGGCCGCGGCACCCGGCTTGATCGACCAGCTGCCAGGCTTTCTTGCCGTCAGGATTTTTGAAGGTCGAGCCACCGGTCTTGGTCCGCAAGGGTTGCGAGGCTTCGCGCTCATCGGCAATGCGTTTCATTTCGGCGCCGATAATTGCGGGATCGCCGCTTTCGCCACCGAATGTTGCGCCGACTACAATCGACCCTTCGGGCAATTCCGAATGGCGATAGGTGTATCCCATATCGACCAGCGATATCGTGACCAGTTCACCGCTGCGCAACACGACATCCGCGCACTCCAATATGTCGCAGACCTCGCGGCCATAGGCGCCCGCATTCATGCGAACCGCGCCTCCGATAGTGCCGGGGATGCCGCGCAGGAATTCCATTCCCGCTATGCCGCCATCACGGGCCTTGCTGGCAACCGAAATACCGGGAGCGCCTGCGCCGCACCGGACTTCGAGTCCGTCGACTTCTATGCCTGCAAAAGCCTTGCCCAGTCTGACCACCACGCCCTGGATGCCCCCGTCGCGGATGATCAGATTGGACCCCAGCCCAAGGGGCCAGACCGGTATCGCCGGATCAAGATCGCGGAGAAACTGCTGCAAATCGTCAATGTTTTTCGGTTCGAACAGCCACTCCGCCGTTCCGCCGCTCTTGAACCAGACCAGCGGAGCGAGCGGCGCGCTTTCGGTGAGCTTGCCGCGCGTTTGGGGCATGGTGGCGACTGCAGTCATCAAACCAGCTCCCGGCGAGAGAAACTGTTCGCACTGAGCTTGTCGAAGGACGCCTCGAGACGCGAAGTGCACTTCGACAGGCTCAGGACGAACGGAGACAGGGACTGGCTCGGGTTGACTGGGAATGGAAACAGGCTCATTTGCGCGCCTCCGCTATGCTGTCCGCCAGTCCGGCTGCCCATTTGGTAATATCCCCTGCCCCAAGGCAAATGATCATATCCTTTGGCTGCGCTTCTTCAGCCAGCCGCTTCGCCAGAGCCGTCTGGTCGGCGACGGTTTCCGCGAAACGATGGCCCCGCACCTTTAATCCGCTAACCAACGCCTCGCTGTCGACACCTTCAATCGGCTCTTCACCGGCAACATAGACCGGCGTCACGAACACCAGGTCGGCATCGTTGAAGGCGCCCTGAAATTCCTCCATATGATCCCGCAGACGGGTGAAGCGGTGCGGCTGGACCACCGCGATCACGCGGCCCTGTGCGCCTTCGCGCGCGGCCGACAGGACTGCCTGAATTTCCACCGGATGATGGCCATAGTCATCGATGATGGTCACGCCATCGACTTCGCCGACCTTGGTAAAGCGCCGCTTGACGCCGCCGAAATGATCGAATCCCCTGGCAATCTGGTCATCACTCATGCCCATTTCGAGACCGACGGCGACCGCGGCAATGGCGTTCTGGACATTGTGCCGACCCGGCATCGGCAAGGTGATGTCCTTGATGGTTCTGGTCTCGCCGTCGCGGTCCCGGACGATCACGTCGAAACGATTGCCGCCGGAGACCGGGGTGACATTGACGCCCTTGACATCGGCCTGGGCGGAAAATCCGTAGGTGATGATCCGCCGGTCGCGTATCCGCGTCAGCACCGCCTGCACTTCGGGATGGTCGATGCACAGGATCGCAGCGCCATAAAAGGGAACATTCTCGATAAACTCGACGAAACTGTCCTTGATCTTTTCGAAGCTGCCGTAGTGATCCAGATGTTCGGCGTCGATATTGGTCACGACCGCGATCGTGCCATCGAGCCGCAGGAAACTGCCGTCGCTTTCGTCAGCCTCGATTACCATCCACTCGCCAGTGCCGAGCCGGGCGTTCGAGCCATATTGATTGATGATGCCGCCGTTGATCACGGTCGGATCGATGCCGCCCGCATCCAGCATAGCCGCGACCATCGAGGTGGTGGTGGTCTTGCCATGGGTTCCGGCGATCGCAATGGTCGATTTGAGCCGCATCAGTTCTGCGAGCATTTCTGCCCGGCGGACCAGCGGGATCCGGCCCGCCAGCGCCGCTTCCACTTCCGGATTGCCGCGGTGAACCGCTGTTGAGGTAACCACGACGGCGGTACCGTCCACATTGGCCGGACTATGACCGATTTTCACGTCTATACCCTTGGCGCGCAGGCCTTCGATCACATAGCCCTCGGCGATATCACTGCCCTGCACCTGATAACCGAGATTATGCATCACTTCGGCAATCCCGGACATGCCGATCCCGCCGATCCCGACGAAATGAATTGTGCCGATATCGGTGCCCACCCCCTTCACTGCGCATCATTCCTTGCCAGTGCTTCCTTGGGAGACGATAACATTTGCTGTTGTTCCTTCTTCGCCTTCATGGCCTTGCCCAGAGGCGAGGTGCCAATGCTTTCGACCAGATCCGCGAGATCATTCACCGCCTCGGGCCGACCGCACTTCGCCGCGCAGCGTGCCGCATTTTCCAGCGCACCCGGCTGCAGCGCCATTTTCTGCATCTGCTTGGCCAGTTCCTTTGCGGTGAAGCGCGACTGCGGGATCGCACGCGCGCCGCCGGATGCGACCATCTCCTTGACATTATAGGTCTGATGATCGTCCATCGCGCTGGGCAGCGGAATCAGGATTGCAGGCCGACCGGCGGTGGTCAGTTCTGCAATCGTTGAGGCCCCGGCGCGCCCGATAACCAGATGCGCCCATCCCAGACGCTGGGGCAGCTCTGGCAAATAGGTAGCCAGTTCCGCCGGAATATCGTGTTCGGCATATTTCTCCCGGACGCGTTCGATATCAGCCTCGCGGCACTGCTGGGTGATCTGGAGGCGACGGCGCAAGTGCATCGGCAGCATCGCCATCGCATCGGGCACGACATTGGAAAGGATGGAAGCACCCTGACTGCCACCGGTCACCAGCACACGGAATATGCCGTCTTCGGTCAGCGGGGGATAGGGTTCCTCGCGCAGCGCGATCACTTCCTCGCGCACCGGGTTACCGACAAGATGGACCTTTTCCTGATATTTCGGCTTTATCCGCAGGACGTCGGGGTAGGCGGTGGCGATGGCATTGACCGAACGCGCCGCCAGCCGGTTGACCCGGCCCAGAACCGCATTCTGCTCGTGCACGATGGTCGGAATGTCCCGGCTGTTTGCTGCGAGCAGCGCGGGATAGGCAGGATAGCCACCAAATCCGACAATCGCCGATGGCTGGAATGTCTCGTATAGCTGCATCGCCATCCGGCGACCCTTGATAATGGCGCGCGCTCCGCCCAGCCAGCTGCGCGGGTCCTTGGTAATCCGGCCAGCGGGCAGGACGTGCACTTGCCCTTCTTCGACCATGCCGGGGATTTTCTCGCCGCGTGCATCGGTGATCAGCGCCACCCGGTGACCGCGCAAGACCAGTTCTCTGGCCAGCGCATAGGCCGGGATCATATGCCCCCCGGTACCGCCCGCCGCCAGCACATAATGTTTGGAAAAACTCATACCGCTATCCGTCCTCGCTCGGGCCAGGCCGAGACATATTGTGAACGGTCAAGATACGGGTTCCGCCGCGTAAATGCGAGCAAAAGTCCGATACCGATACAAAGTGCCAGCAGTGAAGATCCACCGTAGCTGATTAGCGGCAGGGTCATGCCCTTGGACGGGAAGAGCTGCAGGTTTACCGCCATGTTGATCAATGCCTGCCCGCCAAACTGGGCCGTCAGGCCCGACACGGCAAGAATGATAAAATTATCCTCCTCGTCGAGGAGACGAAGAAAAACCCGGACGATGATCGCGAGATAGACGAGCGCAATGGCCATGCAGGCGAGCAGGCCGAATTCTTCGCCGATAACGGAGAAGATATAGTCGGTATGCGCCTCAGGCAGTTTGAATTTCGCGGTACCCAGCCCGGGCCCGGTGCCGAGCAAACCGCCCCCGGTCAGTGCCTTGTGCGCGAACATCACCTGATCGAATTCATCGCCTCCGAACAGCCAGGCATTGATCCGCTGGGCCGCCACGGGATAGAAAAAATAGGCCGCGACCAATCCGCCAATCCCCCCGACGCTGACTGCCGCGATCAGGCGCGCCGACAGTCCGGACACCGTCATCACGGCAAACCAGATGCCGCAGAAAATGATCGTCTGGCCGAGATTGGGCTGCATCAACAACAGGATCGCGATGATCCCGGTCAGCACGACCGAGAGCGAAATCACCGGCAAGGCCGGATCCTTGACCCTGAGCGACAGCAGCCAGGCCAGCGTCACGGCATAGAGCGGCTTGAGAAACTCGCCAGGCTGGATGGTGGCGAAGCCATAGCCAATCCAGCGCCGTGCGCCATTGACCGTATTTCCGAAAATCGGGACGAGGAACAGCAGCACCAAGGCAGCAATTGCAGCCAAAATCGCAAAGCGCCGGGCCTGTGCCTTGGGTAGCATCGAAACCACAAGCATCAGCGGGATGCCCACGACAACCCAGCCGAGCTGACGATAGAAATAATAGAGCGGATCGAGCGTGACCGCATTGGTGCTTTGTTTCAGTGCGGTGACGGGCGACGCCGCCGCAACCGCGATCAATCCGATTGCCACCAGAGTGAGAATCAGCCCGAGCAGCACCCGGTCCAGTTCCCAGAACCAGATGGCGAGCGGGGAACGGTCGCTCCGCCCGAGCCGCGATTGCAATTGGAAGCGCTTCTTTTTCAGACCCCCGGCGATTTCGGGTTGGGGATTTGCGGCTCCGGGAATCTGTTCCAAAGCACTCATCGGGTCGCCTCCCTGTTCGCGGTACCAACCAGATTTTTCTCGACCACCGAATTGACCGCGCAACGAAAGCATTCGCCGCGTGCCTCAAAATCCCGAAACTGGTCGAAGGAGGCACAGGCCGGCGAAAGTAACACTACCTCGCCAGGCTTGGCATTGGCGGCGGCCCGTTGCACCGCGGTCAGCATCATTTCGCAGGACTCCACCGGAATCTCATCCGCCAGCAATTTTCCAAACAGCGGACCGGCTTCACCAATAGTATAGGCTTTGACAACATTCTGGTAAAAGGGCTCGCATTCGGTCAGCGTGTCACTTTTGGGCAAGCCGCCGAGTATCCAGTGAATTTTCGGGTAGGCCCCGAGCGCGGGACCGGTCGATGCAGGATTGGTTGCCTTGCTGTCGTTGACGAACAGCACACCATTGGCTTCCACGACCCGTTCCATGCGGTGCGCCAGGCCTGCAAATGACTCCAGCGCCGGTCGCCATTGATCTTCCGGAATGCCCAGAGCCTCGACCGTAGCAACGGCGGCTATGGCATTCTGTAAATTGTGAGGTCCTTGCAGCGACTGCCAGTCCGGTTGGCCCGAGATCTCCCGGCTACTCGTGTCGATAATGTTCCGGACCCGCCCCAGATCGCGCAATCCGTGCAGAGCCAATCGGGTCTTTTCATCAGTGCCGGCAAATATCGCCGTATGGTCGGATGCCAACATGTCGAACAGGCGCGCTTTTGCAGCGGCATAAGCGTCAAACCCGTCATAGCGATCGAGATGGTCGGGGCTGATATTGAGCAAAAGTGCCACGTCGCAGTCGAGGCTTTGCGTCAAATCAATCTGATAGCTAGACAGTTCAAGGACGTAGACGCCGCCGTCCGGCAACGGTTCCTGCGACAAGATCGGCAGGCCGATATTGCCGCCCATCGCGGCCGGCACGCCGGCACTGGTCAGAATATGATGGACCAGCGCGGTCGTCGTCGATTTGCCGTTGGTACCGGTGATGCCGACAACCCGGTGCGGTGGCAATGCATGGCGTGCCTGGGCGAACAGTTCGATATCGCCGATGATCGGCACGCCGTCAGCCGCAGCCTTCCGCGCAATAGGGTGGCCGTTGAGCGGCACGCCGGGAGAAACGACGATGGCGTCATAGCCGGTCAGGTCCGATACCAGAGGGTCGGCGATAACGGCCTTGTCCGCCACGCTATCGCGCAATTCTTCGCGGTTATCCCAGGCGAGCAGCTCCGCTCCGCTGGCGAAGAGACTTTCGAGCGCTGCCATGCCGGAACGGGCCAGTCCAAGGATGGCATATCGTTTGCCGGCAAAGGCGGGAGAGACAATCATCTGAGCTTCAACGTCGCCAATCCGGCGAGTGCGAGCACCAGACTGATGATCCAGAAGCGGATCACAATGGTGGATTCGGACCAGCCAAGCTGTTCAAAATGGTGATGGATCGGGGCCATGCGAAACACACGGCGACCGGTGCGCTTGAAGAAGAAAACCTGAACAATGACCGAGACCGCTTCGAGCACGAACAAGCCACCGACAATTGCGAGCACGATTTCATGATGAATGGAAACAGCAATGGCGCCGAGGGCACCGCCGAGGGCAAGGCTACCGGTATCGCCCATGAATACCGCGGCCGGCGGCGCATTGAACCACAGGAAGGCGAGACAGGCTCCGATCACGCAGGCACAGAAAATCGCCAGTTCGCCCGCACCACGAACGAACGGGATGCCGAGATATTCGGAGAAAACCGCATTGCCGGACAGGTAGACCAGAACCAGGAAGGTCGCACTGGCAATCACCACCGGCATGGTGGCGAGGCCATCAAGCCCGTCGGTCAGATTCACCGCATTGCCTGCGCCGACAATGACAAACATCGCAAAGGGAATATAGAAATAGCCGAGATCTATCTGCACGTCGTTGAAGAAGGGAACGTAGAGACTGGTGCCGATCTGCTGCACAATCAGCCAGGTAGCAAAACCGGCAATGCCAAATTCCAGCAACAGCCGGACCCGACCCGGAATGCCCTTGTGACTGGCGTTGCGGACTTTGTCATAATCATCCATGAAGCCAATAGCACCAAAACCGAGCGTGACGAAAATGCACGCCCAGACAAACATATTGCTGAGGTCCATCCACAGCAGCAGTGAAGTGACCACGGAAATCAGAATCATCAGGCCGCCCATGGTCGGAGTTCCCGCCTTTTTAAGGTGGGTGATCGGACCATCCTCACGGATCGGCTGCCCCTTGCCTTGCCGCATGCGCAGCATGTTGATGAATTTGGGACCGATCAACAGACCGATGAACAGAGACGTCGATACGGCAGCGCCGGAGCGAAAGCTCAGATAGCGGAAGACATTTAATATGCCTTCGAATTCAAGCCATTGGGCCAGCAAATAAAACATCAATACTCCCCGTTCACCAGCGCGGAAACCGCCGATGACAGCCCCAGATAATTTGAACCTTTGATCAAGAGGGCGTCCCCGTCGCCGATCAGCTTTGCGACCTCGGACAGCGCCTCCGAAGCGCTGGCGGCATGTGACATTTTCACGCCCCGATCAAGGCCCTGTTCCAGTTTCGCGGCAGTATGTGCCATATCTTCGCCGACCAAAATGACCCCGTCCGCTCCGCAGAGCAAAATATCGTCGGCCAGCGCCTCGTGATACTGCACCGATTGCTCGCCCAGCTCGCCCATGGCACCCAGAACAAGGATCTTTTTCCCGCTACATGGCTCGACGGCAAAATGCTGCAAGGTTGCTTTCATCGACGCCGGATTGGCGTTGTAGCTCTCGTCGATAACCAGCGCCTTGCCACCAGATTTGAGCGAGACGAGATGCCGGCGGCCGCGCCCGTCAATGCCGCTCATTTCGGCGAGCGACAGACCCGCGGATGCCAGGTCGCCGCCGACCGCGCGCACCGCCGCGAGAATGGCGAGAGAATTGGAGACCCAATGTCGCCCGGCCTCGGCGATCGTGAAGCAGAGGCTTTGATCGCCGAGTTTTGCCGTGACAAGCGAACCGCCCCGGGGAGCGGCAACCACATCAACCGCACGCGCATCGGCCCCGTCGCCAAATCCAAAGGATATCACATGGGCGGCATGGCGCTCGGCCTTCTTCCGCAGCCTTTGATAATGGGGGCTGTCATGCGGTATTATTGCCGTGCCGCCGGGCATCAGGCCTTCAAATATCTCCGCCTTGGCATCGACAATGCCTTCTTCGCCGTTCGGGAAATTGCCGATATGGGCCGGAGCGATCGCGGTGATAATCGCAGCATGCGGCTGCACCAGGCGAGTCAGCGCAGACAGTTCGTGTGGGTGATTCATGCCCATTTCGAAAATACCGAATTTCGTGTCCTGCGGCATGCGCGACAGGCTGAGCGGTACTCCGACATGATTGTTGTAGCTCTTGACCGACCGATGCGCCTTGCCGAAAGAGCAGCGGTCCAGTGCGGCATATAGCGCTTCTTTGGTACCGGTCTTGCCGACCGACCCGGTTACCCCGATGATCCTGGCATCCGTGCGGAGCCGCGATGCCTTTCCCAGCGCATC
The DNA here is from genome assembly GCA_048270065.1 of Parasphingorhabdus sp. Lineage (GTDB taxonomy): Bacteria > Pseudomonadota > Alphaproteobacteria > Sphingomonadales > Sphingomonadaceae > Parasphingorhabdus. The sequence goes on along the minus strand of JBLWTQ010000004.1, from coordinate 193,901 downwards.
CAGAGCGCGAGCCGTGTCAGAAACCAGTATATGGGGCCCGTCGACCGGCTGGCTGACGATCGCGCCGGCAGCGCCGGAAGAATAGGCCTGCTCGACGTAAAGATGGCCATCGCTATGCTCACCCTTGAGCGCGATGAACAGATCGCCCGGACCAATTTCACGCGAATCAAAAGCGACGCCATTCGCCGAAAAAGCGGTGCTGGCCTTGCCGTCAGTCGCTTCTGCTATCGCAGCCGATGTCCATAATGCGGTCATAGCGACTGCGCTCCGGCGCATTCTCTCGCCACCTCGACATCATCAAACGGGATGACCCGGTCGCCGACAATCTGGCCCTGTTCATGGCCTTTTCCGGCGAGCAGAATGATATCCTGCGAACCGGCCATATCTATCGCTCTCGCAATCGCTGCGCGGCGGTCGGTTACGTTCTCCGCACCGGTCGCTCCAGCCAGGATTTCCGCTCGGATGACGGATGGGTCCTCGCTGCGCGGATTGTCATCGGTGACGATCACATGATCGGACATGGTCACGGCAATCCTGCCCATTTCAGGACGCTTGCCCTTGTCGCGGTCGCCGCCAGCGCCAAAAATCGTGATCAACCTGCCCGTAACATGGGGCCGCAGGGCTTCGATCGCGGCGCGCAAGGCATCCGGGGTGTGCGCATAATCGACGTAAACCGGCGCACCGGCGCGGGTGATCACCGCACGCTCCATTCGGCCGCGAACCGGCTGCACTCGCTGCATATGATCGAATATACTGGCCAGTTGTCCACCGGTAGCCAGCACCGTGGCCGCCGCGCAGAGGATGTTTGCGGCCTGATAGGCACCGATCAGCGGCAGCGAAATCCGGTGGGTATTGCCCTGCGCCTTGACCATCAGGACCTGCCCCAGCTGGGTCGGCGTCTGCGACAGCAATCGCAGCGTGGAACCATTTTCCCCGACCGTCAGCAGTTCCAGCCCGCGATCCATCGCGCGCTGGATTGCCTTGCCCGACCAGGGATCGTCATCGGCCCAGACGACGGCATATCCATCGCTTGCCACAACCTCGTCGAACAGCCGCATCTTGGCTTCGAAATAGCTGTCCATATCGCCATGATAATCGAGATGGTCGCGGCTGAGATTGGTAAAAACCCCTACCCGGACGGGCAGGCCCTCGGTCCGATATTGCGACAGACCGTGGCTTGATGCTTCAAAAATCGCGTGACTGACCCCTTCGCGGGCCAGGCCGGACATGTTGGAGAGAAAGGTAACGATATCCGGGGTGGTCAATCCCGTTTTGACCTGATCATCCGCCGTTGTCACACCGAGGGTACCGATCGATGCGCTGTTGTGACCATCCATCCGCCACAGCTGACGCGTGAGCTCAGCGGTCGATGTCTTGCCATTCGTGCCCGTCACGGCTGCGACATGGGTCGGTGTTGGCGTAAAGTAGCGGGCCGCCAATTGGGCGAACAGACGCCGGGGCTCGTCATCGGCAATGTGCACGATGCCTTCGACCCGTGCATCGGGATGGGCGACGACCGCTATGGCACCGGCGGCAACGGCCGATTCGATAAAATCTTCGCCGTTGAACTTCGCACCCCGAAAAGCGCCAAACACATTGCCTGGCGCTATCTTGCGATGATCTATGGCAAAGCCGGTGACCATCTGCTCACCCGCTTCTCCGCTCAATTCTGTTACCAGATTATTCAGTTGCATGATTCTGCTCTTTGGGCGTGGCCTTCGGCTTCCAGAGCAGCGGCGTCAACTCGGATACATCGACATCGCGATGTTCATCGGGAATGATGCCGAGCATCGGACCGATACGGGGCACAAGTTTTTGCACAACGGGCGCTGCTGTCCAACCGGCTGTACGCTGAAACGAGGTTTCAGCCGATCCCTGGGGTTCATCCAGCATGGTGATGAGAATATAGCGCGGGTTATCCATCGGAAAGGCAGCCGCAAAGGTCGAAACCAGCGATGTCTTGTTGTAACCGCCTTCCGACGGCTTTTCGGCCGACCCGGTTTTGCCGCCGATCCGGAAACCCGGTGCATCGGCTTTGCGGCCAGTGCCGTCGGCCACAATCATCCGGAGCAACTGGCGCATCCGGGCGCTGGTCGCTGCCTTGAAGACGCGGCGGCCTTTGGCTTCCTTTCCAGGCTCCACTTTCAGCAATGTCGCCGGACGCCAGATGCCGCCATTGACGAGCGCCGCATAGGCACTGGCGAGATGGAGCGGGGTGACCGCAATGCCATGACCATAAGCGACGGTCATATTGGTGACCCGTCCCCAGTTTCGCGGCCAGATCGGATGACCCCTCTCGACCAGTTCGATATGCGGCCGTTCGTCAAAACCGAGCCGGCGGAACATATTTTCCATGGCTTCCTGACCGAGATTGTCCGCGATCCGCGCGGTGACGATATTGGAACTGTGCACCAGGGTTTCGGGGACATTCAGATAGCGTCCCTGACTATGGTCATCCTTGATCGTAAATCCGCCAACCTTGATCGGTTCCATCGCGTTATAGCGAACCGCGAGATCGGTAACCGTACCCGCGTCCAGCGCCGCTGCAATAGTCAATGGCTTGAACGTCGACCCCAATTCGAACACGCTCTGGGTCACTTCGTTATTCTGGTGCTTCATCGACTCCCTGCGAATCTTGTTGGGATCGAACACCGGCAGCGAGGCCAGCGCCATCACCTCACCGGTCTGGACATCCAGGATGATCCCCGCAGCGCCGCGCGACTGGGTCGTGATCATGGCGTCCTGAAGCTCGCTTTCCAGTGCGGCTTGCACCCGGCTGTCGATCGACAATATCGTGGGAATCGCACGCAGATGCTTGTCGGCGAGGCGTGTGTTGAGCGCCCGCTCCATCCCCATCACACCGTCGCCGTCGGCATTGACATAGCCCAGCACATGCGCCGCCAATTCGCGCTGAGGATAGAGACGCTCATTCTCGCGGGGAAACTCGATGCCGATTTCACCGAGCGCGTGAACCTGCTTGACCTGTTCGGGCAGAGCGCGGCGACGAAGATAGGTCGGGCGGAGGGCGCTGAGCCTCTCCATGAAATATGCCTCGCTCGTGTCCGGAAAGATCGCAGCCAGTTGTCGCGCCAGCGTCTCCTTGTCGCCGAGCAGCCGGGCCGGCACAACGCGAACGGCATAGCCGCGCATCGTTCGCGCCAGCGCGACGCCATTGCGGTCGACAATGTCGCCGCGCGGCGGAACAAAAGCGCTGCTTGATGACGGATAGGGTGCGGCATCTTCCAAAATAGTCAGACTGGCCAACCGGCCGACGATGATCGTGAAGGCGGCGAGAAACACCAGGAGCAATATCATGAGCCGGAAATGCGCACTGGCGGTTATTTCCTTGGCTTTTCCCGAAAACTGCACCTTCTTGCTGTTGGCCAGAAGCGTCGTCATTCGGCCGTGCTTTCGATTTTTTCGGCAAGCGCCTTGCGTCCGAGATCGCGGACGAGGCCGTCATCCAGCAGCTTGTCTTCCAGATGCGCCACCCGTGTGGTCCGGTTTTGCAAACCTGCCGCACCCACAGCTGTGGTCGGCCGCGCGACACTCGCATCGCTGCCGATCGCACTGCCATCGGGATTCCGGGCTTGCGCTCTGGCGGTGCCGAAAACCGAACCGATAATGCCAGCCGGCTTGATTCCGTCCATCGAGCTGAGAACCGCAACCTGGACTGGCTTGCGCAAGTCCTTGCCGCCAAGATTTGCCAGCGCTCTCTCGCCATCCAGATATTGATCGGCAACCGGCGATGCATAGCCGAACTCGAGCTTGTTCCAATCCTCTAGCTGTCGCAGATTGGCGCGCGCGCCAAACTCTGTTTCGAGATAGCGGATTTCCTTTTTTACTTCGACAATCCTGGCATCGGTCCGGGCGAGATCGCTGCGCAGCGTCGCGACGCTGAGCGAGAGCGGATACAGCAGGATCGCCACCAGAAAAACCAGGGCGAGCCATCCCATACCTTCGAGGCGCTTGAATGCCAGCTTCATGGCTCTCCCCCATCGTCGGAGGGCGCGTCTGTCCGCACCGCTGATCTGAGGGTGGCGGAGCGGGCTCGGGGATTGAGGGCCTGCTCCGCCCCGGCCGGACGCACCGCTTTGGCTGGTTTATGAAAGGTGGGTGCCGGCCGTATTTCGTTAACTTGCGGGAGATGGCGGGATCCGGCGGACTTCTGCCCGCTGCGATCCCGCAGAAAATTTTTGACGATGCGATCCTCGAGGCTGTGGAATGTCACCACCGCCAGACGACCACCGGGTTGCAACAGTTTTTCTGCCGCGACGAGGCCGTCCTCGAGTTCACCCAGTTCGCGATTGATATGGATGCGGATCGCCTGAAAGGTCCGGGTCGCCGGATCCTTCTTGTCACCGGCGCGATAGCCCAGCGCTTTCCTGACCACCTGCGCGAGCTGCGACGTCCGGGTCAGTGGCCGCGCTTCGACAATCGCCTTGGCGATCCGCCGCGACCGGCGTTCCTCGCCATAGCGATAGATCACGTCGGCGATGGTTTCTTCGTCGGCTTCGTTGAGAAAGTCGGCAGCGCTTTCACCATCGCGGGCCATGCGCATGTCGAGAGGACCATCCTTCTGAAAGGAGAAACCGCGCTCGGCTTGATCGAGCTGCATCGACGATACGCCGATATCCAGCGTGACGCCGTCAATATCTTCGTCAACCAGAACGTCCGCCATTTCGGAATAGAGCGCGTGGTGCAGGATCAGCTTGCCATCGGAGTCGTCAGCCAAGGGCTGGCCCGCGGCTATGGCCTCGGGATCCTGGTCGAAGGCGTGAACAGTCGCGCCTGCCCTGAGCATCGCGGCGCTATAGCCACCGGCACCGAACGTGCCATCGACGTGCGTCTCGCCGGGGGCAATGGCGAGCGCGTCGATCACTTCGTCGAGCAGGACGGGGATATGGGGGGCGGTCGCAGCGAGTGTCATTTCGCTTTCCCCCCGCCTTTCTGGCTCGCTTCTTTCAGATGATGCTCCACCAGACGCCGGTCGACCGGGACGTCGTCGGTCGTGGCGAGCAATACCTGGGGGTTCCAGAGGCAGAAGGTCGTGCCGATTCCGTGAAACAGGACATGGCTATCGAGCTGGCCGATTTCCCGCAGTTGGGTCGGGAGTATGAAGCGACCACTGGCATCGAAGCTGAGATCCTGGAGGGACGAGAATTTTCGCGCGCCGGCGGCATCCTTGTCGAACGAATCACCCCGCGCGATCGCCGCTTCCCATTGCTTGTCGATTTCGGTGAGCATATCGGCCTTGCGGCTGAGGCCGAAGCCGACGAGGCAATCCCATTTTTCATGTGTACCGAGACAAAGGGTGCGACCATCGCTGCTCTCGACCAGGTTTTTGCGCAGAAATGCGGGAACGGACAGGCGACCCTTGTCGTCTATCGCCGATATTGCAGAGCCTGAATATGCATATGCAGCTGACACAGCGGACGTCCCTCACCCAAACCGGGGGCAATAGTCTCCCCGCTTCAGAAGCGCGCTTTTCCACGCCCTTCCGGAAACAGTATCCCGGACAGGAAGAATACCCCGATAATGCAACAGGGTTATCAGGGGAAGACCAGGGAGGAAAGGGGATTTTACGGGATTTTATGGGTAGAAATATTCAACCTATTGAATTATCTGTATTTTAATTTTTGGCACTTTCATTTTCCGGTTGAAGCACGCGTGCTTAGTGTCTGGAAAAGCGTAAATATCCTCATTTTTCCATGCCGCCGCCGTCAATATGGTCCTGCACCAGAGAATCGATGAACCGTCCAGCCCCGCTATTCTGCGGTGACCGCCGGTCCGGCTCCGGCCAGAGCGCCGCATTCAGGAAATCTGCATCCGCGACGATCGAAGCCTGTCCCAGACCGACCGAACATCGGGCGATAAAATCAGCCGCGCTGGTCTTGCAGCGCACGTCCGAGACCGCGCTTGCCGCCACCGGTTCAAGCTTGCCAACCCCCCTGGTGGCGAAGGAATAGCTGCCAAAACCAAGATCCACGGCAGCGCTGTTCTTGTCGGCAGCGACCAGTTCCAGTCCCCAATGACCGAGCAGCGGCGAGAGCAAGCCGCTGGCCAACGGCCTGCGCGAGTCACCGAGCGGCAGGGCGGACGGCCAGAGCAGATCCGGATCGGTCAGGATGATGACATCGCCGCCGGCACGGACCCAGGCGTCAAGCACTGTCAGATCGGCCGGGTCCATCGCCCGCGGCTGGGCCAGAATGACGATATCCGGATCGTCCCCGGCAAGATTTTCCAGACTGTCGACAGCCGCCATGTCATATTGTCCCTGCCAGTAGCGATAGATAGGTGCCGGTTCCGACCCGCCGGAGAGGATCGATTCCATCGAAGCATCATCACCCCAGACCAGCGGCAGGCTGGTCATAAGCTGGATGCGCGGCCTGGTTTCCCGGTTTTCGGGCGGCGATTCAGCAGCGGTGCATTGCGTCAAAGCCAATAGCGCCCCGGTAGCCGAGGCGACCGTCTGCCAAAAACCGGGCAACTATCTTCGCTCCCGGTCCATTGGGGAATCCAGATTTGGATCGGGCGTCAGGTCCGGCACGGTTTGCCCGGGCAGATTCGCGGAAGGTTTTTGAACCTCGGGTTGCCCGGCTTCCGGTACCGGTGCCGGCGTGATGCCCAATTCGGCCAAGGGTTCGGCCGGTTTTTCGTCCGGTTTGCGAACAACCGGAGCGGGTCCCCCCTCTCCTTCACCCTGCAATTCTTCAATCACCGTTCGTTCATCGCTCGCCCGCTGCATCACGAAATTGGCGATGCTGACCAGCAACAGCACAGCAGCCAGGCCAATCACGCCCACCTGGATACGCTGCATCGTATCCTGCCGGACCCGGTCCTGCTCCCGATTATCCATCATTGTTCAGCCACGGGAACACCGGCAGCCCCTTTTCTTTCAGCCATTCGGCGTTGTAGAGCGAGGACAGATAGCGGAAACCGGTATCGCACAGGATCGTCGCGACCCGGCTGCCCGGGCCCAGCTCCTTGCCGAGCGCGATCGCACCGGCAACATTAATCCCCGATGACAGGCCGAGACACAGCCCTTCCTCCATCAGCAGCCGTTCGACCCAGACCAAAGCTTCCTCGTCGGAAATCCGGTACTGCTTGTCGATTGGTGCATCCTCCAGATTGCCGGTAATCCGGCCCTGCCCGATGCCCTCGGCGACGCTATTGCCCTCCGACTTGAGTTCGCCATGCGCATAATATTCGTAAAGCGCCGCGCCGTGTGGGTCGGACAAGGCGATCGTGACATTTTCGTCTTTCGCCTTCAGTCCCATACCGACACCGGCCAGCGTGCCGCCGGTGCCGACAGCGCATGTAAAGCCGTCGATCTTGCCATCCATCTGTTCCCAGATTTCCTCCGCCGTCGTCTCGATATGGGCGCGGCGGTTGGCGACATTGTCGAACTGGTTGGCCCAGACCGCGCCTTCGGTTTCTTCCGCAATCCGGCGCGACTGGTGAACAAAATGGCACTGGCTGGAATAGGGCGCGGCCGGCACCGTGATCAGTTCTGCGCCGAGCGCGCGCAGCGTATCCATTTTCTCGCGGCTCTGGGTTTCGGGCATGACGATGGTCGATTTATAACCCTTGGCATTGGCAACCAGCGCGATCCCGATTCCGGTGTTGCCGGCAGTCCCCTCGACAACCCGGCCACCGGGCTTGAGCTGGCCCCGCTCCTCGGCATCCTGAATGATGTACAGCGCCGCACGGTCTTTCACCGAGGCGCCGGGATTGGCAAATTCGCACTTGCCGAAAATGTCGCAACCCGCTGCTTCGCTCGGGCCAGTAAGGCGGACAAGCGGGGTATTACCGATGAGGGCGAGGCTATTGGGAATGATGGTCATTACAGTTTAATAGGCATCCCGGGGGGGCACCGCAAGAAGGGCTTGCTTGTTCGACAAAAAGCATGGCTTTGTCCAAACAGGGTCACACCGGGTCACACCCCCTATCGGGGAATCTAATTTCCCCGAACTGGCGGCTGAAAACCACTTGTCCGGCGAGTTGCTGTGCGAAAAGGCGGATATTTATCATGGGGTATATTCTATCCTGCGGGAGAGGATGTAGGAAAGTCATTTTATGTGCGGTCTTTCAGTACCTGTATTTGGATTTCTGCTGTGGGCGGCAAACGGAGGGTCTGTTTTCAGTATGCGCGTCAAATAGTCTGCCGTTGGCGCTGCGCTAGAAGTCTGCTATTTCTGAACGATGGAAGTCGTTTCCCCTATTCGCGCCCTATGTGTTTTCTGCGGATCGTCTATCGGCAAACGTCAAGCTTACGCCTCAACAGCTGCTGAATTAGGTCGGTTTATTTCTGCTGCCAATATCACGCTTATCTATGGCGGCGGGCACGTCGGATTGATGGGAGTGCTAGCTGACAGCGTTTTGAGGGCTGACGGCAAAGCCATCGGCGTCATGCCGAAGACGCTGGTAGATAGCGAGATCGCTCACAAAGGTCTCAGCGAACTTCATACTGTCGAAACGATGCATCAACGAAAAGAGAAAATGGCGAGCCTTGCCGACGCCTTTCTCGCGCTGCCTGGCGGGGCAGGGACGCTCGAGGAGCTTTTCGAGCAGTGGACTTGGAATCAACTCGGAATCCACTCAAAGCCTTGCGGTGTACTCAGTGTCGATGGGTACTTCGATCCGCTTGCAGCGATGATCGAGAACATGGTCGAAGCCGATTTTCTAGACGAAAAATTTCAGCGGACAATTTCGATTTCTTCTAACATTCCTGAATTATTTAAGATGATGATGGCGACCCCCCGAACGCGCCCCAAATGGATGGCACAGGAATGAGACCTGAGATCATTAGCATCGCAGCTGCTGCGGTCTACGATCACCATAAAGGTGCTTTGCTGGTCAGAAAAAGGGGGACGGACGCATTTATGCAGCCTGGTGGCAAGATCGAACAGGGTGAGACAGCCACACAGACGCTTTGTCGGGAGTTGCGAGAGGAAATCTCGGTAACTGCAAATCCAGAAGAACTGAAATCTTGGGGCAATTTCTCCGCTATCGCCGCAAACGAGCCAAATACCTCGGTCCACGCTGAAATGTTTCTCTTCGAATACTGCGGGGAGGTGAAAGTGAACGCGGAGATAGAAGAATACCGATGGGTAGACCCCGCTATGCAAGCCGATGTTAACCTAGCGCCACTAACCCGTGATTACGTCCTCCCTCTGCTTGCGAAGCTGTTGAATAGAGCCGCTTTCGGGATGCGATTCCTGTAAGTTCCATGCCCACTTCTGGGGCGGTTGCTGACCGGCCGCTTTCATTTTCCATCCAATCAGTCGAATGACGAAACTGGGTGGAAAGCTGAATTTCGGCTTCCAGCATTGAAAAGTTGGCAAGCCGACATTGATGATCAACGTCTATGGATCCTGATCGGCTTTGGCAGCAGATCGCAATTCCATCGCCATAGTGAGCAAATAATTGCGCCCGGTCGCGGTGAGCAGATTCTCCGCAATTCCCGTGAGTGCATCAGCCTTCAGGAGTTTTGGCTCCGGCGATGAGGGATCAAGAGCGATCAGATGGTCACCAAGCTCTGCGGCCCATTGATAATCGCCTTTCGTCAAGGCATTTCGGGCCTTGCCGAACAAGGCCTCTCGGCCACCGGCAAGCGTGGCGATGCGCTCTGCTTCTTCTTTGGGTGCGAGCGAGAAGAGGTTGGTCGGGTTGCCATCAAACCAGCCAAGATATCCGTTGAAGATGGACCGCACGCCCCATTCCACGTTTCCGTAGAATTCCTGCAGATAGGGTTTTGATGCAAGCTCTTCCGGCAATTTGACATAGTCAACCAGCTCGTCCGGGGTGAGCCCTTTGTTCATCCCTTCGACCGTCTTGTCGAAAACGAAACCGATGGCATCACGGTAATCGATCAGTGCCTGAGAGACCGCAGCCTTGCCGATGATTGGAGTTGTGTGGCCGGGGACGAGATATTCAGCGCCCTCCTGTGCCATCCTGTCATCTGTTTCGGCCCAGGCGCGGATATCGCGATATTGGGTGCCGCGAATGGCATAAAGATTGGGCCATGAGCCATAAAATGTGTCGCCGCTAAACAGGGTTTTGCTCTCCGGCAACCAGACATAGAGACCGTCTGCGGTTTCGCCCGGTGCCGCGACCAGATCGATTTTGACGCCCGCGACCTCGATGCTCTTGCGCGCCTCGGAGAATGTGTGGGTTGGTGCGACGGTTTCATTTTCTGCAAAGACGCTTCCGCCTTGCGCGGGTTTGAAAGGCAGCGCAATGCCGACATTGATCCGCTGCTCGGCCGGCAGGTTAAACCCCGCCTGCCGCGCGCCGCGCTTACTCTGGATCGTCAGGCCTGCCGAGGCGAAAGCGTTTCCTTCGGATCCGAAATTGGAACGCGCCCAGATTTGCGGGTTTGCGCCCTCGGCAAATACAGCGGTCCCGCCACTATGATCGCCATGACCGTGGGTATAGATGATCGCCGCAACCGGAAGACTGCTGATCTTGCGAAAATCGGCCAGAGCATCTGCCGCATGTGCAGGTGCCATCCCGGTATCGACAATGATGATCCCCCTATCCCCGACAATCATCGAGATGTTGGCGGGCGAATAACCAACGGCGGTGTAAACGTCATCGCCGACCCGAACCATGTCTTTGCGCAGTTCGACAGTTTGCGCCTTGAGCGCCTGTGTTGCCTGACTTTCCTGCGCCATCGCCATTTGTGGTTGGACGGTTACAGCGACCCCGAGCAGGAGCAGCGACAGGGCCATTTTTCCAGGTTGTTTGGTCATGATGTTCTCCTTTAAATTCGGTTTTGCAATCAAGTCTCAAGCGACCGGAAATAGTCATCCCAGCTTTGGTGAGGTCTGCCGGTCACCGCTTCAAAATCACTCCTATTGTCGAGCGCGCCATTGCGGATACCCTCGTAGATTCCGGCGATGACGGTTCCGATAAATTGCCCCAGTTCCGCGACACGTTCCTCGCGATATTCGGCGACCGACATCGCGCGATACCGGAGCCGTGTTCCGAATGTCCGGTTCAAATATTCTGCAAGCCGCGATTGGGTGAGTAGTTCACCGTGCAAATTGTAGGTTTGACCGTTGTGTTCTGGATCAGACAACATGCAGGCATAGGCATGGGCAAGTTCTGGCCGGGTAGTGTATCCGCATTTGCCGTCTCCGGCGCAGTTGGCGATTTCGCCTGCGGCCTTGTATTTGTCGATATATTCGACATCCGGCTCGATATAGATGCCATTGCGGCCAATTACCCAGTCCAGACTGCTCGCGCGAATATCAGCCTCGGTCTGGCGATTGCTTTGCACGATGGGCGAGAAGGCAGTGCCCTCTTCGGCGCCCTGAATGCTGGTATAGACGATCTTTTTCACACCAGCAGCCTTGGCAGCGTTGATGACGTTGCGATGTTGCTCAATACGCTCCTCGGGCGCCGCCATGCCGGACACCAGCAGCACTGTACCGACACCGCACAAGGACCGTTGCAGCTGATCGCGATTGGTGTAGTCACCGGCGCGAACTTCGGTATTCAGGTCTTCCGCCTTCTTTGGAGTGCGCGCAAGACCGATAACAGGCTCGTCTGTACCTATGCGAACAAGCGCTCGCACAATTTCACTTCCCAGTTGTCCGGACGCGGCGGTAACGGCTATGGTCACGATTGGTTTCCTTCCAATATAGCTTCTATGGCCTCAACAACCGCTTTGCATTTTTGCGGGTTGAGCGCATCGGGATGCGGCGCTGCGAACTGGCCCCGGTCGTTATCAAAATATTGCCCGGATGCGCCCGCAAATTCATCCGACAACGCGGCACGGGTCAGGATATCGACGCCGATACCAATATCGTTGCCGTTCGAGCCATAGGCTTCCTTCACCATCTTGGTGCCGAGAAACGATCCCGGATTGACCGCGGCCACGACCGGACCATCCGATCCCAGCTCCTGCGCCAACCAGCGGGACCACATGGTCAGTGCAAGTTTGCTTTGCCCATAAGCCGCACCGTCCTGTAGTCGGGATTTTCCGGCCAGCGCGTTCCTATCAACAGGCGATTGGGCTGCGGAGGAAAGATTTATCACGCGGCTTTGCGTGCCCATCAGCGGCAGCAGTTTCCGGGTTAGTAAATAGGGCGCAATCGTATTGACGGCAAAACGTACATCCAGCCCGCTGCTTGTAACGGGGTCGGGAGTGCCGTAAACACCGGCATTATTGATCAGCACATCAAGCGTGTCGTGCTTCTCCGCCACCGCTGTTGCCAGCGCTGCGACATCGGCCATGTCCGAAAAATCGGCGACATATGTCTCTATATGCGCGCCGTGAGATAGCTCCCTGAGCGAATTCTTCGTGGCGGCCAGCTTGTCCGCATCGCGTCCGTGCAGCAGGATATGATGGCCCGCCTGAACCAGCATCTTTGCGGTTTCCAGTCCGATACCATCGGTGCTGCCTGTGATAAGGATCGTCTTTGTCATTTTCGTTCTCCGGGATTTGAGGGGGGAGGTTTTCGGATCAGTTTTGGATGCCCGTCTGACTGACCTGCAAACGTCCATCAGTGCGCACATAGACGACACTTTCAGACGCCGTTTCCCACGTGGATGGCTTAACAGACCCTCCTGATGCGCCTACATAACTGCCGGGTTTGATGGTGGTGGCAACGGTCGATCCGGGCGTGCGATATTTTGCCTGCCCCTGAATCAGAACCGCGCGAAGGATTGAGCCTTCGCTGTATATCGTTCCGGAAAATCCGGCGGGCAGCGGCGGCAGTTTTGCGGTTCAGGAAAACGTTTTCCCGAGCGGCTTCGCGTCAGACTTAGCCGCTGATCGACTTGGCTGAAGCCATGCCGGGTGCTTCGGATTTGCCGCCGATCTTGTCGCGGACCATTTTTTCGATCCGCTCGCCAATTTTCGTGTCGACATTGTTCCAATATTCAAACGCGCGGAGCAGGACTTTCTCGCTGACGCCATCGGCAAGATGTCCGGCGACATTGGAAACAAAGCGATCACGCTGCTCGTCGTCCATCACTTCGCGTACCAGCGTTCCGGGCTGGCTCCAGTCGTCATCTTCCTCGCGCAATGTATAGGCCGAGCGGACCATGTCGCCATCCGCATGCCAGAGACCGGCTTCCGGTCCGGGCAAGGCCTGCGCGGCGGGCCCGCCGTAGGAATTCGGGGCATAGACCGGATCGACGGCATTTTGCGTCCGTCCGGCACCATCCTTGGTATAGCTGTGTGCCGGACAACGTGGCGCATTGACCGGAATTTCCTTGTAATTGACTCCCAGTCGGGCGCGATGGGCGTCGGCATAGGCGAAACCGCGGGCGAGCAGCATCTTGTCGGGCGACAGGCCAATACCCGGAACCATATTGTTCGGCTCGAAGGCCAGCTGTTCGATCTGGGTATGAAAATCGACCGGGTTCTCATTCAAAACCAGCTTGCCGACCTCGATCAGGGGATAGTCGGCGTGCGGCCAGGTCTTGGTGAGATCAAAGGGATTGATCCGGTAGGTTTTCGCATCTTCATAGGGCATGATCTGCCATTTGAGCGTCCAACTGGGATGATCGCCCCTGTGGATCGCATCGAACAGATCGCGGCGGTGGTAGTCGCTGTCCTCGCCGGCCTTCTTCACCGCCTCGTCCTGCGTCAGATGGGCGTTGCCGCTCTCGTCGCCGACATCGGTGTGGAAGTGGAACTTCACCCAGAATTTCTCGCCCTCGGCATTGACCAGCATGTAGGTATGGCTGGAATAGCCGTTCATTTCGCGCCAGTTCTTCGGCACGCCGCGGTCGCCCATCAGGTAGGTGACCTGGTGCGCGCTTTCCGGCGAAAGCGTCCAGAAATCCCACATCATGTCGTGGTCGCGCAGCCCATTGTCGGCGCGCCGCTTCTGGCTGCGGATGAAATTCTGGAACTTGATCGGATCGCGGACAAAGAAAATCGGCGTGTTGTTGCCGACCATGTCGAAATTGCCGTCTTCGGTGTAAAATTTGACGCTGAAACCGCGCGGGTCGCGCCAGGTGTCGGGGCTGCCGCGTTCGCCCGCCACGGTCGAGAAGCGCATCGCGACGTCGGTCTTCGCGCCCGGCTGGAACAGCTTTGCCTTGGTATATTGCGAAACGTCCTGCGTCGTTTCGAAATGACCGAAGGCACCGGATCCCTTGGCGTGCGGCTGACGCTCGGGGATGCGTTCCCGGTTAAAGTTGGCCATCTGCTCGATCAGATAATGGTCGTGCAACACGATCGGCCCGTCACTGCCGACGGTCAGAGAATGCTCGTCGCTCTGAACACGGATACCGGCATCGGTGGTGGTGGCGGGGCCGTCTTTGCTTTTGTCGGTCATGATGGTGCACCTTGTTTTGGAAAGTATTTTGGAAAGTTCGTCTGAAAGATACGACTCATTGGCCGAAAAGTTCCCTGGAGCCATTTGCAAATGGCGCACACCCGGGATTGATCAGCCGGGAACAAGGATGCTCTGGGCCATTATATATTCAAATCGAATTTCTCCGGCACGATTTTCGCGAGTATCCTGCCGCAGCCTGCGCTGTTGCGCTGAAAGCAGTCATGCGCCTTCATCGCCTCATAATGCGCGACCAGGGCCGGCCAGCGAGCCTTGTCGGGCAGACCGGCGAGCATCTCGGTCTGGGCGATCTGGCTCGCGACCGCTATGTCGGCAATCGTGATCGTATCGCCGAAAAAACGGGAACGGTCATCAAGCTGCTGTTCGAGATAGTCATAAAGCGGCGGCAATTTTTCGTTCCAGGTCTGGCGCGCTGTATCGAGGTCGGGTTCCTTGCGCTGAAAGAGATTGAAGATGATCGGCCGGAACACACCCATGCCGCCGACCATCGCCATGCCGGTGTCGGCAAATTCTTCCAGCCAGAGCGCCCGGCCATGGTCGAATGGATCGGCGGGATAGACCGCCGGTTCGGGCTGCCGTTTCTCCAGATAGCCGCAAATCGCGGAGCTGTCGGTGATCGTTCCGGCGGGTCCCTCTGCGGCAATATCCCGGTCGCGCAAGGACGGAATGCGGCCGAGCGGGCTGATTTCCATATACCAGTCGGGCATGTCCATGACGCTGACATCCTCGCAGTCATAATCGAGTCCCTTGAGCGCGAGAACCGCTTCGACCTTGCGCTGGAAGGGGGATAGGGGTGAGCCGTAGAGGAGGAGGGATGCGGTCATGTGGGGAAGTCTCCTTGGTTGATCCTGGTGTAAGACCTAGAATGAAAATTTCTGGCCGACTATTTCTTCAGAAACGGCCCATAGTTTTTCTGCATTGTCCGGGTCAACCGCATAGGATCGCACACCACCGGTCGGATCATTGTCATCGACATCGGCGATGTGACAATCCTCGAGATAGACACCGCCCTTCCCTGCCAGTTCCGGCGCAGTGGCAGCATAGCAGGTCGTCGCGGCCCCCGCTTCCACCGACTTGAACGCCGCGCTCTCACCGGCATTTTCTTCCATTCGTTTCCGCAGGAAGGCGATGTCTTCCTCGGTCAGGTGACGCCCCAGATTGGTCTGGATACCGCCGGGATGAACCGCCAGTGCATGCACCCCTTTCCCAGCCAGCCGCTTTTCCAGACCAACGGAGAACATGATATTGGCGGTCTTCGCCTGGCCATAAGCTGCCCATTTGTCATATTCGCGTTTCTCAAATTTGAGATCGTCGAAGTGGACGGTGTCCAAATGATGGCCGCGCGAGCTGAGATTGACGATCCGGCTGTCACCCGAGGCACCGCCCTTGAGGATTGCCGGCATCAGCAAATTGGTCATCAGGAAATGGCCGATATGATTGGTGCCGAACTGCATCTCCAGTCCATCGGCGGTTTCGCCATAGGGACAGGCCATCACGCCGGCATTGTTGATCAGCAGATCGATGCGGTCATGCGTGGCCAGAAACGCATCGGCAAAGGCGCGAATACTGGCCATCGAACCGAGGTCGCACTCCATCACTTCTATATTATCACCGTCGGTTGCCGCCCGAATTTCCTCGGCCGCCGCCTCGCCTTTTGCCATATCCCGTGCCGGAATGACAATATGCGCGCCTTTGGCGGCCATCGCCCGGGCGGTTTCCTTGCCGAGGCCGGATGCGCCCCCGGTGATGACCACGCGCTTGCCGGACAGGTCGATGCCGTCGAGCACTTCGTCCGCAGTAGTGGTTGCTCCGAATTGGTCGCGGGTGGTCATGGGACTCTCCTTTATAACCGTCCCATCATGCCCCCTTAATCGGTCGATGAAAAGGCACAATAATCCGTTTGCGCGAGAAGCGGCGAAGCGTTTGAGGCCTCAGCCGGTTTGACTTGATATTGGGAAGCCCTGTCCTTTCCCTTCTCCCGTGAGGGAGAAGGATACAAAGCCTTGCTGAGGAACGAAGCTAGGCGGCGTTGGATGAGGGTGTACTACCATCGAGGATGCAGAACACCCTCATCCAGCTACGCCTAGGCAGCAAGCTGCCAAGTCTGCACATCCTTCTCCCTCACGGGAGAAGGGAGGGAGAGATATGTCGCACGAAGACGCGAAGCCACGAAGGGCGAATGTTTGCATCCCAAGAAGATTCGCATTGCCATTTGCAAACGATGTGCTTTGAGCGAAGAAACCATCAATTATTTCAATTTTGAACCAGCCACAAATCCATCGATAGCGTTCATCACTGTATCGGGTTGACGCAGAAATGCGGTAATGTGGCCTGCCCACCGCCCTTGATCCAGGGTAGCTCCGTCTGTGGAAGATTTTGGAATAACGAGCAATTGCACCGAAGGGTTTGCCACGGCAAGTGTACGTGCATATTCAACTCTGGCGACTGGATCAAATTCATCTGAGATAAGAAGAATTGGGGTGTCCAGCGTCTCTGCAGCAACCCCCGGATCAGTCAAACCATAGATTTCAGCAAAGTAAACTTGCGCCGCCCAACCCGTCGGGACGAGCGTGGCCTTTGGCCAACCAAGAATAGCGTGCAGTGATCGTGTCATTACATCCCGGTTGTTCAAAATAGGATCGATCAAGATCAGTCCATCTGTCTTGATTCCTGCTGCTGCCATATGGATGACCGTTGCGCCGCCCATTGAAATTCCTGTAGCCAGCAAGGGGATGTTCGGTTGCTTCTCCCTTATCCAAGCGACGCCAGCAGCGGCATCGAACTTCTCTTCTCTGCCAAAGGTCAGGCGTCCAGTCGCCGATTTGCCGGAAGCCCCGTGATTGCGCAGGTCCATAGCGAGTATATTATATCCGCGATCATGTAGTGCTTTGTAAAAGGCTAGTGTGCCGAAATTGGGATCCGTCCTGTTTCCATTGCCTCCGTGGATGAACAGGATTGAAGCCTTGGGATTCTCCGAAGGTATCCACCAACCGGCAAGTTCAATCTTTTGGTCGGATGGTGCCAGCACTACAGATTCAAACACCAGCCCCTGATCAACCGGTGTTCCTTCGACTGGTGTCTGGACAGCAAACGACATCTTCCATGGCAAGAAAATCAGGAAAAAAACCATCACGGCCGTGACGATTATGCCAAGCCCCCATTTCAAAGCGCGCATATTTGGTTCTCCCGGCCGAAAGCTCCACAAACCAGTTTCGGAGCTTCACTAATAAAATCCGTTTAAGCGAACGGAACGGACATTCTAACGATCACCCATAATCAATCCCAACCGCATCGGCCGCCCCCTTCGCCAATGCCCGCGCGGCGTCCGTATCCGCCCCTGTCGCCAAGGCAACGCCCATCCGCCGATAAGGCCGCGTCACCGGCTTGCCGAATATCCGCACATCCGTTTCTGCGCCTTCGCTGCCCAGCGCCAGAGCCTCCGCCACGCCGGTAAATTCAAACTGCTCGCTGTCGCGGTCCGCCAGGATTACCGCGCTGGCGCTGGCTGGTGCGGTTAGCGCTATATGCGGGATCGGCAGGCCCATGATGGCGCGGGCGTGGAGGTCGAATTCGCTGAGATTCTGGCTGATCGAGGTCACCATGCCGGTGTCATGCGGCCGCGGGCTGAGTTCGGAGAAGATGACTTCACCCGATTTGGTGACAAAAAACTCGACCCCGAACAGGCCCCAGCCCTTACCACCGCCGCCGAGATTTTCGACGACCTTGCGCGCCATATCCTGCGCGGTGGCCAGCGCCGCATCGGTCATCGCAGCGGGTTGCCAGCTTTCCTGATAATCGCCGCGTTCCTGCCGGTGACCGATCGGCGGGCAAAAGTGCACACCATCTTTTGTGCGCACGGTCAGCAGGGTGATCTCATAATCAAAATCGATATATTGCTCGACGATCACCCGCGCCCGGTCGCCGCGCATATTGGAAACGGCATGGTTCCAGGCGCTTTCCAGATCGGCTTCGCTATCGACCTTGCTCTGCCCCTTGCCGGAGGAAGACATCACCGGCTTGATCACCAGCGGATAGCCGATATCCTCCGCCGCGCTGGCGACCTCTTCAAAACTCTCTGCATAATGATAGCGTGAGGTGGTCAGGCCCAGGTCCTGCGCCGCGACATCGCGGATCGCGTCGCGGTTCATCGTCAGCCGGGTGGCGCGGGCCGATGGCACCACATGGAAACCCTCGGACTCCATGTCTGCCAGTATTTCGGTGCGGATCGCTTCGACCTCGGGCACGATCAGGTCGGGCTGGTGCCTTTCAATCGCCGCGCGCAATTTTGCGCCGTCGAGCATCGAGAAGATTTCGCGGCCATCCGCCACCTGCATCGCCGGCGCATCGTCATAGGCGTCGCAGGCGATGACACAGGCCCCGAGCCGCTTGGCGGAGATGGTGAATTCCCGGCCCAGTTCGCCGGACCCGAGGAGGAGGATTTTTTTGGTGAAGGTCATGGCGGTGGTTATGTTGGGATTGCCGCGAGGGCGCAAGCGGCAATATTTCCTCCCCGAAGCAAAGCTTTGGGGAGGGGGACCGCGCGCAGCGTGGTGGAGGGGCCCCTCCGTCAGCCGTTCCGGCTGCCACCTCCCCATTGCTGCGCAACGGGGAGGAAATATGATAATCTAAGCGCCCTCGCCTGCCATCATTTCCTGCATCCGGCGGCCCATTTCCTCTTCCGACACATCCTCGATATGGGTCGACAGGGTCCATTCGTGGCCGAAGGGATCCTTCAGCCAGCCGGACCGCTCGCCGTAAAACTGATCCTCCACCGGGCGCACGACTTCGCCACCCGCGGCGATGGCCTTGGCAAAGGCGGCATCGACATCGGGAACATAGACCATCAGGCTGGTCGTCGTGCCGCCGCGCTTGTGCGGGCCAAGCTTGTCCATATCGGGAAATTCGTCGGCCAGCATCACATGGCTGTCGCCGATCAAAATATCGGCGTGGCCGATCTTGTCACCCATCGGCAGGCGTAGATGTTCGGTCGCGCCAAAGGCCTTTTTGTAAAATTCTATCGCCGCCGCTGCATCATCAACCGTGATATAGGGCGTGACGCTGTGATACCCCTCTTCTTTCCAGTCTGCCATCATCGCTCTCCTCTGCATTGGAGTGCGGTTTATAGCAAATATGCATCGCTTTGACGACTCGACTCATTTTAGCAATTGATATGTCATATCATTACACCTATCTGACTGTCAGTTCCATCCCCCAGCGTAGAAGCGAACATAGTGTACCACAGAAAATTCCTGATTTCCGCCGCAATCCTGTCCCTGCCCGCCTCACCGGCCCTTGCCCAGCAAAGCGATCCCCCTGCGCAGCGCAGCGGCGGACTGTCTGATGATTTCCACGATGATGACATGATCGTCGTCACCGCCCCCTATGTCGACCGGCTCGACCTGCTGGCCGGGACCTCGGCGCTGACGGGCGATGATCTGGCGGAAGACCTGCGCGGCCAGATCGGTGACAGCCTGACCAGCCTGCCCGGCGTGTCTTCGACGTCCTTTTCTCCCGGCGCATCGCGTCCCGTGCTGCGCGGCTTCCAGGGACCACGGGTCCGGGTGCTGACCGACGGCATCGGCGCGCTCGACGCTTCCAATACCTCGGTCGATCACGCGGTGACGATTGATCCGCTGACCGCCCAGCGAGTCGAGATATTGCGCGGCCCGGCCGTTTTGCTGTTTGGTGGCGATGCGATCGGGGGAGCGGTCAACATCATCGACAAGCGCATTCCCCGCGATATTCCAGACGACGCGGTCCATGTCGACTCGATCGGCGGATACGGCAGCGCAGCGGATGACTGGAGTATCGCCGGATCGGTCGATGTCCCGCTGACCCCCAAACTGGTAATCCATGCCGACGGCAGCTTCCGCGATACCGGGGATGTGCGGGTGCCGGGCTTTGTTCTGTCGCCTGCATTGCGCGCTGATGTGCTGGCCGACGCGGCAGAGGAGCTTGAGGAAGGACATCCTGATGAAGCGGCAGAACTGACTGATATCGCCAACCAGTCCGGCATTGTGCCCAACACCGCCAGCCGGACGGATACCGCCGGAGCGGGGGTTGCCTATATCGACGATGGTGGCAATCTCGGCTTTTCGGTCAGCTATTATGACACCAACTATGGCATTCCCACGCGTCCCGGAGCGGGTCATGCGCATGATGAGGCCGTGGAAACCGAGGAGGAAGAAGGGCCGGTGACGATTGGCCTCGAACAGGTCCGGGCCGATTTGCGCGGCGGCGTGAATATCGGCGGTTTTTTCGAAGCGCTGAACTTCCGTGCCGGCTATTCGGACTATCAGCATACCGAGTTTGAGGGCGACGAAACCGGTACAATTTTTTCGGTTTCCGGAATAGAAGCCCGCGCAGAACTCGTGCAGGCCGAACATCCGGTGGGCGATGGTACCTGGCGCGGGGTCATCGGATCGCAGCTGCTGGTCCGCGATTTCAATGCGATTGGAGCGGAAGCCTTTGTGCCTAAAAACAGCATCGAAAGCTGGGCCTTGTTTACCGTGCAGGAAGCTGATCTCGGTGATCTTGAACTGGAAGGCGCCGTGCGCTTCGATCAGACCGCGATTTCTGCAAATATCGTCAATTTCGACCGCAGTTTCAATACGGTCTCCGGTGCTCTTGGCCTGGCTTATGCGCCGGATGGAGCGGCGTATAAATTCGGCGCGAATCTCTCGCGATCCGAACGTGCACCATCGGCGGAGGAACTGCTTTCCAATGGCCCCCATATCGCGACCCAGGCGTTTGAGATCGGCAACCCCGACTTCACCACCGAGAAAAGCTGGGGCGGCGAACTGTACGCGCGCTGGGACAGCGACGATATCCAGCTGAGCGCAACTATCTATGCCAATCTGTTTGACGACTATATTTTCGAGGCGGAAACGGGAGCGGAGGAAGACGGCCTGCCGGTGTTCCAATATTTGCAGCGCGATGCGACCTATTATGGCTTGGAAGCATCGGCGTCGGTGATATTTGCGCGGGCTGGCATGTTTGACTTTGTCGCCGATGGCGTGGCCGACTATGTGCGCGCCACAATCAGCGACGGTGGTGGCCCCATCCCGCGCATCCCGCCGCTGCGTCTGCTCGGCGGGCTTGAAGCAAACAGCGACAATCTCGACCTGCGCGCCGAACTCGAATGGTCGGCCAGCCAGAACAGGGTTGCTGCTTTCGAAACGCCGACCGACGGCTTCACCATGGTCAACGCCTCCGCTGCATGGCGTCCTTTTGGCAAGGGCGGCAATATCACCCTGCTCGCCTCGGCCAATAATATATTCGATGTGACCGCCCGTCGTCATGCCTCGTTCACTAAAGACTATGTACCGCTGTCCGGTCGTGATATTCGTATCAGCGCAAAATTCAGTTTTTAGGATATATTGAAATGCAGAAAATTACCGTAGCAATCTTGATTTCTTCCATGCTCCTGCTCAGCGCCTGTGCGACCGTCAAAGGTGTCGGCAAGGACATTGAGTCGGTTGGCGAGGCTGGTCAAGACGCCATTGACTAAGAGCCTTTAGCCCTGAGCTTGTCGAAGGGCGCTTCTCGTCCGAGAGGCGTCGTTCGACAAGGCACGGCTAACGGAATTGAGTCATTAACCCGATCAGGACGAGACTATTTCGCGCTTCTTGCGCTCGGTGAACCACATGATCAGCAGCGAGACCTCGTAGAGCAGGATCAGCGGAATGCCGAGCATCAGCTGCGACACGACATCCGGCGGGGTCAGGATCGCGGCCAGCGCAAAGGCGCCGACGATCATGTAGCGGCGCATGCCCTTCAGCTGCTGTCGGCTGACGATGCCGGCCCGATTGAGCAACAGCAGCAGCACCGGCAACTGGAAACAGACGCCGAACGCCAGAATAAACTGCATCACCAGCGAGAGATAATCGCCCATAGCCGGCAAGGCTTCCTGTTGCAGGCCGCCAACCGTTCCTTCAAACCCCAGAAAAAACCGGAATGCGGTCGGCATGACGATGAAATAGGCCAGCGATGCTCCAGCCATGAACAGCAACGGCGTGGCGATGAGAAAAGGCAGAAAGGCCTTTTTCTCGTTGGCATAGAGGCCCGGGGCCACAAACGCCCAGAGCTGGTTTGAAATGATCGGAAAGGCGAGGAAAAAGGCCGCGAACATCGCCACCTTGATCTCGACGAAAAACGCCTCGTAAAGCTTGGTATAGATGAGCTTGCCTTCGCCGGCAGGAAAGGCATCAGTGAGCGGCTGGACAAGAATGCCGAAAATCTCGTCGGCGAAAAATATGCTGACCAGAAAGGCAACGACCAGCGCCGCTACCGACCATAACAGTCGCTGGCGCAATTCGATCAGATGCTCGATCAGCGGCGCCTTGCTGTCGTCAAGATCGGGCTTGCTCTGATCGTTCATGATATTTCGCTAACCGAGGGACACCGTTCGCCCTGAGCCTGTCGAAGGGCGCTTCCGGGCGAGAGGTGCTTCGACAAGCTCAGCACGCACGGGATAGAAACATCAGCCACCTTCAATTACCGGCTGCTTTGTCACCAGAATCCGGCGAGACAGCATTATGGCCCGTATCTCCGTCCACAGGCGATCCATCCAGCGGCTCCATCCTTGGCTCTGGTGCAGTGCCATCGTCGGGCAGCGCCGGATACTCACTCATGATCCGGTCATTCTCCGATGCCCATTTCTTTTCCATTTCCTGAAGCTCGGCTTCGCGGACCATGGCATCAAGTCCGGTGCGGAAATTGGCCATTACGCCGCGGGCCTTGGCCATCCATTTGCCTGCCGTCGCCAGGGCGCGCGGTAATTCCTTTGGCCCGATGACGACAACGGCAATGATCGCGATAATCGCGATTTCGGAAATGGAAAGGTCAAACATGTCCTATGCGGCCCCTGGTCTGAAGGCCGGCCTGATCAACCGACCGTTTTGTCGGCTGTCTTGCTGGTCTCGACCGACGCGTCTCCGGTCTTGCTGTCAATTTTGGGGGCAGGATCGGCGGCGCTTGCTTCTTCCTCGGTAATGCCCTTCTTGAAGGAACGGATGCCCTTGCCGACATCACCCATCATTTCGGAAATCCGGCCGCGACCGAACAGAATCAGCACCAGCGCCGCTACAATCAAAATCTGCCAAACACTCGGTTGCATGCGATATTCTCCTTATGCACCCTATTTAAGCGCTTTCGGTCTCGTTTTCCAGCAAAACACCATCATTCTCCGGAAACTCTTGCGCTTCGGAGCTGTCGCCCTCGGCTTCCGTCTCCGATTCCGCTTCGGCTTCCAGTTCCATTTGCTCGAGCACGAGATCGACAGGGTCAAGCAATCCTGCGGCTTTCAGCTCGTCCAAGCCAGGCAGGTCCCTGCGGCTTTGCAACCCGAAATGAGTCAGAAATTCAGCAGTGGTTGCGTAGATCAGCGGCCTGCCCGGCACTTCGCGGCGGCCGGCCGGACGCACCCACCCCGCTTCCATCAGCACGTCCAGCGTGCCTTTCGCGACCTGAACGCCCCGGATCGCCTCAATTTCGGCGCGGCTGACCGGTTCATGATAGGCAATGATCGCCAGCGTTTCCATGCCGGCGCGGCTGAGCTTGCGTAGCTCCGACCGTTCGCGGCGCAGCAGGTGAGAGAGATCCTGTGCGGTCTGGAAATGCCAGCGGTCGCCAGTTTTCATCAGCACGATCCCGCGATGCTGAAAATCCTCCTGCAGATCCGTCAATATCGCGCGAATGTCGAGTTCTTCACCGACATAAGCCTTGATATCGGCGATCGTCATCGGTTTTTCCGAGGCAAACAGGGTTGCCTCGACCGCACGCTTGCCGATATCCATGGCATCGGGATCCGGCTCGATCAGGTTGGTGTCTTCCATGTCACGTTCATCCATTTGTCGTCGCCTTGATTCTGAGCGGTGCAAAACTGTCTTCCTGCTGCAATTCCAGCTTCCCCTGGCGGGCCAGTTCCAATGTTGCCAGAAAGCTGGATGCGAGAGCCGATTTGCGCAGTTCGGGCGGGGCACCGGGGGGCAGGAAATGCCGGATGTCCATCCAGTCGATCGCTTCGCCGAGCATCAGCGATACCCGGGCAAGCGCATCCTCGAGGGTCATCACCATTCGCTGCCTGACGATATGGATCGCCGGTGCGCTACGCATCTTTACCCGGGAATAAGCGGCAATCAGGTCATAATATTCCGCCTGCCAGCGCCGGTCCTTTACCACCCGCAGCCCTTCCGGCGCGCCACGCATGAACACGTCGCGGCCGATCCGGTCCCTCGCCAGCAATCGGGAACCCGATTCGCGCATCGCGTTCAGCCGTTCCAGCCGCATCTGCAAGCGCAGCGCCAGTTCTTCGGGCGAGGGATCGATTTCCGGATCGCGGGGCAACAGCAGACCCGATTTCAAATAGGTCAGCCAGGCCGCCATCACCAGATAGTCCGCTGCCAGTTCCAGCCGCAGCGTCTGGACGCTGGCGATATATTTGAGATATTCCTGAACCAGCTCGAGAATCGAAATCTCGCGCAAATCCACCTTCTGGTTGCGGGCCAGGGCGAGCAGAAGATCAAGCGGACCTTCCCAGCCATCGATATTCAGCGTCAGCGTGTCCTCGTCAGAGGCAGTCGACTCAGGAGGAAAAAAGAAACCTTCGGATTGCGGATCGTCGCTCATGCCGCTGCCGCTATCAGTTCATCGCGGCGGGCCAGCAGCGCGGCCAATTCATCTGCGGAACCGGCATTTTTTGTGTCCGCGATCCTCGCCATCGCCCGCTCCAGCCGCCGCCGGGTTTTTTCCGACATCGGCGCGAGGCGATCGGCAATTCCGGTCATGTCCTCCATCTTCGCCCAGCAGTTGAGCGCGATATCGCATCCCGCTATCTGGGCCCGTTCGGCCCGCTCCGGCACGGTTCCGGACAGCGCTTCCATGTCGAGATCGTCGGTGAACAGCAGGCCGTCAAAGCCAATCCGGTCGCGGATGATGTCCTGAATGACGGTTTTCGAGAGCGTCGAAGGGTTCTCAGCGTCCCAGGCGGTGAACAGCAAATGTCCGGTCATGCCCATCGGCGCCTTGTTCAGCGCCTGGAACGGGGCCAGATCCCGTTGCAGTTCCTCGTCGCTGGCGGTCACCGTCGGCAAGGCCTTGTGGGTGTCGACGCTGGTGCGGCCATGGCCGGGCAGATGCTTGACCACACCGACCACCCCGCCGCGCTGCAGGCCATCGAGGATCGCACGGCCGAGAGCGGCGACCCGCATCGGTTCGCTGCCGAGAGCGCGATCACCAATGACATTGTCGGCATCGGGCTGGCGCACATCCAGAAGCGGATGGCAATCGACGGTAATCCCCACTTCGCTGAGGGTGACGGCTATCGCCTGGGCGTTGAGACGGGCCGCCTCGATCGCGGTCGCCGGGGCAATGTCGTAGAGCTTGTCGAATATTTCCCCGGCCGGGAACTTTGGCCAGACCGGTTCCTGCATCCGCGCCACCCGACCACCTTCCTGATCGATCAGGATCGCCAGATCATCGCGGCCGTGGATCGCGCGCAGGTCATCGGTGAGCGCGCGCAACTGTTTCCTGTTTTCGATGTTGCGGCCAAAGATGATATAGCCCGCCGGATCGCTATCCCGGAAAAACGCCTGCTCTTCGGCGGTCAGGCTGAGGCCCGACAATCCAAATACCGCCGGTGTCATAGCCATGGGAATTTTTTCTCACGCAACATATCTTATACTTGCGCCGTTTCAGAGCGGGGTAAAGGTGAAAGCGCCGTTATCCACAGCGCTTCAACCATATATCGTCCCGAACTAGCGAACGACGAGGCAGCTTTCACCTGCGGCCTTCAGATTGTTGCACAATTGCCGGGCCGCTTCATAGCTTGGCGCGACCGCATTCAGTCGGTAAATAGTGCTGCCTTCGACCGTGCCGGGGAGAATTTTTTTGGGCAGTGCCCCGACCGATTCAAACCGCCGCGCGTAACCCGCCCAGCTGCTGTCCGCGAGGCTGGCCGAGCTGAAGGCACCCAGCTGGACCAACGCCGTTCCCGCGCCGTCTGCGGCAGGCCCGGCATCAGGTTTGCGGATCGGCGCTTCGGTTTCAACGGCATTGCCCAGTTGGGCGGGCGTTTCCTTGCCTTCACTGGCCGCGAAGCTGGCATCGCCCTCGCCTTCGAATTGTCGAGCCTGCGGATCATCAGGGCGGACCTTGTAGTCGCCTTCCTGAGCGGCGATCAGTTCACCGTCGCCATCGAGTCCGCCGGCATCGCGATTCTGCAGCCAGTAGATACCGCCGACAATCGCCGCCAGCAGCAACAGGCCGGCACCGATGAACAGCGCCACGCGGAGCGGGGAATACTCTCCGTCATCGTCATAATCTTCGGCCGATTCCAGCCACGGCAGACGATCTTCGTCGTCCAGATCAAGATTATCGCGGGTGGTGTCTGACATTTTACACTCCATAAGCCAAGGGGCCGATCACATCGATTCTGCGGCCTCGACCCCCATCAGGGCAAGACCGTTTCTGATAGTCTGCCCGATATTTTTGGCTAAGAAAAGCCTTGCCGATGTGGTTTCCCGGTCGTTAACCATTATGATCCGCTTGTCAGGCCGGTCATTGCCGAGATTATAAAAGGCATGGAAAGCCGCTGCGAGGTCGTGAAGATAGAAGGCGACTCGATGCGGTTCGCGCGAGGCCGCTGCCGATTCGATGATCCGCGGGAATTGCGCGGCCATCTTGATCAGGTCCAGTTCCTCTTCGCCCATGCGGTCGAGCCAGTCGGCGGAAGGCACCATCCCCTCATCGGCGGCCTTGCGCAGGGTCGACTGGATGCGGGCGTGGGCATATTGGACATAGAAGACCGGATTGTCGCGCGAGGCCTCCATCACCTTGGCAAAGTCGAAATCCATCTGGGCATCGGCTTTGCGCATCAGCATGGTAAAGCGCACCGCGTCCTTGCCGACTTCGTCGACCATATCGGCGATGGTGACAAAATTGCCGGAGCGTTTGGACATTTTTTCCGGCTCGCCGTTGCGCAGCAGGCGGACCATCTGGACCAGTTTCACATCAAATTTGGTCTTGCCTCCGGTCAGCGCCGCGACCGCCGCCTTGATTCGCTTGACGGTGCCGCTGTGATCGGCGCCCCATATATCGATCAGTTCGTCTGCTGATTGTGCTTTTTGAAAATGATAGGCCAGATCGCCGCCAAAATAGGTCCAGCTGCCGTCTGATTTCTTGATCGGGCGGTCCTGATCATCGCCAAATTGCGTCGACCGGAACAGCGGCAACTCGACCGCTTCCCAGTCCTCGATCACCTTGCCCTTGGGCTGTTCGAGCACCCCGTCATAGACCAGGTCGCGCGACCGCAGCTCCGCCTCTGCAGCATCCGCCTTGCCCGCGTCGTGCAGTTCCGCTTCGGAGGAGAATACATCCAGCCTGATGCCAAGCAGGGCGAGGTCGGAGCGGATCATGTCCATCATCCCGGCCACAGCGGCTTTACGGAAGATCGGCAGCCATTGCGATTCCACGGCATCCTTGTACTTTTCACCAAATTCGGTGGCCAGCGCTTCACCAACCGGCTTCAGATAATCGCCCGGATACAGTCCTTCGGGTATCTCGCCGATATTCTCGCCCAGCGCTTCGCGATAGCGCAAATGCGCCGAACGGGCGAGCGTGTCGACCTGCGACCCGGCGTCATTGACATAATATTCGCGGATCACCCTGTGACCGACCGCCTCCAGCAAATCGGCCAGCGCATCGCCGACCACCGCGCCGCGGCAATGGCCCATGTGCATCGGACCGGTCGGATTGGCGGATACATATTCGACGTTGACGGTGATGCCCTCGCCCTTGTCCGACCGACCATATTCCGGACCCAGTCGCGCGATTTCGCGCAATTCGTCTACCAGCACCGAGGCAGCGACCCGCAGGTTGATAAATCCGGGACCGGCAACGTCCACCGATTGCACATCATCCAGCGCGCCAAGCTTTTCCGCGATTTTCCCGGCCAGATCGCGCGGCTTCATGCCGGCGGCCTTCGACAGGACCATGGCGGCGTTGGTCGACAGATCACCATGCGAAGGGTCGCGGGGCGGCTCCAGAGTGACGTTGGAGCGGTCAATCCCGGTCGGCAAAACGTCCGCTTCGGTCAGTTCATCCAAAATAGCATCAATATGTTTCTGAAAAATCTGGAACAGCATGATTGGCTCAATTCGTCATAGGAAAAAGGGCCCGGATTGATCAGGCGCGATTATTCGTCAATTCAGGCTACCCTATCGGGTGGCGTTATATTGTAGCTGCGCCTGGGTAAGCTGAAAACCGATAAGCAGCTCGAAAGAAGAGCGCGCAACGGCAGCCTTGACGGCCGGGTCGGCCAGCGGATCGAGCGCGGCATCGGGGTCGCCGGGCTTGCGCTTTCGGGTCAGGCGTTCAATCACATCTTCCGGCAAACGAGCGGCAGCCGCGTCAACATAGGCCCCGGCCTTGGCCGAAGCGGTCGCACGATAATCACCGTCGGCAAATTGCAGCGTCACATTTTTGACCCGCTTGGCGACCACAGCGGTGCCGCCTTGTACGACGGTTGAGAAATAGGGGACGGTGATCGTGCGGGCGCCGGTTGGACGGCTCCGCACGGCGCGGATGTCAAATGTCGCCTCGGTATAAATCCGTGCGCTTTCGCTGTTGCAGATCGACCGGACATTGGTGATGTTCGCCACCACATCGATCGCACTGGCATCGGTGCTGTTCACCGGATCGAAAATGGTAATGTCGCCGGTATAGTCGGGAACCGCGACCGCAGGACAACCGGTCCGGATAACCGAGACACCGACGCCTGAACTGACGTCGAGCGCGCCTTCTCTTGCACATCCGCTGACAGCCAAAACCGTGACCGCCGCCAAAACTATTTTTTTCAACCGGCCATTCGCCATCATTCTCAATCCTTGCCTTTGATCAGGGGCAACACACATAGGCTTCATGTGTATCGATAAAAATCCCGCAACCCTTATCTGTGCCTTTAATCCGGTGCAACCGTCCATAAGATGAACGGACGGGCTTTTCGCCGCTGCAGTTATTCCCTAAGGACTTGATCATGATTCATTTGGATAAGAAAAAACGGCAGATTGACTTGCTTGTGGCAGCGCCGCGCGGCTTTTGTGCGGGCGTCGACCGGGCGATAAAAATCGTCGAACTGGCGATTAAAAAATATGGTGCACCCGTCTATGTCCGGCACGAAATCGTCCACAACCGCTATGTGGTGGACGAATTGAAGAAACTGGGCGCGATATTCGTCGAGGAACTGGACGAGGTACCCGATGGTGTCCCGGTGGTGTTTTCCGCGCATGGCGTTCCCAAGGCAGTGCCGCACAAGGCCGAAGAGCGCGGACTGGAATATCTCGACGCGACCTGTCCGCTCGTATCCAAGGTGCATCGCCAGGCGGAACGGCAAACCAATGCCGGCCGGCACATCATATTCGTGGGTCACGCCAACCATCCCGAGGTCATCGGCACCTTCGGCCAGGTCAAGGACGGCCAGATGACATTGGTGGAAACGCTCGCCGATGTAGCGGCGCTGAAACCGGAGAACCCGGAGGCGCTCGCGTTTCTGACCCAGACGACATTGTCGGTCGATGACACGCGCGCCATCGTCGACGCGCTGCAGGCCCGCTTTCCCGGTATCGTCGGCCCGAAAGGCGAGGATATTTGCTACGCAACTTCCAATCGGCAGGATGCGGTGAAAAAAATCGCAGAAACCTGTGAGCTCGTCCTCGTCATCGGTGCGCCCAACAGCTCGAACAGCTTGCGCCTGGTGGAAGTCGCCGAACGCGGCGGGGCAACCGCCAAATTGATCCAGCGCGCCGATGAAATCGATCTGGCCTGGCTTGACGGTGTGAGCAAATTGGGATTGACCGCCGGCGCTTCTGCTCCGGAAGTGCTGGTTCGCGAAGTCGTGGACCTGCTCGAAGCACATTTCGATGTCAAAGAGGAAAAGGTGAAGACCACGGACGAACACATGGTGTTCAAACTGCCACGTGGTCTCGAAGCGGCCTGATGGCGGTCTATACCAGGGTCAGCGCAGAGGAAATTGACCAGTTCCTCACCCGCTTCGATGTCGGTACGCTGGTGTCCGCCAAGGGCATTGCCGAAGGTGTCGAGAACAGCAATTATCTGCTGGAAACGACGAAGGACCGGTTCATTCTGACCTTGTATGAAAAGCGGGTCGACCCGGTCGACCTGCCGTTTTTTATCGCGATGCTCGATCATCTGGCAGCGCATGACTGTCTGGTCCCGCCCATGATCGCCGACCGCAACGGCGAGAAAATCCAGCAACTCTGCGGCCGCAGCGCCTGTCTGATAACCTTTCTTCCCGGTGTATCGGTCAGCCACCCGACACCGGCGCAAGCCCGGGCAACGGGTCAGGCCCTGGGAGACATGCACAGCGCGCTTGCGGATTTCAAACCGGAACGGCGCAACAGCCTTGATCATGATGGCTGGCGGTCACTGGCGGAACAATGCGGTCCGGCGGAACTCGACAAAATTGCCCCTGGCCTGGCACGGACAATTGCGCAGGAACTGGATCATCTCGATGAACATTGGCCTGGTGATCTGCCCCGATCCGCCATCCATGCCGATCTGTTTCCCGACAATGTGCTGATGCTCGGCGATCGGGTAACCGGCCTGATCGATTTCTATTTCTCCTGCACCGATATCCGCGCCTATGATCTGGCGGTAACCCACGCGGCCTGGTGCTTTTCCGACGATGGCGCGGATTTTCACGATCCGGTATCGCAAGCATTGATAGCAGGATATGAATCAGCCTTCGCGCTTAGTGACGGGGAACGTCAGGCGCTTCCCTTGCTCGCCCGGGGCGCTGCGCTCCGGTTTCTGCTGACGCGGGCCTATGACTGGATCAACACCCCTGCCGATGCGCTGGTCACGCGCAAGGAACCCCAGGCCTTTCTCCATCGGCTGCAATATTATCAGACCCACCCGGATATTTTCAAACCATGAGCGAGACACAAACCGTAGAAATCGCCACCGACGGGGCGTGCAAGGGCAATCCCGGCCCGGGCGGCTGGGGTGCGTTGATCCGCCTTGGCGACAAGGAAAAGGAAATATCCGGAGGGGAACCGCTTACGACCAACAACCGCATGGAATTGCGCGCTGCGATCGAGGCGCTGAATGCGCTGAAGCGGCCTTGCAGGGTCAAGCTGTCGATCGACAGCAAATATGTAAAAGACGGCATCACCAAGTGGATTTTTGGCTGGCAAAAAAACGGCTGGCGGACCGCCGCGAGAAAGCCGGTCAAAAATGCCGATCTCTGGCAGGACCTGCTAAAGGCGGTCGAGCGTCATCAGATCGAATGGCAGTGGGTCAAGGGTCACGCCGGGGATGCCGACAATGAGCGCGCCGATCAACTGGCAAGCGACGCTGCCAATTACGTCGCCGCCAATCGCCACAATTATTAATTATCAGCTATTGTCCTCGATCTCGGCATTCGGTCCGTTTTTCAGGATCGAACTGATCGCATTTTTCGCGCTGGCTTTGCTGGCATAGCCTTCAGTCCAAAAAATGACTTCGCTATTATATTTGAAGCGAACCCGAAACTCGCCTTTCTTGTCTTTCCAAATCTCGAATTTGTGCGCCATTTGATGCTCTCCTTGTATTGAACGAGAGTGAACATACGCAACCGCACTGCATGTGCAATGATGCAGTTGTAAAACAATATATCCTAGGAAAACCGCGACGCCGCATAGCGTTTGCTATCAACCCCATGCAAGCTCTCGTCTGGTGGCTGGTCGAGGAGAACCGAACGGGCCAGTTTCGCGGCCGCCGGTGCGGTCTGGATGCCAAAACCGCCCTGCCCGGCAAACCAGAAAAAATCATCTGCTGCTGAATCAAAACCGATGACCGGCAAACGGTCCGGTGCAAAGCTG
The DNA here is from genome assembly GCA_048270065.1 of Parasphingorhabdus sp. Taxonomy (GTDB): domain Bacteria; phylum Pseudomonadota; class Alphaproteobacteria; order Sphingomonadales; family Sphingomonadaceae; genus Parasphingorhabdus. The sequence goes on along the minus strand of JBLWTQ010000004.1, from coordinate 161,701 downwards.
CGCAGGCCGGCCCATTTTCGGCTGACCCGTTTTACCTGCACGTCCAGCACTTTTTCGAACCGGTCGATGGCGGTCGCAACGCTCAGTTCATCCGGCGCGACATCGCCCGGCTCGGATGGAATCTCGTCATGCGGGCTGAGCCAATAGCTGCCGCCCGCTTCCGGCTTGAAATAGAAACTGCCATCCAGACCCACGACCAGCGGCATATCCGGCGATGAAGGCGGATCGGTGTCGATCTGGACCATATTGCGAATCAACGGCTGGATGCCGATCGGCCTCGCGCCCGCCAGCCGGGCGATGGTATCTGCCCAGGCCCCGGCGGCATTGACCAGCACGGTCGCATGATAGCTTTCACCCCCGGCAGTCAGTTCCCAACAGTCGTCCTTTTTCCGGATGCTGGTGACCGGTGCCCGGCATTTCAGTTCAACGGTCTTGCGCCTGGCATCTCTCAAATAGGCTGCGTGAAGGGCTGCGACATCAATATCACAGCAATCCGGTTCATAAATCACGTGATTCCATTCCGGCTTCAAATCGGGAACCAGGGCCGCCGCCTGCTCCCATGACCAGCGGTCCATAGCCAGATTGCTGCCAGCGAAATCGGCTACAAAGCGGTCGGCGAGATCTCGCTGTTCCGCCCGCGCAATATTGATTGCACCACGTCGGCGAAGGAAACCGGAAGACGAAAAATCCGGTGGCGGATGATCCAGAAAGGCGCGTGATGCGGAGGTCAGAGGCTGAACCCGGGGCCCGCCATAAGTCTCGGTCCAGAAAGCAGCCGAGCGACCGGTGGAATGATAGCCGGGATGGTCTTCAGCTTCGAGCAACAGGACAGAACGATGCGCGCCAATTTCAGAGGCGATACTGGCACCGGCTATGCCAGCCCCGATTATGGCGACATCATACTGTTTCATTTTTCGGGGCCACCCGGTCGAGAAAAGCAAAACAGGCATCGAGTGCGGCATCCCGGACCTCGTCAACCTCCCGAAAAATTTCGTGCGCGGATTCCGCACCGAACAGTTTCATTTCGGCGTTCGGCATCAGTCGCACGGCGCGCTCGATTGTCGCATGATCGACGAGTTCGTCGGCTGATGTGGCCAGTACGAGAACCGGTACTTCCATCTCCATCAGCCGGCGCCGGTTTCGCAGCGATCTGGTCGATGCATAAGCCCGTTCCACCCATTGCCAGCTCCCCGGTCCCAGTCGCACAAACGGGCGCTCCCGAAACCAGAAAAACTCGTCGGAATAGCGGTCAGCATCATGGGTCAGCAGACCCTGCCGAAGCACCTGCGGTTCCAGTGGCTTCTCGCTCACCTTCCAGGCGCGCCTTTCGGCGCGACCGAGCAGGCACATGATTTTGGCGATCAATTGCGCTGTCCATTCCGGCATGCCGCCGCCCGCAAGCGCGAGCATAGGCGCGCTCAATATGGCGGCATCGGGATGAATACGCTGCTCGGTCAGCGCCCGCAATACCAGATGTCCGCCCATGCTGTGGCCCAGCACGACATGCGGTCCGGGATGGCTGGCGCGCCAATGATCGAACAGCACCACCAGATCACGCACCCATGTCGCGAAATCATCGATATGGCCGACATGCGGATGCGCTCCGCAACGTCCCGATCCGCCCTGCCCGCGCCAGTCGACCGAAGTTATATTCCATCCGCGCGCGTGGAAATCGTGAAACGTTTCCAGATATTTTTCATAAAAGTCAGCCCGCCCGGTCATGAACAGGATAGAGCCTCGCGGCCGGTCGTGCCGCCAGTCCAATTGTCTGAATTTCCAGCCATCAGGCCCGGTCCAGATCTCTTCTGTTGCGTCTTTCGGAATCGACCGGCGATCAAAGCGCTCATCTTTCAAGTCTGTCATATCGGGCTTTGTCTTTGTCACAGTGTCGGCAGAGAAAAACCGCTCCGGGAATCAGGGTTACTATTTGGTAAGGCAAATTAACTAGACGGTCGGTCATGGATAGCGAAACCTTCATCTACTTGCTCTGGGGCGGATTGGCAATTGCACTGATTGTAGCGACCATCACCGACCTCAGAAGCCGCCACATTTCGAACTGGCTCAATCTGGGTATAGCGCTTGGCGCGCCGGTGTTCTGGATGATAAGCGGCATGGCGTTTTGGCCCGACATGGTCGGACAAATTGGTTTGGCTGCTATCATATTTACCATATTTGCCGGAATGTTCGCGATCGGCGCGATGGGTGGCGGTGACGTCAAACTGCTGACGGCCCTTGCCTTGTGGATGCCGTGGCTGACGTTTCTCGAGCTGCTGGTGATCATGTCAATCGCGGGGGGAGTCCTGACGCTGTTAATGATGATCGGCAAGAGAATCCAAAAGACCGATGGTCCAATAAAGGTGCCTTATGGTGTCGCCATCGCCTTTTCCGGGCTTTGGATCATCTGGGGCGTTGTGGGGCAAAGATCACAAACGATATTTTAACCAATTTACTCGAAAGAGGAATTGACCGCCAATGGAACCATTTGGGCGGGGGCATTCAGGAGGCGTGAGACGTCATGGACAAGAAGAAGATCATATTGCTGGTTGGTGCACTGATCGTGGCTGCGGTCACGGCTCTGCTCGCCAAGAACATGTTTGATGGTGCCTCCGCGCCGCAAGTAGAAGCAAAGAAAGCCGAAGTGGTTGGCGAGGAAGTCCTTGTCGCTACCCGCGCACTGCCAGTCGGCACAATTATCACGCCCGACAGCTTCCGGTTCCAGCCCTGGCCCAAAAACCTGATTGAAGATGTTTATTTCATGAAGGAAAGCACAGACATCGGAACGCTTGCCGGCACCGTGGTTCGCAATCCGATCACCGCAGGCCAGCCGCTGACCAAGGGCGCACTGGTGGCGCCGGGTGATCGCGGCTTCCTTGCCGCTGCGCTCGGCCCCGGGATGCGGGCCGTCACGATCCCCGTGTCGGGTCTGACCGGTGTCGCCGGCTTCGTATTCCCCGGAGACCGGGTTGATTTGATGCTGACCCAATCGGTGAAGGGTGAAGGTCCCGAACTCAAGGTTTCAGAAACCGTGATCCGCAACCTACGGGTGCTGGCCACCGACAACCGGGTGACCGCATCCAAGAATGAGGAAGGACAGCAATACGCCCAGACGGCAAAGCTTGTCACGCTGGAAGCCACTCCGAAAATTGCCGAACAAATCTCGGTTGCCCAGACCCTGGGCACATTGAGCCTGTCGCTGCGTTCGCTCGCAGACAGCGCCGCCGAACTGGAAGAAGCCATTGCCTCTGGTGCAATCAAACTGCCGAAAACGGATGATCCGGTCGTCGAAGCCGACATGATCCGTTCGCTGGCTGCGCGACCAAGCAGCACGAAATCAACCTTTTCCACCGGTGGTGACGTATCGCGCTTTGAAACGCATTCACCGCCGCCGCTGGCCGAGAAGGAAAAACCCAAAGGTCCGGTAGTCCGCGTCGCACGCGGCAATACGGTCAATGAAATCGAGTTTGGAGACAAGTAATGGCCGTAGATTATGCACTGCATAGCCGTTCGACGAAAAAGGCAATGGGTGTTGCCGTCGCTGCGGCTCTCGCGCTGGCTCTTGCTGCCAACAGCGCCGCGCCGTTGAACGCCCAGTCGGTCAACATATCCCAGCCGGATTCCCGCATTTTGATCGCGGTTGGCCGGGGCAAGTTGATCACCCTGCCCGCTCCCATTGAAGATATTTTCATTGCCGAAAACAATATTGCCGATGTGCAGGTCCGGTCGCCGCGGCAAATCTACATTTTCGGCAAAAAAGGGGGCCAGACCAGTTTTTATGCAACCAGCGCCTCGGGCAAGGTCGTCTACTCGGCCGAAGTCTCCGTGGGCGCAGAAATATCCTCGATTGACCAGATGCTCAGCCTGGCAATGCCGGAAGCCCATATCGCGGTCAGTACGACCAATAATTTCGTCCTGCTCACCGGTACGATCGCCAATCCGGATGATGCGGAAGAGGCGGAAAATCTTGTCCAGGCCTTTGTCGGCGCTGACACCCGGGTTGTCAGCCGCCTGAAGACGGCGACACCGATGCAGGTCAATCTCAAGGTCCGTTTTGCGGAAGTCAGCCGATCACTGGCGAAAGAAATCAACGGCAACGTTCTGACCCGGGACACCACCGGCGGCTTTCAATTTGGTATATCGCGCGGACGCGATTTCGGCTCGATCACCGATTTCGACGCGTCGGCCTTCCCCGAACTGGACGCGTCGCAGCTGTTCGGCTTGCCTGCAGGCTCTATTTCGTTGCCATTCAACCCATCGACCGGCCAGTTTGTGACGCCGGGCGGGACGCAGTTCAACTATAACGACGGATCGGGTCTCAACACCATTCAGGCAGCAGGCCGCCTGTTTGGCCTCGATATCGCCACTGCCTTTGATGTGTCGGAACGGGTTGGACTGGTCAGCACACTGGCATCCCCGAATCTGACAACCATTTCGGGTGAAACAGCGACCTTCCTGGCTGGCGGCGAGTTTCCCATTCCAATTTCGACCGGTTTGGGTGAAGTTTCCGTAGAGTACAAGAATTTCGGGGTCAGCCTGTCCTACACACCCACCGTGCTTTCCAATGGCCGGATTTCCATCCGGGTCGCACCGGAAGTTTCGGAAATAACCTCCAATGGCGCTGTCGTCCTGAACGGCTTCAGCATCCCGGCAGTCTCCACCCGACGGGCCGAGACCACGGTCGAACTGGGATCGGGCGAAAGCTTCATGATCGCGGGTCTGATGCAGAATACCTACAACTCGGCAATCGACAAGACACCGGGCTTGGCCGATGTCCCGATCCTTGGCACTCTGTTCAAGTCCGATGGCTATCGGCGCAATGAAACCGAACTGATGATTGTCGTCACCCCGTATCTGGTGAAACCGGTGAGCGACAGCGAGATCGTACTGCCGACCGACGGGTTCAAGGCCGCCAATGATGCGGAGCGGTTCCTGATGAACCGCAATCATTCCGGCGCCGGTGGCGATCGACCCAAGCCGAGCGTCGCTCCGGCTGCGCCGGAAGGTGAGGCCTTTGGCAGCCTGGAACCGCAAGCGCCGACCAAGTCGGCCAAGAAATCCAAACAATCCACCGGCGTCGCCCCCGGTTTCAGCTTCGACAAATAAGCCCGATCAGGAGAACAGATCATGCGCATCGTTTCAATGGCTCTTATCACCGCCCTCGGGCTCTCGGTCACGGCTTGTGGCAGCACCACAGCGAACCGCAGCGTCTATAGCGAACGCCAACCGGTCATTACCAAGGAGAATTACGTGCTGGACCTGAGTGCCGGCAACGGCGGATTATCCACGGCCGAGCAAAACCGCCTTGCCGGCTGGTTCGATGCTCTGGAACTGGGCTATGGTGATCGCGTTTCGATCGATGATCCGAGTTATTCGGCGAGCACTGTCGCGAAGGCCGCCGTCGAAGCCATTGTCGCTCGCTATGGTCTGCTGATCAGCGAAACAGCGCCGGTTACCGAAGGCGACGTACCGGCTGGATTAATGCGCGTTGTCGTGTCGCGAACGTCGGCTTCCGTGCCGGGATGCCCCGATTTCAGCCATCGCAGCCACACCGATTTCCAGGCGCGCACGAGTGCCAACTATGGTTGCGGGACGAATAGTACTCTGGCCGCCATGATTGCCGATCCCGAAGATCTGGTACGGGGCCAAAATGCCGACGGTGAAGATCAGGCACAGGCTTCCAAGGCGATCCGTGCCTATCGTGACAAGAAAGTTGGAGGACAATAATGAACGCTCCCTGGAAAGCCGGCTCGATCAGCGGACGTGATCCGTTTGCCGCATTTGTATGCGATGAAGACACGCTGGACTTGCTCCGTCCGGTTGTTGAAGAAATGGGCTGGTCGTCCGATAAATGCAACTTGGGCGGGTTGCGCAATGCCGTTCAAACCCTTTCCGTCTCCGCCAGCCCCAATATCTTGCTGGTCGATCTGTCGGAATCGGGCGATCCGCTGAACGATATCAATTCCCTGGCCGAAGTCTGCGAACCGGGTACCATCGTGATCGCCATGGGTCAGGTCAACGACGTGCGCCTCTATCGCGATTTGATTGTCAGCGGCTTGCAGGACTATCTCCTGAAACCCTTTACGCCGGACCAGTTGCGTGACGTTCTGGCCCAGGCACAAGCGGTGCTCAATGCTCCGAAGAACGATGATGCACAGGTGGAAAAACCCCATATCTCGACAGCGGTAATCGGTACGCGGGGTGGCGTCGGAGCTTCAACCATCGCCACTTCGCTGGCCTGGCTGCTCAGCAAGAACAAGGAGCGCATGACCGCTCTGCTGGACCTGGATGTTCATTTCGGTACGGGCGCGCTCTCTCTGGATCTCGAGCCAGGCCGCGGTCTTACAGACGCAATCGACAATCCGAGCCGGATCGATGGGCTGTTCATTGAACGCGCCATGATCAAGGCCAATGACAAATTGTCGCTGCTTTCTGCGGAAGCACCGATCAACTCACCGATGATGACCGACGGTACTGCCTTCTTCCAATTGCAGGAGGAATTTCGTGCAGCCTTCGATTGTACGGTGATCGACTTGCCGCGCGAGATGCTGATCAACTATCCGCATCTCCTCGGCGATGTGAACGCGACCGTCATCGCAACGGAACTGACCCTGGCTTCGGCCCGCGACTGCATCCGCCTGTTGTCCTGGCTGAAATCCCACGCTGCCCAGAGCAAGGTCTATGTTGTTGCCAATAAAGTGCAAGCCAACAATCTGGAAATCAGCCGTCAGGATTTCGAAAGCTCGATCGAGCGCAAGATCGACATCGTTGTTCCGTATGATGCCAGAACCGCAGCGCAATCTGCGAAATTGGGTCAGGCATTGGTGGAAGCCGGAAAGTCGAGCAAGGCGGCAGCGAAAATCGTCGAGATGGCAAATCTCGTGCTCGGTTCGGTGGAGGACAGCGACGATGAAAGCGAAGCCGGCGGCAAACAATCGTTCATGGGGAAAATTGGTGAACTGAAGTCGTTTCTTCCGTCCAAAAAAGTTAAAGAAGAGGCTCCTGAAGTCTGAAGCAGGTGCAAACGTTCTTCAGCTTTAAAGGAATTAGACCATGGGTATGATGCAAATTGCAATGGTGGGTGCTGGCGTTCTGGCGGTTTTGCTGCTGATCGTGTTTGCATTTACCGGCCCATCCCAGGCCAAGGCAAAGGCGCGGCGGCTGGACAAGGTCAAATTCCGCCATTCGGACAACGCCAATGTGCAGGTTGAAGCACAAATGAAAAAAGCGCTTTCGGCGCGACGCAAAACTACGCGCCCCAAGGGCGAAACCATGACCAAGATGGAAATCCTGGCGATCCGGTTGGAGAAAACCGGCAAGAATTGGCCCCTGTCCTATTTTTTCTACGCGGTGGCGGGATTGTTCCTGCTGATGTTCGGGTTGCTGCTGCTCAAGGGTGCTCCGCTTCTGCTGGCAGTATTTGTCGGCCTGCTCGTCGGTGCCGGATTGCCGCATTTTATTGTCGGCTTCCTGATCAACCGGCGGATCGCCAAATTTACAGCGTCCTTTCCCGATGCCATCGAATTGCTCGTTCGCGGCCTGCGTTCAGGTCTGCCGGTTACAGAAACCATCGGCGTGGTTGCGAAGGAAATTGGTGGCCCCGTTGGCGAGGAATTCCAGAAGGTGGTCGATCGGATCAAGATTGGCCAGACCATGGAAGACGCGCTGCAGGAAAGCGCCAAGCGCATGGAAACACCGGAATTCAAGTTCTTCTGCATCACCCTGGCAATTCAGCGCGAAACCGGTGGCAACCTCGCCGAAACACTGTCGAACCTTGCCGATGTGCTGCGCAAGCGCGGGCAGATGAAGCTCAAGATCAAGGCCATGTCCTCGGAATCCAAGGCGTCTGCCTATATTGTGGGGTCACTGCCGTTCATTGTATTCGGGCTGGTCTACACCGTGAACCCTACCTATCTGGCCGGGTTTTTCTATGAAGAACGATTGATTATCGCCGGTCTGGGCGGTCTGACGTGGATGAGCATCGGCGTGTTCATCATGGCAAAAATGGTCAATTTCGAGATTTAAGGTGAAGGTGCAAGGCAAATGACAACCAGCGGCGGACCAACATTATTGGGGATTGATGTCCTGTGGGTAGCGACGATATTGGCCGCCGTGGCAGCTGCAGCCGTATTTTTTGCAATCTACGCCGCCATCACGGTGCGCGATCCGATGGCCAAGCGGGTCAAGTCGCTGAACGCACGACGTGAGCAGCTAAAGGCCGGTATCACCGCCTCGACCACCAAAAAACGGGCAAAACTGGTCCAGCAGAATGACACGACCGACCGCATGCGCAACATGCTGTCGTCCATGCAGGTGCTGCAGGACACCCAGGTTAAGGAAGCGCAACAGAAACTGGCACAAGCCGGTATCCGTTCGAAGGACATGGCTTTTGTCATTATTTTCAGCCGGCTTGTTCTGCCGATCCTCCTGGGTGGCGGAGCGGCGCTGGCAATATATGGCTTTGGTTATCTTGGCGACTGGTCTGACTTGAAACGTTTCGCCGTGTTCGCCGGCGCGACCATTTTGGGGTATAAGGGCGCTGATATTTACGTCAACAACCTGATCGCAAAGCGGACGGACCTGATCCGGAAAGGACTGCCCGACGCTATCGATCTGCTGGTGATTTGTGCGGAAGCCGGGCTGACGGTCGACACGGCCTTTGGGCGGGTTGCGAAAGAACTCGGCAGTGCCTATCCCGAGCTGGCCGATGAATTTTCGCTCACCTCCATCGAACTGGGCTTCCTTACCGAACGACGGCAGGCGTTTGAAAACCTCGCCTATCGCGTGGCTCTTGACCATGTCAAAGGCGTGGTGACGACGATGATCCAGACCGAGAAATATGGTACGCCGCTGGCTTCCTCGCTGCGTGTTCTCTCGGCAGAATTCCGCAACGACCGGATGATGCGTGCGGAAGAAAAGGCCGCGCGTTTGCCGGCCATCATGACGGTGCCGCTGATCCTTTTCATTCTGCCGACCTTGTTCATCGTGATCCTCGGCCCTGCGGCCTGCTCGATCTCCGATGCCATGATGTAGCGGGAAACAAATTCCGAAAATCGGGGGAGCGGCATTCACCTGCCGCTCTTTTTCATTCTGCGGCGAGAGCGTCAGCCGATTTTTTTATCTTCGCCAGCATGGCGGATAGTGCGATTTTCTCCTGCGCCGTCAGCACTACCATGATTTCCCTTTCCATGGCCTGAGCAGCGGGCATGATCTGATCGTACAGATCACGCCCGGTGGTGCTCAGCATCACATGATGGGAACGACCGTCGGCCGCATTGGGGCTGCGATCGAGCAAGGCGCGATCGACGAGATTTTTCACCGCACGATTGACGGTCACCTTGTCCATCAATGTCGCCTCCACCAGATGCCTCTGTGTCGAAGCGCCGCGCGTGCCGAGTACGGCCATCACCCGCCATTCCGGTACCTTGAGGCCAAAGCGGCTCTTGTAGTCGCGTGCGATCAGGTCGCTGACGGCGTTGGACGAGGTCGACAATTGATAGGGCAGAAAATCTTCAAGTGGAAAGGTCATATGTAATATTTATTCAATCTGGACACGAAGTCCAACCCAAAATGTCCGGGGAAAAGCGCGCTCTATTATTCCATTGCTACTGAGCGCAACCTCTACCCGGGCGTCGAGAAGGTTTTCAACCCGTGTTTCGACCAGCAGGCGATCATTGACGGCGAGCGTCATCCGGCCATCTATCGTAAAAGCATCGGCGAGGCTCAGGATATTGACGTCATCCTCGTATTGTTGGCCGATATAGCGCGCCGACAGACTTGCGCCGGTGCCATTTTCGCCTGCCCAGCGGATTGATCCGGAGGCGTTGTGCCGGGGGACCTGAGCCGGGCGCAAACCGTCTATCGCGGCGGCAGCCCCGGTACCATCGACCTTGGCATCGACATAGGAATAGGCGGCGCGGAATGCCAGACCGTCGGCCAGTTCGCCGAGATCAAACAGGGCATCGATTTCAACGCCTTTGGATTTGATAGCTTCCAGATTCTGGCGCTGGCTGTAGGTCCCGCCCGCCCCGACAAAGCCGACCCCCGGGAAAACGCCCGGGCCATTCGCAAGCGTCACATTGGCGACCGCATTGTCCAGCTGGTTGTAAAAGGCGGTCAGGCCCAGCTTGACATGCCCCTTCTCCCAATCCAGCCCCAGTTCGGCTCCCTTGACCCGTTCCGGTTCCAGCAATTCATTGGCAGCGGTCGCATCAGCGCCGACCCGGAAAGGCCGGAACAATTCGTTCAGGGTCGGCAGGCGCCAGCCGAGATAGGCCGCGCCGCGCAGCGTAAGCGCTTCGGTTGCGGCATAGGCAAAGCCGCCACGCCCGGTGAATTCGCTGCCGCTGCGGTTGGCAAATTGCTCGTCGGTGCGAACGGCCCCCGGAAAGGGATTGATCAGCTCGATCTCTTTGCGGAAACCTTCATCGATCGACCAGAAATCGATCCGCCCGCCTCCGGTCAGGACCAGCGCGTCGCTCGCCTGGATACTGGTTTCGACAAAGCCGCCAAAGGTTGCTGTACTGCCCCCTGCCCTGCGGCTGCGGCGCGGCGTGTCATTGTCGGCGAAGAAGAAATTTTCGTTGGTTATCCCCTCGGTCCGCCGCCAGTCGCCACCGATACGCAGTTCGATACGGTCACCAACGGGAGGCCGCAGTTCAAAGCGCGCACCTAGACCGGTCGATGGCACATTATACTGCTCGAACACGCGGCTGACAGAATTGCGATCATCCGCGACGCCGCCAAAACTGACATCGAAATTGCGGATCTGGAGATAGCCGAGCGCCGACCATTGCCAGTCGGAAGTGCGGTCGACCAGCCGGATGCTGGCATCGGCGCCGTCATTGTGATTTTCGCTGAAGGCAAAGCCGCGCTCCCGGTCATCGGTGAAGGCGCGGACATTGCTCTGCAGTTCGATAGCGTCGGACAGCGGCGCGACAAAGCGGACCGCGAGACCGGCCTGCTCATATTCCGCCGGACGATCGACCGCGCCGCGCTGGCCTTCGATGATCGGGATGAATCCGTCCCCGCGCGCGTAATTGGCGGAAATCGTAAGCTGTCCCTGCCCCAGTTCACGGCCCAAGAGCAGATCGGCGTCGACGCTGTTGCGACTGCCGTAGGCAGCGCCAAGTTCGATCCGGTCACCAACATTGTCGCTGAACAATTCGATGGTTCCGGAAATGGCGCCCTGGCCTTCTGCGCCGCTACCGCTACCGCGCGTGATCCGGGCACTTTTCAAAGCAAGGGCATCATAGCCGGGCCAGGCCACCCAGCCGCCGAACGGATCTGCCTGGGGGACGCCATCCAGAATCAGCAAGGCTCGAGAAGAAGCGTTGCCGCCCAGTCCGCGGAGCGTAACGCCCTGACTGGTCGGATTGGCGGAGCGTGCGTCAGAGCGCCGAAATTGTTGAAGCCCCGGCACATCGCGCAGCACATTCTCGACCCTTTGTGCTGGATTGATCGGAATATCGGTTGCGCTGTAGGCACTATCGCCCAGCGAGGCCGGCAGTCCGGTGACGACGATACCCGGTAAAATCCTGTCGCCGTAGCCGATGGTGTTTTCATAATTACCGGCTTGATCCTGCCCCCAGGCGGGCACGCTTATCGCAAGCAACGGCAGCGCAAAAATCGATTTTTTCATAATTTAGCTATGCATCCACTTCTGATGAACCGGCATATCGTCTGGAAGCCGGTGATAGTTCTGAGCATCGCATGCGAAATTTGCGCTGTCGGCTTTACCGAAAATGGCCGGATCATCCAATGTTCCGACTTTCAAGATAACCCCCGCTTCAAACCCGGGCGCGCGAGTGGTTAGATGGGTGCCGCAATCAGCGCAAAATTCCCGCGTCACGCCGTTTTCGAGATCAGCCCGTTTGAAGCCTTTTACAGCTCCTTTGGTTATTTCGAATCCGTCCGTCGGCATGGCCATGACCAGCAGACTATTGCCGCCAGTTATATATTGGCACTCGCGGCAGAAACATTCTGCTTTCATCATAGGTTCGCCTTCGGCTCTGTAGCGCACCGCGCCGCAATAGCATCCGCCTTCGATTGTCATTTCATGGTTCCTTCACCGCTTCCGGAGCCGCTTTCCGAAACGCCTCCAATTTGTTGCATTCGGCGTCAATCCGCACGAGTTTGGGAAAGGCTTTCAAATCGACTTTGAACCGCCGTGCATTGTACATTTGCGGGACCAGACAGACGTCCGCCAGATTCGGCTGGTCACCCCCGAACAGACCGGTTTCCGGCGCCATCTTCTCCAGCGCGACAAAGCCTTCCTCGATCCAGTGGCGATACCAGCGGTCGACGGCTTCCTGATCCTGCCCCAGTTCATTCTTGAGATATTTCAATATCCGCAGGTTGTTGACCGGGTGAATATCCGCCGCGACCACCATTGCCTGCGCGAGCGTACCGGCCCGCTCCGCCGGATCGCGAGACACCATCGGCGGATCGTCATATCTGGCATCGAGATAGTCGATAATCGCCAGCGACTGGGTGAGATCATGCCCGTCAATCGACAGCATAGGGACAAAACCCTGCGGGTTGCGCGCGACATAATCCGGCGCCTTGTTATCGCCGTCGAGCAGGCTGGTCGACACGCCGCGATAGGCCACGCCCTTCAGGTTCAGCGCGATCCGCACCCGGTAGCTCGCCGAACTGCGCCAGTAATCGTAGAGAATAATATCTGTCATGCGCTGGCTTTGACGATTGCCCGGCGGAAATGCAAGGAAGTAACTCTTCTCCGGCGAGGTGCGAAGGCTAAATGATCGCACCGCCGTTGATCGACACGTCGCCGCGTGGTTCAACCGACACCGGCCTTCCCGTTCGTTTTGCCAATTCTTCCAGCCATTCCGGCTTCAGCTTGTTCGCCACAGCCGGATGCACTTCCAGCCGCATCGCGCCAGCACCGCGATTCCGCTGCGCCTGCCTGAGCAGTTTCAGCGCGGCATTGGTCGAGCGATTGGCCTGCACGATTTCCAGCACCGATGGCCGGATCTTGCGGCTGACAATCTGCATGAAGCCAAAACCGTTGATTGCCGTGCGTTCGCAATTCGCGGTCATATATTCGTCAAATATAGCGGTAACGGCGGCGCGATCGGACTTGGCTTCCAGCGTCGGGAAATCGACGCCGATATTGCCGGATATATCGAACCGCACCAGCGCCAGCGCGATTTCCTTGGCGGCGCCCTTTGCGAGTTCTGCCGGGGTCAGCGGCCCATCGACATCAAACAATGTCATTGCCGGGGTCAGCGAGATCAACAGGCTCCCGCCCTCGAATTCGATCCGCCCGGTTTCCGCCTGATCGATCGCTTCGTGCCAGCCATGCTGACCAAAAATATCCTCGTCATGCGCGTGCACCTGCTTGACCGGCAGTCCGGTTGCTTCGAGTTCTGCCAGCAAATCAGGACCGTCGCACAAGGGATTATCCTTGTCGACCGGTTGCGCTTTGGCGCGCTTCGCCTGCCCGCCGCGCTCTCGCATCGCGGCGCGAACGATTAGCACCCGGACCATCGCGCCTTCGGTCAATCCTTTGGGAAGCGGCTGCAGCAATGCCTCCTGCCCGTCCGGCAAGGTGACTATCCCGGACTTCCCGGCGACCCATTGCCGGGTGAATTTGGCATCGACGACCGCGGCGGCCCTTGCGCCATCATCAGCGCGCTCGACCCGTATCTGCACCAGCGCACCATTTTCCAGCCGCAATGCCCGGTTTTCGCCGATCCCGGCCTCGTAAAGCCAGCCATTGGTGAAATCAGCCAAGGGGATAGCCTGCGCTGATCAACAGATTGCGGGTTTCATATAGGGGCAGGCCCATGATCCCGCTGTAGCTGCCCGACATCCAGGTGACGAAGGCTTCCGCCTGCCCCTGTATCGCATAGCCGCCAGCCTTGCCCTGCCCCTCACCGGACGCAATATAGGCTTCAATCTCGCTCTGTTCGAAGCGCTTGAACTTGACGATACTGTCCGACAATCGGGTGCGCGCGGTGCCGTCGGCCGCGATCACGCAGACCGCCGACATCACATGATGCCGCCGCCCGCCGACCAGTTCCAGAAATTTGCGCTGCTCCGCCGCATCGGCGGCCTGCCCCAATATCCGGCGGCCGATAGACACGGTGGTATCTCCCGCGAGCAGGATTTCCTGATCTTCGCGCTCAACCGCCGCCGCTTTCTCCTGCGCCATACGCAAAACATAGTCGCGCGGCAATTCACCCTTGTGCGGGGCCTCGTCAATATCGGGAGAGACAATCCGGTCCGGCGTGACACCCAGACGGCCGAGCAGTTCCAGACGGCGCGGACTGGATGAGGCGAGGACCAGTTTCATCTGAGAAAACTTTTTCTAAACCGTTCGGGCTGAGCCTGTCGAAGCCGTGTGCCGCATTGCGCCGCCTGTTGATAGCCGTCCTTTGACAGGCTCAGGACGAACGGCATTATGTCACTTGAATCGATAGGTGATGCGACCCTTGGTCAGGTCATAGGGAGTGAGTTCGACAAGCACTTCGTCGCCAACCAGCACACGAATGCGATTCTTGCGCATCTTGCCGGCGGTATGTCCCAGAATCTCGTGGCCGTTTTCCAGCTCGACCCGGAACATGGCGTTGGGGAGCAGCTCGCGAATCATCCCCTTCATTTCCAACAGTTCTTCTTTTGCCATCTTTCGGTGTATTTTCCCTAATATTGCGGCAATTCCGCGTGTTGCAGTGCGCCATAACGGCAAACGCGCCAAAAGGGAAGGATTAGCTGCATCTGCCAGAATGATGATCTGTTCATCGCACGGTAACCGTCCTGCGACAATTTAATACAAAGATATTATACCATTAGCGCGTTTGGCATGGCATTTCGGACATCTTCCCTCCCCCCAGTACCGAGCTATTGAACCAATCATGATTTCTTCCCCGCACTCCCTGTTCGCCGCATCGCCCTTCGTTCTGGCCGGTGTCTTTCTGGCGGTTCCGGCAAGCGCCCAGATTACCGATACGGACTCCGATTTTGCCGACGAAGTAATCGTCGTCACGGCGGAGCGGCCGCGCGGTGCCGTCGTGACCGAGATACCGCCCGTTGTCGAACTGACCGAGGCGGACATCGCCAGCTATGGTGCCTCTTCGGTACAGGACCTGCTCGAATCCATCTCTTCGCAGACCACTTCCAGCCGGGGACGCGGCAGCGGACGGCCGATCGTGCTGATCAATGGCCAGCGCACGTCCGGTTTCCGCGAAATCCGTGACCTGCCTCCCGAAGCCATCCGCACGGTGCAGGTGTTTCCCGAAGAACTGGCGCTGCAATATGGCTATCGCCCCGATCAGCGGGTGATCAACTTCATCCTCAAGGATCAATATACCGGGGTCAGCGCATCGGCGGAATATGGCGTCCCGACACGCGGCGCGCAGGGCCGCTCGGAAATCGAGACCACGGTCACCCACATCGGCAAGAACAGCCGGGTCAACATCAATCTGGAATGGCAGAACAACACCGCGATTACCGAAAGCGAGCGCAACATCATTCAGAATGCTGCAGGTGACCTCGTCAACCTGGGAGACTTCCGCACATTGGTTGCGCCCTCGGACAATGTCGAGCTCAATGCCAACTACAGCCGGACGTTTGACAATGGCATGTCGCTATCGCTCAATGGCGGATATATCTACGACAAGTCGCGCGGTCTGCTGGGCCTGCCCAGCGGCACGCTGCAGGTCGCAGGCGACCCGCTGTTCCGCTACTTCACACAATATGGCCCGCTCCGCCGGGTTCAGGAGACCAATACTGCGCAGGCGGGACTGACCCTGAACGGTATGCTCAGCGACTGGCGCTGGTCGCTGACCAGCGATTACACCCGCGAGCAGGTCAATACCGACACCGACCGGTCGGGTGATATCAGCGCGCTCCAGGCGGCGATCGATGCGGGTTCGGTCGATCCTCTGGCGACAGATTTCGGCAGCTTGCTCGGTCCGCCTGTCACGGACACCGCCCGCGTCGTCGATCAGACGATCACCAATCTTGCCACAATGTCCGGCACCTTGTTCGTCCTGCCGTCGGGCGCAGTCACCACCACCATCCGCGCCGGCTATGATCGGGAAGATCTCGATAGCCGCGAAACGCGCAGCGCCATGGTCGCCACCACCGACCTCAGCCGTGATGAGCTGAGCACCGGTATCAATATCGATATCCCGCTGGCCGACGAGAATATCGACGTCACCGAAGCCATTGGCAAATTGTCGATCAACGGCAATCTGGGTTATTCGGACTTGTCCGATTTCGGCGGTCTGGTGGAATTCGGCTTTGGCCTGAATTGGGAACCGATCGACGGTCTGGTCTTCTCCGCCACTGCCATCGGCGAGGAAGCGGCACCGACTATCGCCCAGCTGGGCAATCCGATCATCATCACCCCGGATGTTACGACATTCGATTTCACCAATGGTGAAACCGTGCTGGCCGCGATCACCACCGGCGGCAATCTGGCGCTGCCTGCGGAAACCCGGCGGGATATCAAGCTGGCGGTCAATTATCGCCCCGAATGGCTTGACGGCTTCACCTTCCTCGGCGAATATTTCCGCAACAACAGCGACAATGTCGCGTCCAGCTTCCCCTTGCTGACGCCCGAGATCGAGGCGGCCTTCCCCGACCGGGTGACCCGCGATGCCGGTGGAAGGCTGATAGCGATCGACCAGCGACCGGTGAACTATGCCAACGTCCGCAGCGAGCGCATCCGCTACGGCATCGATTTTTCCAAACGCTTTGGCCAGCAGCGTGGCGGTCAATCAGAAAGACCGAACCGGGCAGCGCGGCCCGATCGCGGGGGAGCGCCCGAAGGTCAGCCTCAAGGCGACAAGTCTGTTGAGGGTACGGCTCCCGAAGGCAGCGCCGAAGCGCGACCAGCATCGCCGCGCCGCGGTCCCGGCGCAGGCGGCCGTCCGCGTGGCGGGCGCTGGCAGTTTTCGGCCTTTCACACCATCCGGCTCGAGGATCGCATCAAGATTCGGGACGGCGTCGATGAACTGGACCTGCTCAACGGTTCAGCGGTCGGTTCAACCGGTGGCAGCCCGCGTCACGAGTTCGAGATTAACGGCGGCTGGTTCAACAATGGCATCGGCTTTCGCGTCGCCGGCAAGCACCAGAGCGCAACCCGCGTCGATGGCGGGTTGACCGGTTCCGACCTGCGCTTCTCCGACCTGACCACGCTCAACCTGCGGATGTTCATCAACCTCGATGACCGCGGCAGTCTGACCGAAAAAGTCCCGTTCCTGAAAGGCAGCCGGATTGCTCTCAGGTTGGACAATGTCTTTGACGACATCCAGACCGTCCGCGACGGCAACGGCCTGATCCCGCTCAGCTACCAGCCCGGCTTCCTTGATCCGGTCGGGCGTTACGTCGAGATTGATTTCAGGAAGCGGTTTTGACGATTTCCGGGATTGGTTTTAAGAACTGCCGTTAGTGGTCAGCCTGTCGAACCACGCCCCGCATCGATAAGCGCCCTGCGACAGGCTCAGGGCTACCGGAAATTCAGCCCAGATCATCCATCCCCACCGCTTCCGCCCGATATATCCTGATCATCGGCCGCTCGCCAACCAACCCGGTCAGGCGCTTCACAAATTGCCCCGATTCCGGAACCGCGAAATGCGCGGCGACCGCGGCTTCATCCTGCCATTCTTCGTGAAAGAACAGCTGCGCCGGGTTTTCGCAGTCGGCGTAGACATGATGCGAGAGACAGCCGGGTTCGGCGCGGGACCGGGCGCTATGTTCGCTGCACAGGGCGATGATTTCCTCGCGCTTGGCGGGCTGAACGGTGAAGGATGCGGAAATGATGATCACAGCTTCAGCGTCGCCCGTGTCGTGCTCTTCGACATGAAATAGGCGAGCACCGCCGCGACGAGCGTCACAATCAGCGTGAAAGCCATCGGCGAGAAGCGCAGAGTGGGCGCGACCCCTTGCAGGATCATCCCGATCAGAAAAGCGGGGATCAGCGTCATAGCCAGATGTTTCAGCGCCAGCACAAACGGCGCAAAACCGGCGCGCGTGTCACTGGGCAGACCCGGCACAATCTTGCCCGATTTGCGCTGCGACACCGTGATCGCATAGACAATCAGCGTCAGCAACAGGCTCATCAGCACCGCTATGGCAATCAGGGTCCCGGCCAGGTTCGGCGCGGGATCGCCGAAAGGCAGCGTCGCGGGTACGTAGGCCAGATCGCGGGTCAGCCAGTAATTGATCCCGCCCGCCAGCACGATATTCACCACGGCATCCCCCCGCGCCTGCTTCTCGACAAAGGCGTCCATGGTGACGGGTGCTGCGGCGATGCTGGTGGTCATATATTCTCTCCCTGTTTTTCGGGGGAGAGTGAAGACGGTACGGGGGGAATGTCAAGTGGGATTGGTCTGGCAATGATGGAGAAAAATATGCGTCTGTTAAAATGTGCGTGGCATAGAGTTTGACCGCCTGGGGATTGTTGCTTGTGTCACGGTCATTGCTGGTTCAACAACAAAAGACTGCTGGAGCCCGCGGCAACATTCCGTCTGCCGAAACCGGGAAAAACTATTACGCCATGCGGAACGAAACCTGTATCGCAGCGTAACTTAAACCAAATAGCGCCCCGGCAATCCCGGGGTGCTTCAACGCGGGGCCGAGTCAGGACCGAACGAAGGAACAAAGACGGAATTGGTTGCGTAACGACAAGGGTAAAGCAGTGGCACGGAATTTCTCGAACAACATTCACCTACTCGAAGATCGGCTCGACAGCGAGTTGGAGAAAAGCGCGAGTCCGTGGGTTCGTACGATTGGCCGGATCGCGCTGGTGATTTCCGGTGCTGTCCTGGGGATAGTCCTGATGGTCGTGGTAATCTCCCGGAACGATCAAGCGCCCCCTCCTTTCGAAGCTGGGCCCGTCACCGCAGAAAGCTTCTCGCCCCCTGATGAGAGCGAAATTCCAGAGGGAGCGCTGGGCGATGCAATCATCCGTGGCAAGGCAATTTTCGACAATCCTGGCGTGAACGCTGCCGCCTATGTCGGAAACTCCATGGCATGTAAAAATTGCCATTTGGATTCCGGGCGGCGCGCCGGCAGTTCGCCGATGTGGGCAGCTTGGGGCAATTATCCGCAGTACCGCAACAAAAACAAGTCGATCAATACGATGGAAGACCGGATTATGGGATGCTTCCGCTATTCAATGAACGCGCCCGCCAGTTCTTCCGGCGCCCCGCCTCCAGCGGGGTCCGATATTTACCGGGACCTCCAAACTTATTTCCACTGGCTCGCCACCGGCGCACCTACAGGAAAGGACATTGTCGGCTCCGGCTATCCTGAACTGGAATTGACATCTGCCGGTTACGATCCTCAGCGGGGTGCGCCATTATATGACCAGTATTGCAGCGGATGCCATGGGCCAGAGGGCAAGGGAGCAATCCAGCCCGACGGCAAGGTTGTCTATCCGCCTTTATGGGGAGATGAGAGCTACAACTGGGGGGCAGGAATGGCCCGCGTCGACCTCGCTGCCAGATTCATCAAAGCAAACATGCCCTTCGACAACCCGGGAACCCTGACCAGTCAAGAAGCGTGGGACATTGCGGCGTTCGTCGACAGTCAGGAGCGCCCGCGGGACCCGCGCCAGACCGGCAGTGTCGAAGACAATGCAAAACGCAGCTTCGCCGGGCAGGAAACCTTCTACGGCAAGACTGTTGACGGTCGTCAACTGGGCTCGGGTAGCGGCGCCGCGCGATAGGCTCGCTACCACTCCAAACCCTCGTCTGAAAAAGAGCGGTTTCAGCGCGGCTCTATCTCGTTACTGACCGCCGACCTTCCGCAAAACCCGCCACGCCAGCGCCTTCGCCCTGTTCCGCATGGTGCCGTTATTCGGCAGCATCCACCTGATCTAGTTCGGCTTCCCCCTTATATCCGCGATAGACAAATTCGGGGGCGTCCAGATCGATTGCCGGAAGCTCTTCACGTTCCCGCCAGTAATTCTGGGTATGTTGCCAGATCGACTTGGTTCCCCTGCGCGGCATGCTGTCCATGCCGCGCTGCAGATAGCCCGGATTGAAATCCTCACTGTCTATCCAGGGCTGGATTTCCATGTCGCTGTCCTCCGGTCGCAATGTCACCGCGACGCTGCTCATCCCCTTTTCATCCATATGCTTGAGCAGCCGGCAGACAAAATCTCCGAGCAGATCAACCCGCAATGTCCAGCTTGCGCGAAAATAACCGAATACCCACACCAGATTGGGAACATCGGTAAACATCATCCCGCGATAGGTGATCGTCTCCGCCCAGTTTACGGGCTTGCCATCAATCGCGAAAGGAATGTCACCGAGAACCGACAGGTTGAACCCCGTAGCGGTGATGATGATATCGGCTTCGAGCTCCCTGCCCGATTTGAGCAGGACCCCCTTTTCGGTAAACCGGTCGATTTCGTCGGTAACGACGCTGGCAGCGCCGGAGGCGATGCCCTGAAACAGATCGCCATCCGGAATGAACGCCAGCCGTTGTTGCCAGGGGCGATATTTGGGTGAGAAATGCTTCTCGATATCGAAATCGGGACCCAGAAACTCCTGGGCAAGAGCCAGAAGCTCTGCCTTCACAACGTCCGGTTCCTCATTGCAACGCCGGATCATGTCCTGCTGGTCAAACAGCGCTTTTTTGCGCACAATGGCATGGATCAGATTTTCGTCGATCTCTATTTCACGCAAGGTATCGGCCAGTTCATTGGCATTTTGCGCAGGCCAGAAATAGGTCGGCGAGCGCTGGAGCAAAGTGACATGCGCACATTCTTCCGCAATCGCCGGAACCAGCGTTGCCGCCGTCGCGCCCGAGCCAATAACCAGTATATTTTTGTCCTTCAGATCAGCATCTTCGGGCCATTTTTGCGGATGGATAATCCGGCCGCGATAATCGGACATGCCCTCCCATTCGGGGGTGTATCCCTCGTCATGATTGTAGTAGCCCTGGCACATCCAGAGAAAATTGGCGGTATAGCTCTGTCGCTCGCCATCGGAATTGACCGTTTCAAGCGTCCACAGATTGTCTTTGCTCGACCAGTTTGCGTGCGTGACGGTCTGGCCATAGCGGATGTTGCGATCGATGTCATTCTCCTCGATCACTTCCCCCAAATATTTCAGGATTTCTTCCCCCGAGGCGATGGGCGCGGATGTCCAGGGCTTGAAGCGATAGCCAAAGGTATAGAGATCGCTGTCCGAGCGGATTCCGGGATAAGTATGGGTCTTCCATGTCCCGCCGAAGCCATCCATTTTCTCGAGTATGAGATAGGATTTATCCGGACATTGGTGTTGCATATGATAGGCAGCACCGATGCCCGAAATCCCCGCCCCGACGATCAGTACATCGATATGATTGCCGCTTTTGTGAATTTGTTCCCTCATTTCATGCTCCGTTGCTACCATGCGCGTCCATGGCCACCAATGCTAGATGTGCACGGGCATCCCGACATTGATTTCAATCAAAAAGTTGAAACTGGCATGGGGGTGCGACCTGCGGAAAACGGTCTGCGTCGATTGCGTGACCGAGGACTGACAGCTGGTCAAATCGAAAATCAGGGCAATTCAAGCCTTTATCGTGTCCTGACCGAGCGCATTGGCAGCCTCGACCTGCTTTAGCCCCTCCTTTTCAAAGGAGGGGTTGGGGTGGTTTGGTGCCGCTTGTCGCTATCGCGAGCGATGCCGGGGCATCGCCACCACCCCCACCCCTCCTCTAAAGAGGAGGTGCTTCAACAGCGCTTTCCCCCGCTAGCCGGCAAGCTTCCGCAACACCCGCCAAGCCAACGCCTTCATCCGGTTCCGCGCAGGAAACCGCCCGGGTGCCTTCGGCGTCACTCCCCGCTTGCGCAGCCAGCCGTTGAAAGCGCGGGCGTCCGCTTCTTCGAAGCTCCAGTCTGATCGCCAGGTAATGGACAGGGAAATACTGGGTTCCGGGCCGACCTTTACAAAATGCGGTGCCATGACGGGCACGAAGATCGCCTTGCCGGGGGTCAGATGATGCTTGGTACCATCGGCTTCAAAATCATCCTGCCAGACCAGATTGCGGTGACCGCCAAGATGGTAGCCTTCGTGAATCTCGTCGGCGGCAAAGCGGGCGTTGCCGGCGGGGAAAGTGGTCATCCATTTCTCGCCGCGCAACTGCAGCAGGATATTATGCTCGGGGTCGAAATGAAAGGGCGTCACCGCATCGGGTGATGACACGAAGACAAAGCCCTGCGGTTTCAGCATCTGGCCGGTCTTGCACTCCAGTATCGGCCGGATTTCGCCGAGCAGCGCAAGCAGCAACGCTTCATATTCCGGTATCTGCTCGATATTCTTGAGCACCGCCCAGCTTGCCGACCGGTCGATCATCCGGATCGTGTCGCCGATCGACAGGCCGTTGTCGGGCACGTCTTCGGGCCTGATGCCGACCGGGAGGTCGCCGGGATTATATTCGATGCTTTTATCCGGCAGTGCCTCGCCAAGCCTGGCCAGCGCGTCGAGCGTCAGCAAGTCGTGCGATACCATCGCATGATCGAGCACGCGCGCCTGCTCGGGGTAGCAGTTATCAAATCGCCGGCGCGACTCCTCGCCGAAAACCTGCTGCCGGAACGTGTCTTTGCCGCTAATCTGGTTCATGCCTGCTCCTCGGTCGGATCAAAAATTGTGCGCCCCTTGATCTTCCCCATCAGATCTTCGCCGAACCGCAAGCCGCGAAACAATGCGCGGCGGGAGATGCCCTTCAGTTCGATCGAGAAACGCCCGATATGGCGGCGACCGGACCACAGGCTGTCGATCATCGGATGGTCTTGCGCCGCGCAGCTGTCGATCCACCCTGTTGCCGGTTGATCGAGAAATTTGAGATTGTCGATCTGGAGCAGGACGCCGGGTGAAAAGCGGGCATAATTCTCGTCGAACGCGGTTTTGAATCCAAAGGCGCCGGGCGGGGACAAGAAGTTGACCAGCATCGCCAGCGGCTTTCCGTTGAGACGGATATCGCGGCGTTCGAGCTGGCCCGCTGCTGCTGCACCGGCAAGGGTCTGCTGGAAAAACGCGTGTGTTTCAGGCGAACTGGCCAGCGCCGACCCATTGTCACCCTTCCAGCCAGCTTTCTCCAGTTGCAGAAATTCGTCGATCCACTGGTCGAGGTCTTGCACATCAAGATGGTGACCATAGGTCACTTCACCCTGTTCATCGAGCCGTTTGGCCTGTCGCCGCAGCTCCTTGCGCTTTTTGCCCCGAACGGTCGCGCTCAGATAGGCATCGGAACTCTGATCGCTCTGCAACAGCGCCCGCACTTCGCTGTGCACGAGATCGCACCGGCGTTTCTGATCGCGGCTCACGGCGCGCAAAGCCTGGTCGAGCGCGCCACCGATGGTCATACCGTTGATATGCAGAAAACCCGGCCAGTCCCCGGCGTCGAGCGCGGCGAGCAGCTGTTCCCAGAAGCGCTTTTCAAAGCCCTTGCGGACCAGCGGCGTGCCGAGAAAACAATTGTGATGGAGCCAGTTCTCGACATGCGGCACCGGCCAGCGCCCGAACCGGCTGGCGGGGCCTAGCGGGAGCAGGCCGAGCAATAGGGAGTGCCCGGGTTCTCCGGCCCACAGAAGGAACAGGCGAAGGTCCGGATGATGGTCAAATTGCTCCAGACCCGGACGCAGGAACCATTGCTCGTAGAAAATATTCGGCTCGCTCGCCTGTCCGGCAAGTTCGTTCCACGCATCGACAAGATTGGCGTCTATTTCGGACACCGGATGGAATATTGCCCGCGGCCCGGATGCCGAAAGGTTGGCGCGGAGCGGGTTATCGCGGATATCCTGACCCTCCAGCTCCTGTAGCCCACTCAAATCCATCGCATTCAGCCCGCTCGTCCTGATTTCTGATCTGGCCGTCAGACTAACGGAAAAGAGGTAATATGTGATTAACGCTGTTCGCTCGGAAATCAGCGGGTTGCCGCCATGAAAAACCCCGCCGAAATCGCTTCCGGCGGGGTGGCAATCAATGATTGCTTACCGTTAGGGCTGAGCCTGTCGCTAAACGCCGCCCTGCGCCGCATAGAGCGCTGCGAGCAGCAGCAATGCGACGATATTGGTGATCTTGATCATCGGGTTGACGGCGGGACCCGCGGTATCCTTGTAGGGATCACCCACGGTATCGCCGGTCACAGCCGCGTGATGGGCATCGGAGCCCTTGCCGCCGTGATTGCCGTCCTCGATATATTTCTTGGCATTGTCCCAGGCACCGCCGCCTGCCGTCATCGACAGGGCAACGAACAGGCCGGAGACGATCACGCCGAGCAACAATGCGCCGAGGGCAGCAAAGCCGTTCGCCTGACCCGCTACCGCGGTGACCGCGAAATAGACCACGATCGGTGCAAGAACCGGCAGCAGCGACGGCAGGATCATTTCCTTGATCGCGGCCTTGGTCACCAGATCCACCGTCCGCGCATAGTTGGGACGCGACGTGCCCGCCATGATGCCCGCATCATTCGCAAACTGCTCACGAACATCTTTAACCACGTCACCGGCAGCACGGCCGACAGCGGTCATGCCCATGGAGCCGAACAGATAGGGCAGCAAGGCACCCAGCAGCAGTCCGACAATCACATAGGGATTTTCAAGGCTGAAGCTGACTTCCAGGTTCGGGAAGAACTCGGTGAGGTCGGCTGTGTAGGCCGAGAAAAGCACCAGTGCCGCAAGACCGGCAGAACCGATGGCATAGCCCTTGGTCACAGCCTTTGTGGTGTTGCCCACGGCGTCGAGCGCATCGGTCTTGTTCCGGACACTCTCATCCAGACCCGACATTTCGGCGATACCGCCGGCGTTGTCGGTCACCGGACCATAGGCATCCAGCGCCACGACCATTCCCGCTAGCGCCAGCATCGCGGTTGCCGCAAAGGCGATACCGATCAGTCCGGCAAGCTGGAACGCGACCACGATGCCGACAACGATAACCAGCGTCGGCAAGGCCGTTGCTTCCATCGAAATCGCCAATCCCTGGATCACGTTGGTGCCGTGTCCCGTTTCCGATGATTTGGCGATCGACCGCACCGGACGATATTGCGTGCCGGTATAATATTCGGTGATCCAGATGATCAGGCCGGTCACGGCCAGACCCACCATCATCGACCAGAACAGGGCCATGCCGGTGAACCCGCCAGTACCGTCAAGCGCGACACCAATTGGCGTATCCATGTCGCCCAGCGTCCGGAAGGTGACATAGTAGATTGCCGGGATCGAGAGCACCGCCGTCGTGACGAAGCCCTTGTACAGCGCGCCCATGATATTGGTGCCGCCGCCCAGCCGGACCATGTAGGTGCCGATGATCGAGGTCAGGATACAGACACCGCCGACGATCAGCGGGAGCGACATCAGGTCGTAGAGCATCGCGCTTCCGACCAGATCACCGAACAACAGCGCCAGCAGCACCATTGTTGCACCAACGGTTACGACATAGGTCTCGAACAGATCAGCCGCCATGCCCGCGCAATCGCCGACATTGTCACCGACATTATCCGCGATCGTCGCAGGGTTGCGTGGATCATCCTCGGGGATGCCCGCTTCAACCTTGCCGACCAGATCGGCGCCGACGTCAGCAGCCTTGGTAAAGATACCGCCGCCGAGCCGGGCGAAGATCGAAATCAGAGAGGCACCGAAGGCCAGGGCGACGAGCGAGTCAATGACCGTCCGGTCATTTGCAGCCAGCCCCATCTGCGCGGTCAGCACGTAGAAGAAGATCGAGATTGCCAGCAACGCAAGTCCGGCCACCAGCATACCGGTAACCGCACCGGCACGAAATGCGACGGTGAGGCCGGTCTGCAGGTTTTCGCTGGCGCCTTGCGCGGTGCGGACATTGGCGCGCACCGAGATATTCATACCAATATAGCCCGCCACGCCGGAAAGAATTGCTCCCAGCAGGAAGCCCACGGTTGAAATTGCGCCGAGGAAGATGAAGACCAGAATCGCGACGACGATGCCGACGAGCGCGATCGCGCGATACTGACGGTTCAGATAGGCTTGTGCGCCCTCCTGAATCGCGCCTGCGATAGATTGCATTTTCTCGTTTCCAGCCGGTGCGTTGAGCACCTGACGGCTGGTAATGAAGCCATATAATATGGCGACAAAACCACATAAAATTGAAATGGTGACAACGGTCATCGCCGCACTCTCCCCTGTTTATTATTATAACAAAACGCCCCGCAAGACCGGGGCGATGGACGTCTCGGCTATAGTGCGGGAAACGCAAATCGTGCAAGTCCTGATTTTGTCGGGCGCAGGGATGCCACCGGAAGGCTTCAAAGCGATCGCATTGCGACCGGATCAGGCGTGCACAAACCCCAGATGCGCGGGCAGCTCCAGTCGCTCGCCATGGCTATGCAGCGCAACGCCAGATCCGGGTCGGCAGATTCCGACGCATGTAAGCGGAACGGACAGAACGGTTGCCGGGCTGGCGGTGAACAGCAGCTGATAGTCGTCACCCCCGGTCGCCGCCTTGATCCGTGCATCCCGGTCGTCGCCGACAAGGGCCTGAAATTGGCTGGACAATGGAATTTCTGCGAGATCAATTTCAATCTGCACATCACTGGCCGCTGCAATCCGGGATGCATCGAGCAGCAGTCCGTCCGAAATATCCATCATGCTGCTGACCAGATTGGACAACAGCCTGCCCTCGTCTAGCTTGGGTGACGGACGTGTGTGTGCCTTCAACAAGGATGCCGTGACGTCGATATCCTCCGAACGGAGCGCTCCCGATGCAACTTGCAGACCCGCCCAGGCGTCACCGATGGTGCCCGTGACATAGACTGCATGACCCGGTTTCGCATTGCTGCGCGAGGGCACGATATGGCCTTTTGCTTCGCCAAAAGCCGTCAGGCCGAAGGTTCTGGGAGCGTTCTCACCCATTGCCACCGTATCGCCGCCCAGCAGCGGGACGGCAAACCGGTCAATCGCCTGTTTCAGACCTTCCACGAAAGCCGCATCCCATTGATCATCGGAGGTGCGGCCATAGCCCAGCAGGACGCCGAGCGGCTTTGCCCCCTTTGCCGCCAGATCGGACAGGTTCACGGCGACCAGCTTCCACGCCACATCGGCGGGATCGGCATCGGGAAGGAAATGCACGCCTTCGACCATCATGTCATGGGTCATCACCAGCTTGTGCCGTCCGAACGGCATCATGGCGACATCGTCGGCCAGTCCGCGGGCTGCGGGATGAGTGGTGATGGCCTTTAACCGGTCAATAAATTGCAATTCATTCAAGACGGTGGGTGCTCCGGTGCCATTCTGGTGGAAGCGTTGGCGCGCTTGCAAGCCGCTGCCCGGGGGACGAAATGGTCAGATCGGTGCGGCGCGCCGGGACCGATAGCAGGCTCAACCGGAACGCCCGATGAACAAGGACGGTTTGCAGGGGCAATATCTTCGTCGCGGAATGCTCTATCCAGCCGGTCCAGAAAGTCGGACAATTTTCCCCCCAATATCGATCGGGGTCCGGTTCAGCCCCTTACCTGCTTCGCTATGCTGTCCAGCAGTCCGTTTACGAAACCGGCATCCTTTTTGTTGAAAAAGGCATGGGCCACATCCAGATATTCGTCAATCACCGTTGCGACTGGTACATCCTCATGTGCGACCAATTCAAATGTCCCGCAGCGGAGGATCTGGAGCATCGTCTTGTCGAGACGCCCCAATGTCCAGCCCGAAGCCAGTTTCGAATCGACCAGTCCGTCAATTTCTTCCAGCCGCGACGTCACGCCAAGAACAAGATCATCAAAAAAGTCGCGCTCGGCCGGATGATATTGGTCATCCTCGATTTCCTGGCCAAGCCGGTGGTCGTGAAATTCCTTGAGCAGCTTCGTGACCGGCGTTTTTTCCATCTGGTGCTGGAAGAGGGCCTGGACGGCTCCGAGACGGGCGGCGGATCGGGATATGGATTTTGCGGTCATGATCTTTTGATCCGTGGGGTGCCCATGAAATCACTCTTGCCAATCTTCAGCCCACGCTCGCGCAGCAGGTCATAGGCCGTCGTGGCATGGAAATAGAAATTGGGCTGGGCAAAACTCAGCAGGAAATTTCCGGCGGTGAAGGGCATGACCATGTCCTTGAAGCGGAATTCCATGTCTTGGCCGACAAAGCCCGCCATCTCGGCTTCGCTAACCGCTTCGAGTCCGGCTTTTGCTTCATCGAGTTTTTCGTACAGGCCCTCCCAATCATTGGGCGGCGCGGTCAGGCTTGGCGTAAACACGCCCTCCCGCACCGCTTCGATCGCGCCCAGCGAATGCTCACGGCAACATTTTACCTGATAGGAAAAAGGCAGCATATCCTCGATCAGTCGTGCGCCGATAATCTCTTCCGGCGCCGTACCACTCTCTTCGCAGTGCGCTTTGGCCTTGTCGACCAGCTTGCGGACCGCAGCGATGATCTGAAGCTGGCTGGGGATTACGGCATCATATAGGGAAATGGTCATGGACATTTTCTTTCTGTTGATTTTCAGCGCCGGTCGAGCCGCTTTTCGATGCTGGCGGCATGTGCGGGCAAGCCCTCCGCCTGTGCCAGAGCGACAGCGGCGGGTCCGATATTGGCGAGCGCCCGCTCGGTACAGTGGATGAAGCTGGTGCGTTTCATGAAATCGGTCACCGAGAGACCGGACGAAAAGCGCGCCCGCCGTCCGGTCGGCAATACATGATTGGGACCAGCGACGTAATCACCAACGGCTTCCGGAGTGTGGCGACCGAGAAACACCGATCCGGCGTGGCGAATTTTTTTGAAAAACGCGTCGGGATCATCGATAGCCAGTTCGAGATGTTCGGCGGCCAGCCGGTCGATCAGCGGTGCGGCCTGTTCCAGTCGGTCGACAAGGATGATTGCCCCATTGTCGGTCCAGCTGGTCGTTGCGGTTTCGGACGTTGTCAGCACTGTCAGCTGATTATTAATTTTTTCAGTAACTTGATCAGCAAGCTTACGATCATCTGTGAATAAAATGGATTGACTGGTCGGATCATGCTCCGCCTGGCTGAGCAAGTCAGCGGCAATCCAGTCGGGATCATTCTTTCCATCGGCAACGACCACGATTTCCGAAGGCCCCGCGACCATATCGATGCCAACAACGCCGTATACCTGCCGTTTAGCCTCGGCCACCCAGGCGTTGCCGGGACCGGTGACGACATCGACCGGGGATATTTTCTCCGTGCCATAGGCCAGCGCAGCCACTGCCTGCGCCCCGCCAATCCGCCAGATTTCATCGACTCCGGCCAGTTCCGCCGCCGCCAGCACCAGGGGATTAATCTGACCATCGGGAGCGGGCGTCACCATAACGATCCGCTCGACGCCCCCAACCTTGGCCGGGATGGCGTTCATTAAGACCGACGACGGATAGGCCGCCCGGCCACCGGGGATATAGATGCCGGCCCGCTCCACGGCGTTCCACCTGGCACCGATCCGCACCCCTGCATCATCAATATAATCCCTGTTATCAGGAAGTTGTCCCTCATGGTAATCACGAATCCTTAAGGCCGCCAGTTCCAGCGCAACCCGCAAAGATGCTTCCAAATCTTCCAATGCAGCGGCCGATTCGGCCTTCGGCACGAGCCAGCCTGTCTGTTCCAGATCATGCCGGTCAAATTTGCTGGTCAGCCGTGACAGCGCTGCATCGCCATGATCGCGGACGTCCCGAATGATCGCCCGGACATCGGCCGACACGTCATCATCCGCCTCGCGCCGGGCGTTGACCAGCGCATCAAAGGCTGCATCGAAATCCGGATCAGAAATCGAGAGTCGCAGCGCCATATTAACCCCTCCTTTTCAAAGGAGGGGTTGGGGTGGTTTCATGCGGCTTGTCGCTTGCGCGAGCGATGCTGGCGCATCGCCACCACCCCTTGATCCCCTCCTCTGAAGAGGAGGGGCGAGAAATGATGACCGATCCCATCAGACCTGCCCCACCAGTTCGCGGAACTTCTGCACCAGCGGTGTCAGCTCCGCGCTGCGCATCTTGAACGCTGCGCGGTTGACGACCAGTCGCCCGGAAATATCCAGTATCCGGTCGGTCTCGACGAGATCGTTGGCCTTCAATGTGCTGCCGGATTCGACCAGATCGACGATATGCCGCGACAGACCCAGCGAGGGCGCCAGTTCCATCGCCCCGTTGAGCTTCACGCATTCGGCCTGAATGCCCTTGCCCTCGAAATAGCGGCTGGTGAGATTGGGATATTTGGTAGCGACCCGGATATGCGAGATGTTTCCCACCTGGTCGGCATCGTCCTTCGGCTGGGCCAGCGACAGGCGGCAGCGCCCGATGCCGAGATCCACCGGCGCGTACAGTTCGCTGTAGCCGAATTCCTCGATCACATCCGATCCGACGATACCGATCTGCGCGGCGCCGTGGGCGACGAAGGTCGCCACGTCAAAAGCCCGCACCCGGATGATCGACATATGCCGAAGATTGGTCGCAAATTTCAGGCTGCGGTTGGACTTGTCAAAAAAGGCATCCTCTGGCACGATCCCCGCCTGCTCAAGTAGCGGCAGGGCGTCGTCGAGAATCCTCCCTTTCGGAATTGCAAAGATCAGTGGTTTGGCCATGGTGGCCGCGGCTTTACGGCTTCGCAGATGAAAGGGCAACGAGTTATGGACATTTTGGACGTCGAGGATATCGTCGAGGGAATGCGCGGTCAGGCGGAACATTGTCTGCGCAACGACGCGCCGATAACCGCTTCGATCATCATTGCCCAACTGGCGCTGATCGACGGCCCCACCGCCTGTGGACAGAAAATCGCGCACTGGCCGGGAAAGCCGCTGGAAGACGCGATGCCGCTGCGCCTCACCGGCGGCCTCCATCATCTCTATCTCAGCGGCGACGAGCCGCGCCTCGCCGAAATTTACGAAGGCCGGATTAGCGATCAGGACGAGATCGACCGTTTGGTCGGACAGGTTGTCGCCGACCATGATGCCGAATTGCTGCCCTGGTTCGACAGCCCGCCGCAGACCAACGAATCGGGCCGCTCGGCGAGTTTCATGGCTGGATTATTGTGGCTTTCAGGGCATGTCGGTCCGCGATTCGAACTGCTCGAACTGGGTGCCAGCGCCGGGGTGAATACGATGATGGCGCGCTATCATTATGATCTGAACGGCGTCCTGATGGGGCCGGAGGATTCGCCGATGCGGATCAAGCCGGAATGGCGCGGCCCACCTCCTCCGCAGGCACCGGTCGAGATTGTCAGCGCCCGCGGCTGCGACCAGAATCCGATTGATCTCACCGACGACGAAACCGCCGGACGGCTCAAGGGCTATATCTGGCCGGAAATGCCCGCCCGTTTCGAACGACTGGAGGCATCGATCGCGCTCGCCAAACAAGCCCCGCCCGATCTGGTCAAGGCCGATGGCGCGGACTGGGTCGAAGAGCAGCTAACCCATCCACAGGAACATGGCGTGACCCGGGTGCTGATGCATTCGATTGTCTGGCAATATCTGCCGCAGGAAACCAAGGATCGGATCACGGTCGCTATGGAGACGGCGGGTAAAGCGGCAACCATAGATAAACCTCTGGCATGGATGTCGCTCGAGACCAACCGCAAGACCTTCAGCCACGAATTGATCCTTCGCTACTGGCCGGGCGGCGAGGAACCGACGTTGCTGGGCCGCGCCCATGCCCATGGTGCGTGGGTGGAATGGTTTGAAGGCTAACAGGGTACCATGAGTGGATTGCTCCTCTCCCATAGGGAGAGGGCTTTTCAATCGGTAACCGTCTTCGGCTGTCCCACTGGCAGCGGAATAAATTCATCGGCATCACCCGGGACGACAGGAAAGCGCCCTTCGAACCAGTCGGCCTTCGCCTGCTCGATCCGCTCCTTGCTGGATGAGACAAAATTCCACCAGACATGGCGCTCGGTCGTGAAGGCTTCACCGCCGAGCAGCATCGCACGACCGCCTGAACGGGACGAAAGCGAGACCTTCGCCCCCGGCGCGATCACATAAAGTAGATATTTTTCCAGCGGCAAGCCATCCAGCGCACACTCGCCATCGACCAGCATCACCGCCCGTTCGTCGGCATCGGCATCGATCGGGATCGCGCCCTTGGCGTAGAGCAGGATATCGGCATAGACGGTCTCGGCGTAACAGGTGGTCGGGGCCGTCTGCCCCCAGAGACTGCCCATGATCACCCGCGCCTTTGCCCTACCATCCTCGATGACCGGCAAACTGGCGGCACCGACATTTTCAAATGCCGGCTCGATCTCTTCCATACCGTCGGGCAGCGCCAGCCAGGTCTGCATGCCGAACATGGGGCATTCACCAACCCTGTGTTCCTCTGGAGAACGTTCGGAATGGACAATCCCCCTGCCCGCCGTCATCAGGTTCACCGCGCCCGGCCGGATCGTCTCAAAAGTGCCGAGACTGTCGCGATGATCGATTGCGCCCTCGAACAGATAGGTCACCGTCGCCAGATTGATATGCGGGTGTGGACGGACGGCCATGCCGCTGCCGTCCGGCAAGACCGCCGGGCCGAATTCGTCGACAAAGATAAACGGCCCGACCATCCGCCGATGGCGCGATGGCAGGACGCGACGGACCTTGAACCCGCCGAGATCGTGAGTCGTGGGAGTGATGGTTTGCGCAATGATGGTCATATTCTGTCCAGTTCTCTGGCGGTCTTTTCTGTTATCACATTGCCGGTATTCAGGATCGATTTCGGTTCCAGCAGAAGCACATGACATTCGCCGTCCAACGCCTCGGGACGATGTTCGACGCCCTTCGGGATGATGATAAACTCCCCTTCCCCGACATCGACATCATCGGCGCGCAGGCCCATGCGCATCGTGCCCTTGACCACCAGGAACAGCTCGTCTTCGTGATCATGATGATGCCAGTCAAACCTGCCCTCAAACTTGACGAGCTTCACTTGCGCGTCGTTGATGTCGCCCGCGACTTTCGGGGACCAGTGGTCGGAGAAGCTGGCGAAGGCATCGGCGAGATTTACTTTTTGGATCATATTCGACCTTTTGCGTGTTGTTGCAACGCTCTCACCTTCTCCCGTGTGGGAGAAGGATACGAAGCCTTATCCAAAGGATTAGGCGGAGTTGGATGAGGGTTTACAGAATTTGCGATGGTACACCCTCATCCAGCTGCGACTAGGCAGCAAGCTGCCAAGTCTCCACATCCTTCTCCCTCAAGGGAGAAGAGCTTTTCACTCCTCCGGTGCTCTCGCATGGATCACCATCGCGTGGACCTTGTCCCGCATCATGTCACCGAGTGCCCGGTTGACCATCCGCTGGCGATTGAGGCGGGATTGCCCTGCGAACGCCGCGCAGACAATCTCGACGGTAAAATGCGATTCCCCGCTGCCGTCGTCACCGGCATGGCCCTGGTGACTGGCGCTGTCGTTGATGACGTTCAGCGATAGTGGCGCGAGTTCGGTGGTGAGCCGCTTTTCAATCTCGCTGTGGACTGGACCTTTGGGCATCGAATCTCCATATTGCCTTTTCGACATCGACTATAACCGTTCGCCCTGAGCCTGTCGAACCGAAGGTCGAGCATGGCTCAACGGCGTTTCAACAGACAAGGACAGACTGGCTTCGACAAGCCCAGCCCGAACGGAATTTGACCGAAACTCCCCCTAAAAGAAAACCCAACCGCTTTCACGGCCGCGTTGAAACCGAGGGCCAGCCCTGCACCATCGAGGGATGCACGGAAGCGGGCGAATTTCGCGCGCCGCCGATCTATGGTGCCGGGCGCAGCCAAGACGGGCCCGGCGAATATCGCTGGCTCTGCCTCGACCATGTCCGCGAGTTCAATCAGGGTTATGACTATTTCGCCGGTATGGATGCGGAGCAGATTTTCGAAGCCCAGCACCCGGTGCGCGGGTGGGACTCGACGCGGAGAGTCTATGATGCGGGACCCAGCGTGCCACCGGCCTGGGCAAATTTTACCGATCCGCTCGATGCCATCGGCGCGCGATTCGCCGGCGGTATCCATCGCCGCCCGGCCTCGGGAACGGCCATCTCCCGCGCAGACCAGAAGGCGCTGCAGACGCTAGGGCTTGGCGACAATGATGCGCCATCGATTCGTCGTAGCGATATCCGCCGCGCCTATTCCGCGCTCGTCCGCAAATATCATCCGGACCGCAACGGCGGCGACCGCAGCCACGAGAAACAGTTGGCAAAAGTGATCGAGGCCTATACGCAGCTTAAGGAATCAGCAGATTTTAGATAGTGGCCAGCAGCTTTGCATTCCTTGAAGCCGCCGAGATTTTTCGAAGGACGACAATGACCGACATACCCAATACCCATCCCGATGGCAGCGGCGAGACCGTTATGGACGCTCCGGACCTGACCGTCGATGCACGCGAAACATTTGGCGTGGATCTGGATATGGAAATTCCGGCGTTCAGCGAAAAGGACGAACGGGTTCCCGACCTCGATCCCGCCTATGTTTTCGATCAGGAAACCACAGCGGCGATCCTCGCCGGTTTCGCCTTCAATCGCCGGGTGATGGTGCAAGGCTATCACGGCACCGGGAAATCGACCCATATCGAACAGGTTGCCGCGCGCCTCAACTGGCCGTGTATCCGGATCAATCTCGACGCGCATATCAGCCGGATCGATCTGATCGGACGCGATGCGATTGTTTTGAAAGACGGCCAGCAGGTCACCGAATTCCGCGAAGGCCTGCTCCCCTGGGCGCTGCAGACGCCGACCGCGCTGGTGTTTGACGAATATGACGCGGGCCGTCCCGATGTGATGTTTGTGATCCAGCGGATCCTGGAAGCGGAAGGCAAGCTGACCCTGCTCGACCAGAACCGGGTGATCCGCCCCAATCCCTATTTCCGCCTGTTCTCGACCGCCAACACGGTCGGGCTTGGCGACACCAGCGGCCTGTATCACGGCACCCAGCAGATCAACCAGGGCCAGATGGATCGCTGGAATATTGTTGTAACCCTGAACTATCTGCCGGCGGCTACCGAATCGAAAGTGATTCTTTCCAAGGTACCCGACGCCGACGACAAAACGGTCGAGAATATGATCAAGGTCGCCGATCTGACGCGGCAGGGCTTCATCAATGGCGACATTTCCACGGTGATGAGTCCGCGAACCGTCATCAGCTGGGCGCAGAATGCAGCGATCTTCAAGAATATCGGCTTCGCCTTCCGCCTCTCCTTCCTCAACAAATGCGATGACGCGGAACGGATGCTGGTCGCCGAATATTATCAGCGGATATTTGGCGAGGATCTGCCGGAGAGCGTGATGGGGGGTTAGCGTCGAAGCTTACTTGTATGAGTACTCAAACCGAGTTATAACACCGGTATGAACAAAATGACTCCGATAGCAGACAGCAACGCACTCAAGCTCGTCAAAATCGGCAACTCCACAGGCGTGATCCTGCCGAAGGACCTGCTCGACCGGATGGGTGTGCAGCAAGGTGACAGTTTGACAATCCTTCCCGAAGGCGACGGTTTCACCCTAAGGCCCCATGATCCGGAATTCGAGAAGCAAATGGCGGCAGCGCGCGAGGTTATGAAGCGGCGCAAAAAAGCGCTCCGTGAACTTGCAAAATAGATGTGGCTGGCTGGATT
Organism: Parasphingorhabdus sp.; assembly: GCA_048270065.1. GTDB lineage: Bacteria > Pseudomonadota > Alphaproteobacteria > Sphingomonadales > Sphingomonadaceae > Parasphingorhabdus. The sequence goes on along the minus strand of JBLWTQ010000004.1, from coordinate 126,212 downwards.
TGGGTACAGTCGATGGTGGCGCTAGCCGCGCATCAGGAGCAGTTGCGCGACAATGGCGGGCCGCAAGGTATTCGCGATATCACACTGCTGGAAAGCGCTTTGGCGCGACCACAAAATCTGGCCGGCTATGGGAAACCTGATGCCGCAGCGCTCGCTGCTTCATACGCTTTCGGGATCGCGCGCAATCATCCATTTGTTGATGGCAACAAGCGCACCGCAGCGGTCATCAGTGAGACCTTTCTCAACATCAACGGATTTTCGTTAGCCGCGACCGATGCCGAAGTGGTGGCCGCAATTGAAACCCTCGCAGCAGGCGAACTCCCCGAAGAAGAACTGGCAAAATGGTTCCGCGAACATATTGCCCATGATTGACATTCATCGGCGAGCAATTGCCGTTCGGCTATTTCCTCTCGCCAAAAGCGTATTGTTATCATAATACAGTGATTGATGGATAGCCCGACAACATATTCCCCTGAAAGACGCCGACGCTGGTACTGGCCGTTCGGTCAGACCAAAGCCGCTGAAACCCGCTTTTACGAGCCCTATGGCGATGCCATACCCCCGCGCATTGAAGAACCGATTGCGCCGCTCAAAAAGCCGCGCGGCAAGTGGTGGTGGTTCAGTCGCGGCGTGGCGGCCGCGCTGTTCATCTTTATCCTGCTGGTGGCCTATCTGGCGATCACTGCGCCGCTATCCAAATCGCTGCAACCGATCGCTCCGCCGCAGATCACGCTGTTGACATCGGACGGACAGCCATTTGCGCGCAATGGTGCGGTTATCGATGATCCCGTTCGGGTGGCGCAATTGCCCGATCATGTCATGGAAGCCTTCATGGCGATCGAGGATCGGCGTTTCCGGTCGCACTGGGGTATTGACCCGCGCGGTATGGCCCGTGCGCTGTGGAGCAACTTCTCCGGAAGCGGAATGACCCAAGGCGGCAGCACCATCACCCAGCAGCTGGCCAAGACCACATTCCTGACCCCCGAACGCAGTCTGACCCGCAAGGCGCGGGAAATGCTGATCGCCTTCTGGCTTGAAGCCTGGCTGACCAAGGACGAGATTCTCGAGCGCTATCTTTCCAACGTCTATTTTGGCGACAATGTCTACGGATTGCGCGCCGCATCGCTGCACTATTATTTTCGCCAGCCGGAGAATCTGAAGCTGGAACAGGCGATCATGCTGGCTGGTCTGGTCCAGGCACCGTCCCGCCTCGCCCCGACCCGCAACCCCGATCTGGCCGCGAAACGGGCCAATCTGGTCAAGTCGGCGATGGTCAGCGCCGGCTATCTGAGCCAGCAAGAGGCCGATAGCCTCGGGATAGCCAGACTGGATGTCCGGGCCAAAAATGCCCTGCCCACCGGCACCTATTTTGCTGACTGGGCTATGCCGCAAGCGCGGGCGCTGACAGATCTGAGTTACGAAAAACTGACCCTGACGACGACCCTTGATGCCCGGATGCAGGAAATCGCCCGCCGCGCCGTAGCCCGCGCGCCGCTCGGTCAGGCGCAAGTCGCTCTGGTCGCGATGCGCCCCGACGGGGAAGTCGTGGCAATGATCGGCGGCAAGGATTACGCAAAATCCGCCTTCAACCGGGTCACTCAGGCCAAGCGCCAGCCGGGATCGACCTTTAAGCTGTTCGTCTGGCTGGCCGCGTTGCGTTCCGGGATGGAACCGGAGGACATGGTCGACGACAGCCCGATCACCAGAGGCGGCTATCTCCCGAAAAATGCCGGCGAGAGATATCGCGGCGAGATCAGTTTGAAAGAAGCATTCGCCCGGTCGAGCAATGTCGCCGCGGTGCGCCTCTTCGGTCAACTGGGCGACCGGGCGGTGATCCGCGAAGCGCGCAATCTGGGAGTCACTACGCGGCTGGCCGAGGATGACCCCAGCCTGGCGCTTGGTACATCGACGATGAGCCTGATGGAGCTGACCGCGGCCTATGCCGGGGTCGCCGGTAACAGATGGCCGGTGGAGCCCTACGCCTTCAAGAAAGAAAAGCAGACCTGGGCAGAATGGCTGTTCGACTGGCCGGGACGCTACAAGTCCGAGACCCATGCGAACATGGAAGAACTGCTACGGTCCGCGGTCAATGACGGCACCGGACGCCGGGCGATGCTGTCGATCCCCAATTACGGCAAGACCGGTACCAGCCAGAATAACCGGGATGCGCTGTTTGTCGGCTACGCGGGAGACGGCGATAAACGGCTGGTGGTCGGCGTGTGGATCGGCAATGACGACAACAAACCGCTGAAGGGCATCAGTGGCGGCAGCCTGCCGGCGCGTATCTGGAAAGATTTCATGCAGCAGGCGGTGCAGGCCAAGAAACCTGCTCGCGGCGGCAAGCCGGTCAGCAAGCCCGATCCGGAAGGCCCGATCACGCCGCTTGACCTGCCCGAGATTCCCGAAATTCCGCTAGATGTCGGGAATACAGAAGTCAGGATAAACGGTGATTCCGGTGTTCGCGTGGGAACCGAAATAGGCGGTGTGCCGGTTGATCTGAGAATCGACGGCGATGGCGTGGCGATCGAACAGCGCCGGGAGGAAATCCCGTCAGGACAGGATCGCTAGCCGCTTTATCCCGCCTGACAAAAAGCTGAAAATTAGCCCTTTGATTCCCCTGACCTTTCCGCTTAAGGCTGTTGCATTCTATGGCTGATCGTTCCAAACTTGATGATCTGAAAGACGTGCTTGGCGGCGCGGCCCGCGCTATCGCCCGGGATCCGGACGTTGAACTGGCCTATACCGCCGAAGCCCCGTCCCAGGCCGGTCAGCATCTCAAGGTCCCCATGCCCGCGCGCGACCTGCCGCCAGAGCAGGTTGCCGAAGCGCGGGGCTTTGCGGACAGTTTTTCCCTGAAATTGCGCCATCATGATGAAGCGATGCACCGGAAGAACGCACCGAGTGAAGCCGTGGCACGGGCCTGTTTCGACGCCCTCGAACAGGTTCGGACCGACGCGCTGGGATCGCGGACCATGGCGGGAGCGAAAGGCAATCTGAACGCGGCGCTGGAAATGCGGATGCGTTCCGATCCGATTGCGCGGGCACAGAATCGGGATGAAGTCCCGATTTCCACTGCTCTGGCGCTGCTGGCGCGAGAAAAACTGACCGGACAGGCACCTCCGCCCGGCACGATCAAGGGCCTCGACATGCTCCGTGAGTGGATCGAGGAAGGGGCGGGTGCGGATCTCGACGGCCTGAACCTGACGCTCGACGATCAGAACAGTTTCGCCAAATTATCGACGCAATTGCTGCAACATCTTGATCTGCTTAAAAGCGACGATGAGGCCGAAGCTGACGACAGCGAGGATGATAGCGAAGAAGACAGCGACGATAGTACAGATGACGGTGCGGACGAGGAAGCGACCGGCGATCAGGGCGAGTCCGAAATGCGTTCGGAGCCATCGGACGACGATGCCCAGGATGGCGAGAGCGATCAGAACGCCGAGGAACTGGAAGAAGGCGCGGAAGAGGAGATGGGAGACGCCGGCGACGACGGCATGATGCCGGTACGTCCCAACCGGGCGATGTCCGATTTGCCGCCCGGTTTCAATTACACCGCCTGGACCGAGAAATATGACGAGATCGTCAGCGCCACCGACCTCTGCGACGAAGAGGAACTCACCCGGCTCCGCGCCTTTCTCGATCAGCAGCTGACCAATTTGCAGGGCGCGGTAACCAAGCTCGCCAACCGCCTGCAGCGCCGTCTGATGGCGCAGCAGAACCGCAGCTGGGACTTTGACCAGGAGGAAGGTATGCTCGATGCCGCCCGCCTCGCCCGGGTGGTCAGCAATCCGTCGCACAGCCTGTCCTACAAGATCGAACGCGAGACCGAATTTCGCGACACCGTCGTGACCTTGCTGATCGACAACAGCGGCTCGATGCGCGGACGACCGATATCGATCGCTGCCATCTCCGCCGATATCATGGCGCGCACGCTGGAACGCTGCGGGGTCAAGACGGAGATCCTCGGCTTCACCACCCGCGCCTGGAAAGGCGGCCAGACCCGCGAAGACTGGCTCGCGGCGGATCGCCCGGCCAATCCGGGACGGCTCAACGACCTGCGCCACATCATCTACAAGAAGGCTGACGAACCCTGGCGGCACGCGCGCAAGAATCTCGGCCTGATGATGCGCGAGGGGCTGCTCAAGGAAAATATCGATGGCGAAGCGCTGCTCTGGGCGCACAGCCGCCTGATCGCGCGACCGGAAGAACGGCGCATATTGATGGTGATCTCCGACGGCGCGCCGGTCGACGACAGCACCCTGTCGGTCAACCACGGTGCCTATCTTGAAAACCATCTGCGCAGGGTGATCGACTGGATCGAGAGCCGCTCCCCGGTGCAGCTGGTGGCGATCGGCATCGGTCATGACGTGACGCGCTACTATAAAAGAGCGGTCACGATCATGGACGCCGAGCAACTGGGCGGAACCATGGTCGAGCAGCTGGCCGGACTGTTTGATGAGGAATGAATGTGGCTAAACCCGTCGAGATTCGGCTCGCGGTTCCGGGCGACGAAGACAGAATTTCCGAGGCCGCGCCGCTCTTTGATCACCTGCCTCGCGTCCGGGAGACGCAGGTCTTTCTCGAGCATGACGATTATTTCCTGTGGCTGGCATATCAGGGCCGGAAATCGGTCGGTTTTCTGTCATCTTCCATCTACCGGCATCCAGACAAGATCGATGAGATGTTCGTCCACGAGATCGGGGTAGCCAAACCCGCACGCCGCCAAGGTATTGGCCGGGCGTTACTCGACACCGCAAAAGGCCAGGCACTACGATGCAATTGCACGAATATCTGGGTGCTCGCAGATTCTCGGGATGACCCGGCGCTTGGTTTCTACCGGAGTCTCGGCCAATCAACCGAAACGCCGTCCGTCATGCTCAACTGGAGTCTTTCATGAACGAAGCAATATCTGTTACCGAAGCCGTCACATCCCGCCGGTCGATCCGCCAGTTTCTCGACAAACCGGTCGACCGCGCGACGCTCGAGCAAATCCTACAAACCGCACAGAACGCGCCTTCCGGCGGCAATACCCAGCCTTGGAATGCCGTCGTCGTGGGCGGCGATGAACTGACCCGGATCACCGATGCGATCAAAGCCAAAGCCGCGGCTGCACCGGCGGGCGAGAATATGGAATATGCCATCTATCCCAAGGATCTCGAAGGCCGCTACGAAGAACAGCGCCGCGCCGTCGGAACCGAGATGTTCAAAAGCGTCGGACTGGCACGGGAAGATGGTCCGGGCCGGGTCGCGCAAATGGCCAAGAACTGGGACAGTTTCGGGGCGCCGGTGCAGCTGTTCACCTATACCAGAAAATATATGGGACCACCGCAATGGTCCGACATGGGCATGTGGCTGCAGACCGTGATGCTGCTGCTCCGCGAAGCGGGGCTGGATAGCTGCCCTCAGGAAATCTGGGCGATGTACGGCACCCATATGCGGGAATTGCTCGGCATCGGCGATGATTATATATTCTTCTGCGGCATGGCCATCGGCTATCGGGATCCGGACGCTCCGATCAACAATTTTGACGTGCCCCGCGTCCCGATCGGCGATGCCATAGAGTTTCGCGGCTTTTAACCAGCGAAACATTTGATTTTCAGGCTAAATCCTGGAAAAATGTCCCGCTTTGTGACAATAATCACCTAATCTGCCCGGGAAGTCGATAATTTACTATCCGGGACTCGGTTTGGCGCGTTAACTGTTGTAGCTATAAGAATATTCTGGGTCGCGATAGCTGTTGCCGGAGTCTGAGGGGGCGAGGCAATGCACAAATATTGTGAGGAGAATATCGTGCACCGGACAAGGTTTGGCACATCGTTACTGGCGCTGGGGTTGCTGGCAAGCCCGGTGATGGCTTTTGCGCAAGTTGCGCAAGGAACGCCGGTTTCATTGCGCGACAGTTTCCCGATCGGAAACAGCGAGGGCGTTTTGTGCCAGGTGCAGGATCGCAGCATCGAAAGCAAGGCGAAGGCCGATATGTTCGACCGCAGCTGGGCGGTAGTTTGCCGCGATTCCGCACGACCAGTTGGCTTTGTCTATTCGTCCCGCTCTTCGGAACAGAATCTGCTGGACCGCATCCAACCCTATCGCAGCGAACCGGTAATCTGCAGCGCAAGCCAGACGCAGGCATCACTTGGCGAGTTTCGTCACACTGAATGCCGGCTCTCGACCGAGCCGGTTGCCTATTCGCTGTTTCTTGGCCAGCAAGATGGTGTTTCCTACATCGCAGAAGGCCTCGCTGCTTACGACGGCGCAACATTGCTGGCGCTCAAGTCCATATTGAATGACTCGATTGTCGAAGGCCCTATCGATGTCGCCTCGACATCGGTCGAAGATCCATTTGCCTTTGCCCGGGTTCAGGCGGCAACGCTCAAACCCGATCAGGCTCTGGCGGAAGGCTACCGTCGAAATCTCAGCGGTGATTATGCCGAAGCCGCCGCCTTTTTCGAAACGCTGCAACAGCGCACATCCGGCATGGAGGGGGAGGAAATCCACCCCGAGGAATATCTGATCAACCGGGCTTTGCAGAAGTCCAATCTGGGTGAATTTGCGGAAGCCGCTAATCTGTTCGAACAAGCCAGGGAACTGGAGGGTAATGACCCGGTGACCGAACGGCTTCGACGAAATTTTGAAACCATTCATTTGCTTAACCAGGGCCGGTATGATGCAGCGGTGGAACGGATAAACCTTCCGCTGAAAACTTCGCTCGTAGACCAGATCGCGCTGACCGAGCATCTCGAGATCACCACTCCGATTTCCACCCGGATCAATGGCAGCGTGCGAACCCGCAGCTTGCTCAGTTTCGCCGATGAATTGAAATTGAGCGAACAGGAACGGGCCGAGATAATAGATGCGCAGGCATTGCAGCTTCTGGGCACGGCGCAGCGCATGAATGGTGATCGCAAGGCAGCACGAAATTCGCTGGTCTCGGCTTACAACCGCGCTGTCGCCGTGCGCGATGGCCGGGTCACATCGATCACCCGCCTGAGAGTCCAGACACTCTCCGAGCTGGCGCTGCTTTCCGAAGCCGACGGCCTTTTCAGCGAGGCGGAACAATTACTCAGGGACGGTCTGGATTTGCTGACTGTTCAATATCCGGAAACACGGGCTCTCAACGGTGCCAAGGCACGTCTCGCAGCCTTTCTGTTGCGGCGCGGACAGGAGGACGAAGCACGCCGGTTATACGGCGAAGTTGTCGACAGTTCGCTGGGCAGACGGAGCGCAATTTCAGGCATGGCCAACCAGCTTGCGCCCTATTTCAAACTTCTTGCAGCCGATGCGACTGCGACCGAACAGTTTTTCAAGGCTTCGCAGATACTGGTTCGTCCCGGCGTCGCCGAAACGCAGGCCGTTCTGTCGCGTGAGCTGAGCGGGGGCACGGATGATGCCGCACGTCTGTTCAGACAGTCTACCAATCTGGCGCGCAGTATCGAGCGATTGCGGATCCGGTTTTCGGCTCTGGGCAAGATCGAACAGTCGGCGCTGGTCCGCAGACAAAGCAACGATCTGGCATCCGAAATAGAGGCGCTGGAACGAAGCCAGCAACTTACCCAGGTCAGGCTTGCTGAATTCCCGCAATATCGTGCGGTTTCCGATCGCTTTCTCAGCCTCGGCGAGTTGCGCGCCACGATGCAGCCAACCGAGGCCTATATGCGCATGGCGATCATCGGTAGCGACGTTTTCATGTTCTATACCGATCAAACAGAGGCAAAAACCTACCGGGTGCCGCTTGACGAAAGCGCGCTCGACAGCAAGGTCGACACGATCCGCGCATCGATATCGGTGTTCGAAAATGGCCAATATGTCACCTATCCATTCGACATCGAAGCGGCGCGTGGATTATATTCCGATCTGTTCGGGCCGGTTTCCGAACGGCTCGCAAGCAAGACACATCTGATTTTCGAACCCGATGGCGCCATGCTCAGGTTGCCGGTCAATCTGCTGGTCGCTGACGATGCTTCGGTTGCGCGATATCTTGCCAGAATCGAAGCCCCCGATGGCGATCCCTTTGATTTTGCCGGCGTCCAATGGCTTGGCAGGAATATCGATATCAGCACTGCAGTATCTGCGCGGGCATTCGCCGATGCCAGGCAAGCCCCCCAATCCAGCGCCTCCCGGCAATATTTGGGACTGGGCAAAAACCTGCCGATATTTGCAAGCACGACGGTGGCCGGTATCCGTGGCGGTTCGCAGAATGTGAACGCCCATTGCCAATGGCCGCTGAGTCAGTGGAACAGCCCGATATCCGACGCCGAATTGCGGGAAGCACAGTCTCTGGTCGGCGCAGATAATTCCGATGTCATCACCGGTGCGGGCTTTACCGACACCGCAATCCTGTCGAACGACAATATCAGCGATTATCGCATTTTGCACTTCGCAACCCACGGTCTGGTCACCGCACCCAACCCGTCCTGCCCGGCCAAGCCGACTCTACTGACGTCTTTTGGCGAAGAGGATTCGGACGGCCTGCTGGCCTTTGATGAAATATTTGATCTCAAACTCGATGCAGATATCATCATTCTTTCGGCCTGTGATACCGCTGGCAAAGCCAGCATCGCGGCAACCCGCGACGCGGGCGTCAGCAGCGGTGGCGGAACCGCTCTCGATGGTCTGGTCCGGTCCTTTATTGGAGCAGGCGGGCGTTCGGTACTGGCCAGCCACTGGCCGGCTCCGGACGATTTCCGGGCGACGGAACGGCTGATAAACGGATTGTTCAGCGACGGTCGCGGCCGATCGGTTACCGGCGCGCTGCGACATTCCCAGCTGGAGCTGATGGACGACCCGACGACGTCGCATCCTTACTATTGGTCCGGATTCGCCCTGATCGGTGATGGTGCCCGGCCGTTTTTATCGAAAGCCGAGGGTCCAGCTGCCACTGCCGATGCGGATTCCCCGGCGCGGAAAGTGGCGCGGAAATAATGGCGATAACCGTCGTGCCATCCGACCCGGTTGAAAATAACCGCGATGTAAAGGAAGGGGCCAAGGGCGTGCTGCAATCCCTGCGCCGCCTTTTTGATCAACTCGGCCCGATTCGTCTGGGCTCGACCATTCTGTTTATAATCCTGGCGATTCTCGTCGCCCGTTATAGCTGGACAACGCCGCTGATCCAGGAAGCCGAGCGCGCCCTTTATGATCTGCGCGCATCGGTATTCGCACCGGAAGTAGAAAAAAACGAAAGCATCGTCCTGGTCGTTTACAATGAAGACACGCTAAAGCTGACCGGCCAGCGGTCTCCGGTGGACCGGACGATATTGGCCCAGGCGCTCGAAACAATCGACGCGGCGAATCCCAGGTCCATCGGCATCGATATCCTGTTCACCATGCCGCAGGATGATGATGATCTGCTTATTTCAGCCTTCAAGAATATGAAAACGCCCACCTTCCTGGCTTATGCCGATCCCAGGGAAAACCCCGAAATCGCCTTCGCCGAGCACGAATTTCTGCAGCAGTTTTTTGAAGAGGCACGCGGTGAGAATGTCCAGCCCACCGATATCAAACTGGAAACCGACAGCGACGGCGTCCAGCGCCGATGGACACCGCACAAGCCCGGTGCGCCACCGTTCATGGCGGTTGCGCTGACCGGACCCAACCCGAAATTTGCGAAGAATGACGGCGCTATCCGTTATCACGTGCCCAAGATAACTGATGTTCCGGTGTTCGATAAATTCCCGATTGAAAGCTTTGCCGATCCGGCGATGGCGGAGATGCTGGGTTCGTTCATCACCGGCAAGCACGTGCTTATCGGAGGCGATTTTATCGATCGCGACCGGTTTGAGACCCCGGTCGGCGGATTGGCAGACCTCAGTGGGGATGACGGGAAGATGATCGGGCTGGAAGTCCATGCGCATATGCTCGCCCAGTTGCTCAATGATGATCTACCCGCGCCGATTGCGCCCTGGACCCTGTGGGTGGGGGCCCTGATCGTCGCGATTTGCGGCGGTCTGTCCGCGCTGATTGTCGGAAACGCCCTGAAGGTTGGCTTCGTCTTGCTCGGGCAGTTCGCATTTTTCCTCATTTTCCCATTCCTGTTGCAGAATATCGGGATGGATACGCTTTCGCTGCCCGCCTTTGGCTGGGGTGTCGGGTGGCTGCTCGGCTATGCCTCGGTCGGTTCGGCGGCGCGGACCATCAATTCACAGCAGCGGGCGTTTGCACAAAATGCGCTGGGTAAATATCTGCCAAAATCCATCGCAAATGAGATCCTGAAAGACCCTGAAAAACTCGCATTGCACGGCGAGAAACGGAAAATTTTTGCGGTTTTTACCGATCTCGAAGGCTTTACCAAGCTCACTCATGCGATCGAACCGGAAATGGTCGCCACTTTGCTGAACGATTATCTCGACCGGCTCAGCGAGGTGGCACTGGAATATGGCGGCACGATTGACAAATTTGTCGGTGATGCACTGGTTACCTTTTGGGGCGCTCCCATTGCCTATCCGGATGACGGCGAACGGGCTGCCAAGGCGGCCTATGCGCTCTACCAGGCCGGCGAAGAATTTCGCAGAAACGTTCCGGAAGACGTGCCGCCGATCGGCCGGACGCGGGTGGGCATGCACTATGGCGATGCCATCGTCGGCAATTTCGGTGGTGAAGGCCGAATACAATATACCGCTCTGGGGGATGCCATGAACACGGCAGCAAGACTGGAAGCGGCCAACAAGGCTCTGGATACCAAAGTCTTGCTGAGCCGGGAAGCGATGGAACGGACCGGCCTCGACTGGTTCCGGCCGATGGGCCGGATCACGCTGCGCGGTCGATCCACGCCGGTAGACGTCTTCGAACCGGTGCCCGACTGGCAGGAAAAAGATCGCGCAGAAGTGACCGCGGTCATAGCCGCCCATGAAATCGGTGATAGGAATTCTATTCAGGCGCTGGGCGCCATGATCAAACAAAATAGCGAGGATCTGGGTCTCGCCAATTTGCTCAAACGGTTACAGAAAACGAAGAATGGAGAAAGCTATGCACTTGGATAAGAACGAGCCGGTAAAGTCCGGCAAAACCCTTCCCCGTCTGGCAACAGCGGCTCTCGGTACACTGATGCTCTTCGGAGTTGGCGGTGTTGCCATGGCGCAGAATATGGTGGTGCGCTCAACCGGACCGTCGGCGAGCAGCTATCCGGCCGGCAAAAAAATGGCCAATGATGCAAAAATTTCGCTCAAGGCCCAGGATCAGGTAACCATCCTGACCAAGTCGGGAACGCGGGTCCTCAAGGGTCCGGGAACCTATTCCCTGGCGCAAGGTAGCGGATCGGCGTCAAGCGCATCGCGCCGCCTGTCGAGCTTCATCAGCAATCGCGGCAGCAGCCGGGCGAGAACCGGGGCGGTCCGCGCTGCCGGCAGCGCCGCCGTTGCCACGCCGAACAATCCCAACCTCTGGTTTCTGGATGTGACCAAGGGCGGGAAATTCTGTGTTGCCGATCCCGATGGACTGGTGGTCTGGCGGCCGGATTACACCGGGTCGGCGACGGCTTCGATTGTCGAGCCGGCGAATGGCAATGTCACCGAAATCGCCTGGCGGAAAGGCAATCCGCTAAAGGCCTGGCCCAAGGACGTTCTGCCGGTCACCGATGGCGCGAATTACCGGCTGCTCGGTTCCAATGTACCGCAATCTGTCGAAGTAAATTTCGTGGTGTTGCAGAACCAGCCAACCGATCTTGATGATGCGGCGTCAATGCTGATCGAAAACGGATGCACGGGGCAATTGGATCTGCTGGTCGAAACACTCAACTTGAACAACGGGGATCCGGCAGATCAGGGCTAGCCTGTGAAATGATTCCGCCGTCCGGAATGAGGGACGGGCGGCGGAATGGGGATAAGATGATTCAACGGGTCGCGCAGGGATCATCGCAAGACGGGGATTTACATGTCGCGAGCGCGAATTACGTTTCGAACAACTGCCATGGTGGCAAGCATCGCCATGTTTGCCACGAGCCTGCCGGCCCGGGGGCAATCTTCTGTTGCAGCGCCGACCAGAGAAGAAATACAGCGCGGAGTCATTGAAGAAGCGCTCAGGGGCCAGGGCCAGACATTATCGGTTGAGGGAGAAGTCGAGCGGTCCGCCTGCCCGCTCGCCGGACCGGAATTTTCCGATGTCCGCTTCACCCTGCGAACCGTCGATTTTGCCGGATTGATTTCGGTTGACGCCGCTTCGCTGAGCGCATCTTACGCAGATTATGTCGGGCAGGAAGTTCCGGTTTCGGTTGTCTGCGATATCCGCGACCGGGCGGCAACGATTTTGCGCCGCCAGGGCTATCTGGCGGCCGTGCAGGTGCCGCCGCAGACGATTGATCAGGGCAATGTCCGTTTCGATGTACTGATGGCACGGATGGCCGCTGTGCAAGTCCGCGGCAATGCTGGGCCATCCGAAGGTCTTTTGCAAAAATATATCGAGAAACTTGCCGCGCAACCGGTGTTCAATATCAACACCGCGGATCGCTATCTGCTGCTGGCACGCGACATACCCGGGCTGGATGTCCGTCTTTCGCTCCGGCCGGTTTCAGCCGAATCGGGCGGTCAGCCAGGTGAAGTGGTCGGAGAGTTTAACGTTGTCCGCACGCCGATCTATGCCGACGTCAATATCCAGAATTTCGGGTCCGAAGCGGTCGGTCGCTTTGGCGGCCTGGCCCGGCTCCGGTTCAACGGTCTCACCGGAATGGGTGATGAAACGATAATCAGCGGCTACTCGACCTCGGATTTCAAGGAACAGCAGGTCCTGCAAGCCAGCCATGAATTCCGGGTTGGTGGCGAGGGACTGAAATTCGGTGGCGATTTTACCTATGCTTGGACCAAGCCGGAACTGCCCGGCGGGTTTTCGATCAAATCCGAAACGCTGGTCGCCAGTGCCTATGCAGCCTATCCCTTCCTCAGAAAGCAGTCGCGCAATATATTCGGAACGATCGGCTTCGACTATATTGACCAGTGGACCGACATTTTGGGTATCCGCACCAACGAGGACCGGCTGAGCGTCGCCTATGCCCGTCTCGACTTCAACCAGATTGAGCAGGGCAGCATTTCGGGTCGGGGCGGCTATTCCGCTTTCGAACCCAAATGGGGTATCGGCGGCTCGCTGGAAGTCCGTCAGGGGCTGGACATTCTGGGTGCCAGCCAGGGCTGCGGTCCGGCGTTTGTCAACTGTATCGGCCAGACCGTTATTCCAACCCGGGTCGATGGCGATCCCACCGCCTTCATCCTCAGGGGACAGGCCCGAATCGACTATCGCCCGACTCCGCTGCTGGCTTTCTCGCTGACGCCGCGTTTTCAATATTCTCCGGACGCCCTGTTCTCATACGAAGAAATATCCGGCGGCAACTACACCACTGGCCGTGGCTATGATCCGGGAACGATCATCGGCGACAGCGGTTACGGTTTGCAGACCGAGGTCAGCTATGGCTCGTTGATGCCCGAATCTCCCGAGGATATCGCAATCCAGCCCTATCTGTTTTTTGACCTGATGGGTGTCTGGAACAGGAATATTCCAGGTGATCCCCAGAAACTCTATTCCGCCGGTGGCGGATTTCGCGCAACCATTGGCCAGCAGGCCAGTCTCGACTTGACCGCAGTCGTGCCGCTGAAACGCGCCGCCTTCCAGAAAAGACGCGACAGTGCGCGGGCGTTGCTGACCTTGACCGTCCAGCTCGCCCCGTGGAGGCACAGATGATGACTATATTTGCCAATCCGAGACCAGCCGCAGTTCAACCCGGAGCAGTCCAATGAAGAAAAGACAGCAATCCATCGGCCGGAATCAAACCCTCGGTATCGGTCGCAAACTCCGCTGGATGTCTGGTGGTTCGCTCGCTGCGGCGGCGTTCCTGCTCGCATCCGCTCCGCATGCCGCTCAGGCGCAGACACAATTGCGTACGCCGAACAGGATGATCGAGAACACGCCGCAGGGGAATGGCATCTTCATCCCGCAGGCCGATCTGGCGCAAAACCAGCCGCACAATCGTGCACCCCATTTCCGCGTAGAGGATATCCGGATATCATCGCCGCTAAATCCGCTTCCCGTAAATGACGTCAGAATTTCCACCGCAGTCAATCCGCTGACCGTCGCCGACGTCCGGATCAGTGCGCCGATTGAACTGCCGCGGGCCAACCAACCCCGGATTCGCATGCCCGATTTCGATCCACGCAATGTGCGGATATCCGCTCCCGTCGAAATCGCGGTCGAGGATATCCGGATCAGTACAGGTGTCAGTCTTCCCGATGCCTTTCAGCCGCAGGCAGTGGGGCCGCGGATCTCTGCGACGCAGGCGATTCAGGCAAATATCGTCGACGTCACGGCGGTTACTTCCTATTCAAGATCAAGCAGCGCGGATGTGGTGACGACATTCTCCGCTCAAAATGTCCTCACCTGGTCCCCTCTGGATACGGCGAGCAGCGACGATCTGATCAACATACTGCCATCGGGCACTTTGCTGACCTTTGTCGGACCCGCGACAGGATATACGATCCTCAACCGGATTTTGCCGACGGGCACCACATCCTCCGGCAATCCCCGCGGAATCGCGTTCAGTGGCAATGTGGCGAGTCGTTTGGGCGATGATATCGGGCCGATCGGCGGCAATATCTGGTTCTACAGCCCCGGCGGTATTCTCATTGGAGCGGACTCGACATTTGATGTCGGTGGGCTGGTGCTGACAACCAACGACATTGATACGTTCGGCGGGCTATTCGGCCCGAGTGGCGAAATCCGGTTTAGCGGCGTCGCTGACAGCACGGCGTCGGTGATCGTAGGAAATGGCGCCACGATCAACGCCCGCAACAACGGCAGCAGTTATGTGGCGATGGTCGCCCCGCGCGTCGAACAGGCGGGAACAGTGAATGTCGACGGTTCGGCCGCCTATGTCGCGGCAGAACAAGCAGACCTGACGATCAACAACGGGCTGTTCGATATTTCGATCGGCGTGGGCACGACCGATGGTAATGGTGTTGTCCATAGCGGAACGACGACCGGACCGTCATCAACCCCGAGCTTTGATGGCGCTGGCGATATAACCGATGCCGACGCCCAGGCAATTTATCTGGTTGCCTTTCCGAAAAATGATGCCCTGACCATGCTCGTCAGCGGAAATGTGGGGTATCAACCAGCCGCCAGTGCAGCGATCGTCAATGGCAATGTGGTACTCAGTGCAGGTGCCGATGTTGCGGTTACGGGCGACGTCACCAATACAAATTTTGCAATCGATACAGCCGCACCGGGCTCGGATTCCAACATTCAGCTTGAAAATGCTGCCTTTGGTTCCTCGGTTTCCGCATTTGCGACCAGCGGGATAATAGCGTCGACATCTTCCGTGACCGATTCCGTCATCGCCACCAACTCCGTTGGCGCACAAGATCTCACGCTTAAGGCAAGAAACCAGATTGATATCAACGCCCGGGGCGGCGGAAATATCGGTGCCAATGGCAATGTCACCCTGCGCGCCGGATCCGATAATATTGGCGGCACGATCAATATCAATGCCGATCAGGTTGGTTTTACCGATACAATAATCAGCGGATTGCTTGTTACAGGCGACCTGATCGTGGATGCAAATGCTGCGGGACTGGATGACTTTGCCACGGTGCGCGACAACGGCGGGACCGGTATCGGGCAGGATGCCGTCGGCGGTAACATCAATATCAACATCACCGGCGGCGGTGATCTTGTGGTGGGCGGTACCGCTCAGTTCAGCGCCACTGCCCAGGGCGGCAAGGGCGAAAACCAGAACGGGTCCGGTCAGGGCGGAAATATCAACCTGAACATCTCCAGCGGGACGTTCAACGTAACCGGTGCGACCACGTTCGATACCCAGGTCATCGCCGCGCAGAATATGAAGATTGCCGGAAATGGCTCTGGTCTGATCGGCAGCGACAGTGTTGCCGGCAACATCGGCCTGAATCTCTCCGGAGGCTCTGTCACGACCGGAAGCATGTTTATCGGTCTAGGCGCGATCGCATCTCCGGGAGAGGCGTCCGGCGGAGCGCAGAGCAATGATGCCACCGGCGGCGTTTTCGACCTGACGGTCACCGGCGGGACGCATGTCATCAATGAGCTCAACATTGACGCCATCGCGGATGCCAGTGACGGCTCTTTCGACGCAACGGGCACCGAAATATCCGGTTCTGCCAATGCTGGAACCGCAAATATTCTGATCGACAGCGGCAGCCTGACCGTCAACGCCAATCTTAATATCGATTTGATCACTTACGGCGTGACCCCTGCAAGTTTGGCGGACCGGGCTTCTCTGACGGTGCAGAACGGGGCAGCTTTGACGGTTGTCGGAAACATCGATATCGACACAAGATCGTTCGATGGCGTGGACTCGGTGACGAACACCGGCGGCTCGATTTCGATCGTGACAGACAATGCGACGATCACTGCTGGCGGATTGATTCTTGATACCTCCGCAAGGCCGAACGATCAGTTCTTCTTCTCCGGTTCCGACGAAGGCAAGGATTTTCAGGCAGGAGATATCGATCTTGTTGCCCAAAACGGTGGCACCTTCACTGCCGGCGCCTCCACTTTCCGCGCGATCGCTAAGGGCAATGACCTCATTGCCGGCAACGGAACTGGCGGCAATATCCTTGTCCATGCCAATGGCGGTTCGATAAATTTTGTCGACACCATTACCATGAATGCCAGCGGTATCGGCGGAGTCGGCGGCACTAGCGCCAATCCGGCCAGTCTGGGAACCGGCCAGGGAGGCGCAATCAATTTTCGCGTGGAAGGCGCCGGGGGATCCATGGCGTTCGCCAATCTTGTAGCCGACTCTTACGGATCAATTTCTGTTGGCGGCGAAGGCGGTGCACCGCGTTTCGAAGGCGATGGCGGTCTCGGAATCGGCGGCAATGTCACCTTCGATCTGCTCGGCGGAACCTTCACCGCCGCAACGATCACAGTCGGGTCAGACGGTTCGGGTGGCGGTGGTGGCGATCTGGTGACGCTGCCGGCATCCGGAATGGCGCCATCCCCAGCAACGCAAACAACCCCCGAAGACCTTACCGTGGCGAACATACCTCTTGCCGGTGGCATATCCGCTGGCGATGGCGGTGACGGGCAAGGCGGGGATGTAACGTTCAACCTGAATGGCGGGAATGCGACCGTTACCAACCTGACGATTTCGTCCAATGGTTTCGGCGGCGACGGAGCCGATGGCAACATAAATTCCGGTACCGCCGGTGGCGACGCCGGCCGCGGTATCGGCGGCAATACAATTTTCAATGCCCAATCGGGAACCTTGACCGTCACCAGCACCCTGACCGTGTCTGCTGATGGCAACAATCAAAATATTGCCCCTTACGGGTCGAGTGGCTCGGGCGGTTTTGGCTATGGATCAGATGGCGGCAATGGCGGGGCGGGCATCGGCGGAACCGCAACCTTCAACCTCAATGGCAGCGCAACGATCAATGCCGATACCGTCATTATCAGTACCAGCGCCGATGGTGGCAACGGCGGCACTTCCTCCGATGCTTTTGACGCCTTTGGCGCTGCGATCCAGGCCGGTATTGCCGGCACTGGTGGCGATGCCACAGGCGGCGATGCGACGTTCAACAATAATGCAGGCACATTGAATTTCACCCAGCTCTCGGTGAATTCTATCGGAACCGGCGGCAATGGCGGCGATGTCTTTGGTTCTCCCTTCGGCCGGGCAGACAATATAGCGGGAGATGGCGGGACCGGGACCGGTGGCAATGCCACCATCAATATCAATCAGGATGATCTGAATAATCCTGTCTATATCGTCAATGCCAGCGGTGTCGGCGGCGATGGCGGTGATGGACTGGACGGAGGTCGCGGCGGTGCCGCTGTCGGTGGCATAGCGGCGATCAATATCAATAATGCGACGGCCAATCCTGATGATCCGACTATCATTGCCAGTGCCACCGGCGGTGCTGGCGGCGCTGGCAAGCGGGACAACCTGACCGGCGCGCCCGGCGATAGCGGCGATGGCGGAAGCGCAAACGCTGGAACAGCAAGACTGCAAGTTACCGGTATCGGCGGTAGTATTGATGTTGGCTTCATCACCCTGGAAGCCAATGCGACCGGCGGTGCGGGAACAGCTGGTTTTTACCAATTCGGCGGGGGCATCGACGGCGGCAACGCGGGTTCCGGTGGTTCCGCAACCGGCGGCACGGTTGAGATTATCGCCAGAACGGGCGCCACCATTAACCTGGGCACCGGATCCTTTGCCATGACCAGTACCGGAACCGGCGGAGCCGGAGGAGCCGGAGGAAATTCCTACGATAGCGATAGCGGCGATGGCGGAAGTGGCGGCGATGCAAACGGCGGAACCGCACGTTTGCTGGCACAGGGCGCGACCATAGTAGGCAACGATATTTCTATCACAACCGCAGGCCAGGCCGGCGATGGCGGTGCCGGTGGCACATATGGCGTTTTCGGAACCAATGGTATCGGCGCCATGGGTGGCGCTGGCACCGGCGGGACCGGAGTGATCGAAATCCAGGAAGGCAGTCCCGGGATCGTGACCTTCAACGATGTCGTGATCAATGCCAACGGAACCGGCGGTGCAGGTCCGATCGCTGGCAGCGGCGCCGGTGGCCGCGTCGAGATTACCGATACGTCAATCGACCCGGCCGGGCTGATCAGCCTGAACAGCCTGACGGCCAACGCATTCGATACCGGCGTGGGTGCGGCGACCGGTTCGGCTTCTGCTCCCCTCGGCGGTTTTTTCGTCACCGGCAACAGCGGAGCGATGGCGATAGTCGGTGACCTGACCGTCAATGTCGCCGGCAATATCGAATATAGTTTCGACGGCGACGGCCAGATGACGGTCGGCGGCAACGCCACGCTGGTCAGCGGGCAGAATATTCTGGTCGATCATAGCAACAATATAAGCGCGGTAAATTCCATCGATGTGTCCGGCACGTTCTCGGCGACGGCGCAGAGCGATTTCATCAGCACCGCCGGTTCCCGGATCAACGCAGCCGACACCGCAACCGTTCGCACGGGACAAAATGCCACGGTCGCTGACATCGCCGGAGTCGGCCTGGTCGATATCTCGGCAATGTGGAATACCAACGTTACCAATGCTGCAGTAACCGGAACACCGACAACAGTCACGGTGGGAGCAGGAACCCTTGTGGCCGGACCACTCATGCGTATCCAGGCCGGGCATGACCCGATCGGCACTCCGGGTCCCACACCATCTGCCAGCTTTGATCCGAACTTTGATGCCACAATATCCGGCGACGTGACATCCACAGGGTCTATCACGATAAATTCTGGCGGAAGCGCGCTGTTCTCCACTGGCAGCAACGCTATTTCGGACAACGGGCTGACCGTGCAAACCGGGGATGACATCATCATCCAGACCGGGGCTAGCGTCGTGGCGGCCAACAACCCCGCGACAACGCCCAGTGCGGCCAATCCATTTGCCAATAGCAACAATCTGCTCCTGCAGGCTGGCGCCCTCACCCCGCTCAGCACCGCCACGCTGACTCCGATCGCCTCGATCGTTGCCACCGGTGATATCAACGCCAACAATTTTGCTGTCGTTATGACCGCCAACGCGATTGACGGCCTCGGTGGTACCATCACCGCCAGCTCGCTATCGGCAGATATCAACGACGCGCCGTCCAACGCAGTAATTGCCGCTATTGGCCAGTCCGACGACAACGGCCTGCTGAATGCACAATGTTTGCAGGGCAATGTTTGTCTGGGCACGCTGAATGCCGACAATCTGGTCTACGTTGGTCAATCCAGCAATGTTGACGTCATTCAGGCAATTGTCGAAAGCGGGACCGTTTCAGCAAACGACATATTGGTCACCACACGCCGTGATATCGTCATGGGAACGACGGGCCTCGCAACCATCCTGGACGCCGTTAACCAACTGGCACTGCAGAGCAATGAGGGCAATATTGATCTCGCGAGTGTTTCCGCAACCAGCAACAGTATAGCCATAAATGCGGCAGGCAGTCTGCTGGGGACAGCGAACCTGAACAGCACCAGTGATATCGGCATCACAGTGGGGGCGGATATCAATGCTGCCTCGATCAATACCGGCGGGCAATTGACCCAAGTCGCTGATATGGGCGGTGGAAATGAAACCAATTATGACGTGCCTGGCAGTATCGCTGTCGGCACCTATGTTCAGGGTACCGGCGTGCGTTTTCAGGTTACCGCTGGTAACGACATTGGCTTCGATCAGATCACCCTTCCTGGCCAGGATATAAATTTGATCGCTGGCAATGTGGGTGCCGGTGATGTGTTCCTGGGCACTACCACAGGCGCAAGTGCCATTTCCCTGATCGGCGATAACGTCGGATTCGATTCCCTTACATCCAGCCTTAGCACCACGATTGTCGCCGGTAACGGAGACGTGACCGGCGGGCTGATCGATGCTGGCACGTTCATCGACATTGATGCGACCGGCGGCATTGGTTTTGACGATCTGACAGGTGACGCGATAGGCTTGAATGCCGCAGGCCTGATTGGCGGCGGCGATCTGACGGCAACAAACGGGCTTGCTCTGGACGGTGGAGATATTGCCATTGGCAATGCAACCGCGGCCAGCATCAATTTTGCCAGCGGCCTGAATATCCTGTTCGATAGC
Organism: Parasphingorhabdus sp.; assembly: GCA_048270065.1. GTDB lineage: Bacteria > Pseudomonadota > Alphaproteobacteria > Sphingomonadales > Sphingomonadaceae > Parasphingorhabdus. Next base: position 105,655 of record JBLWTQ010000004.1, on the reverse strand, counting down.
ATCGGTTCGCCAAACGCCATTGCTCTGACCACCGCTAACGGCAGGATAGGCGCAAATACCGGTGCCGGCGATATTGACAGCGACGGCAATATCGATCTGACCGCGCAGGCGATTGATGTCGGCGATGTGACGGCAGGCGGATCGGTCACCGCCGACGCAACCGCAACCGACGCCAGCTTTGGCACGGTCGACGCCGCCAATGATATCACTCTGACGGCGGTAGGAACCTCGACGCTGGCCCATGCAATCAGTGGTGGTGACACCAGCATAACGGGTGCGTCGGTGACGCTGAACAACGGCACCATCGGCGGTAATCTGATACTGAATGCTCTGGCAGGCGATGTCGACGGCAATGGCACGGTGACTGTGGGCGGCGGCATTGACCTTGATGCGACGGGCGCTATCGGCTTTGGCGATCTCGATGCCCAGGGCGGCCCATTCACCGTCGATGCCGGAGGCAATATCAACTTCACCAGCGCGACCAGCGGTGACGACATGAATCTGAACGCTGACGGCAGCATCGATTTTGTGGCGGCGCTCGGTGGCAATATCACCATTGATGGCACAACGGTCAACTTCGACACAGCGACCGGTGATATGATCGATATCGCCAGCAATGGTGCGATCGGTTTCAGCCAGGTCAACGCCACCGGCAATGTCATGATCGACAGCAATTTCGGATTGATCACCGGCGGTATCGTGGAGGCCATTGGCGCGATCAGAATCGATACCAATCGCGATGCCAGTTTCGACACGATCAATGGCGGCGGCAACATTACGATCCGGATGAACAGCAATAGCGATCTGACGGCAAATGCCATTACCAGCGGGACCAATGTCGACGCCATATTACAGGGCGGGACTTTTGTTGCCGACACGGTCAGCGCAGCCATGACCGGTCAGGGCGGCGTAGTCATCCGCTCGGATGGAGGTATTGAACTACGCAATGTTTCCGGAAACGACATATCGCTGCAAGCATCCAATGGCCTCGTCGATGTGACCAACAATGTCGATGTCACCAATCTCATTTTCGCTTCGGGTACTGCCGTTTCCCTTGTTTCACAGCAGGATATGAGAGTTGAGGCCAGTGCCACCAATGGCGCCATCAGCCTGTCTGCCGCCGGAAACATGGTAATCCAGGGCGCACAGGCGACGGGGGATATCACCGTCAGCGCCATCGATGATGTTCTGATAAACAGCCTGGTGAATGCGGCAAATGGTCTGCAGATCACTGCGGGTGGCCTGATCGACATTCAGGCGGAAACGACAGGTAGCACCATTCGGACGGTCAGCGCCGACATGAATATCGGTTCGGCCGGCAATCTTGGTCGGACCGATTTGACCAGCGACATCCGGATATTCACCGACGGCACGACCCGGCTGGTTCTCGGCGGAGCCAATGACCCGTTGGGAGTTTTCTACCTCGGCAACGACGAGTTCAGCCGGATCCATTCGGGTGGCGATCTGACCATCACCGCCGCGCCTACAGCTTTTGGCGGATACGACATGGTTGTGCAGGACCTGGATATACTTGTTGCTGACAATGTCAGTGGCCGGCAATCCGGCAATATCGGGCTGAGCAACAATTTCAATCTGGTCTCGGGACAGTCAATCTCGGTGGTCGGCGTTGTGGATTTCAGCAATGGCAACGCCAGCTCCGGACTCAATTTCACCACCGGTCAGGACCTGTTTATCGACGCCGCCAGCGGCGTCATCCAGATGACCGACGCGAACGGGAATTTCTCCGGCAGCGGCACTCTTTCAGTTACTGCGCCCAATATTTATGCGATGACCAATCAGGCGCTGGACGACGTTGCCGGTCTCAGTGCTGCGGATATCGACAGCCGTCTGGCCAACAACGACGGGATCGACCTGCCCGACGGCTTGATCAGGGCCGACAATGTCCAGATGAATGTGACCAACAACCTGCTGATCCAGAATACCGCCAGCGGAACCGATTTCGCGGATCGTCGCGGGTTCAACGTGGGCAGCTTGTCCATCTCGGGACCATCTACGGGGAATGCCAATATTGTCATCAATGGTATCGTCGGCGGCGCAGCCGGACTAGAAACAATCCCCGCCACCGATGTTTCAATCGGCTTCGATCCTGCATCCACCATCAATGGCTGTGTTATCGTCAACCCGGCTAGCTGTGCGCCCACACCAACGCCTGAACCGGTGGTGCCGGAGCTGGATCATCCGGTTCAGGATGTGATTGAAGAAGAGGTAACACCGGAAAAATATGCGACTGACCCATTTGCAACCAATCTGATCATGATCAAGGAAAACGAGGAATCGAGTGACGATCCCTTGATCGACGAGCCGGTAACCGGTGCAGGCAACGATGATCTCTGGGTCGAGGGTACCGATTGCGAGCAGGATAGTAACGGAATTTGCGGTATCGACGATGCTGAGCAAGAACTCGAACCTGCAGAATGACCCCGGCCCACAATTGATCGGTTGACCTTTCGCGCGGAAAACCATTAGGCGATGGGCGATGAATGATATTGTCGCGCACCCGCTAAAACTGTTCAACAGCCTGACTCGCCGGATGGAGGAGTTCGTCCCCGTTCATGCGGGCGAAGCCCGCGTTTACACCTGCGGACCAACGGTCTACAACCATCAGCATATCGGCAATATGCGCGCCTATATTTTTGCCGACTTGCTCGGCCGCACGCTGAGCTGGAAGGGGTACAAGCTCACCCATATCATCAACATCACCGATGTCGGCCATCTGACCTCCGATGCCGATGTCGGCGATGACAAGATGGAAAAAGCCGCCGCGCAATCGGGCAAATCGGCCTGGGATATCGCCAAATATTATACCGATGCCTATTGGCAGGATATCGAGCGCCTCAACATCCGCCAGCCGGCGAAATGGGCGATCGCCACCGACCATGTCGAAGAAATGATCGCCTTTGCAAAAAGCATCGCCGACAAACATTGCTACGAGCTGGACAGCGGGCTCTATTTTGATGTCAGTACGGTGCCGGATTATGGCCGGCTTTCCGGTGCGCAAAGTGATGATATCGAGGGACGGATCGACGCCGTCGAAGGCAAGCGCCATCCGCAGGATTTTGCAATCTGGCGCAAGACGCCCATCGGCGAGACACGGCAGATGGAATGGGACAGCCCTTGGGGCAAGGGCGCACCCGGCTGGCATCTCGAATGCTCCCAGATGAGCATGAAATATCTCGGTGAAAAATTCGATATCCACACCGGCGGAATCGACCATCGCGAAATTCACCATCCCAACGAAATCGCCCAGAACCAGGCGCACAATTGTTCCGAGCACAGCGGTGCCAATATCTGGATGCACAATAATTTTCTGATCGACCGGGCCGGAAAAATGTCCAAGTCGAGCGGCGAGTTCCTGCGCCTCCAGGTGCTGATCGACAAGGGCTTCCACCCCCTCGCCTATCGGCTGATGTGCCTGCAGGCCCATTATCGCAGCGAGCTGGAGTTCAGCTGGGAAAATCTGGCCGCGGCGCTGACCCGGCTGAAACGGATAGTGATGGGTGTCGAGCGGCTTGTGGAAAAAGCCGGGACAAAGGCCGAAAAAGTCGAGCACCCCGCTCTCCGTCAATTGCACAATAAATTTGATGCCGCCCTGAGCGAAGACCTGAACAGTTCGAAATGTTTGCCCTTGTTGGAAGAATTGCTCGCACTCAAAAAACTCCCTGCCGAACAAAGACTGCTGCTGCTGTCTGACATGGACGCGGTTTTGGGCCTGATGCTTACCTCTCTCAAGCGCACCGACCTGCGGGTCCGGCCGGTAGATGCAGCCGTAGATGACGCAGACATCGAGGCAAAATTGGACCAGCGCGAGAAGGCCAAATCGGAAAAGGATTTCGCGACCGCCGACGCCATTCGCGATGAACTCACCGCCCAAGGCGTGGAACTGATGGATGGCGACCCGCTGCGATGGGACTGGAAGATAGAGATATAGCCCAATTTAAAGGCCCCTCCTCTTCAGAGGAGGGGTTGGGGTGGTGGCTTACCTCAAAAAAATTCAGACAGTGGCATCAAGCCACTTTCATCATATTCCACCCCTTCCCCTCCCTTGAAAGGGAGGGATAAAAAAAGGAAGAGATGACCTTATGACTGTCAAACCAAAAGCCGCCATGGCTTCTCTCGTTCGTCCGCTGGTTGAACCGCATTGCGGCGATCTGGATGTCACCTGGTTCGCCAGCGCCGAGGAAGCGATGGCAATCGCGCCGCACGCTGAGATCGGCTGGTTCGACATGTATGACAAGGACAAGATGGCGGAGATCATCGCGGCCGCGACCAATCTCAAATGGCTCAACAGCATTTACGCGGGCGTCGAACATTTTCCGCTCGGGCAGCTCAAGGCGCAGGGCACGATCCTGACCAATGGTGCCGGCCTGAACAGCGCACCGATTGCCGAATTTGCGGTGATGATGATGCTCGCCGCCGCCAAGCGCAGCGATATCATCAACGATAACCAGCGCCAGCACAACTGGCTCGAATCGCCACCGGGAACAGCCGAGATTGACGACAGCAAGGCGCTGATCATCGGCTATGGCGGCATCGGCCAGCAGATCGCCAAAAAGCTTTCCGGTTTTGATGTGGACGTAACCGCCGTCCGCCGCACCGCGACCGGCGAAGCCAATGTCATCGGACTCGACGACTGGCGCGACCGGCTCGGCGAATTCGACTGGATCTTCGTCTCGGCCCCGGCAACCAGCGATACCAGACATCTGCTCGGCGCAGAAGAGTTCGCCGCGATGAAGTCCTCCGCCTGGCTGATCAATGTCGCGCGCGGATCGCTGGTCGATCAGGACGCCCTGCTTGCGGCGCTCAACGACAAGACAATCGGCGGGGCGGCGCTCGACGTGACCGATCCCGAACCGCTGCCAGCGGACCACCCGCTCTGGGATGCGCCGAGCTGCATCATCACCATGCACTTGTCCGGTGTTGCGCAAACGCGCATGTTCGAGCGCGCCGCCGCCCGCTTCGTCGAAAATCTGAAACGTTATCAGAATGGCGAAAAGATGATTGCCGTCGCCGACTTTGATCGCGGATATTGAGGGGGTGACTCGGGCGGAATTTTGACTTATCAGTCAAGACCATAGGGGTAGGATGAGCCTGATCTTGAGGGGGTGAGGGTCATTTGGGTCGTTGCCATTTACTCGCAAGCGCACTGATCATCACGATCAGGGAAGGACCCACATGACCAAAGCATCCGATCTGTTCGTAGAATGTCTCGAAAACGAAGGCGTCGAATATCTGTTCGGCGTTCCCGGCGAAGAAAATCTCGACATGCTCGACAGTCTGTCGCGCTCCACCAAAATCAAGCTGATTCTGACCCGGCACGAACAGGGCGCCGGCTTCATGGCTGCTACTTATGGACGGCATACCGGCAAGACCGGCGTGTGCATGGCAACGCTCGGCCCCGGCGCCACCAATCTGGTGACCGCAGCGGCCTATGCGCAATTGGGCGGCATGCCGATCCTGATGGTCACCGGCCAGAAACCGATCAAGAAATCCAAACAGGGCCGTTTCCAGATTCTGGATGTCGTCGACATGATGGGACCAATCACCAAATTCACCCATCAGCTCGCTTCTGCAGACAATATCCCGAGCCGCATTCGCGAGGCGATCCGCCTGGCCGAAGAAGAAAAACCCGGCGCCACCCATATCGAGTTCCCGGAAGATATCGCCGATGAGGAAACCGATTCAACCCCGATCGCGCCCAGCCTCACTCGGCGGCCAGTTGCCGAGGCAAAAGCCGTGCGCGCCGCGACCAAGAAAATCGAAACCGCCAAATCCCCGATCATCGTCGTCGGCGGCGGTGCCAACCGGACGACCACCGGCCGCATGCTCACGCAATTTATCGAAAAGACCGGCATCCCCTTTGTCACCACCCAGCTCGGCAAGGGTGTGGTCGATGAAACCCACAAGGAATTCATGGGCTGCGCGGCGCTGTCGGCGAATGATTTTGTCCATCGCGCGATAGAAGCCGCGGATCTGATCATCAATGTCGGTCACGATGTGATCGAGAAACCGCCCTTCTTCATGGCAACCGGCAGCACCGAAGTCATTCATGTGTCGATGAACAGTGCGGAAGTCGATCCGGTCTATTTCCCGCAGATCGAGGTGATCGGTGATATCGGCAACGCGATCTGGCAGATGAAGGAAGATATTGTGCCGTCCGGCAGCTGGAATTTCGACGCGATGTACAAGGCCCGCCGGGCCGAGGAAGAACATACGGATTCGATGGACGACGATATACGTTATCCGATCTACCCACCGCATCTCGTAAAAGTCATTCGCGAAGCGATGCCGGCCGACGGGATCATCTGTCTCGACAATGGCGTCTATAAAATCTGGTTTGCCCGCAACTACAAGGCGCGGCAGGCGAATACGGTGTTGCTCGACAACGCCCTGGCCACGATGGGGGCCGGCCTGCCCTCGGCCATGGCCTCGGCGATGGTCTATCCCGACCGCAAGGTGATGGCGATTTGCGGTGACGGCGGCTTCATGATGAACAGCCAGGAAATGGAAACCGCGGTCCGGCTGAAACTCAACATCACGGTGCTGGTGCTGAACGACAACAGCTATGGCATGATCCGCTGGAAGCAGGCGAACATGGGCTTCAAGGACTGGGGCCTGACCTACGGCAATCCCGATTTCGTCAAATATGCCGAAAGCTATGGCGCCAGCGGCCACCGGATTACCAGCGCCAAGAATCTGACGGAAACGATCGATCAGTGCCTGAACAGCGAAGGTGTGCATCTGATCGAAGTTCCGGTTGACTATTCCGACAATGATCGCATTTTGAATCACGAGATCAAGGAACTCAGCAAGAAGGTATAGATTGGAGGACCTCCATTGCCCAATATTCAAGATTTTCGGACTGAACTAAAAAACCAATTAGCTAGTGCACAGCGATCCGGCCGACGCTTCGTTGATATCAATGCTGGAGAACTTCACCGATTGGTTGGTGGGTACCCTCCTTCTGGAGACTCGCATCACGCAATGCCATCTTGTTGTTCTGCGATGCACCAAAACTTCAAACACGGAATCGACTGTGTGATGCGTAGCCCACCTAGCGGCAAAGGTGCCTCCCTGACAATTCGCTACAAACTTCCGAGGACGAACTAGAATGAAATTGAAAGACGTCTATCCGCTTTATCTCAACAATGAGGCGGTGCAGCCCAACACGGATCTGGAAGTTACCGATAAATATACCAACGAGGTGGCCTTCCGGACTGCGCTTGCGACACCCGATGTCATCGAACAGGCGATCGAGGGAGCCGTAGCCGCAGCCGAACCGATGGCGGCGATGGCGAGCTACGAACGACAGAATGTGCTGCAACATTGTGTCGACCGGTTCAAGGAGCGGTTTGACGAACTCGCCTACTCGCTTTGTGTCGAGGCGGGCAAACCGATCAAGGATGCCGAGGGCGAAACCACCCGCCTGATCGACACGTTCAGAATTGCCGCAGAAGAATCCGTGCGCAATTATGGCGAGGTCCAGCCGCTGGACATTTCCGCGCGCGCCAAAGGCTATATGGGCATGTGGAAGCGTGTTCCCATCGGTCCGTGCAGTTTCATTTCTCCGTTTAACTTCCCGCTCAATCTGGCAGCACACAAGATTGCCCCGGCGATTGCCGTCGGCTGTCCGTTCGTCATGAAACCGGCCAGCAAAACGCCGCTGGGCGCGATCATCATGGGCGAGATATTGGCAGAGACCGATCTGCCGAAAGGCGCCTTCTCGATTTTGCCTGCAAGTCGGAACGGCGCCGATTTATTCACTGTCGACGAACGCCTGAAATTGCTGTCGTTTACCGGTTCGCCGGGTGTCGGCTGGGATTTGAAAGCCAGGGCCGGCAAGAAAAAAGTGGTGCTCGAACTGGGGGGCAACGCAGCGGTAATTGTCGATCATGACGCCGATCTCGACGATGCGCTGGAGCGGGTCGTTTTCGGAGCCTTTTATCAATCGGGGCAAAGCTGTATCGGTGTGCAACGGATCATCATCCATGAAAGCGTCTACGACAAGTTCAAGGAGATGCTCGTTGCAAAAACCAGGGGCTTGGTCTCGGGTGACCCCAAAAACCGGGACACTTTCATTGGACCGATGATCTCCGAAGGCGAAGCCAGCCGTCTGCACGGCTGGATCGAAAGCGCGGTAGCAGACGGTGCAACGCTTCTGTGTGGTGGCAATCGAAAGGGCAATATGCTCGAGGCGACGCTGCTCGAAAACGTTGACACCTACGCAGACGCCTATCGCGAAGAAGCCTTTGGCCCGCTCGCTCTGCTCACCAAATTCAGCGATTTCGGAGCGGCGCTGAACGAGGTCAACGACAGCAAATTCGGCCTGCAGGCCGGTATTTTCACCCGCGATCTGTTCAAGACGCTCGATGCCTGGGATCATCTCGATGTCGGCGGCGTCGTGATCAATGACGTCCCGTCCTATCGCGTTGACAATATGCCCTATGGCGGCGTCAAGGACAGTGGTCTGGGCCGTGAAGGCATAAGATTTGCGATGGAAGACATGACCGAAATCCGCAATCTGGTGATCCGCCGCAAGCGTGGGTAGGCAGGAAACCGATGGTCGAAGCCCACAGGCTGCGTTGCGCTTAAAAGGCTCTGCTGGTCGTTCGCCAAGGGTATAAAAAACAAGAGAAATTGGTCCGTTTTCATTTGCATTGAGGATAGGATGAGGGATAGGTATCCTTAACTTTATGATAAACGGCAGGGGTCGCGTCGCGCTGAATGAGGGAACCGATTGGGGAATCGGGATGGGCAACGATGCAAATGGGGAAAAGAAAATCGCGGATTCCTGGCTGGCCGGTACTGGCGGCTGGCCTGTTCTGTTCGGCACTGGTCGGAACGGCTTTGTTTGTCTCGACCATGGCAAGCCCCACTCCTGTTGAAGCAGCCACAGACATTGCCAGCGGCACCTATCTGGGCGTGGCCTCCTGCGGAGCAACAACCTGCCACGGACGGCAGGAGGCCGATGGCGAAATTGTCCGGCAGGACGAAATCATGCGCTGGCAGGAAGAATCCACGCCCGGCGGCGCCCATAGCCGCGCTTTCCGTGTCCTCCGGGAACCGCGCAGTATCGCAATAGCCAAACGCCTCGGCATCAAGGATGCCGCTTCCTCGTCCGAATGTCTCGGCTGTCACAGCACAGCGGCTGCGCGCAGGGGCCCACGGTTTCAGCTAAACGATGGCGTAGGCTGCGAATCCTGCCACGGGGCATCCTCCGGCTGGCTTTCCAGCCATTATGCGGTCGGCGCCAGCCATGCCCGAAATGTTTCACGGGGACTGATGCCGCTGGACAATCCCAAGGCGCGGGCCAGCGTCTGCCTCGACTGTCATTTCGGCAGCGCCAAAAAAGGCCAGTTTGTCGATCACCGGATCATGGCGGCCGGTCATCCGCGCATTTCATTCGAGATGGACCTGTTTTCCACTCTGCAGCAGCATCATGACGAGGATGTCGATTATATCCGCCGCAAGGGCCGGACCAACAGCGTTCAGTTCTGGGCCGTGGGTCAGGCGATGGCACTCGAACGTTCGCTCAATCTGTTCACCAAACCGGCTCTGGGAACCGGGGGCATTTTCCCCGAATTTTATTTTTACGACTGTCACAGTTGTCACCGCCGGATCTATGATGACGCATCCGCCCGGCCGACATCGGTCAATAATCCCGGAAGACCCATTCCCGAAGGCATGCCGCCCTATAATGACGAGAATATGATCATGCTCAGCGCGGCGATCAAGGTGGCAGCTCCCGAGATTGCGGGCGAATTCGACAGCCGGTCGAAAGCGTTCCATGCAGCGATGGCTCAGGGCCGCGATCCGGCAGTTCAGGAAGCGGAGCGATTGCGGCAATATGCAACGCAACTTGCAGACCGCTTTTCGCGCGCCAGCTTCGGCCGGGACCAGACCTTCCAGATCATGGAAACCATCGCCGGTCAGGCGATATCGCCGCGCTTTACCGACTATGAAGGCAGCGTGCAGGCGGTCATGGCGATCGACACATTGCTCAACGGATTGGTCAACGGTGGTCAGGTCAGCGAATCCGCCGCCGCCAGCCTGCGCGGGCAGATTAATGTGGCCTATGCGGCTGTCGCCGAACCCAATGGCTATGAACCGCTGAAATACCGCCGCGCGCTGGGCAGCGCCGTCCGTACGATCCGGTCGCTCAGATAGAGGATCTTGTGATGCGCAAACCCTTTCTCACCTCCGCCATTTCTGCCGCAGCGCTGGTGCTGACGTCTTGTGGCGGTGGTGGTGATAGCAATGACTTTGGCGGGACGCCGTCGCCCTCTCCGTCACCATCGCCGACACCGACCCCGACGCCGCCACCCGGAACGGGTGGCTTGTTCACGCCACCGGCACAGCGCGCGCTGACGGTGACAGATGTGCAAACCATTATCGCTCAGGCCGTGGGTGAGGCCCAGGCCCGCAATCTTCCTTCGGTGATCGCCGTGGTTGACCGGGTCGGCAACGTGCTGGCCGTGTTCGACATGAAAGGTTCCAACAACGGATCGAGTAAAGTCAGGGTCAGTTCCAGACAGATTGGTGGCACTGCCGGACCGGCCGATATTATCGGGCTGCAGGGTCAGATGGTTCCGGCTGCCGCAGCGGCTATCGCCAAGGCTGTAACCGGCGCCTATCTGTCCAGCGGTGGCAACGCTTTTTCCTCGCGGACGGCCAGTCAAATCGCGCAAGAACATTTCCCCCCTGCCCCGACCACCGCTGGCCTGGAAAGCGGGCCGCTGTTCGGTGTCCAGTTCAGCCAGCTACCCTGTTCAGACCTGTCCCGGCGGTTCAACCCGATGGGCGGTGCCGGCACGCTAATTGGGCCGAAAAGATCACCGCTCGGCCTGGCCGCGGACCCCGGCGGCTTGCCGCTCTACAAGGATGGCGTAGTGGTCGGCGGAATTGGTGTCATGGGAGACGGCGATTATGCCTTCGATCCCAATATTCTCGATGTCGACGTCGATGATGAGGAAGCGATCGCTCTCGCCGGAATTCAGGGTTTTGCACCGCCCTCCTCGATCACAGCCAACCGGATTTCGGTAGACGGCACATCATTGCGGTTCAGCGATATGGTGGTGTCCGACCTGTCGCCGCTGAAAAACAATTTTGCCGCGATCAACGGTACAACAGGCAATCTGAAGCGTGTCGAGGGCTATACCGAAGCCGTGATCACCGCCGGCACCGCGTATGGAACCGAGGCTTCTGGCATAAGAGCATCGACCGCAGCTGAATTCAAAAACCGTGACGCCTTTGTGCTGACTGACGGAACCGGTGCCAACCGCTATCCGATCCGCGGCGGTACGGACGCTGCGGCGGTCACAACTCCGCTGACGGCGACAGAGGTTCGGGCAATTCTGGAAGAAGCATTCATCATCTTCAGCCGGGCCAGAGCACAAATTCGGCAACCGCTGGACAGCCGGATGCAGGCGACCGTAAGCGTGGTTGATACCCACGGCCAGATTCTGGGCATCGTGCGCACGCCCGACGGCCCGATATTCGGAACCGACGTATCACTGCAGAAAGCGCGAACGGCGGCGTTTTTCTCGAACTCGGTTGCGGCCCAGCAATTGCTCGGAACACCGGCGTTTCCACCCTTGGCCAACGTCCCGGCCTATGTGCAGCGGGTGCGTAATTTTCTGGGTGCCCCCAATGCCCTGACCGGCACCGTGGCCTTTGCCGATCGTTCGGGCGGCAATCTTTCCAGGCCCTATTTTCCGGATGGCGAGATCGGACGCCCTCCCGGACCGCTGTCGGTCGCACAGTCGGCAAAATTCAGTCCCTTCGCCGTCGGCTTGCAGCTGGATCTGGTCATTCCCAATATCGTGGCCCATGTGGGCTATGTCCGGTCCAACGGCGCCAGTCCTGATACCGGGCAACAATGCACCCAATTGCCCGCAATACCGAATAGCGGCGGCCAGGTCCGCCTTTCCAACGGGATCCAGATCTTCCCGGGCAGCGTACCGATCTATCGCGGTGACAAGCTCATCGGCGGTATCGGCGTTTCGGGCGACGGCATCGATCAGGACGACATGGCCAGCTTCCTGGGACTGCACAACGCCGGTCAGCGCGTGGGTGGCATCGGCAATGCACCAAAAGCGATCCGGGCCGATAATATTGTCGTCGATCTCGGCAATGCCAAAGTCCGGTTGCGCTATGTTAACTGTCCCTTTGCGCCGTTCCTCGACACAAATGAACAAAATGTTTGCGAGGGGCTGTAAAGCGGATGTCCGGACTCGCTGCCTCCTTTGTGCCGATCATGACGGTGCTGTCCGGTCAGGCTGAACAAATGGAAAACCAGCAGGCCTCGGTGGAAGATATCGAAGCGTCTCTGACCGCATTGCTGGCCGGGAAAAGATTTGACTGGATAAGGTCCGAATCTGTCAATTTCGCACCACAAACGGGCATGGGCGGGCCAGATTTGGATGCTGAAGAAGCAGAAATGGGCGAAAAAGCAACATCTGATCGACCACCCCTGAAAGATGCTTCCAAATCTTCCAATCCGGAGCAGTCCGAAGCCCCGGATCAACTGGAAATGGACGTCGATAGCCTGACCGCCGATGACGCCCTGATCGACGGCCGCCGCCGTCCCGGTGTTCAGAAAACTCTGCCGGATCCGGTCACCCAGAACAATCCCGGCGCGATCAACGCCCCGCCGCCGGAAGCCTTTCCGACCGACGAATTTCCGGTCCCCGATCGCTGGCGGATCATGCAGAGCCTGTGCCCGGCCAAGGGCGGTGACCAATCGATCTACACGCTTTTCGGTGCCTTGCGGAACAACTGCCACAGCACGCTAAATCCGTACAACCAGAATGTCCTCAAGGGCGACAAGCCGATCCCGGCTGACAAGAAGCCGGGCTTTCTGAAAGGCGATGACTGGTTCTTCGTCGTCAACGCGATTTCAGACACCGTGATTGAACCGCGCAGCTTTCCTATCCCCGTCGGCGTCCAGACCACGGAACGCCCCAACAGTCTCGATGTATTCGGGCGATCCGGTTCCGAAGTCTACGCCCAGACCTTCATCACCGGCTTTGCCCTGATCAAGGGTTCGACCGCCTATAAACCGCCTGATGTGGAATATCGTCTGACACTGGCCGCGCAGGTCAATCATGTGAATGTGCCGGAGCGCCGTGTGCTGTTCGTCGAGCCTTCCAAATCCTCGCACCGCACCGACTGGTTTGTCGGGGTGCAGGAAGCCTTTTTCGATTATCATATCCGCAACACTTCCGCGCGCTACGACTTCGACAGCTTCCGCATTGGTATCCAGCCGATGCAGGCCGATTTCCGCGGGTTTCTGTTTCAGGACAACCAGCTCGGGTTCCGCCTGTTCGGCACCCACGATAACAACCGGATTCAATATAATCTCGGCGCCTTTGTCCAGCTCGAAAAAGACACCAATTCCGGTCTCAATGATATCACCCAGACGCCGCGCGAAAGCTATATATTCTTCGCCAATCTGTACCGGCAAGATCTGCCCTTTGTCGGTCTGACCAGCCAGTTCAGCGTGACGTACAATATGAATCGCGAACGGTCCGATGTCGAGATTGACGACAATGGCTTCCCCGTACGCCCGGCCCTGCTCGGCGACCTCAGGGGTCGTGCCTATGACGTGGTTTACCCCGGCTACGCCTTTGACGGCCGGATCGGACGGATCAATCTCACCGGGCAGGTATACGGCGCCTTTGGCGAGGACCGGAACAGTTTTTTCACCAGTGAACCAGCCAGTATCGCCGCCTATTTCGGCGCGCTGGAAGCCAGCTATGATGTCGACTTCCTGCGCTTCCGCGCCTCGGGCCTGTTCGCCAGCGGGGATGGCAATCCCTATAACAATACCGAAGCCGGCTTTGATTCCATTTTCGAGAATCCGATTTTCGCCGGGGCTGACACCAGCTACTGGATCCGTCAAACCATCCCGTTCGCTGGCGGCGGACGGGTGATCTCGATTAACGGCCGCAACGGGATTCTCAACTCGCTGCGTTCCTCCAAGGAACAGGGACAGAGCAATTTCAACAATCCCGGTACAATTTTGGCCGGGGTAGGTGCCGATGCCGATCTTACGCCCGACTTCCGGCTATCAGCCAATGCCAATCATCTCTGGTTCCACAAGACGGAAAGTCTCGAGGCGTTGCGCGTTGAAGGTTCGATTCCCAGGGATATCGGCTGGGACCTTTCCATGGCGGCGATCTATCGTCCGAAAGCCACGCAAAATATGGTATTTCGCTTGTCCGGCGCTGCTTTGATACCCGGAAAAGGGTTCAAGGATTTGTTCGATCAGACAGACAAGCGGGACTTCCACTATTCGATATTGCTCAATGCGATACTGGCTTTCTGATGCGCTGGCGGAACATTTTGACGGGCAATAGCAAATTGATCCTCGCAGGATTGGGCGCACTGGCTCTGACCCTCATCCCGACCTCGTTGTTGCTGGCGGCAGGCAAAGAAAAACCGCAGAAAGTTGATTACAGTTTCACGCCCCCTGCCCCGCAAAACCAGACCTGGGACGAGGCGCAAGCCAAGAGCAGTGGTTGCCAGAGCTGCCACACCGATAGCGATCAGAAGACCATGCACGAGACCCCCGCGGTGGTTCTGGGCTGTGTCGATTGCCATGGCGGCGATGCTTCGGTGGTCGGCGACAACAAATGGGGCAGGAACAGCCTTGCCTATATGGATGCGCTGACCAAAGCGCATGTTCTGCCCAAATATCCCGAAAGCTGGCACTGGCCGTCCTCCGCCAATCCCAAGCGCAGCTATGCTCTGCTGAACAAGGAATCGCCGGAGTTCGTCCGCTTTGTCAATCCGTCCGACTATCGCGTTGCACGCGAATCCTGCGGTGCCTGTCATATGGAGATCATCGAGGCTTCCGAACGCTCGCTGATGGCTACCGGCGCCATGCTATGGGGCGGTGCCGCTTATAATAACGGTATCGTACCGTTTAAAAATTACGTGTTCGGGGAGGCTTATACCCGCAAGGGCGAGCCCGCCACAATCAAGTCGCCGGGCAATCCACACGGCACAGTAACCGATGCCGAGAAAAAACGCGGCGCGCTCCCGATCCTATACCCGCTGCCGACTTGGCACACGGTTCCGCCGGGCGATATTTTCCGCGTGTTCGAGCGCGGTGGCCGGAATATTAATACCCAGTTCCCCGAAATCGGCCTGCCCAATATCGGCGGCATCATCCAGCGGCTGGAGGAGCCCGGTCGCCCCGATCTAAAACAATCCAATCGCGGCCCGGGAACCGGTCTTCGCGTCGCCATTCCGGTGCTCAATATCCACAAGACCCGGCTCAACGATCCGTTCATGTGGTTCATGGGCACCAATGACCAGCCGGGTGACTATCGCCAGTCGGGCTGCGCCGGTTGCCACGTGGTCTACGCCAATGACCGCGAACCGCGACACAGTTCGATCTGGGCCAAATATGGCCGCGACGGCCAGACCCAGACCGTCGATCCGACCATAAGAAACCTGAAAGAGGGCGAGCATCGGTTTGGCAACTTTGGTACCTACAATGCTTCCCACGGTGCAAAAGAAGGCCATAGTAAAGGCGACAAGCCAACCGCTGGTACGCATAGTGACGAAGAGGGCCATGGCGATGATCACGCCGTTGAAACGGATCCTGCGAACCGCGAAAAAGGACATCCGGTACAGCATGCCTTCACCCGCGCCATTCCGACCGCCCAATGCATGAACTGTCACATGCACCAGCCGAACATCTTCCTGAACAGCTATCTCGGCTACACGATGTGGGATTATGAATCCGACGCGCCCTATATGTGGCCTGGTCCGGACAACCGGACTCCCAAGCCGGAAGGCATGAGCGACGAAGAATATCAGAAGAAATACAAGCAGCAGAAATATCCCGATGCCGAAGAAGTGCGCAAGATACTGGACCGCAATCCGGAAGGGGCGGCACCCAAGGGGCTGTGGGCCGACATCGATTTCCTGCGCAATGTCTATGATCTCAATGACGACGCCAAGGACACGCAATTTGCCGATTATCACGGCCATGGCTGGAATTTCCGGGCGATCCTGAAACGCGACCGCGACGGCAATCTGCTCGACGCCGAGGGCAATCAGGCGAGCTACAGCACCGATACCGATAATATCGTCGCCCACGACGATCCGGAAAAATTCCGCAAGAAAGGCGAAGGCAAGTTTGTCGAACCGGGAACCAATCCGGGCAAATCGGTCCATATGATGAGCACCCATGCCGAGGTCGGCATGCAATGCGCCGATTGTCATTTTTCACAGGACAGCCATGGCAATGGCCTGATCTACGGCGAAGTCGCCAATGCGGTGGAAATCAGCTGCAAGGATTGCCACGGCACCGCCGATGCCTATCCAACCCTGATGACCAGCAATCTCGCGGCGCGGCCAAAGGGCAAGAATCTAGGCCTGCTGCGCAACGCCAATGGTGAGCGGCGCTTCGAATGGTTCGAGGACCTCAATGGCAAGCGCGTGCTGATCCAGCGTTCCATCGTTGACCCAAAACTCAGCTGGCGGGTCAGCCTTGTCAAAAACAGCGTCGATCGATCTCATCCGGATTTCAATCTTAAGGCGGCGCGGGCGAAACTCATGTCCAAAAGCGGGGCAGAAACGGGCAAATTTGCGTTTGGCAGCGGCGTTGCGAAAGAGAACCGGGCACACAAAGACGAAAATATGGTCTGCTTCACCTGTCACCTGAGTTGGACGACCAGCTGCGGCGGCTGCCACTTGCCGATCGAAGCAAACTGGCAGGCGGAAAGCCACAAATATGAAGGCGGCACGACCCGCAACTATGCGACCTACAATCCTCAGGTTGCGCGCGACCAGATGTTCCAGCTCGGCCGGCACCAGACCAGCAAGGGCAATATCATCGCGCCGGTTCGCTCGACGTCCGCGCTGATCCTGTCCTCGACCAATATCAACCGCGAACGTATCTATGTCCAGCAACCGCCGATTTCCGGTATCGGCTTTTCATCGCAAGCTTTTGCACCGCATTTCCCGCACACCGTGCGCAAGACCGAGACCAAGCAATGTTCCGACTGTCATGTCAGCGAGGCCAATGACAACAATGCGATCATGGCGCAAACCCTGTTGCAGGGCACGAATTTCGTGAACTTCATTGGCCTGCACGCCTGGGTCGGTCTGGAAAAAGGCTTTGAAGCGGTGCGGGTGACGGAATGGGATGAACCGCAGGCGGTCATCGGCTCTTATCTCCAAAAATATGCCTATCCCGATTATTGGAGAATGCATGTCGAGAGAAATGGCCGGGAACTGATCAACTGGGTGCGTGGTGAACGGCTCGACAAGGATCTTTCGGGCGAAACCAAGGCGCTCGAAGAATTCAAGAATGTCGTTCAGGGGACAAGCGATGCCGTCCGCTGCCTGCAGTTGCGCGGCGAATATATGTTTGTCGCCGAAGGCAAAGGCGGGTTTCGCGCCTATGACGTCGCATCGATAGGCAACAAGGGATTTTCTGAACGCATCGTCAAAGCGCCCTTTTCCTCGCTCGGCCACGATACCCATGTCGATACAAAAAATGCGACCTGCATGGCGCTCGCCACCAACCAGCCCATAGCGCCACTTCGCAACACCAAGGAATTGCGGGAGATCAACGAGGAACAGCCTTTCCATCCGATCTACAATTATGCCGTGATCACCGATAGCGAGGAAGGCCTGATCCTGGTCGACATCAACACTTTGGCCGACGGTGAATTCCGCAATAATTTCTTCAAGCGCAGCCTGACCTGGAATCAGGAGGGCATATTGGACGGCGCGCGACATATCACACTCGCTGGCCACTATGCCTATATCACCACGGACGCTGGGTTGACGCTGATCGATCTCGACAAGCCGCTACAACCGCGCCATGTCATCACCATTCCGATGACCGATGCCGGGGCGTCGGCGCTGCAGTTCCGCTATCTCTGGGTTACCGATGCCGACGGTGTGAAGCTGTTTGATGTCACCGATATGGAAAATCCGGTTGCAGTGCCATCCGGAACGATCCCGCTGCGCAATGCCCGGCGTATCTATCTCGCGCGCACCTATGCCTATATTGCGGCCAAGGACGAAGGTCTGGTGATCGCCAATATAACGCGGCCCGAAGCGCCTACTGTCTACCTGAAGGAAAGCTTTGGCGGCACGATGAACGATGCAGAGGACGTGATTGTCGGATCGACCAACGCCACCCTGTTCGCCTATGTCGCCGATGGTCGCAATGGTTTGAAGGTGATCCAGCTAACCACGCCCGACAGTCAGAAGAACTATTACGGTTTCTCACCGGCCCCGAAACCGGAACTGATTGCCTTTGCCCGTACGCCGAAACCGGCGCTGGCATTGTCCAAGGGTCTTGATCGTGACCGGGCAGTGGATGAGACCGGCGGGCAAATGGCGGTCTTTGGACGCTTGGGCTCGCGGCCGTTCACCCGCAGCGAGATGCAACGTTTCTATCTGAACAGCAAGGGCGAGCCCTATTTCGTCAAGGATGAGCCGGATATGGCGGACTGGATCGGACCGGTTCCTCCGCTGCTTGCCAGGCCATAAAAAGAGCGGGGGCCGGGACTGTTAAAGGACACCGACCCCCTGTCCCCCAGTAAGCAACTCGGGGGAATTATATACCCGGCGCGAGAGCGCACAGGGCTTTAACCAGATTAGTCTGAACGCGGTAAGCCTAGCAGTTGCGGTCGATCGCACGCCCCGCCAGTGCCCCTACTGCACCGCCAATGATGGCACCTTCGGTCTTGTTGCCATGGCGGGCAACTTCGTTACCGAGAAGACCCCCGGCAATGGCGCCGATAATCGTCCCGCCGGTGCCACGATCGCAGCCGCGATACCGACGCCGGTCATCATAGCGCCGGTGATCGCGATAACGGCGCTGGTCACGATAGGCGCGGCGATCCCGATATCTGTCGCCACGATAATAATCGCCGCGCCGATATTCACGATAGCCGTTGTCCCGGACCTGCTCGTAATAGCCGCCATTATAGTAGCCATCACGCGCTTCGGCAGGCGTTGCGAAAGCCATTGTTCCAATGGCAGCGGTTGAAATCGCTAAACTTCCCAAAATCTTGCTAAACATTTTCTCTACTCCAAAAAGGGTTCCCTAAACCCGAATCAATTGCTGCCCGACAATTGGTGGTCTAGCGGAACCGCGTTGTCTGGAGACTGAATGACGGTTTTATCTCAGGTTCATATTATAGGCACTTTTTATGAACAATCATTCAGGCTGTCGTGAAGACGAGCGGATCAAGCCAACACCAGGGTTCGCTTCATCGGCCAGCAATCGGCCCTCTCAGCGGAGCAGTTCCTCGCGCTTTTTGGCGACATCCTTCATCCCCGCCCAGGGATCGGCCGGTTTCTCGTCAGCGTCGGGGACGGCGACGTCCGGCGCGGATATATCCGCAGGCGGGTCAGCCGCGACGCAATAGGCGGTGACCAGCACCATCGCTGCCCACCACAATGCGTTGTTGCGGCTGGCAAAGACTCGATTGAGACGCGGTCCGAACATGGATTTTCCGATAGCAACACGACGTTAACAGAAAGTCGACACGCTTGCCTCGATCATTGAAGCCAATAGTTGGTATATTTTGCCATTATTCAGCTTTCGTTCATATTCGCAATATCGTCGAACTCCTCTATCTATCTGTTATATCAGGCTTTTCCTGAACTGGCACGGCCTATGCAAGGCTATTGGCATCTTCGCAGAACAATTTGTGAAGCACCCAATTGAACCAAAAAGGAACTTCAAGATGACCACCCAGAACATCCAGACCCAGATCGCCGCCGCTTTTGCCGCTCTCTTTGCAGCCGCTGTTTTTGTCAGCGCCAGCGTCGGCCCCGCCTTCAACAACGCCGCCACCCTGATCGCCTAGCTCCCATACAAGGAACCCTCGATATGTTGTCCCCGGAATTTCAGAACCGTCTCGCCGCCGCCTTTGCCGCTTTCGTCTCGGCCGCCATATTCCTGACCGCCTCGGTCGGCCCCGCCGTCAACAACAGCGGATCTCTGGTGATCTGATCACCGGAGATACCGCCGGCGGTCGGCGCAGCGCTAGCTGACTGTCCCGGCTGACCTAGATCGCAATTTAATCTCCCTTAACATTTGCCCGCTATCTTTCAGCCGGTGAACGACCTCCGCTGGCCCACCTTCATCGTGATCATCGCCGCCATGTGCACGGCGTTGTTCCTCGCGATCTTCCTGAGCGGTGGCCCGGCCACCACCACAGCCGCGGTCGACATCGATCCGCACCGCGCCAGCTTCGGCATCTGCTTTGGCCCCGACCGCTACAGCTGCGTCGTCGATGGCGACACGATCTGGTTCGAGGGCCGCAAGATCCGGATTGCCGATATCAACACCCCGGAAATCTCCAGCCCCGGCTGCGCCTCCGAAGAGCGGCTCGGCCAGCGCGCCAAGATGCGGTTGCAGGCGCTGCTCAATCAGGGCAGCTTCTCCCTGCAATCGATCGACCGCGATCAGGACAAATATGGCCGCGATCTGCGCATCATCACCCGCAAGGGCCAAAGCCTGAGCGATATACTGGTCGCCGAAGGGCTGGCCGAACGCTGGCAGGGTTACCGCCGTGACTGGTGCTAGTCCGTCCCGACCCTGCGCAGCCGCAACCACGCCAGCCCAAACAACAGCATCCACAGCCCGTCGATCATGCCTCCGAAAAAAACGCTGCCCATCGCCACCCGGCCCTGCAGATAAAGGACTGTGACCGGCAGGAAGAAGGACAGCTTTTCCAGTATCGCAATCGGGATCAGCGCGCGATAGCGGGCCGGATCGAGCGCGATCATCACAAAGACCAGCTGGAACACCAGCGCGAGTCCGTAAAAACCGTAATAATATTCCGGCTGTCCCCCCGGTTGCGCGAACAGACCGGGGATCAGCGCGAGGAAGCCCCAGACGGCGGCGACGGCAAAAATGATTCGGACAAATTTCATCGCAGCACCGACCCGAACTTTACAAACTTTACAGTGTTAAAAGAAAAAATTCCCACTCCTCCCGGAATCGCGATTCTGCGCATTTTTACAGGGGCTTGAACCCGATTGGCGGGATGAAATCTCATAGGCCCCTGTCTATCATAACGCGCCGTTGTAGGACAGAGGCCCGGCCCGAAAATGTTAAACGGGGATAGCAAATGCCGCCAGCCGTGATATCGCGGGCGCATGGAAAAATATCGTATCTATATCGGCTGGGGCGCGATCGTCGTCGCGGCGCTGACCTTCATTCCCGTCCCCTTGCCCGCACTGCCGCCGATGCTGTCGTCGCCGATGTTCCTGCTGCTGCCCGGCGTCGGCGGGGTGCTGCTGATGCTCGTCCCCATGCTCCTCTTCGCCGCCGGTATCGGTCTGGTCAAGGGCTGGGACGGCGGGCGCAAGCTGTTCGTTATCTGGGCTGCGATTGCGGGTCTGGCGGCGATTGCCGGGTTTCAATACAGCCCGGTGGAATCGATGGTCGATCTGGCGGTGATTGGCGCGTGTCTGGTGGTGGTGCTGTGGGGCGACTGGCGGATATTGCTGCCGCGCTAGGACGGTGGGGAGTGGTTTCGTCATCCTGAACTTGGTTCAGGATCCCTCGAAGTTTGCGCTCTGCCGGACGAGGTCCTGAAACGGGTTCAGGATGACGAAGTTTGTTGAAGATGACGCCGTCGGTGAAGGAAGGGAATTTATATCCCCTCCCCCTACCCTACCGGCACTTCAGCCCGCCGCGGTCAATTTCGCGGCCGAGCAGCGCGCCGCCGGCGGCGCCGATGATCGTGCCGACGGTGCGGTCTCGGCCGCCGTCGATTTCGCGACCGAGCAGGGCGCCAACCGCGCCGCCGATGATCAGGCCGGTGGTGCCATTGTCGCGCTTGCAATAATAGCGCCCGTCGTCGCCGCGCCAGATGCGGTCGTCGCGGCGCAGCGCCACCGGCTCGTAATAGCGTCCGCGGTCATCGTAGCGGCTCTTGTGCTTGTTCTTGTAATAGCCATGCGCCTTGGCATGGCGCGGCGGATCGGCCAGCACGGCGCCGGCAGGAACGACCAGAGAAGCGGCGGCGATGGACATCAGGATATTGCGCATGGTGAAACTCCATTGTGGTTATTCGATGACGGGACCGGGCTACAAACATCTAGATGAACGGTTTGTGACGCGGATTGTCAGGATCAGACGAACGGAACGAACCCGCCGGTGACGCGTTGACCGGGTAACAGAAAGAGGACGATCATGACCCAGGACCAGAACAGCAATCAGTCATCCGCCAACCAGTCGCAGCGCGACGACGCGCAGGCGCAGAAATTTGCCGAGAAGGCTCAGAAATCGACCAAGGCGAAGCGCGAGGATGTCGCCGAGAGCCGCCATGGCGGCAAGACCGATCCGGCGCAAATCATCCCCGACGACACGCAGGACACGGTCGACCATATGAAACAGATGGCCGAAAGCGGCCGCATCGAGGACGGCGCCTTTGCCGGCGAGCGCAATGACGACGACGAGGAAAGCGATCTCGGGATACTGGACGAGGCCGAGGATGATGCGCCGCTGAGCGAGAAGGGTGGCGCGGATTATGGGAATAGTGGTTGAGGTTGAGAGGGGACCGTAACGGAACCAGTCGTCATCCTGAACTGGGTTCAGGATCCCTTCCGACTGCGCGCGAGCCCTGAGGGGTCCTGAAACAAGTTCAGGATGACGTCTCTTCCTGTTGATGGCTCGTTTTGACGGAAGGGGCCACCGCTTGACAGTTTCGCCCCCTGCCCCTGTTGCCGCCGCGGCCGCTGCGGTAATCCCGCGCCATGCCCTTTCAGCCCTGCGTCTATATCATGACCAACAAGCCGCGCGGTCTGCCCTATGTTGGCGTGACATCCGACCTGATGCAGCGCCTTTACCAGCATCGCGAAGGCCGCGCGGACGGCTTTACCAAACGCTATAATCTGAACAAGCTCGTGCTGTTCGAGCAATATGGGACCATGGAGCTGGCGATCACCCGCGAGAAGCAGTTGAAGCGCTGGCACCGGCAATGGAAGCTGAACCTTATCGAGGCGAGCAATCCGCTGTGGCGCGATCACGCGGAGGATTTCGGTTTTGAGCCGGTGCGGTGATGGCAGCGGTGCAAAACAGCGCATTGCTTGGAAGGGAGGGTCGTCATCCTGAACTTGTTTCAGGACCTCCCGAGGTTAGCGCCCTGCCGGACGGAATCCTGAAACGAGTTCAGGATGACGAGGGGGGAATATTGCTTGAGAATTTATGTATTTAGTAAACTGGCACCGTAATTCTGGACGTCGCTCTTGTTGACCCGCGCCGAGAGCGCCTTCCTGGCATGGCGCGCGCAGATGCAGCTCACCGGCACATCGCGCTCGGCCAGCCCGTGATAAAGAAAGGTCGAGAGCGGTCCGGTTTCAAGAACCACGCGAACCAAGCCAGCGCAGTGTTTGGCGAGCCACTTGGCCAGAATCTCAGGGTCGCTCGCCTCCACAGCCCTACGCAACACAACGCCTTCGCCATCGACCACACAATATGTGTAGTCTTGTCAGATACATCCATTCCTGCATATAAAGTCATCGTTCATCCTCCTTCTTTGAAGCGCCACTATAGCGACTCCGTGATCAGCAGGAGGATGACTAACTCAATTACGCAACGTCACCGTAATTTCGGAATTTATGGAATTAGAAAATCAATGATCCAAAGTATCAATTACTTTTAGCACATCGTTCGGTTGCAGCGCCCATCTGTAAGCGGGATGTATTTCCCAATCAAATCCAAAATCAACAGATGAATTCGACAAAAATCTACTTTGGTTAAAATATCTTCGTACTATTTCACCATCTTCTTTCTTTTTCCTGGCCGTTACGAAGTCAATTTTGTACAAAAATGTCAGAATTTCACGGCTATTTGTTACCTTTTTACTAGTAAAAAGCATGCTAAGTCGATTTCGAATATCATTGATTTTCGCAATCATACTATCTGTAGTAAATAAAAACTTATCGGAAGTCTTTCCCATTTTAGATTTCGGCTTAAAGTTTAATAATAAACTTTCAATTTGTGGCAATTCACTTTTGAATTCATTGATTAAATCCTGAAGCCTTTCTTCGGAATATGAATCAAAAGCCAATTCCAAATCTTTAGAAGTAATTTGTGTATGATCTTTCTCATAAGCGTTGGCAGCAGCAGCGTGTAGAAGCTTCACTAAATCCCTAGGACGTGCACGACAAAGTGAAAGTAAAACATTATGGATCGGCCGAGACGACCAATGACCGACTCCATTAAACACTGGCTCGATCACCATACTCAATACTGTATCCGAGATATTTTGTTGGTATCGGAGCCGTTGTATATCCTCAAAACTTGCGCTTGGGTCAAAATACGTTTTTATACGAAATGCAATAACTCGTAGAATGTCATCATTCGTCCAGGTGAGCCACACGATGTTTGTTTCAATTTTATCGGTTGATTCGTCACTTGTGCGAAAAAGGTAATAAACATCTGTGCGTAAACCTAGGCGGCATTTAAATCGCCGATCTTCATTCGTAATATCACGCACCGCATTTATTAGAGCCGATACGTTTAATATGTCATTTTGGCTTGCAGCCCAGCCTCTGTCAATATCATCTATATAAACTCTTATTTCTTCAAATTTCAGGAAATTCTCCAAAATACTTTTCTCTATCGCCCCCGCAACATTGCCCCTGAGCGAAGTAAATATACCGATAACTGATTGGATGATATCATTGCCAACGTGGATGTCACTTTCGGACTGGCCAATTTGACCCACTGCCTTTCTAGCCACTACATCAAGGAAATCCCTCTTCCAAACTTCAATTCGTTTATTGAAAGAGACGTCTTGTCCTTGTGAAATCGCATTTACGAAATCTGACGGCTGTAGCCAAATGGTTAGCCTATTGTTTTCACGGTCATCAAGATGCGCTCTCCGTAGTAGGGCAGATTTGCCAACGCCTTTATGACCCACAACAATCTTAAACGCACCCTTAGAAACAACATTTTCATAGGCTTTGTTCGAAACGAAGTACTGCTTCAGGCGTTCTGGAGTTTCACCCTCGGCATCTTCAGACCCAAATAATAAGTCTACCGTATCTGGATCAAAACGCATGCCTCAACTCCTTTTATTTCCGTCTTGCAGCGTCCGCTCCCCTACTCAGCAGCAACCCCCGCCTCTTCAAACATATCCGGCCCGTCATCGACCGCTTCGTCCTCGTTGGCGACCTTGCCCTTGCGCTGGTCGAAGCTTGACCAGACGTCGTTCCATTCGCCCTTGGTCGCGCCCTTGGAATATTCGGTGGCGCGGGCTTCGAAGAAATTGGCGTGTTCGACGCCGTTGAGCAATGGCGCGAGCCAGGGCAGCGGGTGGTCTTCGACCATGTAGATCGGCTGGAAGCCGAGCTGGCCGAGACGCCAGTCGGCGATATAGCGGATATATTTCTTGATTTCCTTGGCGGTCATGCCGGTGACCGGACCGTCGCTGAACGCGAGGTCGATGAAGGCATCCTCGAGCCGCACGGTTTTCTGGCAACAGTCGATAATATCTTCCTTGACCGACTTGGTCAGGCAGTCGCGTTCCTGCACAAAGGTGTGGAACATCTTGATAATGCCCTCGCAGTGCAGGCTTTCGTCGCGGACCGACCAGGACACGATCTGGCCCATGCCCTTCATCTTGTTGAAGCGGGGGAAGTTCATCAACATGGCGAAGCTGGCGAACAGCTGCAGGCCCTCTGTGAAGCCGCCGAACATCGCCAGCGTCTTGGCGATATCCTCGTCATTTTCGACACCGAATGTGCCCATATAGTCGTGCTTGTCCTTCATCGCCTCATATTCGAGGAACATCGAATATTCGCTTTCCGGCATGCCGATCGTGTCGAGCAGATGCGAGTAGGCGGCGATATGGACGGTTTCCATGTTGCTGAACGCGGTCAGCATCATCTTGATTTCGGTCGGCTTGAACACCCGGCCATATTTGTCGTGATAGCAATCCTGGACCTCGACATCGGCCTGGGTGAAGAAACGGAAAATCTGGGTCAGCAGATTGCGTTCGTGGTCGGTCAGCTTCTGCGCCCAGTCGCGGCAATCCTCGCCGAGCGGCACTTCCTCCGGCATCCAGTGGATCTGCTGCTGGCGTTTCCAGAACTCGTAGGCCCAGGGATATTCAAAGGGCTTGTAGGTTTTGCGTGCTTCCAGAAGTGACATGTTAACTCGTTCTCCGCTTTTACAATTATTTTATTTCAATCAATCCAGAAGATGAAGGGTGTGACAACTATCAACCCAAACAAACCCCAGATCAAATCTCTTTTCCCCGCCTGCTTGACCGTGGCAGCATTGGTTGACGGAGTTTGGTTCCATTCACGCCAGCTTCGGCGCTCCTCGAAATATTCTTCCCGATCGCTTGCGATATAATCAGCATTGCTTTGAGCGATATATTCCGAGTTTCGAATGGCATTCCAGCCGCGCCAAACCCAATATACACTAAAGCTGGCAAAAAATATCCACACTCAGAGCTTTCTTCCTTTCGCGGCTCCCCTTTAACTTCTTACCAAAACGACCCCCTCCCAAAAGGAGCAAAGGGAGGGGGCAGTGGGCAAACAAACGTTAAACGCCACCGGCGTTTGACGTGCAGCCCCGGACTTGATCCGGGGTCCAGCTCCGATCATTGCGCCCAAACGCCTGATCGGGAGATGGATCCCCGCCTTCGCGGGGACACAGATATTCCAGCCTCACTGACACGCCAGACATTCGTCATAATCCGTGCTGCCAGCCGTAGTCATCAGCTCAACCGTTTTCGGGTCGAGCGTATTGTCCGCCTCGACGCCGCCCCCGGCCGGTTCGCTCATGATCGTCTCGCCACCGGCAAAACCGGCGCGCTGGATCGATTTCGAGCGCAGATAATAAAGCGACTTGATGCCCAGCTCCCAGGCGCGGAAGTGGAGCATCAGCAGGTCCCACTTGTCGACGTCGGCCGGGATGAACAGGTTCAGCGACTGCGCCTGGTCGATATAGGGCGTGCGGTCGGCGGCGAGTTCGAGCAGCCAGCGCTGGTCGATCTCGAAGCTGGTCTTGTAGGCGTCCTTTTCCTCGGCGCTGAGGAAGTCGAGATGCTGGACGCTGCCGCCCTTTTCGAGGATCGAATTCCAGACATTGTTGCTGTCCTTGCTCTTCTCCTGCAGCAGTTTCAGCAGATGCGGGTTCTTGACCACGAAGCTGCCCGACAGCGTCTTGTGGGTGTAGATGTTCGCCGGGATCGGTTCGATACAGGCCGAGGCGCCGCCGCAGATGATGCTGATCGATGCGGTCGGGGCGATCGCCATCTTGCAGCTGAAGCGCTCCATCACGCCCTGATCGGCGGCATCGGGACAGGGTCCGCGTTCCTTGGCCAGCATCATGCTGGCTTCTGACGCTTTCGCCGAAACATGCTTGAAGATCTTGAGGTTCCACGATTTTGCCAGCGCGCTTTCGAAGCCGAGGCCGCGGG
The DNA here is from genome assembly GCA_048270065.1 of Parasphingorhabdus sp. Taxonomy (GTDB): domain Bacteria; phylum Pseudomonadota; class Alphaproteobacteria; order Sphingomonadales; family Sphingomonadaceae; genus Parasphingorhabdus. The sequence continues at coordinate 78,200 of JBLWTQ010000004.1, read as the reverse complement.
CCTGAAGGAAGCTGTGATAGCCCATCACACCAAGACCGACGCTGCGTTCGCGTTCCGCAGAATATTTTGCCCGCGCCATTTCGTCCGGCGCGCGGTCGATATAGTCCTGCAGGACATTGTCGAGGAAGCGCATGACGTCCTCGATAAAGCCCTTGTCGACCGACCACTCATCCCATTTCTCGAGGTTAAGCGAGGACAGGCAACACACTGCAGTCCTGTCCTCGCCAAGGTGATCGCGACCCGTGGGCAGTGTGATCTCTGAACAAAGATTGGAGGTGGAAACCGTGAGACCCAGATCGCGGTGATGCTTGGGCATCATCCGGTTCACGGTGTCGCTGAAGATGATATAGGGCTCGCCGGTGGCCAGCCGCGTCTCGACCAGTTTCTGGAACAGGCTGCGCGCGTCGACGGTGCTGCGGACCGAACCGTCCTTCGGCGACTTGAGATCAAATTCCGTGCCGTCGCGGACCGCTTCCATGAATTCGTCGGTCAGCAATACGCCATGATGCAGGTTCAGAGCTTTCCGGTTGAAATCGCCGGAAGGCTTTCTGATTTCGAGGAATTCCTCGATTTCCGGATGATTGACATCGAGATAGCAGGCGGCCGAACCACGGCGCAGCGAACCTTGCGAAATCGCCAGGGTCAGGCTGTCCATCACGCGGACAAACGGAATGATGCCCGATGTCTTGCCGTTGAGGCCAACCGGTTCGCCAATGCCGCGCACGCTGCCCCAATAGGTGCCGATACCGCCGCCGCGCGAGGCGAGCCAGACATTCTCGTTCCAGGTGTTGACGATACCGCCGAGGCTGTCGTCAACGCTGTTGAGATAGCAGCTGATCGGCAGGCCCCGTCCGGTGCCGCCGTTGGACAGCACGGGCGTTGCCGGCATGAACCAGAGCTTTGAAATCGCGTCATAGAGCCGCTGGGCATGATCCTGATCATCCGCATAGGCGTCGGCCACGCGGGCAAACAGATCCTGATAGGATTCGCCCGGCAACAGATAGCGATCCCTGAGCGTTTCCTTGCCAAAGTCGGTCAGCAGGTCGTCGCGGCTTTCATCCTGCGTGATCTTGAAACGGCGCTTTTCAACGCTGCGGCTGTCGCGCTCGGCCTTCAGTTCCTTTTCATCATTGGCCTTGGCCGAAGCGGCTTCGGCTGCCGCCTTCCTGCTGACTTCAGGCTCGCTGGTCGGCTTTGTGTTTTTGGCTTTGCTTTTCGGCGTATCCAATACTTCCGCGCCCATTTCACTCTCACTCACATCTGTTCCGGACATATTATCACTGTCGCGGCTGTCTCTAAAATCCATCAAAGCCCCCTAAAATCACACTACTAAACCAACAATCACACCGATCTGCCGGCGACCTGATCATCGGGATTTTACCCGGGCGTTTGTTCCTGTCTTGTTCGACTCACGCCGAAGCTTTCATCCTAACAGTTTTAACACCCGCGCGGGCAATTATTTTCCTGCCCACGACCCGTATAATCGGTTGCAATTTGGCACAAAGGGAGCTGTCCACCGATTCGGCGTTGCAAACGACCAATACTATAAGTTGGTGTGCCCCCTAGGCCGAACCACAACCTATAGTGGCTGAAACAAATTTTTATGCAAGAGGGTAAATGACATTTTAATGACTCCACTCGTCGCATAAATGAATCGCTTCGTCGACCGCCGATTCATGCTGCAGCGCAGCGACGCGTGGACCTCCTAAGCCTCGCGCAAAGCGCAAGAGCCGATAGCCAAAATTACGATAAATATCTATCCACGGATCGTGCACGGGGATGGTGACTCCTTTGCACCACCAGATATGGTGGTTCGCATATTGGCAAAGCAAATTAACTGAAGCTGATCAGGCACCCCTGACAGATCGGATCGATATTATCTCATGGACCTGAAGCTCGAAAACAAATCGGTATTGGTGACCAACGAAAGAACCCAGGGCAAGCACGCGATGCGTTTTTCATAATTCCCGTGGTGCATGGTTGGGCAGCGATGCGGCCAGGCACAAAAGAACTGACGGAAGATCATTCCGGGAATGTTGCGACACACCAAAAACTTGCCCGGTCTCGTCATATCGGTCAAAAGGCAGCCAGATCGCACAGCACCAGTTTTCCGGAGCCATTATGACCGTCACCATCAAGACCGCCGACCTCATTGAAAGCGTCGCCGATGCACTGCAATTTATCTCTTACTATCATCCGATGGATTATATCCGGGCGCTCGGCAAAGCCTATGACGCGGAGAAATCACCTGCGGCCAAGGATGCGATCGCCCAGATCCTGACCAATTCGAAAATGTGCGCAGAAGGACACCGGCCGATTTGTCAGGACACGGGCATAGTCAATGTCTTCGTCAAATGGGGTATGGATTGCCGGCTCGATGATACCTCGCAATCGATGCAGAAGATTGTCGATGAAGGCGTCCGCCGCGCCTATCTTCATCCCGAAAACAAGCTGCGCGCGTCGATCCTGGCAGACCCCGCCTTCACCCGGCGCAATACCAAGGATAACACGCCGAGCGTGCTGCATGTCGAGATGGTTCCCGGCGACAAGGTCTCGGTCGACGTCGCAGCAAAGGGCGGCGGCAGCGAGAATAAATCAAAGTTCAAGATGATGAACCCGAGCGACAATATCGTTGACTGGGTGCTGGAAATGGTCCCGCTAATGGGCGCAGGATGGTGTCCTCCGGGCATGCTCGGGATCGGGATTGGCGGTACCGCGGAACGGGCCGTGTTGCTCGCCAAGCAATCGCTGATGGATCCCATCGATATGGGGCAATTGAAAGAACGCGGCCCACGCAACGATATCGAGGAGTTGCGCATCGAAATATTCGACAAGGTCAACGCGCTGGGGATTGGCGCGCAGGGCCTTGGCGGACTCTCGACCATCCTCGACGTCAAGATCAACGACTGGCCCTGCCACGCCGCAGGCAAGCCGGTGGCGATGATCCCCAATTGCGCGGCCACACGCCACGCGCATTTCACGCTGGATGGCTCCGGCCCCGCCTATCTCGAAGCACCGAAACTGGAGGAATGGCCGGATGTGAACTGGACGCCTTCATCGGAAGCGAAGCGCGTCTATCTCGACAAGCTCGACTCCAAAGAAGTGCAAAGCTGGAAGCATGGCGACCGGCTCCTACTCAACGGCAAGATGCTCACCGGTCGCGATGCCGCGCACAAGCGGATCAAGGACATGCTGGACAAGGGTGAACAGCTGCCGGTCGAATTCCGGGGCCGGGTGATCTATTATGTCGGCCCGGTTGATCCGGTCGGCGAGGAAATCGTCGGTCCCGCCGGTCCGACCACGGCGACGCGGATGGACCAGTTTACCGACATGATGCTCGAACAGGGCCTGCTGGCGATGGTCGGCAAGGCCGAGCGGGGACTGGACACGGTGGCTTCGATCAGGAAGCACAAGAGCGCCTATCTGATGGCCGTCGGTGGCAGCGCCTATCTTGTATCGCGCGCGATCAAGGGATCAAAGGTGGTCGGTTTCGAAGATCTCGGCATGGAAGCGATCTACGAATTCGAGGTGCAGGACATGCCGGTAACGGTGGCCGTGGATGCCGAAGGGCAAAGCGTCCATCACCTCGCGCCATTGGTATGGCAGGAGAAGATCAGGAAAGAAGGATTGCTGGAAAATGCCTGACATCGCAGGACGATGTACAAAGCGTGCAGCCACGAAGAATATTCGTGTTTTGTCCGGTCAAACCACGGCGGCGTGAATATTTCCTATCGTTCAGAACAGGATTGCGGAAGGCGCGATCGATCGACGTATTTCGCCCACATCGCGCCCAATTGGCATTGACCTAAACGTCTTTTCGCGTTGTGGTCGTCGTCGTTTCCCCAACGGCGCCGTCTGGTGATACGTCCCGTGTGCGGGTACGGCGCGTTGCGGACATCAGTCCAATTCCAGCGAATATAATGACTCCAACGCCGATATAGGTCGGCGGAGCGCCCAGCAGAAATGCACCATAAGCAAGGCCGCCGATAAAAATGGCAAAACCGATAATATAGAGTGAGAAAGATGACATTGACGATACTCCTGTTAAGCCAAGGAAACGCGTGTTTTGGTCCAAGGTTCCTCTAAAGACCATTTCTTAACAGGTCATGCACTGGCTGTGCGCGCCCAGTGCACAAATCGCGTTCGGCCATATTTCCCCTTTTGAACGACCATCCGTCCAGCTGCACGTGTACGCGTTGCAACCATAGCCGGACATCGTCTCGAGGGCTTCCGTCCTGCGGCGGGCCCCACTGGACGACCGGTTTAATTGGTGGCCGTTACAAGCCGCCAGCGGCAACTTGCATGAACTTGGGTGTGCTGGGCGGTCTCGACGCATCCTGATTCATCGGATAATTTCCCGGTGGCAAGGCTGTGACGGGCATGCCGGCGGCGCAAAGATCGTAAGGGGACACGCGATGGCGTGTGCACAAACCGCCAGCACCGTCACTGACCAGCGGTGTCTCAAATTCGACGGCCACTATGGCCTCTTTTGACCGGGTCACGGTGCAAATGACTAACTGGCCGCCGCCAAGATCGAGTACAAGCTCCGTACCCACCGGAACGCCCAGCATGCCTTCAAAGCTTGCACCGGATTTTGCGAGGTCGCGCATCACGACTTCATATCTGTGATCTTCGTGGATAGCCCCAATCCGGCGAAACACGGTGCGCCGGTCCGGCCGGTATAATTCCGGTCCATCGGGTTCAATCCGGAATTCCCCGCTCCCGAGTTTCTCTTCGATTTCGTCGAGTTTGAGTGCCTTGGAATAGATCCAGCCCTGAATGTAGCGCGCGCCTTTTGAACAGACGAGTTTAAACTGGTCAAAGGCCTCGACCCCTTCCACGGTCGTTTCCATTCCCAGCGCGTCCGACAGACTGATGATTGCCGCAATAATCTTGGCGCTGTTCTTGTCCTTTTGCGTACAGGAATCGACAAAACTCTTGTCGACCTTGATCTTGTCAAACGGCGCCGAGCGAAGGTAGCTGAGCGATGAATAGCCGGTACCAAAGTCATCCAGCGCCAATCGCACACCCAGTTCCTTGAGGATTCTGAAGGTATTGTCGATGGATTCGCTGTCACCCATGAAGACGCTTTCCGTCAGTTCGAGTTCCAGCCGTTCCGGTTCGAGACCACTCGCCGCAAGCGCGTTCATGACGATCTCGGGGAAGCCGCGGTTGGAAAATTGCACAGCCGATACATTGACAGCCACCCGGACAGATTTCGGCCATTGCAGTGCGTCTTGACAGGCGCGGCGTAGCGCCCACTCGCCCAGCTGATTGATCAGGTTCAGTTCTTCCGCGATCGGAATGAACACGGCGGGGCTGACCCCTCCCCTCTCCGGATGAACCCAGCGCATCAATGCCTCAAACCCCACAACCGTGTGATCGTCCGTGCGCACAACCGGCTGATAGTGAAGCTCCACCTGATCATTGGCGAGCGCGTCGCGCAGGTCCTCAACCAGAACGCGCCGTTCTTCTTCCTCGTCCTTCAAACTGGCCGAATAGAAACGGAACTGGCCACGGCCAGAATTTTTGGCGGCATAGAGGGCGAGATCGGAACTGCGGACCAGTTCATCCTTCTCGACACCGTCATAAGGAGCAATTGCGATACCAATCGACGTTCCGATTGTCGCCTGCTTGTCATCAATCGGATAGGGTTGAGAGACAACCTTCACGACTTTCTCGGCAAGCTCGCCAAGTTTTCCGCGATCATCCATATCCGGCAGGATGACTTGAAATTCATCGCCACCCAATCGCCCGATCTCACCGATTTCACCGATGATGCCGCCCATCCGTTTTGCCACCTGCTTCAGCAATTCATCACCCGCGGCATGGCCCATCGTGTCATTGACCTGTTTGAAGCGGTCCAGATCAAGCATCATGACTGCGCAGTTTCGGTTGGCAGCCTTGAAGGCACTCAGCATGCCGGTGAGCCGGCTATCCATACGGTGACGGTTGGCAAGCCCGGTCAGCGAGTCAAATTCGGCCGCCCGGGAATCTTCCAGTTTGCGCTGATATTCGACGGTGACATCTTTTGCATTGCCCCGATAGCCCTGGAAATTTCCCGAATCGTCGATTTTGGGATGCCCGGAGATCATCCACCATGTCGGGCGATCTCCTCGGCCGAGCGTTGCTGGTATCCGGCGGACAACCAGATCCTTGATCTTGCTACGCTTGCCAAGGTGATATTTGAACGGACGATCAGATTTTTCGTCCGGATTGTCGGGATCATTTTCAAATAGCGTGGTCAGCGGAACAGCCAATAACTCGTCGATCGGCTTGTTCAGATTTTCCGCTGCTTTTTCTGATAGATATACCAAACGACCTTCTGCATCCGTTGCCCAAAGCCAGCTGATCCCCGCTTGCTCATAATCGTCAAGTATCTCGACGCGTCGGGCATGGTCATTGGACGTGATCACCGACACGGGGTCCTGTTCGGCGCTTTTCGCCGATTCGTTGGAGAACACCTGTAAGAATCTTTTTGCCACGCCTAATCCCGCTATTCCAAGACGTCGCAATAACCCAAAATGGTTAAATTGGTCGTAACACAAGCGGATGCAGTTGAAATTTACTCTTCGTGAATTGCACGGATGCTGGCCATTAACTTTGCGGTGCGTACTGAAAGCCGGAGGAAGCCCCGCCACATGCCATCGACCCCGACGTTGTCGTTGAGCCCGTTACCGCGCGCGCCGCCGGAGCAAGGTCCAGTTGACCCTGTTTCGCCCCGGATTGGAGGATTATTTTTCTGATCAAATGACAATGACAGCAAATGGGCTTATATTGAAGTTATGTATATTTTCATTATATTTCTTTGCGGCATCGGCAATTTTGCGATGCACAAGGCCATGCTCGAGAGCAACCATCCGATCATTGCCGAAGCGCGCGGCAGCTTCCGGAAGATCCTCGGCCCCTATGGCAGCTATTTGCTTGAATTCTTCATGCTTGTGGCGGCAATGATTTTTGCCAATATGGGCATGCTCACCGCGGTGATTTTCTATTTCGTGTACACGCTCGCCAATTGTGCGGCCGCGTGGGTTCTTTTCTTCAACAAACATTAAGTTTGAATGGCTTAGCTTGCGAGACAGGCGACGCTGTTCATCCGACTACGGGTGTAGTTTATCGAAAGCCGGTATCGTCTGCAACCAATTGGACATAGCAGCGCCGTTCCAGAACGGATGGCGTGGGGGGAAACAGCTTGAACGATAGAATACGGGTTTTATCCGGCATTGCCATGGCTGCGATGGCTGTATCCAATCTTTATCCCGTAACAGCATTCGCCCAGACGGCAGCGGCATCCTCCTTGCAGCCGCGCATCGAAGGCGGACGGCAGATATACGAAGCAGAGCAATTTGCCCGCTTCAATCCCCGCACCGCGCTCGACATGGTCCGTCAGGTGCCCGGCTTCACCATCGACACCGGTGACAGCGACGAACGCGGTCTCGGTCAGGCCGACGAGAATGTCCTGATCAATGGTGCCCGTATCTCGGGCAAGAATATTGACGCCTTCACGTTTCTCGGCCGGATTTCCGCCGCCAATGTGGTGCGGATCGAAATTGTCGACGGGGCGACGCTCAGCATCTCCGGCCTTTCCGGACAGGTGCTCAATCTTGTCACCAACGCGGCCGAAGCAAGCGGTATTAGCGGTAATTTCAAATGGGACCCGCGATGGCGGCGCTCGGGCAACAACTGGTTTGCCGGGGAAGCGTCGATCAGCGGCAAGTTGGGCAAGGGCGATTTCACCTTGTCGATTGAAAATGATGCCGCGCGCAATGGCGTGGAAGGCCCGGAACAGGTCACCGAACGCGATGGCAACCTACTGTTCGAGCGCGACGAGGTCGCTCGCTATCGTCAGGATCAGCCCAAGCTGAGCGGTTCCTATAGCCGCACCAGCGACGGGGGTGCCGTTTTTAACGCCAACGCCGCCTATCAGATTTACCGTAGCCGGGAATCGGTCGCCACCGATCGCACGCAGATCGGGCAATTCGATATTTTCGAGCTTTATTCCAGCCGGGAGAATGAATGGAACGCCGAATTCAGCACGGATTATGAATTTGCGCTGGGCGGCGGTCGGCTAAAGCTTATTGGCTTGCAGCGCTTCGAACATAGCCCGGTCAGCGATTTTTTCGGACAGACATTTACTGACGGAATCACGCAGCCAAAGGGCAGCCGGTTTGATCGGGTGACCGATGAGGGCGAGTCGATCCTGCGCGCCGAATATGGCTGGAAAACAGCGAGCGGGACCGACTGGGGCGTCAGTGTGGAAGGCGCCTATAATTTTCTCGACAATGAAGGCGCGCTGGCGGTGCTCGATGACCAGGGCATATTCCAGCCGGTCGCCTTGACCAACGCCAATAGCAAAGTCACCGAATATCGCGGTGAAGTCGTCGCCACCTATGGACGTCCCCTTTCGGATGACCTGATCCTGCAAGCGACCCTGGGCGGCGAGTACAGCAAGATCAGCCAGAGCGGTGCGGCGGGACAGAGCCGGTCTTTTGTTCGCCCGAAAGGATCGGTCTCGTTGGCCTGGAGGCCAAGAAATGATCTCGACGTCAGTTTAAAACTGGAACGATCCGTTGGTCAGCTGAATTTCTTTGATTTTGTTCAATCGGTCGATGTGTCCAATAACAATGGAAATGCCGGCAATCCCGGACTGGTGCCCCCGCAAAGCTGGCGCGCCGAACTGGAAGCGACGCAGAAGCTGGGACCATGGGGATCAATGACCGTCAATATATATGGCGAAAAATTCAGCGACATTGTCGATTCCATCCCGATCACCGAGACCACCGAGGCACGCGGCAATCTGGACAGCGCGACCAGCTACGGCGTGGAACTGGTGACCAGTATCCTGTTCGACCCGATCGGCTGGACCGGGGCCAAGCTCGATGTTGAAGGTGAACTTCGCAAAAGTTCGTTGCGCGATCCTCTGACCGGCATTTTCCGGCGGATCAGCGACGACAAGATATTCACCTACGAAGCAACGCTACGCCACGATATTCCGGGCAGCAATTGGGCATGGGGTGCCGGAGTCGAGGATTTTCGTTATTCGGATTTTCTGCGTCTGGATCAGATCAGCCGCTTCCGCACCGGCGCACCCTACAGCTGGATATTTGTCGAGCATAAGAATGTGCTGGGGCTAACGGTGCAGGCCAATCTGGGGAACCTTTTCGGACGCAGCGAAAATTTCACCCGCACTGCTTTCGGTAGGCTTTTGGGTCAACCCGGAGACCTAAACCGCCACCTCGTCAGGGGTCGCCGCAATGGGCCGGTTGCCTTTGTCGAGGACCGCAGCCGCGAATTTGGCTTGATTTACCGGCTGACGGTCAGCGGCAGTTTCTGACGCACCGCTCGGCAAGAAAATTTAGCCAGATAGACTTTCTTCCCGGGCATCCCTACATCCGGGACCATGCCACCTGATTATGCTACCGAGGGTCAGATAGACCCGCCAATGATTCCTACGCTGAAGCGATTCCTGCCCTATCTCTGGCCGGAGGGTGAGCCGGGATTGCGGCTGCGGATCATTGTCGCAGGACTGCTGGTGCTGTGCGCCAAGGCGGCCGTCCTCACGATGCCGTTCCTTTACAAGGCGGTTATCGACCGCATGTCCAACGACCAGCTCGGCACCGAACTGATCGTCCTGCTCGCACTCGTTGCAGCTTACGGGTTGGCCCGGTTCGGGCAGGTGATGTTCGACAATCTGCGGAATATCGTGTTCGAAAAGGTCGGCCAGCAGGCTGCAAGGCGTCTTGCCACCAAAGTCTTTACCCATCTCCACAGCCTGTCGCTGCGCTTTCATCTGGGTCGCCGCACCGGCGAAGTCACAAAGGTCATCGAACGCGGAACCAAAAGCATCGACGTGATGCTCTACTTTCTGCTGTTCAACATCGCCCCGACATTTGTCGAACTGGCGGCGGTGCTGGTCATCTTTCAGATCAAATTCGGTTTCGGGCTGGTCGCCGCGACAATGGCGATGGTCGCGATCTACATCATCTTCACGCGCAAGGTGACGGACTGGCGCAACGCGCTGCGGGCCAGGATGAATGACATGGACACGCGAGTGATCGGCCGGTCGGTCGACGCGCTGCTCAACTATGAGACGGTCAAATATTTCACCGCCGAGCGCCGCGAAAGCGAGCGCTATGACCAGGCAATGCGGGACTGGGCCACTGCTGCGGTCAAATCGGAAAACTCGCTCGGACTGCTCAATATCGGTCAGTCGATCATCACCAATCTGACCATGATCGGCGCGATGGCGTTCAGCGTTTACGGCTGGCAACAGGGTGACCTGACAGTCGGCGATCTGGTGCTGGTTAATGCCCTGCTGATGCAGTTGTTCCGCCCGCTGGACATGCTGGGTACCGTCTACCGCACCCTGCGTCAGGGTCTGGTCGACATGGACGCGATGTTCAAGCTGATCGACACCGAACAGGAAATTGTCGACAAGCCGGGAGCGAAGCCATTGCAGGTTTCGGACGGCGCGGTTCAGTTTGAAAATGTGGTGTTCAATTATGATGACGATCGCCAGATCCTGCATGGTCTCGATTTTAAGGTGCCGCCCGACGGGACGCTGGCCATCGTCGGACCGTCCGGTGCCGGCAAGTCGACGATCGCGCGGCTGCTGTTCCGTTTCTATGATCCGCAGGGCGGACGGATATTGATCGACGGTCAGGATATCGCCGAGGTCACCCAGCACAGCCTGCGCGGTGCGATCGGTATCGTCCCGCAGGACAGTGTGCTGTTCAACGACAGCATCGGCTACAATATCGGCTATGGCCGCGAAGGTGCCACCCGGGCCGAGATCAAGGAGGCCGCGCGCGGAGCGGCGCTGGACGGCTTTATCGCCAAGCTGCCCGATGGCTATGACACGCAGGTCGGCGAGCGCGGTTTGAAATTGTCCGGCGGGGAGAAACAACGCGTCGCGATAGCGCGGACATTGCTCAAGAATCCACCGATCCTTATCCTCGACGAAGCGACATCGGCGCTCGACAGCCGCACCGAGGACGAGATTCAGGCGACCCTCGCCAAGATATCGGAGCGCCGCACCACCCTGATTATCGCCCACCGGCTCTCGACGATCACCCATGCCGACGAGATCATCGTGCTCAACGAAGGCCGTATCGCCGAGCGCGGCAGCCACCGGCAGTTGCTGGTCAAGCGGGGGCTTTATGCTGACATGTGGCAGCGGCAGGCGGAGGACCAGCGGGAAAGGGTTTGATCGCAAGCGCGGCTTACAATTTCGGTCATTATCGTTTTTGCGGTTTCGCATAGTGCCGTCTCTGGCTAGGGAATAGTATATGACCGCAGCCCTCCTTCCCCTGCTCAAATCGACCTTCGGGTTCAGCAGCTTTCGCGGCATGCAGGATCAGGTGATGGAACGCGTGCTGGCGAAGCAGAATACGCTCGCCGTCATGCCAACCGGTTCCGGCAAATCGCTCTGCTACCAGCTGCCCGCCATCGCCAATAAAGGTACGACCATTGTGATTTCTCCGCTGATCGCGCTAATGCACGATCAGTTGCGCAGCGCCGAAGCGGTCGGAATCCGCGCGGCGACCCTCACCTCCGCCGATGACAATCGCGCCGAGACGATTGCGCGTTTGCAGGCCGGCGAACTGGACCTGCTCTACGCCGCGCCGGAACGGGCGTCCCAGTCGCATTTTCGCGAGCTGTTGGAACAGACCGATATTTCGCTTTTTGCCATCGATGAAGCGCATTGCGTGTCCGAATGGGGCCATGATTTCCGACCGGACTACCGGCTGCTCCGTCCGCTGCTCGATCATTTTGGCGCGGTGCCGCGGCTCGCGCTCACCGCAACCGCAGATGCCCACACGCGCGACGATATTTTGGTGCAGCTGGGCATCGAACCAGATGGCCTGATCCTCGCCGGCTTTGACCGTCCCAATATCCGCTACAGCATGAGCCCGCGCGCTGGCCTGGCGCGGCAGATCGGCGATCTGGTCGAGCGCACACCGGGGCCGGGGATTGTCTATGCCCAGACCCGCGCGGCGACCGAAAAAATGGCGAGCCAGATTGCCAGCACCGGGCGCAGCGCTCGCGCCTATCACGCCGGCCTGCCGCCTGAAGTCCGTCAGCAGAACCAGGCCGATTTTGTCGCTTCCGAAGATATGGTGATGGTAGCGACGATTGCTTTCGGCATGGGGATCGACAAGCCGGATGTGCGCTTTGTCGCCCATGCCGGACTGCCCAAATCGATCGAAGCCTATTATCAGGAAACCGGTCGCGCAGGCCGTGACGGTGATCCGGCGGAGGCCCATATGTTCTGGGGCGCGGAAGATTTCGCCAAAGCGCGACAACGGCTCGGTGAAATCGACGCGACCAGGCTGGAGAGCGAACGAGCCAGATTGGCGGTGCTGGGCGGTCTGGTCGAGACCGCCGGATGCCGCCGCGCAGTATTGCTGAAACATTTTGGCGAACATCCGGCGGAGACGTGCGGCAATTGCGACAATTGCCTGAACGCCCCGAAAACCCGCAATGTCACCGAACTGGCGCGCAAATTTCTGTCCGCCGTCTACCGCACCGGACAGAGTTTCGGCGTCACCCATCTCGAGGCGGTGCTCACCGGACGGCAGGAAGAAAAAATCCTTGCCCGCGGCCATGACAAGCTCTCGGTTTTCGATATTGTAGATCAGGACGAAGCGCCATTGATCAAGCCGGTATCGCGCTCGCTCCTGCTCCGGGACGCACTGCGCAATACCGATCACGGCGGTCTGATGTTTGGCCCCGAGGCGCGGAAGATTCTCAAGGGCGAGCAGGAAATCGCGATTGTCGAACCACCCAAGCGGGCATCCCGCAAACGGCGGGGCGGCAATGCCTCTCCCAATCCGTTCGGCGACCCGCTGTTCGAGGCGCTGCGCAAGAAACGCATGGAACTGGCCAAGGAACTGGGCGTCCCGCCCTATGTGATCTTCCACGACAGCGTGCTGCGTGATATGACCGGCCTGAAACCAGACAGCCTGTCGGCGCTCAGCGAGTTGCCCGGCGTCGGCGCGGCGAAACTGGAGAAACATGGCGACGCCTTTCTGGCCGTGATCCGCAATGTGACTGAAGGCGAGCAGATGAGTATATGAAGTTCCTATGCGCCCTGTTGCCGATTGCCCTGATCGGCTGCAGTGCTGCCACTGCAACCGATACACAAGTTCCGACAGAGGAGACCCAAAGCATGTTCCGGAAAATTAATGATCAAATCAGCGTCTCGCCGCAAATCACCCTGGAAGACATAGAGGCGGCCAAAGCCGAAGGTGTTACCCTGATCATCAACAATCGTCCCGATGGCGAGGATCCGTCGGCCCCACAAAGCGCGGATATCGAAGCCGCGGCGCGGGATGCTGGCATGAAATATATCGCGATCCCCATAACCCACAGCGGCTTTTCGGGACCACAGGTCGATGCCATGATCGCGGCTCTCGCCGATGGCGACAAGACCCTCGCCTATTGCCGTTCCGGTACGCGCTCGACTTTGCTGTGGTCGCTGGCACGGGCGAAACAGGGGGACGCACCGGACGAAATAGCCAGGCTGGCTGGCAATGCCGGCTATGACATCACCCCGGTCCGCGCGATGGTCGATGCACTGGCGGTCGGGAATTGATTCCGCATCTGGACAGCCACTGACATACGTGTAAGTAGACGCGGTCATGGAGAGCTTACCTTCACCGACCGACTGGGCCGTCCCGTTTTTCATCATCACGGTCGCGATGGAATGGCTGTGGAGCCGCAAGAATAAAAAGATCCGCTACGAGACCAAGGATGCGGTAACCTCGCTGGCGCTGGGAACGGGTAGCGTTATAGCCGGCATATTGACCGGCGGCCTTGTCCTTGCGCTCAGTCTTTGGGTATACCAGTACCGGCTTTTCGATATCCAGATAAGCTGGCCGAGCGCCTTGTGGATCGTGCCGCTGGCCTTTGTGCTCGACGATCTCGCCTATTATTGGTTCCACCGCACGGCGCACCGGGTTCGGTGGTTCTGGGCGGCGCATGTCATCCACCACAGCAGCCAGCATTATAATCTCACCACGGCGCTGCGTCAGACCTGGACCGGATTTTTTGCTCTCAGTTTCCTTTTCCGGCTGCCGCTATTTCTTGTCGGCTTCCCGCCGGCGCTGATCTTCTTTCTCGCCGGTTTGAATCTGGTCTATCAATATTGGATCCACACCGAAGCGATCGACCGGATGCCACGCTGGTTCGAAGCGATGATGAACACGCCGTCGCACCACCGCGTCCATCATGCGACCAATCCGCGTTATCTCGACCGCAACTATGCCGGGGTGTTCATTGTCTGGGACAAGATGTTCGGGACCTATGAACCGGAAACGGATACCGAAAAAATTCAATATGGCATCATCAAGAATCTCAACAGTTTCAACCTCTTGTGGGCAGCTTTTCATGAATGGATCGGAATTGCCAGGGATCTTTGGACTGCTCCGTGGCGGCACAAGATCAATTATTTGATCCAACCACCGGGCTGGAGCCATGATGGCAGCCGGGAAAGCAGTGAGACCATAAAGGCGCGATGGTTGGCCGAAAAAGATCGCGGAGATGGCGTTCACCCCGTGCCTCTCCAGAAACAAAACAGCACGAGAACCCGCCCTTCGGCAAGCTCGTGAGGAACGGATTGAGAGGAACAGCTTTGTGAGTGAATTTGACATTATCGTTATCGGCGGCGGGTCGGCCGGGAGCGCTGTTGCCGGACGGCTCAGCGAGGACGGCAAGCGTACGGTGTGCCTGATCGAGGCGGGCGGACGGAATGACAATTTTCTTGTCAAGACACCGGGGATGATGCCGTTCCTGCTGAAAAACGCCAACTGGAAATTTGATACCATTCCGCAAAAGGGGCTCAACGGCCGCACCGGCTATCAACCGCGCGGTCGCGGTCTGGGTGGATCAAGCGCGATCAACGCTATGGTCTATATCCGCGGCAACAAGTGGGATTATGACAATTGGGCGGCGATGGGCTGCACCGGCTGGTCCCACGATGATGTGCTGCCCTATTTCAAAAAATCGGAAGGCAATGAACGCGGCGGTAACGAACATCATGGCGGCGACGGGCCGTTGTCCGTTTCCGATCAGAAATGGCCCAATCCCGGAAGCCTCGCCTTCGTCGAAGCGGCGCGCAATTTGCAGCTGCCGATTCTCGATGATTTCAATGGCGAGAAACAGGAAGGTATGGGTATTTTCCAGGTGACCCAGAAGGATGGTGAGCGCTGGTCCGCTGCGCGCGCCTATATCGAACCGGCGCGTTCCCGTCCGAATCTGACGATCAGGACAAAATCGCTGGTCGAGAAACTGATTGTGAAAGAGGGTCGCGTTACCGGTGTGCAGATCAAGCGCGGGTCCGGCCGGGAAACCATTGGTGCCCGTGCGGCTGTCGTCCTGTCCGCAGGCGCCTTCGGATCACCCCATATCTTGCAGCTTTCCGGCATCGGACCGGCCGACCATCTCAGGGACAAGGGCGTTGACGTAGTGTTCGACAAACCGGAAGTCGGCGCGAACCTGCAGGATCATATCGACTTTGTTTCCGGCTATCAGACCGAGTCGAGAGAACTAATCGGGGATTCGCTTGCCGGCACGTTGCGCATGGCCAAGGCGATTCTCGAACACCGGAGGAAGCGTACCGGAATCATGACGACACCCTATGCCGAAGCCGGTGGTTTCTGGAGCAGCGGTCCCGATGTCCCGGCCCCCGACATTCAGTTTCATTTTGTGCCTGCGATGCTCGAAGATCATGGCCGCGAGAAGGTCAAGGGCCACGGCTTCAGCTGTCATGCCTGCGTGCTCAGGCCGCACAGCAAGGGCACGGTCCGGCTCAATAACGCCGATCCGCAAGCACCCCCGGCCATTGACCCGAATTTTCTTGATGACGATCGCGACATCGCGATCTTGCGCAAGGGAGTCCGGCATATGAAGCGGATATTGGAAACACCGCCGCTGACCGAATTTTCGCCGACGGACCGGCACCCGATCAATATGGACAACGATGCAGAACTGGACGATCTGATCCGGAACCGCGCCGATACTGTCTATCACCCCGTCGGCACCTGCCGGATGGGCGCAGAGGATGAAGCGGTCGTCGATCCACGTCTGAAATTCAAAGGACTGGAAGGCCTCTATATCGCCGATGCGTCGATCATGCCGGAAATTGTCAGCGGCAACACCAACGCACCGAGCATCATGATCGGTGAACGGGCCGCGGATTTTATCCAGGCTGACTTGGCCTAATCCGTTCGGCCACTCACCGTGGAACGTCCCTTCGCCGGGTCCCTGCCTGCGCCCTTGGAGGCTTGGCTCAGCTTGCTACCGCGCTTGATAAAAAAAAGGCCGGAATGTTTTCACATCACCGGCCCTAAAGTTATTTGTTCTCAGGAGGAACAAGGTGAGGCGCCGACCCCGATTGAAAAAAGGAGGGGGGGAGGGCCGGCGCCAAACTCGAAATCAGTAATTATAGGCGCGTTCCCCATGCTCGCCGAGGTCGAGGCCTTCGCGTTCGACTTCTTCGGCGACCCGCAGGCCAGTGACCAGCTTGGCGACAAACATCGCGATAGCCGTTCCTACGCCGGCCCAACCGATCGTGACGAGCACACCGATGATCTGGGTGATCACCTGGGCGCCCATGGCGGTGGAACCGTCGCCCGGTCCGCCGAACATCGGTTGATAGACAATGCCGGTGCCGATTGCACCGACCATGCCGCCGACGCCGTGGATACCGAAAGCGTCCAGCGAGTCATCATAGCCAAGGCGCGGTTTCAGGAAGGATACCGAATAGTAGCAGATCAAGGATGCAACGGCGCCCAATATAATAGCACCGAATGGCCCGCTGTTGCCGGCAGCCGGGGTTACCGCGACCAGACCGGCGATCACGCCCGAACAGAAGCCAAGTGCCGATCCCTTGTGACCGCTCAGCCTTTCAGCCAGCATCCAGAACAGCGCGCCCGAAGCGGTGGCAACGAAGGTGTTGATCATCGCGAGGCCAGCCGTGCCGTCTGCTTCCAGTTCGGAACCGGCGTTGAAGCCGAACCAGCCGACCCAGAGCAGTCCCGTGCCGACCATCGTCAGCGTCAGGCTGTGCGGCGCCATCGGCTCTTTCGGATAGCCGGTCCGGTTGCCGAGAATGAGTGCGGCAACCAGCGCGGAAACACCGGCGTTGATATGCACGACCGTACCGCCGGCAAAGTCGAGAGCGCCCATTTCAAACAGGAAACCACCGCCGGCCCAGACCATATGCGCGATCGGGAAATAGACGATCGTCAGCCAGATTGCGCCGAACACCATGACGGCGGAAAATTTCATCCGCTCCACGACCGACCCGAGCACAAGCGCCAGGGTGATGGCGGCAAAGGTCATCTGGAAGGAAATGAACACATATTCCGATATCACTTCGTCGGAGAATGTCGCCGCGGTGCTCGAACTGTCCACGCCAGCGAGGAAGAACTTGCCCCAGCTGATGAAGGCATTGCCTTCGGGTCCGAACGCCAGACCATAGCCGTACATGACCCAGATCAACATCGCGAGACAGGCAGCGGCTCCGATTTGCGTCATCGTTGCCAGCATATTCTTGGTCCGGGTCAGGCCGCCGTAGAACAGTGCCAGACCCGGCAGGATCATCAGCAGGACGAGGATTGTTGCGGTCATCATCCAGGCATTGTTGCCCGGATTGGGTACGGCCGCAGCCGCTTCGACAGCCTCTTGCGCAAAGGCTGGAACCGAAAGGCTGGCCAGCGCCGCCATCCCGGTCAGTTTTGTTAGATATTTTCTCATGAGTATTTGCTTCCCCGATTAAATTGCTGTGTCGCCGGTTTCACCGGTGCGAATGCGGACGGCGTCTTCGAGACCGAGCGTGAATATCTTGCCGTCGCCGATCGATTCGGTGCCAGCGGCGGCCTGAATGGCCTCGACCGCCTGGGCCGCGATGGCGCTGCTGCAGGCCACCTCGATTTTCAGTTTCGGAACCATGTTGGTGGTATATTCCGCACCGCGATAGACTTCCGTCTGGCCCTTTTGTCGGCCAAAGCCCTTGACTTCAGTCACGGTCATGCCGGACACCCCGACACCGGTCAGCGCTTCACGAACATCGTCGAGCTTGAACGGTTTGATTATGGCTATGATAAATTTCATTACGCCCCCTTTGGTTGCTACAGGGGACTACTTCGCAAGGGGCGTGCCAGAAGCGCAAGACTATGTATTTATGGGATTTTTATTAAAATCGGCTTCCAGGAGGCGAGTAATATTTGTGCAGCGCGGCATAAGTGCACAAAAATCAGGCACATCTCTCCGCCAGCCGGGCCATTATTTGCGGGATGACCTTTTCGGTCTCGCGGCGGCCGATTGCGATCAGTTCGTCGGCGCGGGTGAAATTCTGGATATCGATATGGCCGACCGGCGGGGACATCGCGAAATCGGGTGGATCGAGCGCCAGGGAATAGCGGCCCAGATTGCGCAGCGACAGGCCGACCGATGCCTTGACGATGGCAATGCTAGTGGGTTCCTTGCCATTATCGACCGCGATTCCGGCGGCGATTGAACGATTGATGAAATCATCCTGGAGGTTGACCGACAGGCACAAGGCTTCGGGCGCGAGGTCCCGGACCGGCGACACCGGAACCGGCAGGGCAGCGCCGCCGTCGACGAGCAGCCGGCCTTCATGTTCCACGGGCTTGAATATGCCGGGCAGCGACATCGATGCGCGGATCGCGGGCACCAGCTTGCCCGATTGCATCACGATCGTATCGCCGGTGCGCAGGTCAGCCGCCACCACCGCGACCGGAAACGGCAAGTCCTCGAAACCGAGATGACCGAATTCGGTCTCCAGCTCTTTCTCGATAGTGCGCGCACCCATGACCGCACCGCGTTTGAAATGTGGGTCCATGAAGCGCAGCATGTTGCGGAAATTGGCGTTGCGGGCCAGATCTTCGAGATAGTCGAGCTTGCCCACCGCATAGCTGGCTCCGGCAATCGCTCCGATCGAGGTGCCCGCGATGGCGGCAATTGCCAGCGGGGACTCCTCAATCGCCCGCAGCACCCCGATATGGGTCCAGCCCAAACCCGCGCCGCCGCCGAGCGCGAGGGAAATTTTCCCGGCACCGCTCATAGCGAAACATCCTCCGCCAATATCGCCTTTGCTTCGGCCAGATCCTCGGCCAGCACCATCACTCTGGCGGGCAGCGCAATGCCCGCACCTTCGACGATATTCACGCCGCTGTCGAAACAGACCGCACCGATGCCGGCCGCTTCCAGACGTCCGCGGATGATCTCCGCTTCGACGCCGTGCATATGGCGGGACAGTTCGACCAGGCTCATGACCGGTTACCCGCCAAAATAACGGTCCGTCGCACGCGTCGGCAGACCATCGATGCTTTCCACCCGGCCCGTGGTCTTATCCATCCAGGCTTCCGGGTCAGCCTGACGGTGATATTTGAGCAAGGTCTCGCGCTCGGCCTTCATCTCCATCCGCGGCACGCCCCAGCCGCAGCTGGTCTGGACATTGTCGACCTCTATGTCGAAAATCTGGCGGGTGCCGGGCAGAATATCAAAATGGGCGGCCAGGTCCTCCCAACCCTCGTCCTGCGGCAGGACCGGCTGGCCGGTGCCGTAGAGCCGCAGGATCAGCGCCGGGTTGGCAAAATTGTTGAACATGATGGTGATCCGCCCGTCGGCCACCAGATGAGCGTGGGTTTCATTACCCGAGCCGCCGAGATCGAGATAGGCCACCCGGTTGGGACCCAGCACCCGAAAGGAATCATAGCCCTTGGGCGAAAGATTGATCCGGCCGTCTGCCGCAGCGGTTGCGACAAAGAACATCGGCTGTTTGGCGATGAAGGCGGTATGATCGCCGTTCAGGGCATCAAAAAAATCAGCCATGGCAAATTCCCGTTCAGTAAAATGGGCCGCCGAAAAACAGTTTCCACAGCAGCGCCAATATCCAGTGGATCGCAATAACCGGCCACAGCGATTGCGAAACAATCCGGATATGGGTCAATATAATGCCCAGTATGAACGTAGCAAACAGAAACGAGGGCTGCAGGAAGATTGCCGCCCATGGCGGTCCGAAGGTCAATGCCTGTAACGGATGCCAGAGCATGAACAGGGTCGCCGCAAGCCAGTTCCCCCAGCGTTGCGAGAAAGTCGCCAGCCAGGACAGCAGGACGCCGCGGAAGATCAGCTCTTCCGCCAAGGCAGGGACAAGGAACAGGACAAGGGCGGCGATCAATACCGACCTGGTGTCGACAACCGGATCAAAACGGAGCCAGCCGCCCAGATACCCTGACAGCGCAATAATCGCCGTCGCCGGGAGTGCGACGCCCAAGGCGGCTTTCCAGCGCCTCGCACCCGGCCAGACTTTCAATGCCCGCCAAGTCTGCTTTATCGCGGTGATCGGAACGCGGCCTACCAACTTGCTCCGGCGTCGATGGCTGCCTGCTCCTCGGGTCGCGATTGCCGCCCGAGAATCTTGTTCCGATGGGGAAAGCGACCAAATTTGGCGATCACATCGCGGTGTTCGTTGGCAAATTTCTGATTGCTGCCAAGCTTGGTGAACAGCGTGACTGACTTGTTCTGCAACCCGATATCCTCGGCGTGCATGAACGGCATATAGAGAAACGGCCGCTGCTGCTCGGCCAATTGCCGATCAAGTTCCAGTTCCACGGCCTTTTCGGCAATCTGCTGTGCGAGATGGTCGGTGGAATAGGCATCGGCGCTGTCGCGGAACATATTACGCGGAAACTGGTCAAAAAGAATGGCTGCCGCAAGCGCGGTTTCCGCGCTGGTCAGGAAATCGTCGGCGGTTTTCGATTTCTGATCTTCCCAGAGTTCGAGGAAACGCTCCTTGATCAGATCGTCGGTCGCATCGCTCTTGGCCCACCAATCCTTGGGGTCCAGTTCCTCAAACCAGAAGGACAATATTTCATCAGACCAGCGCACCGGACTATCCCCCGAACTTCTCATATCTGTTTCTGTTTCAAGCCGTGCCGCCAACCGTCAGACTATCCACCAGCAAGGTTGGCTGCCCGACACCCGCCGGAACCGACTGTCCGCCCTTGCCGCACATGCCGATCCCTTCATCAAGCGCCATGTCATTGCCGATTCCCGTGACCTTGGTCAGCACTGTCGGGCCGTCGCCGATCAGCGTTGCGCCCTTGATCGGCGCGCCCAGCTTGCCGTTTTCAATCTTGTAGGCCTCGGTGCAGGAGAAAACGAATTTGCCCGAGACGATATCAACCTGCCCGCCGCCGAAGCTTTTTGCGTAGATTCCGTTTTTGACGCGGCTCATCAGCTCGTCCGGATCATCCGTGCCGCCCCGCATGAATGTGTTGGTCATCCGCGGCATCGGCGCATGGGCATAGCTTTCGCGGCGACCGTTGCCGGTCGCCGGCACGCCCATCAGCCGGGCATTCAAACGGTCCTGCATATAGCATTTCAATATGCCATCCTCGATCAGGACATTTTCCTGCGTCGGCGTGCCTTCGTCGTCGATACTCAACGACCCGCGCCGTTCTTTGATCGAGCCATCATCGACCACAGTAACGCCGGGCGCGGCCACGCGCTGGCCGATCTTGCCGGAAAAGGCGCTGGTTCCCTTGCGGTTGAAGTCACCCTCGAGACCATGGCCGATCGCTTCGTGGAGAATGATGCCGGGCCAGCCGGGGCCGAGCAGGACGGTCTGTTCGCCGGCCGGTGCGTCCACGCTTTCCAGATTGA
The DNA here is from genome assembly GCA_048270065.1 of Parasphingorhabdus sp. Taxonomy (GTDB): domain Bacteria; phylum Pseudomonadota; class Alphaproteobacteria; order Sphingomonadales; family Sphingomonadaceae; genus Parasphingorhabdus. Next base: position 56,504 of record JBLWTQ010000004.1, on the reverse strand, counting down.
CCAGTGCCTGCGCCAGGGCTTCGTCGACCGCCCGGTTCCAGCGCGCCTCTTCAAACAGATCGTCATACAGATAACGCCCGCCCATGCCGAAGCTGCCGCTTTCCCGACGGCCGTTTTCTTCAGCCACAATCGATACATTGAGCCGCACCAGCGGGCGAACATCGGTGGCGACAAAGCCGTCGGGGCGGACAATTTCGATGACGCTCCAGCTGCCGGACAGTCCGACGGAAACCTGGGATACCCGCGGATCGCGGGCGCGGGCTGCGGCATCAATCTGCTGGCAGAGAGCGACCTTTTTCGCGAACAGAATAGCTTCGAGCGGATTGGCTTCACCATAAAGATGCCGGTTGCTGCGGCGCGGGGGCGGCGCTTTCCCTCCCTTGGCCGGATCAAGCAATTGCAGGGTCTGCGCGGCACGGCGGATCGCCGCCTCGCTTATTTCGTTGCTGTGCGAAAAACCGGTCATCTCGCCCGATACACCGCGCAGGCCAAAGCCGCTGTCGGTGCTGTAGTCGGCGGTTTTCAAACGACCGTCGTCAAAGCCGAAACTCTCCACCGCGCTATATTGCAGATATAGTTCGCCGTCGTCACAGGCGGACAGGCTATCGGCGACGAGCGCCCTGGCCCGCTCCGGGTCGAGACCATCGGGACGGTACAAAAACGAGCGGGGATCGAGATTTTCTATCATCCCATCCATATAGAAATGAATCGGGGGCCTTGCACCCCCTATGTCGGATTATTCTTCGGGTTCCGCCGGGGCAACGTCGGCAGGTCCGCCAATCAACACAAAACGCCGGTCACAATAGCCGCAGTCGACATAGCCTTTTTCGTCAATCTCAAGCCACACACGCGGATGACCGAGCGCCGCGCCGCCGGGAATATCCGTGGCACCATCGCAGGCGTTGCGTTTCTTGGCTGTTCTGACAATTTCCGGAGGGTCGATCATATAAGCGCGATTAGCAACGGATCGGGCGCTGCGCAATCCTGCAAATGTCAAAACAGCAAAGCCTTTGATTGTCCACGACAAGATGTTTATGCGAAGCGCATGACCAACGCTGCTATCTCGATCCAGAATCTTTCGAAAACCTATGCCGGGGGCCAGCAGGCGCTGGATGACATCAGCTTCGATGTTCCCCGCGGTTCGATTTTCGGCCTTTTGGGTCCCAATGGCGCCGGCAAGTCGACGTTGATCAACATCCTTTCCGGCATGGTGCGCAAAACCGGTGGCAGCGCCAGCATCTGGGGGTTTGATATTGATGACAGTCCGCGCAATGCCAAGGCCTCAATCGGAATCGTGCCGCAAGAGATCATTTTCGATCCGTTCTTCACGCCCTTTGAAGCGCTGGAGGTGCAGGCCGGGCTCTACGGCGTTGCAAAAGCCAAACGTCGAACGATGGAATTGCTCCGCGCGGTGCATCTGGAAGACAAGGCCGATGCCTATGCCCGCACCTTGTCGGGCGGTATGAAACGGCGGCTGCTGGTCGCCAAGGCAATGGTCCATTCGCCGCCAATCCTGGTGCTCGACGAGCCGACTGCCGGTGTCGATATCGACCTGCGGCAACAGCTCTGGGAATATGTCATCGAACTCAACAACGCCGGTGTAACCATCGTGCTGACCACCCATTATCTCGAAGAAGCGGAAAATCTGTGCGAGCGCATCGCGATTATCAATCACGGCAAGCTGATCGCCAACAAGCCGACACCCGAGCTGGTCGACATGGCCCGTGAAAAGCTGGTCGAACTGACGCTGGATCGCGACCTCAGCGAGGCACAGGATGCCATATCCTTTGCCAATGAACTGTTTGAAAAAGCCGAAATCATCGGCCCGCGCACAGTGGCGATCACCTATAACAAGGACCGGACCAATGCTGGCGGCGTGATGGCGGCGATACAGGAACGCGGCTATGCGATCGTCGATGTGACCACAAGAGAAGCGGATCTCGAGGATGTGTTTCTCAACCTCACCCGCGCCAAAGCGGCGTAAAACTGATGTTCAGTCCAAATTCCGCTAGTGGTGAGCCTGTCGAACCACGCCTGTCAGCGGAGAGCCGTTCTTCGACAGGCTCAGGACCAACGGGATTTATCCATTGAACCACGACGTTATCATTATCGGTTCCGGCGCGGCCGGGCTGAGCGCCGCGATCACGCTGGCCCGCACCCACAAGGTACTGGTGCTCGCCAAGGGCGAACTCACCGGCGGCTCGACGTCATGGGCACAGGGCGGGATTGCCGCGGTGCTCGACGCGGGCGACACGTTCGAGAATCATATCAACGACACGATGATCGCCGGCGCCGGACTCAACCGCCGTGAAACCGTTGAATTTGTCGTAGAAAATGCACCGGCCGCGATTGCCAGGTTGGAGGATATGGGAGTGCCTTTCAACAAGGAAGCGGAAGTTCTCCACCTCACACGGGAAGGCGGGCACAGTCATCGGCGGATAGTCCATGTCGATGACGCGACCGGCTGGGCGGTGCAGGCAGCGTTGCAGAACACCGCTGCGGTGCACCCGAATATCACCCTGCGACCGCATATGGTGGCGATTGACCTGATCGCCGACCGCCATGCGGAAACACCCACCGGTGCGAAGAATGTCTGGGGCGTCTACGCGCTTAATAATGAAACCGGCCGTGTCGAGACCCTGACATCACGTGCGACGATCATGGCCAGCGGCGGAGCGGGACGGACCTATCTTTTCTCCACCGCACCGCGCGGCGCGACCGGCGACGGCATTGCCATGGCCTGGCGCGCGGGCGCCCGGGTTTCCAATATGGAGATGATGCAGTTCCATCCGACCTGCCTCTACAATCTCGAGGTCAAGAATTTCCTGATCACCGAGGCGGTAAGGGGCGAAGGAGGGCATCTCAAACTGCCGGACGATGCCGGTGATGAAGCCGGTGATCGCTTCATGCAGCGCTTCGACCCCGAACGGATGGAACTGGCCCCCCGCGACATCGTTGCCCGCGCCAATGATCACGAGATTAAGCGGCTCGGACTCGATTATGTCGATCTCGACATATCCCACCGCGAACCGGCATTTGTGAAGGGTCATTTTCCGAATATCCATGAAAAGCTGATGGGTCTCGGCATCGACATGACCAAAGAGCCGATTCCGGTCGTCCCGGCGCAGCATTATACCTGCGGCGGGATATTGATCGATCTGGCGGGCCGCACCGACCTGCCCGGCCTCTATGCGGCGGGCGAGGCGAGCGAAAGCGGCCTGCACGGTGCCAACCGGCTGGCCTCCAACAGCCTGCTCGAATGTTTCGTCTTTGGCGATGCCGCGGCGCGGGACATTGCGGCGCACTGGGATGAACTGCCTGACCCTCCCGCGATTCGGCCATGGGATGAAAGCCGCGTCACCGACAGCGACGAGGAAGTGGTAATCAAGCAGACCTGGACCGAAATCCGCCGCTTCATGTGGAATTATGTCGGTATTGTCCGGACCATCAAACGGCTCGAACGTGCCAAGCACCGCATCGACCTGCTGCGCGGCGAAGTGCAGGAATATTACGGCAATTTCCGTGTGACGCAGGATCTGATCGAACTGCGGAATTTGATCGAGGTAGCGGATTTGATTGTGCGATCAGCGCTGGCACGGAAGGAAAGCCGGGGGTTGCATTATATTACCGATTATCCGGACTTGCTACCGGTGGCGGCGGATACGGTTTTGGTGCCGTAGACGATCAGGCGTTGAAACGAGAAGCCCTTGCGACTCGTAACAGGGACTCGTAGCGGACGGACGCGACCCGCGCAGCCGGTTTCATTCAGAGATGGCAGCCTTGCCTCTCATACTGTTGATCCCGTGTGCAAACAGCATTCCCAGCGCAATGGCGAGTACGTCGGCCGCGAAATCCATCCAGTCTGCGTCGCGTCCGAATCCCATCGCCAGTTGCAGAAGTTCAATGGCTCCCCCGAAAACCGTCAGCATGCTGAACATGATTACCGTACCGACGCGTGACCATAAGATCCTGGCCATGAAGGAAAGTATGAAAAATGCCAGAATGTGGTTGAGTTTGTCATCGGCAAAGACAACCGGTGCGTCTTCTGCCGGCATGATCGAGATGGCCAGGACGCCGCCGAGCAATAACCAGAACAGGATGCGGAGAAAATTCTTGTTGCTCATCGGGTTCACTTAGTTGGCCGGACATTGCCGACGCGTTAATGGAATGCATGCCCCGTTAGCTGCTTGTACGGGAATATTACAAGAGAATGCTTTGGTACCGATCAAATTTGCCGCTTTTGGCCAGCGCGCATGGCACCATTATTTGGTCAACCTGTCTGCCGATCTGACAATCTTTTCGCTCGCCTTATGCTTTGCCAGGTCTGCCGGGTCAAACCACACCGGCTTCAGCTTCTTGTCAACAAACAGCTGCATCTGGTCGGTATAATGCGGCGATTCCGGTCGTGTGGTGGCGGCACCAAATGGCTGGATCGAGCGCGAGTGGACCTTGCCGTTCCTCGCCCATTCAATGAACATGATGAAGCTGTCGCCGTGGCGGACCGACAGTCGCCCATCGTCGTCCACGTCCCAGAGGGTCGATGCGCGGATCGTGTCATTGCCGCCATCGACCGGCAGATCGACCGTGCCCTGCCGCAGTCGTAACACATCCAGCATCGGCGGATTGATCTTGCCGAAATATTTGTCCAGATGGTCGACCGCTGCCTCCAATATCTGGCGCGGATCAGGTCGTTTTCCCCGATTGTAATGGGCCTTGTTCGCCGGGCGGAGCACCATTAGCGCAAGCGCATCGGCAGGACCCTCGCCATCGAGATTCCAGTCCCAATGACCCAGCAATTGCTGCGCCTTGAGCAGCTTCGCGCTGCCTTTCAGGTCAAGCGCGGCAATCCTGTCCAGCCAGTTTTTGGCATAGCCCGCTTTTTCGTAGCCGGTATCATATTTGATCTTCCACAACTCTTCATCGGTCAGCTTGCCGTCGGCATTGGCGCGTTCCAGCAAGGTGATCGACCGGCGCGAACGGTTGGTCTGATCATCCTCGACCCCGAGGAGGGGTGAGAAATTGTCCGGGTTGAGTTCGTCGCCCGGCCCCGCCGCGAGGAAGGGCGTGTTATTCGCATTCATCACATAGCCCGAGGCCGGATTGACCAGAGCGGGGACGCGAGTAAACGGGAGGGTTCGCTGCCAGAGCGCGTCAGACTTGTCGCCGGGCAATATCGTACGCCAATCATAGCCCTCGGGCCGGTCCGGGAACATCGCGTTGTAATAGAGCCCGATATTGCCTTCAGCATCTGCATAAACAAAATTGGTCGCCGGAACCCCCTGCCCCGCCATCGCCGCTTGCCATTCGTCGAAATTGGTCGCTTTGTTGATCCGGTAATATTGGGTCAGCATATCGAGCTCGTCGATACCGGCATAGCGCAGAGCATAGGCGCCGCTTTCGTTCATGATAACCGGCCCGTGGATCGAACGATAGGCGACCTGCGGATAGGGAATGACAAACGGACCATATTTGATTTTGAGCCAGACGCGCTTCTTTTCGAGCGGCTTCCACTCTCCGTCAAGGCGGTACGCGTCTTTCTTGCCGTTCAGCGTCAGCTTGTAAATGTCGATCAGATCCGGGCGGTTGACCGTGTTGGTCCAGCCGAGATATTTATTGTGCCCGAGAAACGGAAAAGGCGATCCCGGGAAATTGGCTCCGGCAAAATCCCAGCCCTGCTCGCTGTGCACGACCAGCTCGTACCAGGCGACATTGCCGCGCAGCGGCTGGTGCGAATTGGAGATCAGACGGGTCTTGCCTTCGGGAGAAAGTTCCGGCGCGATCGCATAGGCATTGGAGCCGTTTTCATCCGGGTCGGGGCCGACGGGGGTAACCGTGTTGTCGTCGAGAATTTTGTCAGGGCTCAATGGATGGATCGATTTTTTTGGTGGTTCATCGGACAGGCGCGGGCCGCCCTCGCGAGGTAAGTCCTTGTTCTGTACGAGTGCTTCAATGGGAGTGTTGAGTCCGAAGAAAAAGGGCGAACGCAGCACAAATCCGGCGGCAATATCCTGGCCGTTGACGGGGAACAGCTTCGAAAGACTGACTTCCTGCGGATGCTCCGCCGCATAGGCATTGAGTCCGGACGCATAGCCTTCCAGCAGCGCGCGAACATCCCCCGGCAGATCATCATATTTGCGGGTCACCGTGCCACGCACGTCAAGCAAGGCGGCGATATAGTCGATCGGCGCGCTGTCCGCTCCGTTGAGCGTGGCCATTCGGCCACGGGTCATTGCGGTCACTTCCTGCAATGTCGCAAAATCATCTTCGGCATGGGCATAGGCGACGCCATAAGCCACATCCGCATCGGTCTTGCCGAAAATATGCGGAACACCGAAATCATCACGGACAATGCGGGCTTCGTAAGTGCCTTCGGGTGGCGGAGTGGATGGATCGACACTCCACGGTTCCCAGACCGCCAGACCGATGGCCACCAGCGCAAGAAAAATCAGCAGCCCGACGACCGCCCGCTTAAGTGTTTTCACGTATTTTTTCCTCCCCGACAGCATCATAAGCTGCGCGTATTTTCACGCTCGTGGGCGCTTACCATATATATCCGGTGGAAAAAGTCATCATTATGGTTGTGTTGCCCGACTGCCACACCATATTTATGTCAAGATATTGAGATTAAACAGAATGAACAGGATGAACCGATGAACCTTGAGAAATTCACCGACCGCGCCAAAGGATTTTTGCAATCTGCGCAGACCGTGGCAATCCGGATGAACCATCAGCAGATTACCGCTGCGCATATCGCCAAGGCGCTGCTCGAGGATGATCAGGGCATGGCAGCAGGCCTTATCACCAAGGCGGGCGGCGATGCCAAAAAGGCGCATCAGGAAATCGATGCGGCGCTCGCGAAAATTCCCGCGGTTTCCGGTGGCGGAGCGCAGCAGACTCCGGGGCTGAACAATGATGCGGTCCGGGTGCTCGATCAGGCCGAGCAGATTGCCGAAAAGGCCGGCGACAGCTATGTCACCGTGGAACGGCTGCTGCTCGCGCTCCTGCTGTCAAAGGATACGGCGGCCGGCAAGGCGCTGCAGTCCGCTGGCGTAACCGCCGAAGCGCTGAACAGCGCGATCAACGAGTTGCGTGGCGGCCGCTCGGCGGACACTGCGTCGGCCGAAGACACCTATGAAGCGATGAAAAAATATACCCGCGACCTGACCCAGGCCGCGCGCGACGGCAAGCTGGATCCGGTGATCGGCCGTGACGAGGAAATCCGTCGCACCATCCAGATACTGGCCCGCCGGACCAAGAATAATCCGGTGCTGATCGGCGAACCCGGCGTGGGCAAGACCGCCATCGCGGAAGGCATGGCGCTGCGTATTGCCAATGGCGATGTGCCGGACAGTTTGAAAGACCGCCGCCTGATGGCGCTCGATATGGGGTCGCTGATAGCCGGTGCGAAATATCGCGGCGAATTTGAAGAACGGCTCAAAAGCGTCCTCGACGAAGTACGCGGGGCCGAGGGCGAGATTATCCTGTTTATCGACGAGATGCACACGCTGATCGGCGCCGGAGCGTCTGAGGGATCGATGGATGCTTCCAATCTTCTCAAACCGGCACTCGCCCGGGGCGAACTGCACGCCATCGGTGCCACCACGCTTGGCGAGTATCAGAAATATGTCGAAAAGGACGCAGCCCTGCAGCGGCGGTTCCAACCGGTCTTTATCGGCGAGCCGACCGTGGAAGACACGATTTCGATCCTGCGCGGGCTGAAGGAAAAATACGAACTGCACCACGGGGTGCGGATTACCGATGGTGCCATCGTCAGCGCGGCGACCCTTTCTCACCGTTATATTTCCGATCGATTCCTGCCCGACAAGGCGATCGACCTGATGGACGAGGCGGCATCGCGGATCCGCATGGAAGTGGAATCCAAACCGGAAGAAATCGAAACGCTCGACCGGCGGATCATCCAGCTCAAGATCGAGCGAGAGGCACTTTCCAAGGAAAGTGATGATGCGTCCAGGGGGCGTCTCGAAACGCTTGAAAAAGAATTGTCCGAGCTGGAACAGCAATCCGCCGAACTGACCACGCGCTGGCAGGGCGAGAAGGACAAGATTCACGCCGAGGCCCAGCTCAAGGAACAGCTGGATCAGGCCCGTCTTGAACTGGAGCAGGCGGAGCGTGCCGGTGATCTCGCCAAGGCCGGAGAACTGAGCTACGGTACCATTCCCAATCTCGTGAAAGCGCTCGAAGAAGCGGCTGGCGCCAGCGAGGGGGCGATGTTGCGCGAAGAGGTGATGTCCGAAGATATTGCCGCAGTGGTTTCGAAATGGACCGGCATCCCGGTCGACAAGATGCTCGAGGGTGAACGCGAAAAACTGCTCGCGATGGAAGAACTGATCGGCCAGCGCGTGATCGGCCAGAAAGATGCGATCGCAGCGGTATCCGCCGCCGTTCGCCGCAGCCGCGCAGGTTTGCAGGACCCAAACCGGCCGTTGGGCAGTTTCCTGTTCCTCGGCCCCACCGGCGTCGGCAAGACCGAACTGACCAAGGCGCTCGCCGGTTTCCTGTTCGATGATGACCAGGCGATGGTCCGCATCGACATGTCCGAATACATGGAAAAGCACAGTGTCGCGCGCCTGATCGGCGCTCCTCCGGGCTATGTTGGTTATGATGAAGGTGGTGTTTTAACCGAAGCGGTTCGCAGGCGTCCCTATCAGGTCATCCTGTTCGACGAGGTCGAAAAGGCGCACGGTGATGTGTTCAACGTATTGCTTCAGGTTCTCGATGACGGTCGCCTGACCGACGGTCAGGGCCGGGTGGTGGATTTCTCCAACACGCTGATCATCCTGACCTCCAACCTCGGCAGCCAATATATGGCGAATCTGAAGGATGCGGAGACGGTCAAGGATGTCGAACCGCAGGTGATGGAAGTCGTCCGCGCCCATTTCCGCCCGGAATTTCTCAACCGGCTGGATGAAATCATCCTGTTCCACCGGCTTGCCGAGGAACATATGGCACCGATCGTCGATATTCAGGTCCTGCGGGTGCAGAAATTGCTCAAGGACAGAAAGATCGAGCTCGAACTCACCGATGCCGCGCGGAGGTGGCTGGGGCGGGTTGGCTATGATCCGGTCTACGGCGCCCGTCCGCTCAAACGCGCGATCCAGAAATATCTTCAGGACCCGCTCGCCGATCTTATCCTGCGCGGAGAGATACCGGACAACAGCACCGTCGATATCGATGAGGGGGATGGCGCGTTGACGATGAAGCCGGTTGCGACGGTCGCAGCTTAATCTTGCGCAATCGGCTCATGAAGGGCAGATAGCATTGATGAGTTTAACCGCGAGACAAGCCGAGATCCTGAATGATGCAGACTTTCTGCCGCACCGCTATGATGAGATTGCAGACGGCTTTCGCTTCATCCACGCGCCGCGCGAGGTGCATCGCAACTGCACCTTCATCACCGACGAGCATCTCCCTGATGTGGATAAATATGAGCTGATCACCCGGTCGGATCTGGCGCAAGAGCCGGTGCCAACCGTGCCTGCCCATTTCATCTTCCATTCGGCCTATTGCTGCTCGACGATGCTTGCCCGGGCCTTTGACATTCCGGGTGTTTCGATGGGGTTGAAAGAGCCAGTCGTTCTCAATGACATGATCGGCTGGCGGCGGCGCGGTGTCGACAATCATAAGCTGGCGGCCGTTCTGGATAAATCGCTCAACCTGCTCGCGCGTCCGATGGGCGATGATCGCGCAGTGATCATCAAACCGTCCAATATCTGCACGCCGCTTGCCATCCCCGCTCTTAAACTACGTCCGGAATCCAAGGCGTTATTATTATACGCCCCGCTGGAATCCTATCTGCAGTCGATTGCCAAAAAGGAAATGTGGGGCCGCATCTGGGTCCGCGACGTACTGATCGGAACCCTGAAGGACGGCTATGCGATTGGCGGCTTTTCTCAGGACGAGTTGTTGCAACTCACCGACCTTCAGGTCGCGGCCATCGGCTGGCTGTCGCAGCATGCCGCCTTTGCCAAGGTGGTCGAAACAATCGGCCGGGATCGGGTGACCACGTTGGACAGCGACAGTTTTCTTGCAAACCAAAGGCTCACGATCCAGTCGCTTAACCAGTTTTTTGCCCTCGATATGGAAGAAGAGGAAATCAGCCGGACATTGAACGGACCGGCGTTTAACAGCCATTCCAAACTCGATCAGGCGAAACGTGGCGAGATCTTCGATGCAAAAGCTCGTCGGGACGAGCAGAGCCAGATGGCCGCGCTGCACGGCGCCGAAATCGATATGGTTGTCCGGTGGACCAGAGCAGTAGCCGAAAGCCAGCAAATCAAGATGGTGATGGATTGCCGCCTATTCGGTTAGGCCTGTATCCGTATCAGTTGTTGCCGTTGATACCCGTCTGCATATCTTCGACAAACTGCTTGGCATCTCGCGAGCCCGTTCGGGTAAATTCTACCCATTCAGCATTGGTCATGCAGACACGACGCTTCTTTGCCCGCGATCCAATGATTGGTTCGGACCTGCAGCGCACATAATCGGGATGACGACGATCGGTGATTTTCTTTGGCTTCTTCGCTTTCGCTTCTGCTTGGTCGGGATCAGCGGCCAGTGCCGTAGGCGCGCTGACTGCTGTCACCGCAAATGCGCTAATGATCAAGGTTTGGGCAAGAATTTTCATAGCTACTCCATTATTCATAGGCTGTTATATAGTCCACAGTCATTGGTGAGGGATGTTCCTAATTGGGGGTCATCATAAAGCCAGGCTGATTGTCTTCGACAAACTCCTTGGCATTCTGTGAGCCAGTGCGCGTATATGCCGCCCATTCGTTATTGGTCATGCAGATACGACGCTTCTTTGCCAGCGATCCAATGATTGGTTCGGACCTGCAGCGCACATAATCCGGATGACGACGATCGGTGATTTTCTTTGGCTTCTTCGCTTTCTCCGTTCTTTCTTCTGACTTGTCTCCATCGGCAGCCATAGCTGATGGAACAGTGAATGCGGTAGCGACCATCGCGTCGGCGGATGATGCACCTACGACGGGCGCCATCAAAGCAATCAATAACTCTGCATTTTTCAGTGCCATCACACTCTCCGGTTTCCTAGGGTACTATCATGAAAAAACCTAGAACTCAACGGATCAACGGAAAAGGGCGGACCAAATGGCCCGCCCTCTTTTGTTCAAATCCCATCGATGGGATCAGAAAGTGAATTTAACACTCGCGCCATAACGACGGCCCAGAGCATCGTATGACGATGGGTATACGTTACCGGAGTTGAACGCCGTAGAACCAATGTCAGAACCAACCAGTTTCGGCTTGTTATCCAACAGATTTTGCGCCGTCAGCGTGAGCAAGACATTTTCACTAATGTCCCACTGGAATGACAGATCAAAATAATGTTCGGCCGGGATGGTCGTGAACTCAGGATTGACAACACAGGCACCAGGGTCGGCACCGAGTGGATCGGGGCAGCCAACCGGATCAGCGAGAGCAGCAGCAATTTCTGCATTATTCTGCTGAGGCTCATACTCCAGTCCGCTCAGATAGCGCCAGCGCAAGGACAGCGTGTAATCTTCGTCGAACGTAACCGACGTCCGTTGAGAGAAGGTGAACTCCGACTGAGGTGACAAGCAGTTAACGGAATAGAAGCCAACACAATCGCGATCCAATCCCGTTGGCGATGCCTGGAAGATATTCTCATTCGTCCAGGTGCCATCGAACGAAAGACTCAGACCGATCATGTCGCTCAGATCGGTGTTGTACCGCAGACTAACGTCGATACCGTCGGTTGCAATATAACCCAGGTTGCTCTGTTGCAGGATCAGACCTTTGGTCGTTGCAGGATCACCGTCCAGTCCACCCGTTGCCGGATTACGCGATATGAATTCTTGCCCACAGAATGGGTTCGCGGCTGATGGATTGTTGAAGCATGCATCTTTAGCATCGCCCACAGTTGGCGAAGAAACAGCATCTGTGACCTCAATATTGAAATAATCAACTGTCAGCGAAAACCCAGGAACTGCATCTGGCTGGAAGGCTACGCCAACGGTCCAGGTTGTTGCCTCTTCCGTAGACAAATCCGGATTACCACCAGTCGTGATGTTGATCTGACCAGCAGCAGGCTGAAGCAACGTGCCGGCCTGGATAGCAGCCGCACCCGGGCTTCCCGCTGGAACCTGAGCCAAACAAGCAGCGAGCAAGTTGCCCGTTGGAGCAACAGGACCCGCACAAGGGTCACTGGCCAAGTTGCTTAGCTGCGTAGAAACCGGCGCGAACAGCTCACCAATATTCGGTGCGCGTGATGAAACCTGATAGTTTCCGCGGAAGGTCAGGCCAGGAATGACTTCCCAGCTGCCGCCTGCTTTCCAGGTGAATTCTGTACCCGCTGTGGAGTAATCGGAATAACGAGCACCGAGATCGATCGTCAAACTTTCTGCGAAAGATTCTCCTTCGAATACCGGGATGCTCAATTCACCGAAAGCGTCATAGACATCATATTCACCGAAAATGTCCGGTGCAGCACCACCGGCACCAACAACGGCACCTGGTGTTTTCGAGGCATCATCGGAAACCCGCGAAGCGGTAAATTTCCGATACTCACCACCAACAGCGAATTGAACGGGAGTTTCGGCAAGACCGAAGCCAAGATCACCGGTCACCGATCCGTTCACAGTGGCAATCGAAGTCTTGGTGATAACCTGTTGCGTCAGGTTAAACACATAATCGATCGCCTCCTGTGAACCAAGATCACCTTCGAGACCGAAGAGGTTGATCGGCGCACATCCGGCGTTACCCGAAATACAGGTTCCATCAGGCAGCGCATAAAGCGAATCATCAAGACGTGAACGGCGAGCAAAACCGGTTTGAGTCTGGATGCGCTCGCTTTCGCCATAAGTTGCCGATACATCATAATTGATGTTGTCCGTAATCGCACCGCGTGCACCCACCACCATATTGAACAATGTGGAAGTGTATGCAGAGTTACGAGTGCCGGCTTCAATAGTACGACGACGAACCTGCGTATTGACGTTCACAAAGTCAGGGTTCGTAGAACCGTCAGCCAATGTCGGGCCGAATGGCGTGTTTTTACCGGCCGTACATTCCGCCGCAGTCAGACCAAGGCCAGCACAGAACTGGTCAGCGATTCCATCAGGTATCGTTGGGTTGTTCAGGTTGATGTCATAGTTGTTGAAAAACGATCCGCCAGGAGCGATAATTGTTTCAACAGTCTGCTTTGAAAAAGTTGCCTGCGAGTAAAGCTCGACATTTTCGTTAATTTCATAACGAGCTGAACTGAAAATATTGAACCGTTCAAATGGCGTCTGGAAGATGTTGAACGGGTTGAAGTTGAATGGGCGATCAAATACGCCGCTCAGAACAGTCTGGCCGTCGGGAGCGATCTGACCGAAGCCGCCCGGGATAGGGCCAACGATCACAGCAGGAATCGCGTTCGACGAACCGCCGGCTTCACCGCTGAAGGAACTGATGTTGAATTCACCGAATGAGCGATCACCCTGGAATACAGCATCCTGGTCCTGATAACCAACGCTGAGAACCACGTTACCGCGTCCATCGTCGAAATTGGCACCAATGGTGAGATCGGTACGGAAGACGTTGCCGTCCCCTTCCTCTGTGATCTGCTCGGAAACATTCAGTTCAACACCAGCAAAATCGCGCTTCGTGATGAAGTTGACAACGCCCGAGATCGCGTCCGCGCCATAAGTGGTCGTTGCACCACCAGTCAGAACATCGGTACGCTCAATTACCGCCAGCGGAATGCTATTAAGGTCGACGCGACCAGTCGTGTCAGCAGGAACGAAACGACGTCCATCAAGCAGAACCAGGTTACGCTGCGAGCCGATGCCGCGAAGGTTGACGAAAGACGAACCGCCGTTGCCGTTGTTCACCGCAGAACCGACCGATGGAATTGCCGATGGCAGTTCACGCAGGAACTGTTCAGCGGTATTGGTCTGACGCAATTCCAGTTCTTCCGAGGTTACAACGCCAACCGGGCTGGAAAGCTCAAGGTTAGGGTTGCTGATGCGAGAACCCGTAACAACGATAACGTCGCTGCTGGAAGTATCCGCTTCCTGAGCATCCTGGTCTTGCGCGAATGCAGGCGTAGAAACCATAGCGAGTCCGAGCACCATTGGTGCAACTGACGCCTTCAGGTTTGAAAAATTTCTCATGTTAATCCAGTCCCTTATTCTGGAGAGGTTGGCCATTGTGGCCGGCCCCCGGTTGTTGACCGATGGCCATCTGCACGCCCCAAACGCACGGATTCGACCACCGAGTTGGGCGTCAATTGCAACAAGCCACCTGACCTGTAAAGCTTCTGTTCAGGGAAAAGGGCGGATTTTGTAGAGATTGTAACTATTTTGTCACAGTCTCGGCGACGCGAAAGTGGACAACAATCGCGCCTTTTCCTGTTTCGAGATTCGACGCTTGGCGAACCGCCATTCCCCCAATGAACAATGAATTGCCTCCGATGCCGCTATTGCTTATGTCACATAGAACATGGAATCGAACAACAGGAAAACGGAAATGGTTAGTTCTAGATGGTTTTTCGCAGGCGTATTTTCAGCGACTACGGCTGTGACGGTTGGCCTTTGCACGCCCGCAGTTGCTCAGGGAATTGATCGGAGAAAAGCGCTGACAGCCCCGCCGACAATCTATACCGAGCTTGTAGCTTGCAAGGATATTGCCGAACCGACCGCGAGACTGGCTTGCTATGATGACAAAGTTTCCGCCCTGCAAACGGCCCAGATAAGCAACCAGGTGGTCATCGCCGATCGCGAGCAGGTTCGTGAAGCCCGGCGCGGCCTGTTCGGACTGACGCTGCCAAGAATCAAGCTGTTCGACGGCGATGATGATGAAGGTGATCAGATCGAAATGGTGGAGGGTATTATCGAGTCCGCACGCACGATTCGCAGCGGCAAATGGCTGATCCGCCTGGAAGACGGAGCGGTGTGGCAGCAGACGGACCCCCCGCGCAGCACCATGCGGCGCCCCAAGGCAGGCGATTCGATCACCATAGAGCGCGCGGCACTGGGAAGTTACCTGGCCAAAGTCAACGATGGCCGAGGCTTCAAAGTCAAACGGCTTGTCGATTGAACCCGGAGAGCATCCCGACCTAATCCATCGACCCGGTCAGCAGGATCGGGTCGATCCGCGCCTGATTCCATTTCATCGACCAGTGCAGGTGCGGCCCCGTGGCGCTGCCGGTTGAGCCAATGCGGCCGATCGGTTCACCGCGCTTCACTTGCTGGCCTTCCTCGACCAATATTTCCGAACTGTGCAGAAAAGCGCTGTTGAGACCCATGCCGTGGTCGATCATCAGCAAGTTGCCCTCCAGCGTGAACGGACTGTCGGCGGCCAGCGTTACGACGCCGTCGGCGGGTGCAACATAATAGGTGCCGTTCGCGGCGGCGATATCGATACCGCTGTGATAGCTGCCGGGAGACCCGTTGTATATCCGCTGGTTGCCGAACATACCGGAAATCCGGCCCTTGACCGGCCAGATGAAGGTCTGGCGCCAGCCGGCAGTGTCGCTGACGACACTGCGCGCGGCGTTGATCCGGGCCAGTTCGGGCGCGCGGCGCCGCTTGAAGGCCTCGCTGGCGGTCCGGGCCCGGCGGTTGATGCTGACATGTTCGATCTGCCATTTGCGCGGTGCGATGTTGATAAACTTCCTGACCGTCTGACCGTTATCCAGCGTCGCCACAAGATGCGCGGCCTGCCCCGCATCGCGGTTGAACGCGATGATGAACTTGCCGTCCTCATCGATCGGGATAGGTGCGCCCTCGAAAGACAGGCTGCGTGTCCCGGCGGGTGCATCGCCGATCATCACGCCGCCCTGGATCGCTTCTCCCGAGAAGCCGAATTTTACCGCCTCTCTGAATGCCGATTGCTCGGTATCATTGGCTTCCGCATATACGATAGCCGCAGGAACAGCGGCAGCCGCCATCGTCAGTAGGCCGAGAGCATATTTGAACCGCCCCTTCACTGTTCACTTTCGGGCAAGTGGGCACGCGCAGAAATCTGGGCCGTGGCATAGGGTTCCTGCCTTTCGACGCTCCAGTAACGCAGCTCGTCAAGCGGGATGGCCTCACCGGTGACCGCGCAAAGGACATGATCCCCGGCAGACAGCGGCCGGAAGCCGTTGGGCATATAATGCAGCTTTGCCACCTTGTTGCGATTGGACATTAACATTGAACGCTTATACTCCTTCTATCCTTTACCTGCGATTTACGATCATGGTTGCCACAGCTGGCCAAACCTATCGTGATTTCCCCTAAAATAAATCCTTTTGCCTGTCATCCGGCGGTTTTTTGACTCGGCTGGTCGAAGGTGCGGCAGGTTTCGGCTTTGCTCGACCGGCTTCGGTTACCGTGGCACCGATGGTTCCATCCTGAAAATGGAGGTCGAGAGTGACGGCCCTGAGCGCCGCGGCGCGATTGGCTATCAGGCTACCGTCCGGGCCGGATACCCGCGCATAGCCTCTTTTCAGCGGGCCATCGGGGGAGACCTGCTCCGCCAGACGCCACAGCGCATCGAGCCGCTGCCTCGCCTCGTTCAGTGGTCGTTGCACCAGGCTTGCCGGCAAATCGAGTCGGGCGAACCGTTCCTTCGAACGCTCGAGCCGCTGCTGCAATATCGATGGCCGCAAAGCTCCGGCGCTCCCGGAAAAGCGGCTGCGGGCGTGGGCGATAGTCTGGCTCATGCCATATTTCATCCGTTCCGAAGCCTCGTCCACCCGTTGCTGATGGGGGCGGAGCAGATCGGTCAGCGCCGGCATCAGCCGCCGCTGCCCCTCCAGCCGTTCCTGCGCGGTGGCCAGACCGCGCTGCACGCAGCGCGCCATCCGCGCCCGGCTTTCCGACATGGTGGCCAGCCATTCCGCCCGGACCGGCACCGCCATTTCGGCCGCAGCGGTGGGCGTCGGCGCGCGCAGATCGGCGGCAAAGTCGCTCAGCGTCGTGTCGGTCTCGTGCCCCACGGCCGAGATGATCGGAATCGGGCAATCCGCCACCGCGCGGACCACGATCTCCTCGTTGAAGCTCCACAGGTCCTCGATCGAACCGCCACCCCGCGCGACGATCACCAGATCGGGCCGGGCAACCGGCCCGTCTTGCGCCATGTCGGCAAAGCCTCGGATGGCACCGGCAATCTGTTTCGCCGCGCCTTCGCCCTGGACCAGCACCGGCCAGACAATCACATGGCTGGGGAAGCGATCCGCGAGCCGGTGCAATATGTCGCGGATCACCGAACCGGTCGGCGATGTCACCACGCCGATGGTCTTCGGCAGGAACGGGATCGGCTTCTTGCGGTCCTGATCGAACAGCCCTTCGCCAAGCAGCTTGGCCTTGAGCTTCTCGTACAGCGCCATCAGCGCGCCCTCGCCCGCCAGTTCCATCTTGTCGATCACGACCTGATATTTGGAGCGGCCGGGATAGGTGGTGAGCTTGCCCGAGACGACGACTTCGATGCCGTCCTCGGGCCGGAACGGCAGACGCCCGGCGTTGCCCTTCCACATCACCCCGTCGAGCACCGCCTTGTCATCCTTGAGCGCGAGATAGACATGGCCGGACGCGGCGCGCTTGAAGCCCGATATCTCGCCGCGAATCCGGACATAGCCGAAGCGATCCTCGACCACCCGCTTGAGCGCGCCGGATATTTCGGAAACCGACAACGGCGGGGCGTTGTCACCCTGCCCGCTCTCGGCTAGGAGCTTCGCGTCTAATGAGAGGGAATCGTCCATGAATATCCTGTTGATTGGCTCCGGTGGCCGCGAACATGCCTTGGCGTGGAAGCTGGCGCAATCCCCTTCCTTGGAGAAATTCTATGCGACACCCGGCAATCCCGGTATCGCGCAGCATGCCGAACTGGTCAGCCTGGACGTTGCCGATCATGAAGCGGTCGTCAGCTTCTGCCACAGCAAGCGCATCGATCTGGTCGTCGTCGGTCCCGAAGCGCCGCTGGTCGACGGCCTCGGCGACAGCCTGCGGGCGGCGGATATCGCGGTCTTTGGCCCCGGCAAGGCGGCGGCGCAACTGGAAGGTTCCAAGGGGTTCACAAAGGATTTGTGCATCCGCGCCCATATTCCGACCGCTGGCTATGTCCGGACCACCAGTGCCGTCGATGCACTCAAGGCGCTCGACGATTTTGCCATCCCGGTGGTGATCAAGGCCGATGGCCTGGCGGCGGGCAAGGGCGTGATCATCGCCGAAACCCGCGGGGAAGCCGAGGTCGCGATCAACGACATGTTCGGCGGCGGCTTTGGCGAAGCCGGCGCGGAAGTGGTGATCGAGGAGTTTCTGACCGGCGAGGAAGCCAGCTTCTTCGCGATCACCGACGGCAAGTCGGTGGTCCCCTTTGGCACCGCGCAGGATCACAAGCGGGTCGGCGAAGGCGATGTCGGCCCGAACACCGGCGGCATGGGCGCCTACAGCCCCGCGCCGGTGCTCACCAACGCCCTGCAGCAGCAGGTGATGGACGAGATCATCCAGCCGACCGTCGATACCCTGGCCGCCGAGGGCACGCCCTATAGCGGCGTCCTGTTCGCCGGACTTATGCTGACCGCGACGGGTCCGCAGCTGATCGAATATAACGCCCGCTTTGGCGATCCCGAATGCCAGGTGCTGATGATGCGGCTGGAAAGCGATCTCGCCAAGCTGCTGATGCGCACCGCCAAGGGCGACCTCGCCCAGACCAGCGCCCCGGTCTTTGCGCCGGAAACCGCGCTCACCGTGGTGATGGCCGCCAACGGCTATCCCGGCACCCCGGAAAAGGGCGGCAAAATCCAGAATCTGGCGCGCGCCGAACGCAAGGGCGCCAAGATTTTCCACGCCGGAACCGCCGAAGTCGACGGCGCGCTGGTCGCTGCCGGCGGCCGTGTGCTCAATGTCACGGCTCTCGGCGATAGTGCCACCCAGGCGCAGGCCAGAGCCTATTCCGCGGTCGACAAGGTCGATTTCGAGAGCGGCTTCTGCAGGCGGGATATCGGCTGGCGCGAGGTTGCTCGGGAGGCGGGGGAGTAGGCTTTTTCGTCGGTCGAGGGCTTCAAAGTTTGTCAAAGTTGGGGCCAAGGAGCGGTTTTCGCGCGCCTGCTTGTGGGAAGCGGCCCTTTTGGACTCACGCGAAGCCGCGAAGGCGCAAAGGGAAGGTGCTTAGTGGCTTTGTGTCTTCGTGCGAGCCTGACCAATCCTCCGGCTCGTCGGAAGGTTTACACCAACGGAATGTTTTATTTTCTGTGACCTTAGCCCCCAAGCCGCAGAATTCCTGCGTTTGCAGGGAGTTTGCCGGTCGTCGAGTGTGGCCTTTCAGATTGCCTTCTAATCCGGTCCGGCAGAAACATGCGCGCAGCCGCCAGCGCGGCGATCATATCCAGATTGTCAAAGAGCCTGCCCCGCGTATGATGCGGAGCCGATACGATAATAAGCGATTGAGCCGTGTGTAGGACAGCGATTTTTCGACCTTCTCCCGTGAGGGAGAAGGATACGAAGCCTTATCCATAGGATTAGGCGCAGTTGGATGAGGGCGTTCCGCTGGTAGGATGTCCTGCCATATCGGCCAGTACACCCTCACCCTTGAAGGAGAGGAATTGCTCAAACCGTCGTTGATATACTTAAAGTATTGCAGTTTTTCACCCATCGATGATTCCTCTTCATGAATAAAGATCAATGATTCGACGAAGATGAAATTTTTCACTATTGTCAAATTAGTAGAAAAATTTGAACGAGAAATAATATGGCCAAAGCGCCAGAAAAAAAGAACTCCGCTGATAAACAGAGATCAGATCAAGCCGATCAAGACCATCTGCGGGATCATCATGCCGATTTCTGCGATGGGCGACCATAGCGCGGAGCATTGGTCCGAAGTACGGCAGATATTAAGCCAATCAATAACAAGGGCTAATATGCGACCACAAATTGTTAGCGACAGCTTTGAGACCGATATTATCCAGAGCCGGATCATTCAAAATTTATACGAAAACCCAGTAGTTATTTGCGACGTCAGCTGCCTCAATCCCAATGTCATGTTTGAATTAGGCATCCGAATTACCTTTAAAAAACCGGTGATAATTGTTGCTGATCACAATACGAAACTTCCTTTCGATACATCGGTGATCGAACATCAATTCTATCCTGCGGATTTGCATTATCATCAGATCGAAAATTTTATTGTTGATCTCGCGGGCAAAATAGAAAAGATGGCCCAGAAATCAAAGGATGGGACGTTTCAATCCTTCATTGAGCAATTTGGACAATTTCAGGTTTTGGAGCCCGAAACGGTTGCTGTTGGAACGGACGAATATGTGTTAGAGCAATTGATGGAAATAAGAAAAGAACTTCGGGCTCAGAGAACCATAGAACCTTACCGCAATCCGAAACAGGCTCGTTCTGCTTGGAATTCCCAACGGACATTTAGCGCATCCGAACCATTTTTACATGACGCCCTCTTTTTCGTTAAAGGCCCAATACCTCCGATGTCAGACCTAGAATCCATTTCCCGTTGGTTGAACGATCGTCCAGACACGACCTTTGTAGATTGGGACGTCGTTAACGAGAGCAATTCGGTATTACGCGTTGCGCTCGGCGTTTCGCCAGACAGCTTTGACAGGCGCCCAATCATGAAAATGCTGACGGCCCATGGCTTTGCTATTGAACAAGTAATCATAAATTAGTTCGAAAATTGGAAATTAATTGTTGGGATACTTTGCCGTGATCCAACGAGGTTTCCGGTAGCGCACTGGATACTAAGCCACCCCACCCCACCTCACCCTCAAAACCCCTGAAACAGAAAATCCAGCGCGTCGACAATCACCGCGCGATATTGCTCCTCGACATTGACCACCGGCTTGCCCAGCGATGCGCGGCGCAGGGTGCCGATGTCGGTGGTCATCAGGCAAAAGTCTTGCCCTTTGACGGTGATTACCGGTTTCAGTTTGCGCATGGTTTCGGCCTTGGCGCTATCCAGCGGAACCAGCGGCACAACGACGACACTGGCCAGATCGGACAGCAGGTCGGCCTGCACCTCCAGCACATAAGGCACCTCTGCCCGGTTCAGCGCATAGATATCAAAGCGCGCCATTATCATCGGCCCAGTCCGGAACCAGCAGCGGGCCGGACTCTGCTACACGTTGATTATGGGCAGCGATTGTGTCCTGATTTTCAGCCAGCCAATTGTCTTCGCGCGCCTGTTTGATCGCCGCTTCGATACCCGCCTCCGCCGCCTTCGAGGCATTGAGATTCAGGGCCTTCGCATCGCTCAATATATCTTCGCGGATGGTCAGGTTAATCGGGCGCCGTTTCGGGCTTGGCAGACGAGCTGTCGCGGACATCGGAATTTCCCTTTATTATCTATGTGCATATATTATATGCATATTGCTCGCAACGCAATCCGGTTGCGACAAAGTCACGGATCATGTTGACCGTGCACTTTATTCCAAACGTGCGGACAAATTGATGCACTGTCAGCGACATTCCCATATACCGTCAACACAACTGCCGGATTTATTACGCCATGAAATTAAACGCAATGTTTGGGTTGGTGATCGTCGGATTGATGACGAGTTCTTGTTCAACCAGCACTCCGGACACCCCACAACCAGAAAATGAGCTGTTAATAGCTGTCGATCAAAACAACGACGTCTACGCAACCCAAGAAAATAGCGGCGTGTTCAACGTTGCTGGTGATTGCGTCATGCTCCGGTTGGACGAGGGCGCAGAATTGACACCGTTGTTTAATTTTGCAATCCGACCGGTTGAAAACGGGATGTTGATCTCGACAGACGGGAGCGTGAGTATCGAATTTGGTCAACCGCTGGTATTTGGTGGCAGCAAGCTGGTCGAAAATGCGGAGGTGGATGAACGAGCTATCGAAGTCGCTGCGAGATGCGGAAAACCATTGTTCAGGGTTGGGCCGATTTCAGCTGTGCAATCTGATCCTCCAGTTCCACCCATCCCCTAAGCCGCATCCTCATATCGAAACGCCTTCACCTTGATCGACTCCGCCCGCTGCCGCATCTCGGCCGCATCATAGCGCGCCTGCATACGGAGCAGCGTGTCCATCTTCACGCCAAAGGCTTTCTCGACCCGCAGCGCCATTTCGGGCGACAGGGAGGCCTTGCCGTTCAGCAAAGTCGACAGGGCCGGACGACCGACACCCAATATTTTTGCCGCGTCGGTCACGGTCAGATTATCGGGCAGGATCGCCTGCCGGATGAACTCGCCCGGATGAACCGGCTTCATACCTATTTTTATCGCCATGCTTTCCCTTTCCTTATCCTAATGATAATCTTCATAATCGACATCAAACAGCTCATCCGTTTTGTCATCATATTGGAACGTGATCCGCCAATTGGGTGTCACTAACAGGCTGTAAGTCCCTGCCCTGTCACCCCCGAGCAGATACGGCTTGAACTTCTGTAGGTTATAGATTTCCTCAAGGTTTTCCATGTCGATCAGGAAAGCCATGATCGCCCTGATCTTTGGAATATATTGCGGAGCCAAGCCTTTGAAATTATCTTTTTCAACCAGGTTGCGCAGACCTTTGTGCCGGATATTCCGAATCTCCATCCCTGATATATAATAAAATAATGCCTGTTGCGCAACACGATACGAAACGGATGCTCAAACCCTCAAACCTCTGCAACAGAAAATCCGGCGCATCGATGATCACCGCACGATATTGTTCTTCCCCATTCACCACCGGCTTGCCCGGCGACGCGCGGCGCAAGGTTCCGATATCGGTGGCCTTCGGGGGAAAAGCTTTGCCCCTTGTGTTTTGGATGGTGTTTTCGGACTCCAGTTTGCGCATAGAATGACGGAAACGTTGCGTCATCCTCGCAATTCCGGACAAAAAAAGCCCCGTGCCTGGGGGCGGGTTGGCGTGGCTCGGGGCTTCTCCCTTTCGGGATGGTCTTCAGCGGACCTACTGATCCGGTAATCGCGGTAATTGCGGTAATTGAGTAATTGGGTAATTGTAATTTAATTCCGGTAGTTCAGTGCGATCAGCCATGATGGCCACTCATGAAACGGCGCGGCGAAGGAAATATCCTCGGTCGGCCCGGACGCGGTTCAAGTTCGGTAAGCTGGTTCATGATCAAACGTCTTGCCGGCGGGAGGCGTTTGGCAATTCTGAGCAACGCATGGCGGGCCAGTTTTGCAGGGACGCTTTGCTTGGTATAGAGTTGCACCAGCGCATTTGTGCCTTGGTAAAGGGGTACACATATCTGGCGGTGCTTCTTTGCATAACGCTCCAACACCTGTTGCGCTGAATAATCCTGATCGGTTTTAAGCGCATGTTTTATCTCACGCGCCAATATATCGCTCCCGCGCAGACCCAGGTTAAATCCATGAGCAGTAACCGGGTGCATGCCAACCGCAGCATCACCGATAAGGGCAAATCGATCGGCGTGAAACTGTTTGGCAAAAGTCGCAACCAGCGGATAGGAAAATAGCTCGCTGGTCAACTTCATGGCACCAAAACGATGGCCAAAACGGCGTTCAATATCCAGCGCGAAGTCCGCAGTATCCAAATCCAATACAGCCCCGCTCCGCTCAGTCTTGATCGTCACCACAACGGATACCTGATCGTTGTTCAACGGCAGCACCGCCAAAGTCTGGTCATTGTGAAAGCATTCATAAGCCGTATCATCGTGCGTTCGCTCGACAGACATCGTGCATACAATGCAGGTCCGCCCAAAATCGAGCATGTCGGTGGCAATACCCATCATCCGACGGGATGCAGAAAACCGGCTGTCCGCTGCTACGATCAAACGCGCTTCCAACCGGCTCCCATCGGATAGTTTAACCCAGCCATTATCCGCACATGTGCCGATATCGGAAACTTCGCTATTGTCGATAATACTGATATTTCCGTATTTCTCCAACGAGGCGTAGGCGGATTTTCTGATCGCATTATTTGATACCATGAACCCCAGATTATCGACGCGCGCCTCGTGATGGTTAAAAGCGAGTGCGAAGGGTGATGTGCCATTGAGGACTTTTGCATCCTTGATCAGCGATATCTTGTCCGCAGACAGAAGCGACCACATGCCCAACTTTTTCATGACATCTCTGGAATGATGCGTGAGTGCGATCTCTCGCCCGTCATATTGCGGATCCGACAGGCTCTGCTCGCTCTGCTTTTCGATGAGTTGGATGTTCAGGCCCGTTTCAGCTAGATTCCGCGCAAAGCTCAAACCCGCCGGTCCGGCGCCTATGATGATTATATCTGCCTGCATAAAAACTCCTGCGCCGAATCGCGCCATCGCAAAATAGATGGCGACCATCGAAGCTGATTCAGCCGAGTGCTTTGATATTGATCAAACCCACGCAAGAATCGTTTTGTTTCGCTATCGCAGCCGTTGTCTGCAATTATGAACTGGCCAGCAATTTTTCCGCCAACATCTTTGCATTTGCCAACGTCTGCCGGAAATCTTCGGGCGTCGTGCGCGGGTTTATCGCGCAGATACGAAGAACCTCCCGGTCGTTGATACGGGTCGGCGTAATCATCGCGAAGCCGTCCATCAGGATTTCACGTGATAACCGGCTGTGGAAATTTTCAGGTAGTGACCCACCGAATTGGTAGCGGAAGTTTATCACGCCAATTGCTGCGGGAGTCACAATTTCCCAGCAATCATCCTGTTCCAGCAGTGACTGGACATATTCGGCGTTAGCGATCCCTCGCTCAATCGCAGCCCGAAAATCTTCCAACCCGAATGTCTTGAGCGACATCCAGAATTTGAGTGCCCTAAACCCGCGTGTCAGTTGCACTCCATGATCGCTATAGTTTTTCTGTTCTCCGCTATTGTCCAAAATATCCAGATATTCGGCCGTCACCTTGAATGCCTCTTCGAGATATTGCGCATTGTGCATCAACAAACAGCCAATTTCATAGGGTTGAAACATCCATTTATGCGGATCTATGGTAATCGAGTCAGCCTTTTCGATGCCCTTGAGCAAGGTCTTGCCGGTATCGGTAATCGCGACCGCACCGCCATAGGCGCCATCAACGTGCAGCCAGAGGCCCTGCTCCTTGCAATATGCCGCCAATTCTTCCAGCGGATCAATCGCACCGCTATTCGTCGTGCCGGCATTGGCAATTACACAAAATGGCACCAGCCCGCGCCTACGGTCAACGTCCACCTTGTCGGCCAGACTGGTCATATCGAGCCGCAGGTTTGCATCGGATGCCAATGTCCGTATTTGATAGGGCTGGAACCCCAAGATCTTCAATCCCTTGGGAACCGATGAATGGGTTTGATCGGAAAAGTAGACTGCACCATTGGCCGGGTTGTTGCCCAGCTTGATGTGGCGTGCGACGGCGAGCGCGGTGAGATTTGCCATCGAACCTCCGCTGACGAAAAGACCGCCAGCCGCAGTTGGAAGCCCGAATAACTGCCTCAGCCAGTCGATCGATTTCATCTCGATCGCAGCGACCCCCGACGGTCCCAGCCATGCGCCGGCAAAGATATTGAATGAAGAAGCCATAAATTCCGCAAGCGCGCTCACGAAATTACTGGGGCTGGGCACAAAGGCAAAACAACGCGGATGATCCAGGTGGGTCATCGTTTCGAGTGCCTTGGTCTTGAACTCGTGCAGCACATCCTGAACCGCCATTCCCCTTTCGGGAGGCGCTTCGGTCAGCCATGTCTTGAGCATTTCCGGATCGGTAGGATTAGCGACCACCTGATCGCCGTTGTTCTCAAAATGGTCGATCACCATTTCCATCACCTCGCCGCCTATCTCTTCCATTTCGGCGCGCGACAGTGTCAGTGTCGGATTGCGTGTCACGTAGATAATCCTCTCAGCGGTAAATTAACTGGTTTTGCCGGCACCCGTTTTTTATATCGTATCTCGCGTCATATATTGGCCAGTCTGCATATATTGGCGAGTCTGCCGCTGGCAGCAAAGCCATCTGGCGTTGATGCGCCAAATCCAGGGCATTCGCGTCGGGGACGTTCCGATGCAGTATCGCCTTTCGACGCCAACCGTCAAAACGGCCAAATGGCTGATCGGGATATGGGATATCGGTCATGGCTTGCATGAAGCCTGTAATGACATTGGCAGCACGGGCATTGACCTGAATCAACGCACAGCGAAGCTTTTCGGCCGACTGGCTCAGTCGGCGATACGCGTCAGTTTGGTAGTTGGTGCCCAATCCTGGCGCCAGCGCAGCGATTGTGCAAAATCACCCTGATCCCGGTTTGTCCCTACCTGCAAGCCGCATAGTATAGTGCATCTCTTGTGAGCACAGCACCGGCAGTGCTATCCTGTCGCGCCAAAGTCAGGGAATTGCGACAAGGTCCCGCGCTTTCAGTACTTCTTCCGTACTGCCGGACAAAAAAAGCCCCGTGCCTGGGGCGGGTTGGCGTGGCACGGGGCTTCTCCCTTTCGGGATGGTCTTCAGCGGATTACCGGATCAGTAGGTCCGCTCGAATTCGTCAATTTCACGTTCCGCTTCATCCTGCGCACGTCCGTATTTTTCCTGGATCTTGCCTGCGAGAACTTTGCGGTTGCCGTTGATCTGGTCGAGCTCGTCGTTGGTCAATTCGCCCCATTTTTTCTGGACGTTGCCTTTGACCTGCTCCCAGTTTCCCTTGATCGTATTCTCGTTCATTTCAATCTCCTTTTTTTCGTTGGGGGTACCAAACCAAGCGCTGATCAAGGCTTTGGTTCCCGGTCTGTGAAAAAAATTTCCCAGCGGTTTCAACAGGGGAAATGTTATATAGCCGCTGACCGATCACGGGCTTCATGTGTGGTACCCACAAGCCGCAGGAGTGCGATGACAAGTGCGGACAGCGATTGGTTCGCCCCGGTTGACACCGACAGCGCCGCCGGTCATAATTCGAGTTTGCCGCCATCACCACCGACACCGGAGACAAAGCCCGCCCTGTGCCGGGCATGACGCCATGCAGCAGCTCACCATCGACAGCCTTCCCATCGTCGGTTCCCTCCCCTTGTTTGCAAATCTGCCGCCGCGGGCCGAGACGCTGATCGGTCTCGCCATTCTCCTTACCATTGCATGGATCGCCAATTTCATCATCAAGCATCTCGTGCTGCGCGTCGTCCGGCGCTGGCTGCCCTATGATGACCTTACGCCGCTGCCGGTGGCAGCGCGGCTGGCCAATATCGTACCGGCGCTCATCATCTCGAACGGGATCGTTGCGGTGCCGCACCTGCCGGCCGCAGTCGTCACCCTGGTCAGTAATGTGGTCTCCGCCTCGATCATCCTTTTCGTGGCGATGGCGCTCAGCAAGGCACTCACCCTCGTCAACGACATCTACGAACATCGACCCGAGGCCGCGACCCGGCCGATCAAGGGCTATATCCAGCTGTTCAAGATCATTGTCTATGTCGGTGCGACGATCCTCATCATCGCCGCGCTGATGGACCAGTCGCCACTGCTGCTGCTTTCGGGTCTCGGCGCGATGGCGGCGGTCGTGCTTCTGGTATTCAAGGATACTTTGCTCTCGCTCGTGGCCTCGGTGCAACTCACCTCGAACGACATGCTGCGCGTCGGTGACTGGATTGAAATGCCGGCCCTCAATGCCGACGGCGACGTGATCGACATCGCGCTGCACACGGTGAAGGTGCAGAACTGGGACAAGACGATCACCACCATCCCCACCCACCGGTTGATCTCGGAGAGCTTCAAAAACTGGCGGGGCATGTCCGAATCGGGCGGGAGACGGATCAAACGCTCGATCTTCATCGACCAGAATGGCATCCGTTTCCTGACCCGCGATGAAAAGGACGGGTTTCGCCGCTTTCAGCTGCTGGACGACTATCTCGGCCACAAGCAGGCAGAGCTGGGTGAATGGAACGCTGCGATCGAGAAGGCCGGACGCGACGAGGTCAATGCCCGCCGGGTCACCAATATCGGAACCTTCCGCGCCTATGTCGTCGAATATCTCCGCGCCCACAGCCAGATCGCCCAAGGCATGACGCTGTTGGTGCGTCAGCTCGACCCGACGCCGCAGGGTCTGCCGATAGAGATTTACTGTTTCACCAACACGACCGACTGGAACGCCTATGAGGATATCCAGTCGGACATCTTCGATCATCTGCTTGCGATCCTGCCCGAATTCGGGCTGCGTCCGTTCCAGGAACCAAGTGGCCTCGACCTGCAGCGCGGTCTGGCGGCGTAACAGCGGATGTCGCGACAGGTCCGGCTTGTTTCAGTTTATAAAATCTTTTGCCACCTGCAGATCACGGACGAATTTTGCATATTCGACCTGACGCCCCTGTTCGTCGGGGATGCGAAGCAGATAGGAAGGGTGCACGGTGATCAGGATGGACCGGCCATCTGTACCTGACAATATCTCGCCGCGATGGCGGGAGATTTTCACCGGCTTCCCGGTCAGGCTGCGGGCGGCGGTTGCGCCCAGCGCGACAACCAGCCCGGGATCGACCAGCCGTATTTCCTGTTCAACCCACCAGCGGTAATAGTTGATTTCGCCGACATTGGGTTTCTCGTGAATCCGGCGCTCGCCGCGCGGTATATATTTGAACCGCTTCACGGCATTGGTGAGAAAGGTTTGCTGGCGGTCGATCCCGGCTTTTTCGAATGCCCGATCGAGCAACTGGCCGGCCGGCCCGACAAACGGCCTGCCCTCCCTGTCCTCCTGATCGCCGGGCTGCTCGCCGATGATCAGGAGATCGGCATGGTCCGGCCCACTCCCGCGCACCAGCCGGTCGGAGAATTTCTCCATCGGGGCGTCGGTCTGCTTTTCCAGCAGCGCATAGAGCTGATCCAGCGAGGTCAGCAGATTGGTGGCCGGTTCATCCATCCTGCGCTCCATTACCATATCCTCCCGGGCGCGCGCCACCATCGCTTCGACCCGCGTCCCGGCCTGCTCCAGCATCGAAGGGATCAACTCGGCTTCCGGCAGGTTTTTCCAGTATTTCATCGGCATTTCGGACTTCATCGCGCTGATCTTGACCCGGGCGGGATTGAAGATATTGGCGTAATAGGTCCGCCATTCGGCCTCGATCACGTCTTCCTGCGGTACGTCGTCTTTGCAACCGCCGGGTCCGACGGCGAGCTTTTCACCATCCCAGGCGATACTCGCATCGGGGGTGACGATCAGCCAGTCCATGCCGGTGAAGCGGTTGCGGAAAAACGGGGCTACCGCTTGGGTGATATGATGGTCCGGTTCGAACCAGGCGACAAATTGTTCGCGGCGCTCTGACGCGCCGATTTTGCGGAAGCGGACAAAGGCATGCATCTTGTGAATATCGCGGCGGATCGCCCTGGCATAGCGATCAAGCTTTATCATATCGGCATCCGCCGGATTGCGGTGCAGAGCGGGAACCGATTGCGCGCGATAGAGGACGCGATAGGCGAGATCGAAACGGTCCTCGTTGCTGTGCAACAGCGCGGTGTTGATCAGCGAGAGCAGTGCCTTTGATATGCGGACAGGACGCGCGATTTGACCGCTGTTTTGTTCCGGCAAAGTCGCGGATGGTGACAGATCAAGTTCCCCTGCTTCACTCCGCCCCTCGACCGTCCAGCTCACCTGCTCCGGCGCGATACCCGCTTGCAAAAGTTGTCGCGCATGGTCGCGCCAGCCGTTCCGGTCGACTTCGCTGGCAAGCGAAATGCGATAAGCGCCTTGGATATGGGCTGTCATCATGTTCACGACCGTCAGGCTCCAAACAGACCGAGCTGTTCGGGTGGCGGTTTCAGCCGGTCGTAGAGGTTCAGTGAATCCAGTTGCTTGCCGGGGTGCCAGTCCATCGCGGTGATGAACGGCAATATCTTCTTCACCGACTGGCAGATGCGTTCGAGGTCGGCCAGCCGCAAGGCGGAAAACCGGCGTGCCTGGAGTATCTTGCCGACGCCCTTGCCGCCCAGTCCGGGAATCCTGAGCAGGCTTTCCCTGTCGGCACGATTGATATCGACGGGAAAGCGGGCGCGATTCTGCAGGGCCCAGGCCAGCTTCGGATCGACGGTCAGGTCCAACTGCCCGGCCTGGCCGCCCTGCATGATCTCGGCGACGGAAAACCCGTAGAAGCGCAGCAACCAGTCGGCCTGATAGAGCCGGTGTTCGCGCAGCAGGGGCGGGGCCTGAACCGGGAGATTGTTGCTGGCATCGGGAATCGGGCTGAAGGCGGAATAATAGACGCGCTTCAACCCATAGCTGCCATAAAGACCATCGCTGGTGGTCAATATTTTTGCATCGTCGGACGCGTCTGCGCCGACAATCATCTGCGTGCTGTGGCCGCCCGGTGCAAAGAGCGACGCTTTACGAGAGCTTTTGCGTTCGGCTTTTGCTTCGCGGACCTGCTTGCCGAGATTCGCCATTGTCCGGCGGATCAGCTTGCCATTTTTTTCCGGGGCCAGCCGCGCAATCGAGTCATCGTCAGGCAATTCGATATTGATCGACAGGCGGTCGGCATATTGCCCCGCCTGCTTCAGAAGCTCCGGGTCGGCTTCGGGGATGGTTTTCAGATGAATATAGCCGCCGAACTTGTGCACAACCCGCAATCGGCGGGCGACTTCGACCAATTGCTCCATAGTATAATCGGGACTGCGGATGATCCCGGAGGACAGGAACAGGCCCTCGATATAATTGCGCGTGTAGAAATCCAGCGTGAGATCGACGATCTCCTGCACCGTAAAGGCCGCGCGGCGGACGTTGCTCGACGACCGGTTGATGCAATAGAGACAGTCGAACATGCAGTAATTGGTCATCAGGATTTTGAGCAGCGAAATGCAGCGCCCGTCCGGTGCATAGCTGTGGCAGATACCCATGCCCCCGGTCGATCCGATGCCGCCCGATTTTGCCGAATTGCGCTTGATCGATCCGCTCGACGCACAGGATGCATCATATTTCGCGGCGTCGGCAAGAATCGCCAGTTTTTCTGATCGGGAGATTTTGGACATGACCCGATTGTAGCAATGTTCTTGGTTTGTTCAATAACCTAAGTTAATATCGGGTCCGAAAGATCATGTAACAACATATCATGCGTTCATTTTCCAGTCAGGCGGTATCTGGCAGCTTTGCGCCCCGGGTCGGGATTATGGAGGAACACCCATGCGGCATTTCAATTTTCCAGCGAAAGCGATGACGGTTCTGGCAGTTGCCGGGCTCGCCCTGACCTCTGCCACGCCGTCACTCGACGCGCGCTCGATCGCCCGCCCGGCTCCGGCCCATCCGGTGAACTGCAGCATCTTTTCCCGGAGCAATGATGATCGCTTCGGCAATCGCCGGACCTCGACGGGTTCTCTGCGCGCCGCACCGGCGATGCCACCACCATCGTCGCAAATCGTAACGACCGGCAAGTCGGTGACCAGCGGATCGATGGCTGCGGAACGGAGCAGCGCACCTTATCCTTATCCCCGGCCCTGGCCCCAGCCGCAGGATCGCGAACGCTATGACGGCAAGGAGGTCGCCAGCATCAAGCGCGTTGCCGATGAACCGGTGTCGACCTTTGCCGTCGATGTCGACACCGGCAGCTATTCGAACGTCCGGCGGTTTTTGAACGAGGGGCGTCTGCCGCCGGAAGCTGCGGTGCGGACCGAGGAGATGATCAACTATTTCCGCTATGATTATCCCAAGCCGCAAAATCGGGAGACACCGTTCAGCATATCCACCGATATTGCGACAACCCCGTGGAACGACGCCAGCCGGCTGTTGCGCATCGGCCTGCGCGGCTATGATGTCGACAGCAGCGAACGACCGCGCACCAATCTGGTTTTTCTGGTCGATGTTTCCGGATCGATGAACAGCCGGGACAAGCTGCCGCTGGTCAAATCGACGCTCACCGCGCTGGCCGGCGAGTTGCGCAGCGATGACCGGGTGTCGATCGTGGTTTATTCGGGCACGGTCGGGCTGCTGCTCGCACCGACATCGAACAAGGCCCACGTCAAGGAAGCGGTCGACTGCCTTTATGCCAGCGGATCGACGGCAGGCGGCGACGCGCTCAAGCTCGCCTACTCGACCGCGCGGGACAATTTCCTTGCAGGCGGCATCAACCGGATCATCATGGCCACCGACGGCGATTTCAACGTCGGCACATCGAACACCGATGAGCTCAAGAAATATGTCGCAAGGCAGCGCGAGAGCGGCGTGACGCTGACGATGCTCGGCTATGGCAGCGGCAATATCCGCGACGAGCTGATGGAGGGCATCGCCAATGTCGGCAACGGCAATTACGCCTATATCGACAGCGCGATGGAGGCCCGCAAAGTGCTCGGGTCAGAGTTCAGTTCGACCCTGTTCACCATCGCCAGGGATGTGAAAATCCAGATTGAATTCAATCCGGCGCATGTGAAGGAATATCGGCTGATCGGATATGAAAACCGTCTGCTCGCCGAGGAGGATTTTGCCAATGACCGGATCGACGCCGGTGATATCGGGGCCGGCCATCAGGTTACGGCACTTTACGAAATCATGCCGACCAGCGCGCCAGGCTGGCTTCCCGAGCGCCGCTATCCGGCCAATCGGGTGGTTGAACGGCAGCCGGACTTCAACGGCGAAATGGCACAGGTGAAGCTGCGCTACAAGTTGCCCGAAGGGGACAAGTCGCGGCTTATCACGCGGTCGATAGCATCGCCAGACCTGCGCTCGGCAAACCGGCCAAGCGGGGACATGGCCTTCGCCGTCGCGGTTGCCGCCTTTGGCCAGAAACTGCGCGGGGACAAATATCTCGGCGACTTTGGATTCCAAGACATCGCCCCGCTTTCCGGGACCGGCGGGGATTACTGGCGTCAGGAATTTCGCAAATTGAATGAACTGGCGGAAAGCAGCAACAGTGGTTAAGAAGGCCGGACGGAAATAGGTTTGAAGACAATTCCCGGAAATTAACCCTATTTGGTAACCTTTTGTCTCATATAGATACAGTTTTCATGCGTCGGCTTCGAGTTTTGGGGCAACCCAACTGGACTCGCGCTTCATTATCCGCCAATTTGCTCAATCATTTTGAGAAGTGGCGTTGGGCCTAAAAAGGACTGAGGTTATCTATGGAATTCGGAGGCAAGATTTTGGCCGGTGCGGCCGCAACAGTGGTGTTGGCACTGGTCGGCCATGCCGTAACGGGTGAAAATTTCATCTCCGGTCTGGAGCAAAAGGCTCAGACTGAATTGGCAGCGCGGGGACTGGATGATGCGAGCGTCACCTTCGGTCGCGATCCCCTGTCCCGCAGCGCCGTACTGGATGGCGAACTTCCGGACGATGCCAAACAAGAGGCACTGAACGTGGTCATGGCAATCCCCGGCGTTGCCAGTGCAAGCTGGCAAGGGGAGGAAAAGCTTGAGAAAGCAGCCGAAGAGGGCGGTAGCACCACACCAGATGTGGGCTCTGCTACCCTGCAAAAAATTGCTGAATGTCAGGAAAGTGTCGACAAAATCACCGAATCCAGGAAAATCAATTTCCGTTCCGGTAGCGCTTATGTCTCGCCGGAATCCAATCAAATTCTGGACAAGGTTGCAGCGGCTCTGAAGGCTTGTGAAGGACTGACGATCGCAGTCGAAGGCCATACCGATAACAATGGTGACCGCGGTGTCAACAAGACGATGTCGCAGGAGCGAGCGGACCGCATCAAAGCCGGTCTGATGGAACGCGGAATTGCGGGCAACCTGATTACCGCAACCGGCTATGGTTCGGCCCGGCCTCGCGCCAAAGGTTCGGATGCGGCGGCCGATGCGCAGAATCGCCGCATCGAATTCCGTATCGGGCCTGCAAACGGTTCGCTGCGAAATGATGCCGAAGCGCCACAGGGAGAATGATCGATGCCACTTCTAGTTGAAAATCTGTTGCTCCTGCTGGTGACTTTTGCAATTGGCCTCGCCATCGGCTGGTTTATCTGGGGCCGAAATACAGAAGAATTCTAGCCGACATTCGCTGACGACGGCCATGAACAGGATTCAGAACGGGATTTTGAAACAATGATTACCCTGATTACCGCCAATTGGCTTTTATACCTGATTGCACTGCTGATCGGTGTCGTCACCGCATTCTGGATCTGGGCTGCAACCGGCCGGGAAGCTTCCGCAGCCGAGAGGTTTAATGCCGGGGACGATCTGCTGAAGAAAGCGGGCGAACCGGTGCCACCGGCAGAACCCATGGCTGCACCAACCCCGCCACCGGTGGCCGCGCCTGCACCAGCAAAGCCGGCGGCGCCCGTAGCCAAGCCGGCGGCAACGCCGACTGTCACCACGCCGAAACCGAGCGTGAAGCCGGCAACCGAGGCGGAGCCAGCACCCGCTCCTGCCGGCAAGCCGAATATCCCACCGGCGGTCGGGGAACCGGACAATCTGCGTCTGATCAAGGGCGTGGGTCCGAAACTCAATACGCTGCTCAACAGTCTCGGCATCACCCGGTTCGACCAGATCGCCAACTGGAAAGAGGCGGAAATTGTCGAAGTCGATCGTTATCTGGATTCGTTCAGCGGGCGGATCACCCGGGACGCGTGGATCGACCAGGCCAAGTTTCTGGCCAAGGATGATATCGCCGGCTTCGAGAAGAAATACGGCAAGCTTTAGCGACAGGGTCTTGGCGTGAGAACCTGATCAATCGATTTCCGGATCGGTGGCCCGCACGATCAGTTTGTCGATCTTCCGGCCGTCCATGTCGACAATCTCGAATATCCAGTCCTGGTCCTCGAAGCTTTCGCCTTCTTCCGGAAGATGGCGCAATTGCGCCAGTGCGTGACCGGCAACGGTCGCATAGTCGCGGTCCTCGGACAGGCGAATTCCCAGCCGTTCGGCCAGCGCGTCAATCGCCATCGCCCCGGAAACCAGATAGCTGCCATCCGCCCGTTCGATCAGGCTCCGCTGGGTTTTTTCATTCTGGTCAGACACAAATTCGCCGGCGATGGAACTGAGCAGATCATTGGGGGTCACAATACCTTCGAAATGGCCATATTCGTCGTGCACCAGGACCATCGGGACTTCGGCTTCCCTGAGGATGTCCAGCGCATCGAGGGCATCAAGCTGGTCCGGCACTTTTTCAAGCGGACGCATCAAATTGCGCAGATCGAGCGCTTCACCGCCCAATTGCGCGGCGACTATATCGCGCGCCTGGACCACACCCAGAATGTCGTCGATCGAATCTTCCGCGACCGGAAACCGGCTGTGCGGCGAAGCAATCAGATGCCGGTGAATTTCTTCGGTCGTCGCCTCTACATTGAGCCAGTCGATTTCGGTCCGCGGGGTCATCACCTCGCGGATCGGGCGATCTGCCATCCGCACGACCCCGGCGATAACGGCGCGCTCATGTTCTTCGATCACACCGGAGCGCGTCGCTTCTGCAAAAACCATCTGCAATTCATCCGCGGTAACGTGGCTTTTCTCGTCACGCTTCATGCCCAGCAACCGGAAGATCAACGCGCTGCTGCTGTCCAGCAGCCAGACAAGCGGCGCTGAAATGCGCGCCAGCGTCGCCATGGGCTGCGCCATGATTATCGCGATCCGCTCCGCCGAACGCAGGGCAATCTGCTTGGGCACCAGTTCGCCTATCACCAGCGAGGCGTAAGTGGTCAGACCAATGACGAGTACAAAGCCGACGGTTATGGACAGTTCCTGCCCCATTCCCAACGCCTGCAACCGCTCTGCCGTCGGACCGCCCAGACTGGCACCGGAAAACGCGCCGGCGACGATACCGATCAGGGTGATGCCGATTTGCACCGTCGACAGAAACTTGCCGGGATCGCTGGCGAGACGGAGCGCGGTCTTCGCTCCGCGATTGCCCTGATCGGCCAGACTGTGCAAATTGGCCTTGCGCGCAGACACGATCGCCAGTTCCGACATGGCAAATACGCCATTGATCAGCACCAGCAATATTATGATCGCGACATCAAACCAGGGAAAGGGTGTCATATTGTCCATTGAAAGGGCGAAAGGCCATAAGCCCTTTAGCAGCAAGTTTTACAAAATCTCAAGTTTGCTGTCAGTCACCGTTCATTTACCCTGCGGTAAGCGGAACCTTCTGGTCGGCGAGGCGTTAATCCTGATCGAACAGCAATACCTTCAAGGGGAAAGAAAATGCGGATGAACAGATCAATAATTACAGCGGCTTCGCTAGGCGCGCTGGCACTCACCAGCGGCTGCGTGACCAATCCGGAAACCGGAAACCGGACCATCTCCAAGGCTGCCATCGGTGGCGTGGGCGGCGCTTTGGGCGGCTACCTGCTCGGCGACATACTGGGTGGACGAAACGATCGTACCGCCAAGATCGTTGGTGCCGGCCTCGGTGGCCTCGCCGGTGCGGGAGTCGGCTATTACATGGACGAACAGGAAAAGAAACTGCGCGAACAGACCGCCGGTACCGGTATCGACGTTACCCGCGATGGCGACAATCTGATCCTCAACATGCCATCCAACGTGACCTTTGCGGTCGACAGCAGCGCGATCCAGCCAGCCTTCCAGACCACGCTTGGCGAAGTCGCCAACACGCTTTCGCAATATGAGAAGAGCTACGTTGACATACTCGGCCATACCGACAGCACCGGCAGCGACGCCTACAACCAGGCGCTGTCCGAACGGCGCGCGGAAGCGGTTGCCAATTTCCTGGCAAACAGCGGCGTACAACGTGCCCGTCTGGCAACCAAGGGCTATGGCGAAAGCCAGCCGATTGCCTCCAACGCGACCGAAGAAGGCCGCGCGGCCAACCGTCGCGTGGAAATCAAGATCGTTCCGATCACACAGGATGATCTGAACAACTAAATTAGCGCTTGCGCTTATCGCATGATCACGGGCATCCCCTGTAAAAATTTGCAGAGGATGCCCGTTTATGACCACAGCCAATTTTTCAATCGATCTTGCAGGACGTACCGCCATCGTGACGGGAGCCTCTGCCGGGTTGGGGCGTCGCTTTGCCAAGGTGCTAGCATCCTGCGGGGCACAGGTCGCCTGTACGGCGCGCCGCAAGGACAAGCTTGACGATCTGGTCGGCGAGATCAGAGCCGATGGCGGCACGGCCCAAGCTTTCGCACTGGATGTGCGCGACGCAGCGCAGCTTCAGGCGATCATCCCGACTATCACCGAGGCACTCGGCGAACCCGACATATTGGTCAACAATGCCGGAATCGTCGACGCCGAGCACGCCACGCGCATGTCGATTGAGCTGATCGATGACGTCCTCGACACCAATTTGCGCAGCGTGTTCATTCTCTCGAACGAATTTGCCCGGCCGCTGATTGCGAAAAAAAAGCCGGGACGAATCGTCAATATCGCCTCGATCGCCGCGACCAGCTATGGCGGCAATGGCGCGGCGCTCTATTCAATCACCAAGGCAGGCGTGGTGCGGATCACCGAAACGCTGGCCGTGGAATGGTCGAAATTCCATATTAACGTAAACGGCATCGCTCCGGGCCTGTTTGCAACCGATATGGCCGATGGCATGGTTGAACGGTCCGGTAAATTTTATGAGCGATTCCCTCGTGGACGCATCGCCCAGCCGGAGCAGCTGGACAGCACCTTGCTTTATCTGGTGTCGCCGTCGTCGGACGCGGTGACCGGCACCGTGATCAAGGTCGATGACGGTCAGGGCTCGCGCTAGACCATCTCTCCCCGGAGCAGCCGAGGCAGATCGCCGGTTTCGCCTTTCGCCTCCGCCATGAACTGTGCCTTTAGCGGCGGAATGCGCTGGACCAGTCCGATGCCCATCCGCCGGATCGCCGATGAGGTTTCTCCCGGCAGGCCGAACAGCCGCGTCAGAATGTCCGTGGCCGCCGACACCATCATATTGTCGAGACTGCGCCAGCGGTCGTAACGCGCGAGAATTTGGGAATCGCCGAGATCGAGACCGGTGCGCGCGCCCTCGACAAGACATTCGGTCAGCGCGGCAACATCGCGCAGGCCCAGATTGAGTCCCTGTCCGGCGATCGGATGGATACCGTGACCGGCGTCCCCGACCAGTACCAAACGATCGGCGGTCAGATGGGAAGCGTGATGAAATCCCAGAGGATAGGTCTGGCGGTCGGTGAGCAGTTCGATCGCGCCGAGAAAGCCCCCGGTCTTCTTGGTCATTTCGGCGACAAACGCGCGCTTGTTGATTTTTGCATAGGCGGGGCCGTCTTTTCTCGAGACTGTCCAGACAATCGCCGAGCGGTGCTTGCCGTCGGCGTCATCGAGCATCGGCAGAATTGCAAAAGGTCCGGCGGGAAAGAATAATTCATAAGCAGCGTTGCCATGCGGTTTCTCATGCGCGATTTTGCAGACAATCGCGCTATGATCATATTGCCAGTGCGCCATGATGATCCCGGCTTCCTCGCGCATCCGGCTGCCCCGGCCATCGGCGGCGATCAGCAGCGGGGCGGAAAGATGCTCGCCATTGTCGAGCATGATATCGACGCGATGTTCCTGACGATCACAGGATGCGACCTGTGCCGACAGGTGCAGCGTAATGCCATCATCGGCCTGAGCCGCCTCGAACAATAATCGGCGAAGGACCGCATTTTCGACCATGACACCCATCGGGCCTTCGTCCTCGGCCGGGACAAAATCCAGCGTGCCGGGTTTCAGCCCGTCGTTGACCAGTATCTTTTCAATATCGCAGCCATGCGGTCGCAGCTTCTCGGCCAGGCCGATCGCATCGAACATGTTCCAGCTGGCGCTGTTGATCGCGGAAACCCGGGCATCATTTTGCGGATTGAGCAAATCATCCGGCGTGGCGCGGTCGATGATGGCGACGCGCAATCCATGAGCGGCGAGGGTCAGCGCCTGGGTCAGGCCGATCATCCCCGCCCCCAATATGATGATATCGCTATTCCGAGAATCAAATCCCATTGAGATCGCCTTTCCGAGCCATAATATAGGACATAGGTAGGCATCGGCGGCGGGGAAGGAAAGGCAAATCCGGTAAAATAAAGCCAAGAAACTTGACGGCGAGTCCCCGATTCGCGCAAAGGAGCCTATAGTGAATGCGCGCCTTCGGCTGGGGTGACGCACGGGAGTATGAAATGGCGGAAAAAGCCACAGAAGCAAACTGGCGCGAGATCATGCGCCTCAGCCTGCTGCGCAGCGGTGCCCTGATCGGGGCCGCCGCGATCGTGCTGGCAACCGTGTTCCTGTTTCTGGCACTGGTCAGCTATTCGCCGAGCGACCCGTCTTTCAATACATCCGCAGGCAGCGTCGAATATAACTGGATGGGGATTCTCGGTTCCTATCTGTCCGATCTGCTGTTGTCGCTGATCGGCCTGCCCGTCGTTCTGTTCCTGCCGCTGCTGCTGGTTCTGGCCAACCGTCTTTGGCGGGACATTCCGCAGCCCGGCTGGAAGCAGCAATTGCTGTGGTGCCTGCTCGCGGCATTGCTGGTGGCTGTCAGTCTGGCGCTGTGGTTCCCGGAATCGCAAATGGAATTGCCGGCTGGACTGGGCGGACTATCCGGCATGCTGCTCGCCAGCGGAACCCGTGCCGGACTCAATTTGATATCAGCCAGCTGGAGCGGTCTGGTTTCCGGTCTCCTGATCGCCCTGACCCTGACGGGTGGTCTGGTGCTTGGCTATCGCAGCCTGCGGCTCGACAGGCCGCTGTTTTCCGGCGCATCGTTCAAGATTCCCGCGGTTAGAAATCCCTTTGGCCAGGCGGATGACAATCTGGTGATCGAGCCCGATCGTTCCGCCCCCGGCAAAGCCAGGAAGGATCCCGCCCCGCGCAAATCGGTGAAACCCGACAACCGGCCGCCACCGGAGATCAGCGACCGGGCCTTGCCACCGAAGAAAGCCAGCGCCGGCAAGGGCAAGCAGGGTGATTTCTTCGGACCCTATGTGCTGCCGTCTCTGGACCTGCTCGCCCCTGCACCCGAACAGAATAACAATGTGATCGACAAGGCCGGCCTGGAACGCAACGCCCGCCTGCTCGAATCCGTGCTCGATGATTTTCACGTCAAGGGCACGATCAACGCGGTCCGGCCCGGCCCGGTGGTCACCATGTACGAACTGGAACCGGCACCCGGCATCAAGGCCAGCCGCGTGATCCAGCTGGCCGAAGATATCGCCCGCAATATGTCCGCGCTGTCGGCTCGCGTTGCCGCCATTCCCGGACGGACCGTCATGGGGATCGAACTGCCCAACGCCAATCGCGAGATGGTGGTGTTGCACGAGATGGTCGGCAGCGACAGTTTCGCCGAGCAGTCCGGCAAGCTGCCGATCATATTGGGCAAGAATATCTCCGGCGATCCGGTGATCGCCGATCTGGCGCCGATGCCGCATCTGCTGGTTGCAGGCACCACCGGTTCGGGCAAGTCCGTGGGCCTCAACTGCATGATCCTGTCGCTGCTCTACCGGCTCACCCCCGACGAGTGCAAGATGATCATGATCGATCCCAAGATGCTGGAACTCAGCACCTACGACGATATTCCGCATCTCCTGTCGCCGGTGGTGACCGAACCGGCCAAGGCCATTCGTGCCCTGAAATGGGCGGTCGAGCAGATGGAAGAACGCTACCGGATGATGTCGTCGATTTCGGTTCGCAATCTCGCCAATTACAACGAGAAGGTGAAAGCCGCCAAGGCCAAGGGGCAGCCGCTCGGCCGCCGTGTCCAGACCGGCTATGACCCCGAAACATCGCGCCCGATCTACGAAGAAGAGCAGCTCGACTATGAAGTGCTGCCGCAGATCGTGATCATCGTCGACGAGCTGGCCGACCTGATGATGACCGCCGGCAAGGAAGTCGAATTCCTGATCCAGCGTCTCGCGCAAAAGGCCCGCGCGGCCGGCATTCACCTGATCATGGCCACCCAGCGGCCCTCGGTCGATGTCATTACCGGCGTCATCAAGGCCAACCTGCCGACCCGGATCAGCTTCCATGTTACCTCCAAGATCGACTCGCGGACGATATTGGGCGAACAGGGCGCGGAGCAACTGCTCGGCAAGGGCGATATGCTGTACATGCCGGGCGGCAAGCAATTGACGCGGGTTCACGGACCGTTTGTATCCGACGACGAAGTGCGGCGGGTCGCCGATCACTGGCGCTCGCAGGGATCGCCCGATTATATCCAGGCAGTGACCGAAGAACCCGAGGATGGCAGCTTTGCCCTGGATGGTGCCGATCTGAGCG
The DNA here is from genome assembly GCA_048270065.1 of Parasphingorhabdus sp. Lineage (GTDB taxonomy): Bacteria > Pseudomonadota > Alphaproteobacteria > Sphingomonadales > Sphingomonadaceae > Parasphingorhabdus. The sequence goes on along the minus strand of JBLWTQ010000004.1, from coordinate 15,518 downwards.
ACAGCAAGGAAGACCGCCAGTATGCGCAGGCCTGCCAGATTGTGTTCGAGAGCCAGAAAGTGTCGACCAGCTGGCTGCAGCGGCAATTGCGGATCGGCTATAACACCGCCGCCCGGATCATCGACCGGATGGAGGAAGATGAATTCATCAGCGCGCCCAACCATATCGGACGCCGCGAAGTGCTGCGCGATCAACATGGTGAACCGCTCTAGCCGCTTTCCTGACAGAGTGATTAAGCCATTGTTCAATCGCCATTGGCTACGCGGACATCTGGATAATCTGGAGTTTTTGTAATGTTGAAATATGGTTTCGCCTTGATCGCTGCGCCGCTGGCCCTGACAGCAAGCCTGCCCGTCTCCGCCCAGCAAAGCCCTGCTGACAGTCTGTCAAAAATATCGAACCATTTGCGTTCGATGTCGACAATGACCGCAAATTTCAGCCAGACCGACCGCAGCGGCCAGTTGCTGACCGGGACGCTCACCTTGAAGCAACCTGGCAAAATCCGCTTTCAATATCAGAAGGATGCCAAGCTGCTGATCGTGGGAGATGGCAAAGCGCTGACGATGATCGATTATGAGGTGAATCAGGTGCAACGCTGGCCGATCAGCAACAGCCCGCTCGCCGCGCTGCTCAACCCGGAACGCGACCTGGCGAAATATGGCAAGATCGTTCCGACTCGCAATCCGAACGTGCTGAGCGTCGAAGTCAGCGACCCCAAACGTCCGGAATATGGCATTATCACAATGGTATTTACCAAAAAGCCCGGCGCGCCGGGCGGACTGAGCCTGGATGGCTGGGTGTCACTGGATTCGAAGAATAATCGCACGTCGATCCGTCTTTCCAACCAGAAATTCGGCGTTCCGGTCGCCAACAGCAATTTCAACTGGACCGATCCCCGGCGGAAAAGCCGCGGCAAGCGATGAACCGAGACCGGTTGCCGGTCAGCAGAAAATGATATTCTTTTCGTTCATATTCGCGACAGAATGATCGGACTATAACCGAACACAGGATGCGAAGAGACAGTCAGGTCTTCCCCCTGTTACCTGACGAAACATATCTCGACCCATCCTTTGCGTGACGAACGCGAGTTAGCCCCCACCTCCTTAATGCCCCCGGAGGTGGGGGTTTTACTTTCTCCACCGATCAAAATTACTGTGCAACGCCATAGCCTTTGGGCTTGGGTTTCTGCGCGAGCGTGGCTATCAGGCTCGGCATGAGTGATAGTCTGAAAATCGTCAGCTGGAATATTAACAGTATCCGTGCCCGCCTCGACATCGTTGAACGCTTCCTGATCGAGGAAGCGCCCGATGTCCTGTGCCTGCAGGAAACCAAGGTCCGCAACGAGCAGTTCCCCGAAGGCATGTTCCGTCGCCTCGGCTATAATCACCAGATCCTCAACGGCCAGCAAATGCACCATGGTGTCGCGATCCTCAGCCGCGTCCCGCTGCACAAGGATGAACGGTTTGACTGGCAGGACAATGGCGAAGCCCGCCATGTCGGCGCGGTCCTGCAAAATGGCGTGCGCATCGAGAATGTCTATATTCCCGCGGGCGGCGAAATCCCGGACCGCGGACTCAATCCCAAATTTGGCCAGAAACTGGATTTCTTTGGCCGGATGACGGAATGGTCGCGGAATTTGAAAGAGCCGACAATCCTGATGGGTGACTTCAATGTCGCGCCGCTCGAGTCCGATGTCTGGAGTCACAAGGCGCTGATCAAAGTCGTCAGCCACACCCAGATCGAGATCGACCATCTGTACAGGTTGCGCGATGCGCACGGCTGGGTCGATATCGGCCGCAAGCTGATCCCCGACCCCGAACGCCTGTTTACCTGGTGGAGCTACCGCGCGAAGGACTGGAGAGCATCGGACAAGGGCCGCCGACTCGACCATGTCTGGGTCAGCCCCGAGCTGGCAGACAGGGCGATCAGCCATTCCGTCCTCGAAGACGCGCGCAGCTGGGGCAAACCATCGGATCACGCACCGCTGATCACGGAATTCGAATTTTGAACGCAGAGCCTCTCGACGGGGCCCCCAAGGCAGCCGCTCGCCGAGCCGCCCGCGCGATTGACGCGCTCCGGCGGGGCTGGCCGGTTGGTGTGGAAGCAGACGGCAAGCGGCTGAACCTGCTGCCGGTCGAGACCGGAAATCTGGAGGAGATCCTGCCTTCGTCCGGGACCGTCTCGCTGCTGATCTCCGCCAGCCGCGCCGACACGCTCAAGCTGCTCAACCAGTTTGCCGCCGCCGACCCCAACCTGCCGATCCAGATCAGCCTGCCGGCCCCCGTTAGTGCGGCAGAGATTATCGCCATCGTCGATCCGGTGCTCGACATGCGTTATCCGATGAAGGGTCCGTTTCGCAGCGAGACGCTGACCAACCCCGAAGCCGCCATCGCTGCCATGGAACTGGCGCGTCAGGGCGCCTTGCTCCCCGCGTTTTTGATTGTCGATACAGCAGAAGACATTGTCCAGGCAGCGGATGTTGCGGCCTACGCCGATGCCACCGCGCTGACCATCAGCGCCCATGCCAGGCTCCCCGTCGCAGCCAATAGCGATGCGCGTATCTACGGCTTTCGCAGCGATGCCGACGCCACCGATCATATTGCGCTGGTCGTCGGCAAGCGCGATGCCAGCACGCCGGTCGTGCGCCTGCACAGCGAGTGCCTGACCGGCGATGTTCTCGGCAGCCTGAAATGCGACTGCGGCCCGCAACTCCATGACGCGCTGGCGCAGATGAGCGAGGCCAGCTGGGGGGTGCTGCTCTATCTGCGGCAGGAAGGACGCGGCATCGGCCTGATCAACAAGCTGCGCGCCTATGCGCTGCAGGATCAGGGTTTTGATACGGTCGATGCCAACCAGCGGCTGGGCTTTGCGATCGATGCGCGGGATTTCTCGATCGCGGCACGGATGCTGGAATTGCTCAACGTACCCAAGGTCAAATTGCTGACCAACAATCCGGAAAAAGTGGAAGGGTTGGAAGCATCTGGCGTGACCGTGGAAGAACGCCTGCCGGTCAAGATTGCCGCCAATCCGCACAATGAATTTTACCTCGATACCAAGCGGGACCGGACGGGGCATAAGTTGTAGCGCGGCCCAAACCTACCGCGGGCACCCAATTCCGGTTGTTTTTTGACATACCCATGTTCCTGTAATTCTGATAAGATCGGTTGATGAAAAAAAACGCGACCATCAAACGCTCCGCGAAATCCGGAGAATTTGTATCTAAACCTCTGGGTGTATCGAAGGCCAAGAAATTTTCCCTGGTCGAGGGCATGGCTCTGAAGGAAAAACATTCAATCACCTTAAAGCACCTTAAAGAAAAAGGTCTCAAGGGCGATGACCTGCGTTCTGCAATAAGCGGATCATTTCAGAAAAAGCCTTAATAGTGAGCTGATACGATTCTATTGATGATCCGCTCTGCTATCCCGGAACACAAGTTCTCAGAAACAAAGCAGATTTGACTGACCAGAACGAGCTGGATCAGTTTGAACAAATCATGTTTCTGACGCGGTCAGAAGAAGCATTGCCTCATGGCTATCCGAACTACGATCTTTACAAAGCAATTCATCACCACTTCTTTCAGGACGTTTACGAATGGGCGGGTCAGCCCCGCACAATCAGAACGGGGAAGGGAGGGAACTGGTTCTGCTATCCCGAATTTATCGATAGCGAGATGGAAAAGCTGTTTGGTCAACTGGCCGTAGAGGATTATCTCACCAAAAGTGGCGATCCAGGGTCTTATGCATCACGCGCTAGTCATTACATCGCGGAGATAAATGCAATTCATCCATTTCGTGAAGGAAATGGTCGTTGCCAATTAATATTGTTGAATATCCTGTTCGAAATGTCCGGCTACCGGATGAACGAGGATAAACTAAACCCTGACCTTTTCATGAATGCCATGATCGCCAGCTTCAAGGGGAACAACAGCCCGTTGTACGAGGCGATCTTGGCAATGAGTAAGTAATTTTCGCGGGTAACGTATCCTAGAACGGAACGTCGTCGTCCAGATCGCTGTCAAAGGCGCCGCCGCCCTGGCCGCCGCTGGAGCCGCCGCCGGTCTGGCCCCAGCCGTCATTCGAACCGCCGCCGGATTGGCCGCCGCCCCAGCCGTCATTGCCGCCGCCCTGGCCACCGCCGCCCTGGCGGCTGTCGAGCATTTCCATTTTCGCGTCATAGCCCTGCAGCACGACATCGGTCGAATAGCGGTCATTGCCCGACTGGTCCTGCCACTTGCGGGTCTGCAGCTTGCCTTCGAGATAGACCTTGCTGCCCTTGCGGAGATATTTTTCGGCGACGCCGGCGAGACCCTCGTTGTAGATCGAGATATTGTGCCACTCGGTCTTTTCCTTGCGCTCGCCGGTCTGCTTGTCTTTCCAGCTTTCCGACGTTGCGACGGAGAAATTGCAGACCTTGCCGCCGTTGGCGAAGGTCCGCACTTCCGGATCCTTGCCCAGATTGCCTACAATGATGACTTTGTTGATGCCGCCGGCCATTTGAAATTCCCCAAAATATAACGTGAATGTCGATTCTTGGGGACTCTATAGACCGAGGGCGACGGCACTCCAATATGTAATACCGGCCGCAACGTAAGCGAGCGCAAAAAGATAGACGAGCATGAACGCCGGCCAGCGCCAGCCGTTGGTTTCGCGGCGGGTGACAGCGATGGTCGAGATGCATTGCGGGGCAAAGACAAACCACGCGAGAAAGGCCAGCGCGGTCGGCAGCGACCAGCGGCTTTGCAGGCGCTCGGTCAGCGATTTGGCCTCCGCTTCCTCATCCGGCGCATCGATCGCATAGGTGGTGGCCAGCGCCGCCACCGCCACTTCGCGCGCGGCCATCGCCGGGATCAGGGCAAGCGCGATATCGCGATTGAAGCCGATGGGTTTGACAATCGGTGCGATGACATTGGCGATCCGTCCGGCAGCGCTATAGTCGACCTGGCTCATTGCGCTGTCTTCGGGGACTTTCGGAAAGGTCAGCAACAGCCACAGGACGACGGTCGCGGCAAAGATGATCGTTCCAGCACGGCGGAGGAAAATCCAGGCGCGCTGCCACAGCCCGATCAGCACGTCTTTCATCCGCGGCAGCTGATATTTTGGCATTTCCATCAGGAAGCCGCTGTTCGGCCCCTTGGTCACCGTCGACCGCAGCACCAGCGCGACGATCATCGCGCCGACAATGCCGAATACATAGAGTCCGAACAATACCAGCCCCTGCAGACCGATACCGGGGCCGACCGTGCTCGGCGGGATGAACGCGCCGATGATGATCGCGTAAACCGGAAGACGCGCCGAGCAGGTCATCAATGGCGCCACCAATATGGTGGTCAGCCGATCACCGGGATCGGAAATGCTGCGCGTCGCCATGATCCCGGGAATGGCGCAGGCAAAGGATGACAGCAATGGAATGAAGCTCCGGCCGGACAGGCCAACACTGGCCATCAGCCGGTCCATGATAAATGCCGCGCGGGTCATGTAGCCGCTGGCTTCGAGCAGCAGGATGAACAGGAACAGGATCAGGATCTGCGGCAGGAACACGACCACAGATCCGACACCGGCAATCGCGCCTTCAATGATGAAGTCGCGCAGGAAGCCTGACGGCATCACGGCATCTACCGAGGCGGCCACCCACTCGCTGGCGCTTTCGATCAGTTCAATCGGTCCCTCGGACCAGGCGAAGACCGCCTGGAACATGATGAACAGAACCGCGAACAGGATCACAGGGCCGGCAAAGGGATGGAGCAGCACACTATCCGCCCGCTCCGACCATCGCCGGCCAAGGGTTTCGGATATGATTACCTGACTGGCGATCTGCTTCGCCTGTTTGCGCAATCCGTGATTGCGCGCCTTGCCGGCAACCGGTTCGGGTGCGCTGGTTTTTTGCTTGAGGCGGTTTTCCAGTGCCGCGGACAAGTCCTCAAGCCCGCGGCGGCGCACGGCCACGGTCGGAACCACGGGAACACCCAGGGCTTCTTCGAGCTTTGCCGGATCGAGGGTCAGCCCGTCCCGTTCCGCCAGATCCATCATGTTGAGCGCGACGACGACCGGCTGGCCGAGCGCGATGACCTCCAGCGCGAAGCGCAAATGATTGTCGAGATTGGCGGCATCGAGGACAATGACAATCGCGTCGGGTTTGCGTTCGCCCTGTTGCAGCCCCATGATAACCTTGCGAGTCACTTCCTCGTCGGGGCTGGTCGGATCGAGGCTGTAGCTGCCGGGCAAGTCGACCAGTTCGGCGGGCCGCCCGTCGGCAAAGGCAAAATGACCGGATTTGCGCTCCACCGTGACACCGGGATAGTTGGCGATCTTCTGACGTGCACCGGTCAGCGCGTTAAACAGGGCACTTTTGCCGGAATTGGGGTTACCCGCGAGGGCAATGAGAGGAGCGGTCTGGGTCATCAATCAGGCGGGGATCGTCAGCGACACCAATTGTACGGATATCGCCTGTGCGTGCGATTTGCGGACCGCTATCATCATCCGGCCGACCTTCAGCGCAATGGGATCATTCAGGCCAAACATGCCCTTGTGGAGTTTTTCGACCGCAATACCTTCATCAATGCCGAGCGCCCGCAAACGACGGCCCTCGCTGTCGGAAATGGCGGCCCAGTCGATCGCCACGATTTCAGCATTCTGCTTCAGTGACAGCTGGTCCAGGGTGGTGGCATTTGGCATATGTCGCAACTCGATCTTGTCTAATTGCGATTGATTATCATTATTGATTACTCTTGGCGAGTCTTTTCGTGCGATTTTGCAACCCGGCTCGGCCACGCTCACGTTCCGCACCGCGGCGTTCCGGCGATCACGTCGAACGGGATCGAGTCCCGCTGTTCACGCCCCACGATAGCGTAACCGGCCGACAAAGCGCGCCAGGCTGAACCGGTCGCCACCCCGGCCGGTAATCTTGGCCTTGGCCTTCTCGAACTGCATGACATTTTCGATCCGGCGATCGAGGAAGGCCCGGGTTTCGGAATAGTCTTCGCTTTCGTCATCGAGAAAGACACTGATCGTGCTGCCGTAAACGCCCGACAACAGGGTCCTTTTGGTATAATGATTATAGTCGGTAGCCGTATCCCCGGCGAGCCGCCACATCTTGTCGGCTGCCCGCCAGCCCATTTTTGCGGCCTTGCGCAAATGGGGCGGTGCCGCCAGGATTGCCAGAGCGCGCCGCAACCCTTCGCGATCCGGCGCCAGCGCTTCCAGCCTTGCTTCGACCAGCGCCTTGATCCGTTGCCGGACCTTCATCGCGGCCAGTTCGTCCGCGCTATATTGCGCTGCCATTTGCGCATCCACCGCCTGAAACCAGGCGTCGATCATGTCGACCGGCCCTTCGTTGAACGCGAGTCTGGCAAGATCGGGATCAACGCCGGCCAGTTCCGCAGCCGCCAGCACCGCCTTTTCGTTCCAGCCGTCAAACGCCGCCTGCGCAGCCAGTCCGGGGGCGAGAAAGACACGCACTTCATCCAGGGTCGGATCTTCGGGAAGCGATACGGGCATGGGAGTTCCTTTGAAATCAGAGCTATCAATATAGACAGAAATTACCTGGTTTCAAACCATTGCATTTGAGCGGGGCGTCTCTTAACTGTCTGATTAATAAATCACGCCTCTTGCATCAGGGAATTCCATCTTGACCACATTGTTCGATCCGCTCACCGTCGGTGCCATCAAGGCCCCGAACCGCATGTTCATGGCGCCGCTGACGCGCTGCCGCGCGACCATGGACCATGTTCCCACGCCGATCATGGGGGAATATTATGCCCAGCGCGCCGGTGCAGGGCTGATCATTTCGGAAGCGACCGGGATCAGCCAGCAGGGCCTCGGCACACCCTTTGCGCCCGGCATCTGGAGCGACGCGCAGACCGAAGCCTGGAAACCGGTTGTCGAGCAGGTCCATCAAGCCGGCGGCCGGATCATCTGCCAGCTGTGGCATATGGGCCGCATCGTACATCCCGATTTTCTGGACGGCGAGAAACCGGTCTCCGCTTCTGCGACAACCGCACCGGGCAGCGTCAGGACCTATCTTGGCAAAAAGGACTATGCGGAAGCGCGCCCGCTGGAAATTGCCGAAATTCCGGGCCTTCTCGACGACTATCAAAACGCTGCGGAAAACGCCAAGAAAGCCGGGTTTGATGGCGTCCAGCTGCACAGCGCCAATGGCTATCTTATCGACCAGTTCATTCGGTCGGGCACCAATTTGCGGACCGATGCATATGGCGGACCGGTCGAGAACCGCATCCGCCTGCTCGGTGAAGTGACCCAGCGCCTCGTCGATGTCTGGGGCAGCGACCGAGTTGCGGTGCGCCTGTCCCCCAATGGCGATTCCCAGGGCGCCGATGACGCAACACCGGTTGAGACGTTCACCGCCGCGGCGAAACTGCTCGACCAGATCGGCATCGCCTTTCTCGAATTGCGCGAGCCGCCTGCCCACGGCACCTACGGCAATACCGACGTTCCGCCGGTCAGCCCGGACATCCGGCCGGCGTTCAAAGGCCCGCTTGTGCTCAACAGCGATTATTTTCAGGATAATGCCGCCGCAGCATTGGCCGAGAACAAGGCGGATGCAATCAGCTTTGGCCGGACCTTCATGACCAATCCCGATCTGCCCGAACGGTTCCGGACGGGTGCAGAACTCAACCCGATCGACTTTACCCCGACATGGTACAGTCAGGGACCCGAGGGATATGTCGACTATCCGACAATGAAACAGAAAGAGGCAGCGACGGCCTGAACAAACACCGTTCGGCTAAAAGCTGCTCTGCAGGCGGCGGAACATGTCCTGAACCGCTGAGTCGGCTTCCATTTCCCGTTGCAGCCGCGCGGATAGGCGTTGCAGGCGTAGGAACAGTTCCTCGCTGGCAATAATAATCTGCCGGGCTTCTTGCGGAAAGCGATCGACCATCGGCTGGTCGGTCGCCGGTGTATAGCCGAGCGCGCGGTCATGGTTCCAGGCCTCCCCTTCGGTCAGTTCCCCGCTGTACAGGGCTTTCTGGTTCAATAGCCAGGCAATGCAATGCATCAGTCGCGTGGTCACCTTCAGCGACTCGCAGGAAAAGGAAACGGCAAGGTTATTGTCGTGATCGGAATCTTCATTGAATCGTCCCGATTCGAAATAGGACCGCGCCTCGTCCGCCAGCACCATGGCTTCGGTATAAAGCGTATCCATTAATCTTAAGGTCAAGAGTGATTCACGATCTGCCATATTTGCTCCGTAGCAAAATATTACCCCCCGTGGACAGGGAATTTCACGCTTCGGACCGGCCCGGAAGACGCCTGTTCCAAACTGACACGTGGGCACTTCCGGGGTTAACTGGTGGACAGTTGTGGTTAACGAATTGCAACCCGGCGTTGCAGCTTGTGCGTCAGGCGATAATGTCGGGAATGAGCTGGTTCTCGAGCAGTATGATGCGGTCGCGCAATTGCAATTTTCTTTTCTTGAGTCGCGCCGCACGGAGCTGATCGGGATTACCGGCCTCAATCAGCGCGGTAATTGCCTCGTCGAGATCACGATGTTCAATTTTCAGCAGTTCAAGCCGCGTTTGCAACTCTTCATCGCTCATCCCCATTCTGGTTCAATCTCTCCCCTTGCGTCGGTGCGACAATTTTGCAATCTTACTCCTATTCATGGTTCATGTCTAAACCAAGTCGATTAAACCATGATAATTTGGCCATGAAGCCAGATCCCCACCGGAATTTGGCGGTGGCAGCAGGAAAGGAAGCTTTCATCCTCTTTCAATTTCAAAGACAATATTTTTGAGGAGACTTTAATGATTCAGGATCACATGTCAGCATTGCGCGAAAAACATGAAGCGCTCGAACGCAAGATCAATGAAGAAGAAACCCGCCCCCTTCCCGACACGATTCGAATCCATAGTCTCAAGAAAGAAAAGCTGCGACTGAAAGAAGAACTGCTGGATTAGTCCTGCGTCGGCGACGCCGCTCAAGCTCCACAGGCAAAAAATAGAATCCGTTTTGGTGGAAGGGCCATTTTTCAGCATCGCGCTCACTTGGCCTTTCTGCTAGGCGACTACCATGCCCACAACAGATCCCTCGAGTACAAAGACTGCGCGTAATATCCTGACCGGCCTGCGGTCGATCATGGCGACACGGAGCAACGCCCAGGTCAAGTTGAACAAGGTGGTCAATACAATCGCGGAGGCGGTGAACAGCGAGGTCTGCTCGATCTACCTGCGCCGGGACGGCGTGCTGGAGTTGTTTGCCACCTGCGGACTCAATGCAGAAGCGGTTCACGTGACCAAGCTCGCGATGGGGGAAGGCCTCACCGGCTATATTGCAAAAAATGTCGAAACGCTGAATCTGGACGAAGCGGCCAGCCATCCCGATTTCCAGTACCGGCCCGAAACCGGCGAAGAAAAATTCCACAGCTTTGCCGGTGTACCGATCATCCGCAACCAGCAGGCCATCGGTGTCCTGTGTGCTCAGCATACCGAGCCGCGCCGCTATTCCGAAGTAGAGATTGAGGCCTTTCAAACGGCAGCGATGGTCTTGTCGGAACTGATCACCAGCGCCGAATTTGTGGATGATAATTTCGCTGATGAATCGACGACGCTCGACAGTGGCGCCAATCGCCTCAGCGGGCTGCAGCTGGTCAGGGGAAAAGCCAGCGGCCACGCGGTCTTTCACCAGCCACGGGTGAAAATCGAACATACGGTGGCGGAAGATACCGAAGCGGAACGGCACCGGGTCTATTCAGCATTCGACAAGATGCGCACGCAGATAGACCAGATGACCAGCCAGGCAGAATTCGGGGTCGGCGGAGAACATGAGGAAGTGCTCGAGACCTACAAGATGTTTGCCTACGACGAGGGTTGGAGTCGGCGCATCAACGAAGCGATCGACAGCGGCCTGACCGCCGAAGCGGCGATCGAACGCGTGCAACAGCATACCCGGATGCGGATGCGGCAGATTGATGATCCGCTGCTGGCGGAACGCATGCACGATCTGGAAGATCTCGCCAACCGCCTGCTGCGCATCGTTTCCGGCCAGATGGGCACCGCCGCCACGATGGGCTTGCGGCAGGATACAATTTTGATTGCCCGCAATCTGGGACCCGCGGAACTGCTTGAATATGACCGCCGCAAGCTGAAGGGCGTTGTCCTCGAGGAAGGTTCGCTGACCGCGCATGTCACGATCATCGCACGCGCCATGGGCATCCCCATCCTCGGCCAGGTCAAGAATATCCGGCAAGTCGTCCGGGAAGACGATCCTCTGCTGCTCAATGTCGATGAAAAGGTCGTGTATGTGCGGCCCGGCCCCTCGGTCAAGAGAGCTTTTGAAGCACAGCTGGAGCTCAGTCAGAAAAAGCGCGCCGCTTATTCCGAGCTGCGCGACAAGGAGGCCGTAACCCGGGACGGTGTGCGGATCACCGTCAATATCAATGCCGGCCTGCGCGACGATCTGGCTCTGCTCAACCTGACCGGTGCCGACGGCATCGGACTGTTCCGGACCGAGTTTCAGTTCCTGGTCGCCGCGACCATGCCGGGGCGGGCCGGCCAGACACGATTCTACCGTGATGTGCTGGATGCGGCAGGCGAAAAGCCGGTCATTTTCCGCACCGTCGACATCGGCGGCGACAAGCCGCTTCCCTATTTTCAGGCCAGCGAGGTCAAGGAAGACAATCCGGCCATGGGTTGGCGCGCGATTCGCATCGGTCTCGAACGGGATGCCCTGATGAAAGTGCAGGCACGGGCCCTGATTGAGGCGGCGGCTGGAAGGACGCTGAATGTCATGTTCCCGATGGTCGCGGAACCCTGGGAATTTGACGAAGCCAAGGCGGTATTCGAAAAGCAGCGCGCCTATCTGCACAGCCAGAAAAAAAGACTGCCGTCGCAGATCCGTTACGGTGCCATGCTCGAGGTCCCGGCCCTGGCCGAATGTCTTGACCTGATGGCAGACAGGCTCAATTTTCTGTCGATCGGAACCAATGATCTGACCCAGTTTCTTTTTGCTGCCGACCGGAGCAATCCCAGACTGGCCGAACGATTTGACTGGATGAGTCCGGCCATCCTGCGATTCCTGAACCGCGCGTCAGACAATGCCGAACGATTCGGCATTCCGCTCAGCATATGCGGAGAAATGGGGGGTCGTCCGCTTGACGCTCTGGCGCTGTTGGGACTGGGCATTCGCAATCTGTCGATCACGCCGGCTTCGGTCGGCCCGATCAAGGCAATGGTGCGATCGCTGGATCTCGCTGCGGTCACGCTGGAGATCGAAGCGATATTGAAGGAAGCGCCTGCCCAGCCGAGGACGCGTCTCGGGCAATGGGCCAACCGGCACAAAATCGACCTCGATTGATCACTGTTCGAACGGTTGGCCAGTAAATCTGCGGTTGAATGGCTGAAAAACGTAAAATGCGGTACATCGACCATGATAGTCATTGACTTTTGCCGTCCAAACTGGCTTTTTTCCTCGCAATATCCGGGGGTCTGCGAAATAGGGTCGCAACATGATCCGGCCAGAGGAGTATGGAGTGGCCGAAGAAGTCAACGACGACGAAAATGTCGAACCGCATCTGCACAGCACAGGCACATTGTTGCGCCAGGCGCGCGAGCAGAAAAATATGTCACTGGAAGAAATTGCAAAGAAAACCCGGATTCCGCAGCGCCATCTCGCGTCGCTCGAAACCGGTGATTTTGAAGCGCTTCCCGGACGAACTTACGCGATCGGCTTTGCCAAATCTTTCGCCAGGTCGGTCGGCCTGAGCGATGCTTCCATCGGCAGTCAGTTGCGGGAGGAAATGGAAGAACAGGGCCACGGTACCTACCAGCCTGAAATGAGCGGATATGCGCCTGCCAACCCGTCCAGCATTCCGCCCAGCTATCTGGCATGGACGGCTGCCGGCATCGGTGTCCTGGTGCTCGTCGGCTATCTGGTCTGGCGCACCTTGATCCTCAATCCGGACGACATCGTCCCGCTCGCGGAGAATGAAACTGCGACCGGGATGGAAACTGCATCGGGCAATTCCGGTTCGCCAAATATCGAGACCGGTGCCCCGACACCCTCAAGCCAGGGAACAGTGGTTCTGACTGCAACCCAAAATGTCTGGATGAAAATATATGATGACGAGGGCAAGCGGCTGTTTGAAAATGAAATGGCGGCCGGCGAGACGTTTACCGTTCCCGCTGATGCCAACAATCCGCAGATCCTGACCGGGCGCCCCGATGCGCTGACCGTGACCATAGACGGTCAGGTGGTCCCGCAACTGGGTACGGCCGAGCGGACGATCAAGGATGTCGGGGTCAGCGCAGCAGCCCTGCTTGCCCGGGGACAAGTCACCGACCCGGCGGCGGACGTATCGACGGAATAAGCATCGCACGGATCGATCCAATATCGGCGAGCGATCGGGTTCAACCGGTTTTCCGGGTATATTACTCTTTACTTTTCAGGATGATATATGGTTAATATGCACCAAATTCAGCGGAGGCTTCGATGAAGACATTCGGTATCACGATCCTGCTCACCAGTTTGCTTTTCGCCGCGCCGGCCTCGGGACAGGATGCGAATACAGACAAGCGGGTGGAACGGCTCGAGCAGGAGATGCGGGCGGTTCAGCGCAAGGTCTTCCCCGGCGGTTCAGCGCGCTATTTCGAACCCGAGATTACGGCTGAAGCCGAGCCTGCTGCGTCCGGGACGACCAGCACCACGTCGGCGGTCACCGACCTGATTGCAAGGGTCGACGCGCTGGAGACCAGCCTGGCGAACCTTACCGGTCAGGTTGAGGAAAACGGATTTCGGCTGAAAAAAATTGAAGATCGGCTGGCCGCGGAAGAAACGCCGGCTATCAGCACGACGGTTACAGGCACGGCCAAATCGACGCCGGCGGTGGCCGTAAAAGCTGAGCCGGAAGCTGCGCCCGATCCCGAGCGGGTCGTAGGCGTCGCCGCCATTGTCAAGCCGGATACCGGGGATGCGGCTGAAGACGCATATATTTATGGATACCGGTTGTGGGAGGCAAAATTCTATCCCGAAGCGCAGGAGCAGCTTAAGAAAACGGCGGAGGATCATGCGAGCCATCGCCGGGCGAGTTTCGCCCAGAATTTGCTGGGCCGCGCCTATCTTGACGACGGCAAACCGGCACTGGCTTCGGTTGCTCTCTATGAAAATTATCAGAAAAGACCGCGGGGCGAGCGCGCACCGGACAGCCTCTATTTTCTGAGCACGGCGCTGGTGCAGCTGGGCAAGAAAGATGATGCCTGCCGGGTTCTGGCAGAAATGCAGGATGTCTATCCCGAAGTGGCCAGTGGCCGGCTTGCCGACCGGGTAAAATCGGGCAAGGCCGCCGCCAACTGCAAATAGCGCATGAAAAACGAAACTGCCTCGCTCGACAAGGATTTTGCGGAGGCACTCTACCGGCTGGTTCCCGGGCTTGAAACGAGCGACCAGAAACTGGGCCTGGCCGTCTCCGGCGGTCCCGACAGTCTGGCTTTGCTGTTGCTGGCATTTGACACCTGTCCGGGCAGAATTGCCGCTGCGACCGTCGATCATGGGTTACGGCCCGGTTCGCGCGCGGAAGCAGAATTTGTGGCTGCGATTTGCCGCGAACTCGCTATCCCGCATGCGATCCTTCGACCGGTGGTGCCGATCCGTGGCAGCATCCAGAGCGTCGCACGACGCGCGCGCTATGGATTGCTCCATGGCTGGATGAAGGAAAACCAGCTCGACTGGCTGGCGACCGCCCATCATGCCGACGATCAGCTGGAAACAATGATCATGCGCATTTTGCGCGGGAGCGGTGTTGACGGGATGTCAGGCATCCGGGAGAAACGGGGCAATATTATCCGGCCCCTGCTCCATTTTCCGAAATCTGCGCTGATATCCTATGTCGCCAGCCAAGGCATCGACGCGGTCGACGACCCCTCCAATCGCGATCAGGGTTTCGACCGGGTACGGGTGCGCAACGCGCTCAAGGACCTGGAAGGGTTTGACACCAGTCTTGCCAGCCAGAGCGCAAGAGCGTTGAACGCGGCGCGCGAGGCGATCGAGTGGCATGTCGAACAGCTTGCCGCGGACCATGTCAAAACCACGGATAGCGGGTGCGCGCTGTGCAAGACCGGTTTCCCACACGAGATTCAGCGACGGCTGCTGCTCAAATGCCTGCATATTTGCGAACCCTCCCTGTCGCCGCGCGGCAGCCAGATTGACCAGACGATCGCCGCACTGGATCGGGGTGAAACCATCACCCTGGGCAATGTGTTGTGCCGCGGCGGCAAGCACTGGACTTTCCGGACTGCTCCGCAGCGCCGGAACAGCTGAATTTTTGGACGCTTGCTCGATTCAGCCCGTTCCAACCACACCGATCGGTAAAAACATTGGCGTTCATATTGTCATCCGCAGCAAAAGGACTATCTTTAGAGGACTGAGAAAGTCGCGGCTTGATACCTATCATCCGCTTCAACAATGATTACAGGACAAGATGCGCAATGAATGACGAACAGGATCCCAAAGAAAACCCCTGGATGAAAAGTATGTTCATCTGGGCTGGCGTCATCGTTGCGCTCCTGCTGA
>JBLWTQ010000003.1:0-257331 GCA_048270065.1 Parasphingorhabdus sp. | reverse complement strand
GGGGGTCCCCCAGGGGGGGGGGCATTACTGCCGGCGGCTTGGTTGACCCCCCCGTCGCCGTAACGATCATAGGCGGCGCGGCGTTCAATGATATCGGCGATATATTCGAAACCATATTTGGCGGCGGGGCCGGCGGCGGCTTTGGCGGCCAGCAGCAGCAACGCGGCCCGGCGCGCGGCGCGGATCTGCGCTATGACATGGAAATCACGCTCGAAGACGCGTTTCACGGCAAGCATACCGAAATAGAAATCGATGTGTCGGTGGGCTGCGACGAATGCGACGGTTCCGGCGCAGAGCCGGGCACCGGCGTCCAGCGCTGCGGCACCTGTCATGGCCACGGCAAGGTGCGCGCGCAACAGGGTTTTTTCGTGGTCGAACGCACCTGCGCCAGTTGTCAGGGGCGCGGCGAAGTGATCGAAAGCCCGTGCCATGTCTGTTACGGCGAAGGCCGGGTCGACAAGCCCCAGGCGCTGGAAGTCGATATCCCGGCGGGCGTCGATACCGGCACGCGTATCCGTCTGACCGGAAAGGGCGAGGCGGGCGCGCGCGGCGCGCCTCCCGGCGATCTCTATATTTTCATTCACCTGATACGGCACGATATTTTCGAGCGCGAAGGCACGACTTTGTTCACCCGCGCGCCGATCAGTTTCACTCTGGCAGCCCTGGGCGGTGAAATCACCATTCCCGGTCTCGACGGTGAAAAGCATGCCATCCGGATCCCGGCCGGTATCCAGAGCGGCAAGCAAATCCATCAGCGCGGTGCCGGTATGCCGGTCCTGCGCGGTCGCGGCCATGGCGATATGGTGGTCCAGATCGAGGTCGAAACCCCGACCAGGCTTTCCAAGCAACAGAAAGAATTGCTCCGGCAGTTCCAGGAAACCGAAACCGGTGACGAGACACCCAATTCGACCGGTTTTTTTGGAAAGCTGAAAGACGCCTGGGAAGATTTGACCGAGTGAAGCTGGCTGTCCGCGTCATTTCTGCGGTGGTTTCCGGTTGATAGTGTCAGTCCACCCGGATGGGCTGGCTTCTGCTGCCTGCCATGCTCAATATGCGGGCCTTGACGGCTCGAAAGGCCATAGGGTGGTGCGGACTTTTTGCAAAATACCGGAAAACGGGACGACCCCGGCATTGAGCCGCGAGAATTTCTGCATTTGATTCGTTGAATGGAATGGTTTGTTTTGCCTCATCCAGAAA
The DNA here is from genome assembly GCA_048270065.1 of Parasphingorhabdus sp. GTDB lineage: Bacteria > Pseudomonadota > Alphaproteobacteria > Sphingomonadales > Sphingomonadaceae > Parasphingorhabdus. The sequence continues at coordinate 256,134 of JBLWTQ010000003.1, read as the reverse complement.
CTCGCGGGATTACCCGCCACAACGGCAGTCCGCTATAATCCCTGCGTAGCAGCCCGATCCCTGCGCCGGCTGGTAAGCGGGTCAGGAAGGGACCAGCCAACCCGACCCGCCAGACTGATGTCCAGAAGCCTGTTTCTTCGCCGTGTCGAATGGGCATGTGTGGGGACGATGCCAATCCGGATGGGAGTATTCCCGCTAAATCATCAATCAAGACTGGTAACGGCCAAAGCCGCACTTGATTAATCGGTCGAGCCGCAGTTTATTTTTCGCCGAGTTGCAGACATCAAAAACACTCAGTTTAATTATGGTATGTAGGCACGTCTTGTTTGGCTCAAACTGTATGAAGAGCCTTCAACAAACCAATCGGTCAGAGGATGATCATAAATCATCGTAATTTCCGCAAATTTACGACCATCATCAGTGCCTCTCACGACGGTGACGCTGCGGATTGCATCTGCATCGCCACCGAAGGTTGAATTGCGTGCCTTCGCCTCGATTTCGCTGTTGGTCGGGGTCGGGTAGATTGTTGCATATCTGGCGGCCTCACCCGTCGCATGGTCGATGCTTTCTTGAATAAAGACAGCCAACCCCAGTTGAATGATCGCCCCGAAGAACATAAACAGAATCGGCAGAGCCAATGCCGCTTCGATTGCGGCCGACCCGTCTTGCTTCCTGGTGATATGGATTATATGCTTTATCATGAGTTTACTGAATCCTCACTTGTGCATCAACCGAATAGGGAATGTTGCCTTGATTATCGGCACCGACCAGTTGTCCCAGCGGACCATAACTGAATAACGGAGAGTATGTATCGGTTATCGTGATTGCGATATGCCGGGTGATAAGTTCGCCATCTGCACAAACATCGTTGAAACTGTCTTGCCTCGTGCTGTTGCATTCGAGCCATTTCTCTAAGGTCACATTGTCGAGCGGAACATCTGCGGCAATTGCCGCTTCATCGTCGAGGCCGGAATAGTCAGAGCCGGCACCGTTATACGAAGTCGCTTTCTCTATGGCCCGTTGTGCGGCCTGTTCGGTTTTGAGTTTTTCGGTGAACGCCAAAGAAGTGTCCACCATGCCCAGCAATAGAACCGCTGCAAAGGGTGACAATATGGCAAGCTCGATAACGCTTGTACCGTTTTCATCACTGAAAAGCCCAAAACATTTGTTGAAGGATCGAACCATTGATATTCTCATGATACCAACCGGATTACCGTGCCGCGGAAAGAGGCAGCTCCGTCAACCGGACAAACATTGCTAATGGCACTATTGCCACTGAAGTTAACTTTAAGACCGACGAGTTGCACGCAATCGGTGACCATACCGGAGTCTCCATTAAACTGGATCTTATGTGATGGAAAATAAAAGCCTCCTTCAAAGATAGATGAACTATTTCCATTTATAATTGTTGTGCCAGCCGGGGCTCTGCGGTCCTGGTAAAAGAGTACACCGGCATAGGTTCCGATTGATGGGGCGCTCAAATCAAGGGTTGCACCGGCGTTAATAGACAAAGATGCAATCGAACCGGGGTTGGTATCGGCCGTCGTGCTTGTCAGAATGAATGTGACGCCCTCGCCGACAACGTTGGCCTGCGATCCGAATGACAATGAGTCGCCATCAATATAGTAGACACCTGGATTAAAATGTACCGTGCCCTTCAAATCCATGCCGCGATAACATCCTTCAGAAAGTGTTATCGATCCGGAGGGAGCTACGCTTACCTTATTCATACAACTATTTGGCACAGGATCGGGTAGGTTTTCGAACGGATCAGGCTGCGGAACAGCATACGGCATCAGATTAACGCCATTTGAATAACTTCCGCTGGGCGTCAGACCTCCCACCGAACCAACAATATCTGTATTCACTCTTGTTGAACCGCCAGCCGACACTCCGTTCGGTCCGCGAGAATTTGCGAAAATTCCACAATTCAGGTCGACTATGGAACTACCTGTGGATTCGACACCGATATCGGTACTGTTATCCAGAGATATTACGCAATAGTTCCCATTGGAAACCACAGCCGCTGTCGCCTTGGCTGCAATCAACGCGCCAGCCGGTAAGAAGAGGCTTGAAAACGGAAGTTTCTGGCGCGACCTTAACTCAACAAAAATCGCATTATTGTCGCCCGCATACGCGCCGCTTGTCGGAGCATTCTGTATGATTGGACTACTTTCAAGGGCAAGGTCATTGGTGGCGGCAATGCTGTCCTCCGCGCTTTGAACAGCATTGCCTTGTTGTGCGATTGTATTGGCACCAGCCAAGGCGGCGGAATCAGCTGAACGCTGCAACTCCCGCTTGCTAAGCGACCATTGGACACTGTCCGTTGCCAGTCCGGCAAAACCTATGATGACCGGCATGGAAAGCCCCGCCATTATTAGAACATTACCAGATTGATTTTGAATAAATTTCTTGAAATGCCTGATCATCGGAATTTTACTCTCTGCCCGCATTTGCCAAAAGCCGATCAGAATAATCGATTCTTTTTGTGCGATTCATTAGGGCGTCAAGATGATTGTTAATGGTTATAAGAAGATGGACATCAATGGTTAATAATTCCCATAAATCTTTATTTTTCAGTGTTTTATATACTTAGTGATAGGGTTAATATATCTTTTGATATATATCTTACGATAGAATTGGCGTGAATAAACGGAGAGGCATCGATCCCTTTTTCACCTGAAGGGGAAGCCGATTACAATGACGGACCGGGAAACGCCGATCAATCTGACCCGGCAGCCTGGCGAAGCCGCCGATGATAATTAATTTATGTCCTACAGCGCGCATTTCATGATAGGGTTTCAAAATGTCCGGATCTCCATCTTGTCAGTATTTTTCCTACCTTGCCAGTGGGTTGGCCGGCATTTTCGATGGTGAGGGGAAAGAAGGGATAAAATTCTTTAACCCTGTAAACATTGTCAAGTTCATCAGGTTACCGGCTTGTAATATGAACAACGGTAGCGCGCATCTTGGCCGTGGCGCTCTCGCGATGTCCCGGTTCCGGTTCCGCCGGAGCGCTTGCTGATGTTGCCCTCTTTGCTGGTTCTCGACGATTTCATCGCTGACCCGATGGCGGCGCGCAACGCGGCACTGGCGCTCGACTATGACCCCGAAAACAAGCATGGCAATTACCCGGGCCATATCTCGACCCGGCCATTGGAGATCCAGGGACTGAACGAGCGCATCGGTGGTATCATCAACGCCCCGGTCAGGGCCGCGCCCAATACCAGCCATCTGCATTGCCGGATCACCCTGAAAGGCGACAAGGGGAGGAGCGGGGTGCATATTGATCCGGCTTTCTACTCCGGCATTCTCTACCTTTCCCTGCCCGAACATTGCAAAGGCGGGACCGAGTTTTTCCGCCACAAGCGCAGCGGGCTGGAACGCGTGCCGACCGACATGCCGTCGATCCACAAGGCCGGCTATTCCGACATCAATGCGCTGATCGAGGAGGTCGTCAACAAGGACACCAATCATCCCGCGCAATGGACCAGGGTGATGACCGTGCCGATGCGGTTCAACCGGCTGATCCTGTTCAGCCCGTGGATGTTCCACAACAGCGGACGGGCGTTCGGCAACACACCGGAGGATGGCCGGCTGGTAAACCTGATGTTTTTTGCCAAAGACACATGATCGGCTAGAAGCAATTTTTACCCCTAGGAGGATTCCCCATGCGCAGCTACGTCAAAACAACTTTCAGCCTCGCTTTGCTGGTGACGACATCACTCGGTCTGTCCGTTGGTACACAGAGTATTGCCCAGGAAGCTGATCGCTTCGCGGCGGTAGAGATTAAAGCGCAGCCACTGGGCGACGGCATTGCCGTGCTGTTCGGCGCTGGCGGAAATATCGGCGTGTCCTATGGACCGGATGGAACGGTGCTGATCGATGACCAGTTCGCCCCGCTGACTCCCAGGATCCAGGCCGCCATCGCCGCTCTGGGGGCGGAGCCGGTCAGATATCTGATCAACACTCACTGGCACGGCGATCACACCGGCGGCAACGAAAATTTCGGCAAGACCGGTGCGTTGATCATGGCGCACGACCATGTCCGCGAACGGATGCTGGGGATCCAGAAATCGGGAAGCGGCAACGATCCGGCTTCACCGGGCGAGGCGCTGCCCACCGTCACCTATCATGATGGCCTGAAGCTCCACCTCAACGGCGACGAGGTCCAGATCAAACATATGAAACACGGTCATACCGACGGCGACAGCATCATATTCTGGAAAAAGGCCAATGTGCTGCACATGGGCGATCTGTTTTTCCACAAGATGAGCCTGCCCTTTATCGATCTCGCCAGCGGCGGCAACGCGCGCGGCGTGCTCGCTGCGGCCGAGGCGGCATTGACCATGGTCGACGACCGGACGAAAATCATTCCCGGCCACGGCCCGATGGCGACCAGGGCGGATCTGATCGCCTATCGCGACATGATGAAGACGGTTATCGCTGCGGTGGAGCAGGCGCAGGGTCAGGGCAAATCACTGGAGCAGGTCCAGGCCATGAAACCGGCCGCGCAATGGGACGTCAATCCGGACGCCTTCATCAAGGGCGATGCTTTTGTCGAGGCGGTCTACCGCAGTCTGCAAAGGCCCGTTCACGCTGAAGAACAGCCGCACTGATCAGAGGGTGGCATCCTCGATTTCGTCGCGCAGGGAGGCGATCAGCGGCGCGACCTTGGTCAGCCGCCCGTCCTCCTCATCAACGATTTTGCGGAAGATGGTCTTCTTGAATTCCAGAACCGTCTCGCCGCCGGGACGCTTGGCATCGGGCAGGGTCGACAGAATGATATCGATCATCCGGTCCGCGCCGTGCAGACGTCCCCAGAGATAGTCGTTCTCGCGGTAGGTCCGGCTGAAAAAGGCGCCAAAATTGTTGAACTCAATGCCCTTCAGCGTCGCAGCAACGCCGCCTTTCCGGATGGTCTTGGCATCTTCGGGCGAAATCCGGTCGACCTTGATCGGATCGAATTCGTCGAGTCCCTCCCCCTGGAGGAGCGGCAATGTGGCGATATCGTAGAAAGGAAAGCCGAGAAACGCGAGCAGCATCGAGCGCTTTTCCGCTTTCGGGATCACCGCCAGCGCTGCCGCCAGCTTGGCATCCACGACGGCGTCGGCGGTCGTCAGGTCGCGGGCCTTGGCCAGCGCGTCCAGCATCGCCTTTGGCCGTTCCTCTGCATGTTCGGCAATCGCAACAAATTCATCGCCAAGATACTCGATGGTTTCGCGTTCGATATAGAGCGAAAGGCAATCGTAGATAACGTCATGCATCACCTCCATGACTTCGTAATCGCCAGGATCGGCGCGGTCGAGGTCTTCGGCCAGTTGCCGGGCAAGGGAGCGCAGACGGCGCACCCGAAAGCCAAGGTCATGCTGACGGAAAAACTCCGCAGCCGGTTTGGTCGGTCCGCCACTCTTGTGCCCGACATTGTCAAGGCCAAGGCGGCGTATCTCGTCCCAGAGCGCGCTCCGCAAACCGGGATGATTATGCGCATTGGCATCGGATTTGGCCCGCCGCACGGTATGAGCGATGTCTTCGATCACCGTCGCCAGCTTGAGGTGACCATAGGCACTGTAAGAAAATCCCGAAAGCTTGGCCGCTTTGTCCCGCGACTTGCGGCGCCAGGCGGCCACGCGGGCTGCCGTCGGCCGGTCGAGGAAAAACATGCGTCCGAACAGACTTTCGACATGATGCTCGACCTCGCCGCGCAAATTTTCGGTAATCAGCCGCATCTGGCTGATGCGGTTGGACCGCCCGGCAATCGCGTTGAGATTATCCCGGATCGGCTGTTCTCGCGGAATATTGGAGATCGCACCAAAAATCGTCGAGAAGAAACCGGGCAGCGTATAATTCTCGGCTTCCTGGGCGGCTTGCAACCGTTGCGTCGCCCGGTCACTTTTCGCAACATCAAGATCGGGCCGAGGGTCGATATAGACAAAGCGCCGGTCGACTTCCCGTTTGGCCGGCCGGTTCTTCAGCGCCTCGATTGCCTGGGCAAACGGAGCGTTGGCGAGAACCGAACCGTCGATCAGCACGGTATCCTCCGCCGTCCCCGCACGATATTGGTTGGGCAATATTCGCTTCAAAAAAACCGAACGGCCTTCCCAGACATATTGATGGTCGGACAGAAGCTCGTCCAGCTCTCTCACCGTGAACGGCGGGAAGGCGCCCGGAAAACTGGCGGTGGCACGGCCGGCAAATGTCAATGCCGCCGGATCGGCAATGCTGTCGTCCCTTTTGCCTCTCGTCGAAAAGCCGATGGTAATGCGATGTTCCATTTCAAGTGCGTCTGGCGGGCTGTGCAGTTGCAGCTTCTCGGGATGGCCGACAAAATCGGTGACCGTGACAAACAGGTCGAGCGGCTGGCCCGGCGGGAGCAGGCGCGGACCCCGCTCGGTTGCTCTGACCGCGGCGAGCGCGTCCCAGATCAGCCCGCTGAATACTTTACCGCCAAAGGGTGGTGCAAACCAGCGCGCGCGGACGAAGCGCGAGAGTTTCATTTTGACCTCTTCGCGGGCTTCCTTGGACACGGTCTGTTCGACGGTGCCGCCCTTGCGGCCCAGCGCCATCCACGCAATCGGCTCGGCCCAGAATTTGGAGAACCGCGACAGCGGCCGCGCATCGGGATCAAGCAGCCGGTCGACATCGGCGTTGTCGAGCCATAAATCGGTCAGCGGGTCCAGCGACTGACCGGACAGGATCGCCTGCGACAGGAATATCCCGTTTATCCCGCCCGCGCTGGCACCGGAAATAATGTCCGGCAATATTCTCAGCCTTGTGCCGGTTTCCCGCTGCAGCCATTCGAGGATATCATAATAGATGCCGCGGCTGCACTGGTCGACCCGCGCGCCATCGTGAAAATCGCGGCTGGCCTGCGCCAGTTTCCAGATTTCCTTGGTTATGCCGTGCATATAGATGGCCAGACTAACACCACCATAACAGATCAAGGCCAGTCGGAGTTCTTTCTGCCGCATGATTTTTTAACTACAGGATGGGGGTGAGGGTGCAAGCGGGAATAAGGTTGTTGGTGATCGGGATATTATCATTCGATGTATTTCTCGCGCCTTGTTCCAGAACTTGCTTTCCTACATCGCCCCTGTTTTGTTAAACTAAATTTATGAACCAGCCAAAACGTGGTCATATGAGCAAAACCATTCTTGCTCGCGTTTCCGTGCACCCCGTTTCGGGATCATGCCATTTTCGCGATTAGGGGGTGTGACCCGTGTGACCCTGTTTTAATTTTTGACGCAAAACCGCTGGCGTTCCTTTTTTGTTCTGATAGATAAACGCATATGGCCAAACCGAAGAAAAAATTTGTCTGTCAGAATTGCGGGTCGATTGCCCATCGCTGGGAGGGGCAATGCGGCGATTGCGGGGAGTGGAATAGCTTGCTTGAGGAAGCGGGCGAAACCGTGTTTGCCGCCAGGCATAATTTGCAGAGCGGCGGTCGGGAAGTGCGGCTGGTCGGGCTGGATAGCGAAATCGCACTGCCCGAGCGCAGAAAGACCGGCATTGCCGAGTTTGACCGTGCCGTCGGCGGCGGTCTGGTGGCCGGATCGGCGACCCTCATGGGCGGTGATCCGGGGATCGGGAAATCGACGCTTCTGCTGCAGGTCTCGGCGCGGCTGGCCGATGCGGGGCTTTCCGTAGCCTATATTTCGGGCGAGGAAGCGGCGGATCAGGTGCGGCTGCGCGCTAGGCGACTGGGACTCGGCAAAGCGCCGGTCAAGCTGGCCTCGGCGACCTCGGTGCGCGACATCCTGACCACATTGGGCCGCGATGCGCCGGATTTTGTCGTGATCGACTCGATCCAGACCATGCACAGCGATCTGATCGAAGGCGCCCCGGGGACGGTTAGCCAGGTGCGCGCCTCGGCGCAGGAGATTATCAAATTCGCCAAGGAACACGGCACGATGGTCATGCTCGTCGGCCATGTTACAAAGGATGGCAGTATCGCCGGCCCCCGTGTGCTCGAGCATATGGTCGACACGGTGATGAGCTTCGAGGGTGAGCGCAGCCACCAATACAGAATCCTGCGCGCGATCAAGAACCGCTTTGGCGGAACCGACGAAATCGGGGTGTTTGCGATGGAGGAGGCGGGCCTCGCGGAAGTGTCCAATCCGTCCGCACTGTTCCTGACCGATCGCAGCGAGGAGGTCACCGGAGCAACCGTGTTCCCGGCTTTGGAAGGCACCCGACCGGTGCTGGTGGAAATCCAGGCACTGACCGTCAGACTAGCGAGCGGCGCAACGCCTCGGCGTTCGGTGGTCGGATGGGACGGTGCTCGGCTGGCGATGATATTGGCGGTTCTTGAAGCGCGGTGCGGACTCAGTTTCTCCGGCGCGGAAGTCTATCTCAATGTTGCAGGAGGTTACCGGTTAACCGATCCCGCGGCCGATCTGGCCGTAGCAGCGGCGCTGATTTCGGCGCATGCCGAACGTCCGATACCGAGCGACGCCGTGATATTTGGTGAAATTGCTCTGTCCGGCGAAATCCGTCCCGTCTCCCGCACGCCGCTCCGCTTGAAAGAAGCTTCCAAACTCGGCTTCGACCGCGCACTGATCCCGGCATCCGGTGAAAAGAGCGGCGGCGCAATGAAAAAGCTGCAATTTGCCAAACTCGCCAATCTCGTTGACCATATGCTTGACCGTGACTAGCTAGGCGTCATGACGGGTCTTGATATTTTTGTGTTGGTTTTAATGGGGGGGGCAGCGGTCCTCGGCTTCCTTCGGGGTTTCGTTCAGGAAGCGCTGTCTTTGGGCGCCTGGATATTGGTCGTTATCGGCGTTCGGACGCTGCACACGCCGCTCACCGATCGCCTGATTGATCCGGTGGGCAGCGACAGCGGTGCCTCGATGCTCGCCTTTGCTGCAATAGTAATTGTGACCTATGCGGTGAGCCGGTGGATCGCCCGATCCATTGGTGCCAAATCGCGCAAATCGATGCTCGGCCCGATTGATCGGGTGCTTGGATTCGGTTTCGGCATGGTCAAGGGTCTCGTCGGGGCGACATTGCTCTATTTGCTGGTGGTTCTGGTCTATGACAGCATGTATGGTGCGGAAGCCGCCAGGCCGGCGTGGCTGTCGGGATCGCGCACCTATCCGCTGCTCAACGCCAGCGGAAATGCGATGGTTGATTTTGTGCAGGAATCGCCGACAATGGCCGATGATGCAATGGAGGCGAACGAGTGAGCGAGGTACTATACACGCGCGATATTTTGCGTCTCGCGGTTTCGATTCCGCATCAGCAGCGTCTGGAAACCCCTGACGGCAGCGCCGAACTGCGATCCCGCACCTGCGGGAGTGTAGTTACCGCAGACGTGATGATCGCAGAGAATGGCGTGTTGGTAGATATGGGATTGACCATCAATGCCTGTGCGCTGGGACAAGCCTCAGCTGCCATCTTGGGGGCACAAGCAATCGGTCGCACTATCAATGATATCGTCCACGCCCGTGCCGGACTGGAAGCTTTTTTCGACGGCAATGTTGAATCACCGGGCGAATGGCAAAATATGGATAAACTGATCGCGGCAAAGGATCATCAGGGGCGCCATGCCGCTATTCTGCTCCCTTATGATGCTCTGATCGCCGCCTTTACCGATGCCGCCAAACGAAAGGCTGCCTGAAGCATGGAAGCGGAGACCCATATGGCCGATCTGCTGCTCGGCGGTTTCGTCATGCTGGGCGCAGCGCTGGTCATGGTGCTTGTGTTCCGCCGGTTTGGGATCGGCGCGGTTCTCGGTTATCTGATCGCCGGGATATTGATCGGGCCGCAAGGTTTCCAGTTGATCAGCAACGCCGAAACCATCCTTGAATTCTCCGAAATCGGTATCATTCTTCTGCTTTTCATCGTCGGACTGGAACTGGCGCCCGCGCGGCTCATGCGTATGCGCCAGGCGATTTTCGGACTCGGTTTCAGCCAGGTTGTGCTGTGCGGTATCGCACTGTTCCTGCTGATTATGGCGACAACCAACTTCACTCTCGCTGCCTCTATCGCGATCGGCTTGCCGCTGGCGCTTTCGTCAACTGCGCAGGTGCTGCCCATGCTGCGATCTTCGGGTAGAATGAACACGCCGAGCGGGGAAAAGACGTTCTCGATCCTGTTGTTTCAGGATCTCTCGATTATCCCGCTGCTGACCATAATCGCTGCGTTATCGCGGGCACCACAGGAAGACGGCGGGCAATCCGGATGGCTGACGGCAATTTATGCGATTCTTGCGATCGGTGGGCTCATTCTGGCCGGCAAATATCTATTGCAGCCGTTGCTGAAAGTGATTGGCAGGATTGCCGAGCGCGAACTGTTCATTGTCGCTGGTCTTGTCGCTGTATTCGGCAGCGCGGCGTTGATGGAATTTATCGGGCTGTCCCCGGCGCTGGGCGCATTTATCGCTGGTGTGATGCTTGCCAATTCTCCCTACCGCCATGAACTTGAAGCCGATATTGATCCGTTCCGGTCATTGCTTCTGGGTTTCTTCTTCCTTGCCGTGGGCATGATGCTGGACCTCGATGTTGTAGCCGAAAATACCGCCTTTGTCGTCGGTGCCGCTTTTGCGTTGGTCGCCGTCAAAATCGCTATTATTTTCGGACTCGGCAAGCTTTTCGGGATGGATACCAACCCGGCTCTGGTGATGGGACTGTTGCTTAGCCAGGGTGGAGAATTTGGATTTGTGCTGTTCTCGGAGGCTGAAAAAGCGCTGTTGATCGAACCCGAAGCAAGCAGTCTGTTCGGAGCGATTATCACCATTTCCATGGCGACCACTCCTATTCTGATGCTGCTCGCGCGGCGGTTCAGCAATGGAAGAAGCAAGACATCAACGAATCTCGAGGATCCTGGCAAAGCCGGGCGAGCCTCGGTCATCGTCGTGGGGCAGGGGAGATTTGGCCAGACCGTCTCCCAGATGCTGTTGGCTGCCAAAATCCCGTTGACGCTGATCGATATCAAGCCCGAACAGATCGATCTTCACCAGCAATATGGTGCCAAGGTGTTCTATGGCGATGGTACTCGAGTGGATCTGCTGCGTCGCGCGGGTGCGCATGACGCCGACGCCATTGTCTTCTGCATGGACGATCAGAGCTTCGGCCCCGCGAGAGTTCGTGAAATCGTCCAGTCTTTTCCCGAAACCAAGATGTTCGTTCGGGTCTACGACCGCCGCCAACTGATCGCGCTCAAGGGACTCGGTATTGTGGGGATGAAGCGGGAGGTTTTTGAATCGGCAATCAATCTTGCCAGGCAGACGATGTACGCGATTGATATCGATGACAGCCTGATTGACGAGGTCGACGAAGAATTCCGGCAGCGAGATTGCGACCGGCTGGAAGCGCAAGTGAAGTCCGGAGGTGACATGTTCGCTGGCGCGGAACTCAGATTCGGAAATGATCTTGCGGAGGAACCCTGATCTTTGATTTGTCGGGGCTGGTTAGGCCGACTCGTCCAGAAATGCCGCGACGTCATCGAGTTCCACATCGTTTGCCAGAAAGGATTGACCGATGCCGTTGGCCAGCAGGAACGGGAGAGTGCCTCCGCTCATTTTCTTGTCGTGCATCATATGATCCACCAAGCGCTGGCCCGAGGCCCGAACCGATGCTGTGGCCAGGCTGTAAGGCAAACCAACCGCCTTCAGGTGCCTGATAACCCGTTCTGCTTCTGCAGAATCGCAATGTCCGCGCCGCACCGAATATCCGAAAGCCAGCGCCATGCCGGCAGCGACCGCTTCCCCATGGACGAGCTTGTCCGAAAAACCGGTTTTCGCTTCCAGCGCGTGACCGAATGTATGGCCCAGATTGAGAAGGGCACGTCTGCCGCTGAGCTCTTTCTCGTCTTCTCCGACGATCAGCGCCTTGGCGCGTACGCTATGGACAATCGCTTCGCTGAGGACATCGGGATCACGGTTCAGAATCCTGCCGCCATTTGCCTCGCACCAGGCGAAAAAATTGGCGTCGCTGATCAATCCATATTTGACCACCTCGGCATATCCGGCCCGCAATTCCCGATCGGGCAGGCTGTTCAATACGAGTGGATCAATCAATACGAACCGGGGTTGGTTAAAACTGCCGATCAGGTTTTTCCCGGCGGAACTGTTAATCGCAGTCTTGCCACCGACGCTGCTATCCACCTGCGCGAGTAGGCTGGTGGGTATCTGCACGAACCCGCAACCGCGCTTGACAATTGCTGCCGCAAATCCGGCCAGATCACCGATTACGCCGCCACCGAGCGCCACGAGCGTGTCGGAACGCTCGATGCCCTTTGCCAATAGCCAGTCGGTCACCAGTTCCAGTTGATACCAGCTTTTACTCGATTCCCCCGCGGGCAGGATATTCACGACAAGGTCGATCCCGCTTCCGTCAAAGGCTTGCTGCAATGTCGGCAGCAATTGCGAGCCGACATTTTCATCGGTCAGGATGAAAAGCCGGTGATTGTTGGCAAATCTCCCGAGATATGTCGCTGCCAGCTCCAGAGCGCCGGGCTGAACCAGAATCGGGTAGCTGTGGGCGCCTAGTTCAACAATGATTTGGGTCAACGCTGCAATGCCTCGATAATTTTCTCTACAGTGATTTCATGGGGCGAATCATTGCCCGTAACATGAATATGTGCAGTGGCATAAACGGGATTTCTGGTCGCCGCCAGACCGGCCAGGATCTTGGCTGGATCACCGGATTTTAGCAGTGGTCTGGTATCGCGCCGAGCAACACGTTTTACTAGGGTATCCAGATCAGCGTCGAGCCAGATTGCGATTGCCTTGTCCAGAATCAGCGCGCGGGTTTGGTCATTCATGAACGCGCCACCGCCGGTCGCGATAACCCGACGCTTGCCTTCCAGCAGACGGGCTATGACCCGCCGCTCTCCGTCACGGAAATAATCTTCATCAAAGCGTTCGAAAATTTCTTCGACGGATAGACCCGCCGCCCGCTCGATTTCCTCGTCCGCATCGACAAAGGCAATGCCCAGCCGTTTAGCCAAGCGCCGACCCACCGTGGTTTTGCCGACTCCCATCAAACCGACCAGTACAATCGACTGGTCTGGCACGAAATCTGGTTTTCCACCGGAATTTCCTGCGGAATTGTCGAAAGAGGCTTTTATGTTTTTGTCCATTGGGGCAAAGGCTATACAGCGGTTGGCTGCGGGTGCAATTTCCAATGCCGATTATGCTATTTTTTAACCGTTTGAAAGATTGAGGCACCTTGATGCCACGTAAGTTGGTCTATTTAATTCTGTTTGTCGTAATCGTGATTGGTGCGGCTGTTTTTCTGGCGTCGATGGATGTCGAGCAGCCGCTGCAACCGGTTGAAAAGCCTGTAATTGGTAATGATCTGCAATAAGATGCGAATGCGTATCAAGCACTTATCTCTGGCCGTTGTGAGCCTTGGCGCTCTAGCGGTAGCGATACCGGTACTGGGTCAGGATTCGCCGGAGTCGCTGCTGCCACCCGGATTCGGAGAGCCTGCTCCTGCGCCGAGCTCTGCGCCCGTGATCGCACCGACACCGGCTCAGGGTCCGGCGTCGGCGCAGCCTGCAACACCGCAACTCGACGATCCATCGAGTAAGCCTAGTGGGGACCGTAATGTTGCTGAACTTGCCCCCGACTTGCCCTCATTGACGCTGGACGAGAATGGTGAACTCGATCTCGACGCCCTGGATGATGCACTTCAGCCCCAATATAGTCTGTCCGCAGGGGAAAAGCGGTCAACGGCAGAAATTGGCGTTTTAACGCCGGACTACAATGGCCTGTCGAAAGATGCCTTCGGCGAAGAGGGTGGCCAATATCTGACAAACCTGATCAAAAACCTTGATGGTCCAATCATTTCCCGCTGGGGATCGATACTGCTCCGTCGCACCTTGCTCAGCAAGGTCACCAGTCCCGAAAATGTGAATCCCGCGGATTGGACTGCCGAAAGAGCTTGGCGTTTGCTGCTCATGGGCGAGGCCGATGCTGCTCGCTCGCTGGTATTGAAGGTGGATGGCGGAAACTATACGCCGCGACTCTACGAAGTGGCGATGCAGGCACATCTGGCAACCGCCGATCCTGCCGGCATTTGTCCTCTGGTAGATGCGGGGGCACGAGTCAGCGACGCACCAACATGGACCATGTTTCGACCCATCTGTGCGTCTTTTGCGGGAGAGCAAACCCGAGCGACCAGCCTGCTTCAGCGAGCGCGACGGGACAAAGCAGCCACCGGCATTGACTATTTGCTGGCGGAAAAGACGATTGGTGCGGGCTTCGAAGGGCGCAGGGCCGTAACCATTCTTTGGGATGATATTGAATTTTTCAACAACTGGCGCTTTGGCCTGGGTTTGGCCACAGGTGTGGAACCGCCCGATCGTCTGTACGCCCAGGCCGGTCGCCATGTGCAGGGATGGCGCGTCCGAGAACCCATGCTTTCAATGGATTCGCGGATGAAAGCGGCTGATATTGCAGCCGCCATCGGTGTGGTTTCAAGTCAGGCAATGGTCGACTTGTACGCTGCAACCTATGATGATCCTGAAGCGAGCGATGATCGAAGGGCTCTGGCGTCCGTATTGCGTCAGGCATACACTAATGACACGGCGGAATCCCGCCTCGCAGCGATGCGAAATTTATGGGACCGGTCAAAAGGTCGGCTGACGCGATACTCGGCGAAAATACTGACCGCTCGCGCCGCAGCCAAGATTCCGCCGACAGATGCGCTCAGCGATCAGAGCACAGATCTTATTGCCTCGATGCTGACCGCCGGACTTGACCGCAGTGCTGTAAGATGGACCGATATTGTCGATCAGGGCAGTGATGGCTGGGCTTTGTTGGCAGTAGCTTCGCCGAGCAGAAAAAATTCTATCTCCTACGGTGGACTGGATGATTTCGGCGACAATGATACCAGTGAAGGGCAACTACGCAGCAAATTTTTACTGGCGGCAGTGGCCGGCTTGGGACGAGCGGACCAGCAGGCAATCGATGATTTTGCGAGTGATTTGGACCTGGACCTTGGCCGCTCCACCCGGTGGACCAGAGCAATCCAGTCGGCCGCTCGGCGTGGCCAGCAAGGAACCGTAGCCCTGCTCGCCGCTGTTGGTATGCAAGGCAGGAACTGGCGCGCCATGTCGCCATTGCACCTCTATCATATCACCCAAAGCCTGCAACGCGTCGGTCTTGAACCTGAAGCTCGGATGATTGCGGCTGAAGCCCTGTCTCGGACATAGGCTTTGCTTTGAAGGCTGTGAGGTCTATTCGTGCAAGATATGAGTGATGATGCCAATCTGATCGAACGTTTTCTCGAAATGCTCGTCGCAGAAACAGGTGCAACTCAGAATACTTTGTCTGCCTATCGGACAGATCTGGAACAGGCGTCGGCAATCACCGGAGGCTCATTGTCGAGCGCGGACCGGGAGACGATCAAGAATTTGTCCTCTCATTGGCGTGATTTGCAAAATAGCACCGTCGCGCGCAAATCGTCGAGTTTGCGGCGTTATTTCGGATTTCTCGTTGAAGAAGGCTTTCGCGAGAATGATCCGTCTGACGCGCTGCCCCGGCCGGGATTGGTTCGGTCTTTACCCCAGACTCTGTCTCACGCGGACATCGCAAGTTTATTCCGGTTGATAGCCGAAGGACTGGATTGCAAACCGGTTAAGCCGGCCACGATCCGGCTTTCCGCGATAATGGAACTGCTTTACGGCTCAGGATTTAGAGCCAGCGAACTGGTGAGCTTACAGCGGTCATCAATTTCTGGCGACAAGCCCTATTTGATTATTAAGGGAAAAGGGGGAAGGGAGCGCTTGGTTCCGATTTCGCAACAGGCCCGCGCAGCCGTACACCGCTGGGCGGCGCAAGTGGATCCGAAGGAGAAATGGCTGTTTCCTTCGCGAAAGGGCCATATCAGCCGGATTAGACTGTATCAGATTATCAAGGAGCATGCTGCCCGGGCCGGGATTAACCCGGCAATTATCAGCCCGCATGTCTTGCGCCATGCATTTGCCACTCATTTGTTGGAAGGGGGAGCAGATCTGAGGGCCTTGCAGACGTTGTTGGGTCATAGTGACATCAGTACAACGCAAATCTACACGCACATAGACAGCGCGCGTCTGGTCGAACTGGTGAACAATCGTCATCCGTTGAGTCAGCGAAATCTCGCGCGTTGACGTTTCGCTTGTGCGGTTCTAACTCTTTTCCATGACATCTTATCTCGATTTTGAAAAACCGATCGCGGCTCTCGAATCCCGCATTTTTGAACTAAGAGATACAGCGGACGAGGGTTCGCTTGATCTCGAAGCGGAAATCGAGAAACTGCAGACCAAATCAGCCAAGATGCTGGCCGATACTTACGCGAAGCTGACTCCCTGGCAAAAAACTCAGGTCGCCCGCCATCCGGAACGCCCGCATTTCAAAGATTTTACAGCAGGGCTATTCGATGAGTTTTTGCCGCTGGGGGGCGACCGAAATTTTGGTGATGATCAGGCCATTATGGGCGGCTTCGCTCGAATGGGAGACCGTCGGATGGTCGTCATCGGCCACGAAAAGGGCGATGATACTCAAAGCCGCTTGCGGCACAATTTCGGAATGGGAAAGCCGGAAGGATATCGCAAGGCGATCCGCCTGATGGATATGGCCGATCGGTTTTCGCTTCCGGTTTTGACCTTGGTCGATACCTCGGGCGCATTTCCTGGCGTGTCGGCGGAAGAACGAGGACAAGCCGAAGCAATAGCCCGCTCGACCGAAAAATGTCTTTCGCTGGGCGTCCCGATGGTAGCGATAATCGTTGGCGAAGGAGGATCCGGCGGTGCCGTAGCTCTGGCTGCTGCAGAACGTGTGCTGATGTTCGAGCATGCAGTCTATTCGGTCATTTCACCTGAAGGTTGCGCCTCCATCCTGTGGCGCACCGGTGACAAGGCTGATGTCGCTGCAGACGCAATGCAAATCACCGCCCAAAACCTCAAAAAACTGGGTGTAATCGACCGGATCATCTCGGAACCTGCGGGTGGTGCACACCGCGACCAGAAATTGGCTATCGCAACGCTGAGCAAAGCGATCGAAGAAGAATTTGCACAGCTCGAGAAGTTCGACCGCGAGGCGCTGAGAAAATTGCGTCGGGAAAAATTTCTTCAGATTGGTGCGCTTTAACCGACGAGTATAGCTTTCGCGGTGCCGTGAAAGAGATACGTCATTTTACACACGGAACCCTTTACCGGTTGGTTCGTTCTTATACATTGCGACCATGAGGAGCTTTCTATGAGACAATTTTCGACACGACTGACCACAAGATTGATGAGCGCAGCAGGAATAGTCGCTCTTGTAGCCTGCACGGGCAGCGGAGCCGATGCCGGTGCGGTGAATTCTGCCGGCAATCAGTCGGGTGAATCCCGATCCATATCTGCGGCGGAAAAACAGAAAGGGGCCGAAGCCCATCCACAATTGCTTGAGGAGTTTGGCGGCGCATATACAGGCCCTCAGGTTGGTTATGTCGTCGACGTAGGACAAAATATTGCAGTGCAATCGGGGCTGGGGAACGCTCGCAGCGATTTTACTGTAACGCTGCTCAATAGTCCTGTTAACAACGCTTTTGCCATTCCGGGAGGATATGTCTATCTCACACGGCAATTGATGGCGCTGATGAATGATGAAGCGGAGATGGCTGGTGTCCTCGGCCATGAAGTCGGTCATGTTGCTGCGAGACACAGTGAAAAACGGCAAAAGGCGGCCACCCGCAACAGCATTTTGGGCATTCTGGGTCAAATAGGATCTCAGGTTCTGTTGGGCGATTCCGCTATCGGACGGATCGGGCAGGAAGTGTTCGGTACAGGCAGTCAATTGTTGACGCTTAAATATTCGCGCAAACAGGAATATGAAGCCGACGATCTGGGAATTCGTTATCTGTCTTCGGCTGGCTACGATCCTCAGGCGCTTTCAACAATGCTATATTCGCTCGCGGCACAATCAGCGATCGATGTCCGGGCAGCGGGTCGTGACGCCCGCAGTGCGCCTGAATGGGCCAGCACACACCCTGATCCCGCACGCCGGGTTTCGCGCGCATCAACCGTTGCTAAGAAAATCGCCGGTTCTGGTGGTGTTCGCAATCGAGACCAATTTTTGCAAAAACTGGACGGAATTCTATATGGAGATGATCCCAAGCAAGGAGTGATCGAAGGAAATAGTTTCCTGCATCCTGACCTGAAGCTGAAATTCAGTGTTCCGAACGGTTTTGCTATGCAAAATGGAGCGCGCGCAGTCGCGATAACCGGGTCTAGCGGGCAGGGGCGATTCACCACTGCCTCGTATAACGGCAATATGGCCTCCTATATCGACGCGGCTTTCAAAAGCCTTGCTGGCGAAGGAAAATCCATTTCTTATGGTGCGATAGAGAGAACCACCGTCAACGGGTTACCGGCATCCTATGCTATGGCACGCGTCGACGGCAGTAACGGTCAGGTTGATGTGACCGTCTTTGCCTACGAGTTCTCAAAAAACAGCGCCTTCCATTTCGCTACTATTACCCCGGCTGGAAGCGCTTCGGTTTTTTCGCCGATGTATCAGAGCGTTACAAGGCTTTCTGCAGCCGAAGCGGTCGCGATCAAACCACGCAAGGTCGATGTTGTGACCGTAAAAAGCGGAGATACAATTTCAAGTCTGTCTTCGCGAATGGCTTATTCGGCCTATCAGCAGGATCGTTTCCTGGTGCTCAACCGATTGCGTGCCACAGACGGGTTGCGAGCGGGGCAGAAGGTAAAAATTATAACCTACTGACGTTGTTGCGCGCAAAAAAGACGGCAACCCTAGGGCTGCCGTCTTCTTTTACCAATAATCCGAAGATTAATAAACGTTTGGTCGTGTTATGCACCACTCATTGAGGAGTCTACTTCATTGAAGGTATTGGAGAGGGTTTCGCCCAGCGAACCCATTGCAACAATAGCTGCGACAGCGATCAAAGCAGCAATCAGGCCATATTCAATAGCCGTGGCGCCTTCTTCATTCTTGAACATTTTGCGTACGATTTTCATGTCTGGTCTCCTAGATTTGACAAACTTCACTTACCCAATTGAATATATATTATATCCAATATTCAATAGCCTAGAGTAGAATCCTTACCAAAAGATTAAGCGCGAAAGCTATTTATGAAACCTCCGTTACCTCGTTGGCAACATCGTTCCACATGTTTACGGTTGTGTTGGCCACACCGGAAATCGCAACCATTGCGGTCAGCGCGATGAGAGCCAGTATCAGACCATATTCAACAGCCGTCGCACCCTTGTCAGAAAGATATAATTTTTTAAAAAGTTCAATCATGTCTCTCTCGACGCGGATAAAGTTCTGCTAAGTCGTGAACAAGACCGGTTTCACAGAATTGGATTAACAAAATCCTTACACCACACAAAAAAATGGAAAAAAATCCGACATATCTATTCGTCGCTGCCGCCGCTCTGATGGATCAGAATGGCAGAATTCTCCTGCAAAAGCGACCGGAAGGCAAGCCGATGGCCGGGCTCTGGGAGTTCCCGGGAGGCAAGGTTGAGACAGGCGAGACTCCCGAGACCGCTCTGATTCGCGAATTGAACGAAGAATTAGGTATCATCGTCGAAAAGCCGGATATAGGGCCTGCCGCCTTCGCCAGCGAGGCTCTGGACGAGCAGCATTTGGTGCTCCTTCTATATATATGTCGCAAATGGGCAGGACATATCCAGAGCCCGGAATCGCTCGATCTGCAATGGTTGTCGGTAGAGGCAATGCAGGACCTTCCGATGCCGCCGGCAGATATTCCCCTGGTTCGCACGCTGTCTAACCTTCTTCGGACTCCGGGTTAATCATTCGCTCCGCTTTCGCCACCCCCGGAAAGCGTGGTTGTGAGAGATACCTGTCCGCTGCCTCGCCGCGCCGGTTTTGGCTGGTCGGGGTGAGGCGCCCACGCGCAAAGATACAATAGGGTGACGCTTTCGGAGAATTTTCCGTCCGCTCCTGCTTGAGCGGTGAAGGAAGATTGAATGCGTGTATAGACCTTCCGTCTGATCGCAGACAGATTAGCGCTCATGATATTGCTCCCGCCGACATCCCTTATATCGGATATCAGACGTCGGGGGCTTGAATATTTCAGATGCAGGCTGTCGCTGTCCGCCACCGGCATGGTCAGCCCCGCACGCGCCAGGAGATCGCCAGCCGTTCGCACATCGATTTGCGGATGGATATGGGCGGAGACCCGGTCGCCCTCGGCCTCCATGATCACGGATTTGAGCGAAGGGAAGCTTTCGGCACTGATCAGGGCGGCCAATAACAGTCCATCCGGAACCAATATTCTCCGGAACAGCACCAGCGCGCCGGGCAGATCATTGATGGTGTCCAGAGAGCCCATATTGATGATCAAATCAAAACTGTGATCAGCGAAAGGCAGACGATCATCATCGCATATAACCCCGCTGAGCGCTTTCGCGACCCGAGCGCTGGAGTCTGCGAAAACCACTTTCATGCCGCGCGCCTGCAACTCTCTTCCAACCCGCTCTGCCGGTAGCCCGATTATCAGGGCTCGGCGAAATGAACGCTTGACCACGTCCAGACGCTCAAGAATTTCCTCGGCCATGATCTTTGAGAAAAAGTCTTCGCCGTCGGCGCGCGCATAAGCGCGATCGCGGACGATACGCCTGCGTCTCCGGTCAAAAACTTCAGGAACATTGACTGTATCGGTCATAGGGTCTTGTGGCTTTAGGAGCGCTGGACAAAAAGATCAAATGCCGTTGCCAGCCATGATTCATCCGTTGATCGATTTTGCCTTGCCGCCAAGATGTCCGGTGTGCGGCGTTACGGTGGAAGCGGATAACCGGTTCTGCCTGTCTTGCTGGCAAAGACTGGATTTTCTGGCGAAGCCCTGGTGTGCCGCTTGCGGATTACCTCAGGCCTTTGACGGCCCTGACGACAGGCTTTGTTTAAAATGCCTGACAGATCCACCGGTCCACGACGGGGTCCGGGCCGTGGTGCGCTATGATGACCGGAGTTCGCTGATCGCGATGCGCTTGAAATACGGGACCCGGTTGGGACTCGCGAGATTGATCGCTGAACATCTGCAGAAATTCGTCCAGGAATTTTCCGAGAATACGGTCATCGTTCCGGTGCCGCTCCACCGATCGCGCTTGTGGCGCCGGGGGTTCAACCAGTCCGTTCTGATCGGGAGGGAACTCACCCGATACACCGGTATCGGGATGAACTGCGACGCCATTGTTCGCCGTATAGCCACCCCTCCGCTTAGAGGCCTCAACGGTAAACAGCGACAAAGAACCGTTGAAACGGCGTTTGCGCTTCGCGGCGGCGCGCAGTCAAGCCTCGCCGGCAAGTCGGTTCTGTTGGTCGACGATGTTTACACCAGCGGATCGACGAGCAATGCTTGTGCACGGCTGCTCAAAAAGGCTGGCGCAGAACAAGTGCTCGTTTTCTGCTGGGCTCGGGTTATAAGCGATTACGAAAATGGCTAGAAGCTTGAACCGATAGGGATCGCTTGAATTCCCTGCGCTAACAGCCCATTTGCTGACCGATGGTAGAAAGAAAAAAGATGGCGAAAGTTGAAATATACACAAAGTTTACCTGCGGTTTCTGTTTCAGGGCCAAGGCCTTGCTGAAAAAAAAGGATGTGAGTTTCGCGGAGACTGACATCACCATGGGCGGCAAGAAACGCGAGGAAATGATCCAGCGTTCTGGCGGTAGTATGACTGTTCCGCAAATATTTATCGACGGCCGCCATATCGGCGGTTCGGACGACCTTGCCGCATTGGACAGGTCCGGTGAACTTGATAAACTTCTGGCAGGCTGATCTGTTTTGAAAATCGCTCTTGCCCAGATGTGCAGCGGCATTGATCCGGATGAAAATGCCAGACAGCTCTCTTCGTTTGTCGCTGACGCTGCGGCGGGCGGGGCAGCGATGATATTTACGCCGGAAATGACCGGATTGCTGGATCGGAATCGGTCGCGAGCGGCCGGAACGATCCGGAACGAAGCGGATGATGTCGTACTGTCAACGGCCCGTTCGGAAGCCAAAAAGGCTGGCATATGGGTGCAGCTTGGGTCTCTTGCGGTGCAGGTTTCAGGCAAACCCGGAGAGAAATGGGTCAATCGCTCCTACCTGATCAATCCTGACGGTGAAATTACCGCTCGGTACGACAAGATTCATTTGTTTGATGTAAATCTTGGTCCGGATGAAACGCAGCGGGAATCCAGCGCATATACAGGCGGTCACAATGCTATTGTGGCGGCGATCCCCGATGCAGTGCTGGGATTGTCCATTTGCTATGATGTCCGTTTCCCGGGGCTGTACGAAGCCATGACCAATGCCGGGGCCGAAATTTTGTCCATTCCGGCCGCTTTTACGGTTCCGACCGGGAAAGCCCATTGGGAGATATTGCTGCGCGCGCGCGCGATCGAGGCAGGAGCCTTTGTTGTTGCAGCGGCGCAATATGGCGGACACGCCGATGGCCGTTCAACCTGGGGCCACTCGATGGTGGTCGATCCCTGGGGTGAAATATTGCTCGACATGGGTGAGGAGAACGGGCTTGGTTTCTGTGACCTGAGTTTGAGGGCAGTGCAGGAGGTGCGTGCACGGGTTCCCGCTGTTGCCAACCGCAGAAAATTTGAACTGCCGGCAAAAATGACATGATAGTTTTCGACTTGATATGCGCAGATGGAGGCCATCAATTCGAGGGTTGGTTTGGATCTTCCCGGGACTATGACGACCAACAGAATCGGGGACTAGTGAACTGTCCTGCCTGTGGCAGCACGAAGATTGCCAAGGCCGCCATGGCGCCCAATGTGGGCAAGAAGGGGAATCAAATATCTGTGGCTGCCAAATCACCGGAAAAGCATCTCGAACCGAGCGTCGCCAAGCCGGTCGGCAATGATATGGCCGTGCCTGCCGAATATCGGGAAATGATTGGCAAGCTGGCAAAGGCCCAGGAAAAACTGCTCACTAATTCCGAGTGGGTCGGCGACAAATTTGCCGATCGAGCCCGTGATATCCATTATGGCGAGGCGGACGAAAAACCCATTCACGGGACCGCATCGCAAGACGAGGTCGCCGATTTGGCGGAAGAGGGCATCGCAGCACTATCGCTGCCTTTGCCGGTTGTACCACCAGAATCCAAAAATTGATTCTGGTGCAAGCTTCCCAATATAGCTAAAGCCGCAATCACAATGCGCCCGTAGCTCAGTCGGATAGAGCATCAGATTCCTAATCTGGGGGCCACAGGTTCGAATCCTGTCGGGCGCACCATTATTTCAATGACTTGGCTTTCCCAGTTTATTCGCGAATGATGCCTGAGTCCGCCGCCTTAAAAAGAGGCCGAATTTCGACAAAATCCTTTCCTGAGATCCAGTTGGAAATTTGAATGACTACTCAACTGCTGACCGGATTGCCGGGTAAGGGTGCCTGCGTTCTGGCGATCTCGCCATTTTCGGCTGCAAAACCAATCCGCAGTGCTTCGGCGAGGCTGCGGACGCGGAGTTTCTCCATCATGTTGGCCCGATATATTTCAACCGTGCGTGGGGAGATGCCGAGATCATAAGCGATGGTCTTGTTGGGATAGCCGGTCATGAGGCCTTCCAGCACATCGCGTTCCCGTCCGGTCAAGCAGGCAAGGCGGACCTTTGCCTCGGACGAGGCCATTTCCTTGAGGTCCTCATTTTCAAGCCGTGCAAAGCCTTCTTCCAGTGCGGCAATCAATTCTTCTTTTTCGTACGGCTTTTCAATGAAGCTCACCGCTCCTGCCCGCATCGCCTTGACTGCCAGTTCCACATCACCATGGCCGGTAAGGACGATGACCGGCATGTCGATCCCGCTCTCGATCATTTCCTGCTGAACTTCCAGTCCGTCCATCCCGGGCATTTTGATGTCGAGCAGCACACAGCCGCGTTCGGCGTTTTTGCATTCTTTCAGAAATTCAACACCGGACGCCAACGAGCGTGTCTGAAACCCTGCATGTTTCAGCATGAACGACGCGGAGCGGCGCACTGCATCATCGTCATCGACAATATAGACCAGACGTTCATTCAGCATGGGGGTGCTCCTTAGGTGCTTTTCTGAGGGAAAATCTGAAAATGGTGCCGCCTTCCGGTGCGTCTTCAAAAACAAGTTTGCCGCCATGCGCCTCAACGATCGTTTTGCAGATCGACAGACCCAGTCCCATGCCGTCGCTTTTGGTGGTCGCAAACGGCGCAAACAGCCGGTCCCGTACGTCTGGAGAAATGCCGGGGCCGCTATCCTGAACAACAAATTCCACGCGGTTGTCCGGCGCCGTATGGGCCGATACGCTTAGCTTCTTGACCGGACTATCGTCCATTGCTTCGATGGCGTTTCGGATGAGGTTGATCATCACCTGTTGAATTTGCACCTTGTCAGCCAGCACATGGTTTATGTCTGGGCGAATATCGAAACTATATTCCACTCCTTTGACGCGGGCGTCAATCAATCCCAGTGTTTTCGAATCATTTACAAGATCTGCCATCGACAGAACTTCCATCCTGATATCGCCTTTCGAGACAAACTCACGCAGGCGGCGCACGATTTTTCCGGCGCGCAGGGATTCAGCGACACTTTCATTCAGCGCTTCCTGAAGCAGGTGGACATTTTCGGATTTCAGGTCGTCCAAAATATCGCGCCCGGTGGAGAGATAGTTGGCGATGGCGGTAAGGGGCTGGTTCAATTCATGCGCCAGTGAGGATGCGAGCGTGCCCACGTCGCTCACTCTGGACGCGTGCTGCAACTCGAGCTGGAGAGTCTGTAACTGGGCCTCGGTTTGCTGCTTTTCGGTCAAATCGATAAAGAAACCGGTGAACCGGCGCTGACCCGCGACCCTGATCTCTCCGATGGAGGCCTGAATGGGAAATATTGTTCCTTCCTTATGACGGGCTTTCAGCGCTCTCCCGGTCCCGATTATCTGCTTCATTCCGGTTCGCAGATAGCGGTCTACAAAAGTCTGATGGGATATTCCATAGCTTTTGGGCATCAATATGTCGACGCTTTTACCCAGTATTTCACTTTCCTGATATCCGAACATCTGTTCCGCCATTTTGCTAAAAAGGATGATAGTCCCCTGTTCGTCAATGGCAATCATGGCGTCGGGAATCGTTGTCAAAATTGACTGCAATATCGCGTTCGACTGCTCGACTTCATTGAGTGCATCCTGCCATCGACTCATGTCGCGTGAAGTGACGATAACCGCAATAATCTCTCCGCTATCATCTTTCAGCGGCGTCATGCTGCATTCTATGGGACGGGCTTGGCCATCGCCCGAGATCAGCCCCACACGCAAAACCCGATCTGCTGCGTCTGCATCTCCGGCCAGCACGGCCAGCGCATTCGCACGATATTCTTCGCGATCGGCTTCGGCAATGCGGGAAACGGGTATGCCCTCGGGTAGCTCCGAAACACGGGATACACCAAATTTTCTGAGTCCTGCCGGATTCATCTCGATTACCTGAAGATCCGGTCCGAGGATGCCCGTGCATTCCGGAAGCGAATCAAATGCGGCCGCAAGATAGGCAGAACGATCCATATTCGAGATACCGATAGCGGCCATTAGAACCTTTCTAAAGCAGACAGATCAAAAAAGCGGAAGCGCGGATACTCAAATTCCGGCAAGAATAACCGACGATAGCACCAGACAGCAACGGGGAATGCCAGAGCACTACGTAATTATACGTAGGGAAGACCACTGATTCTATGCGTGGGTCCAATAATTTAAACTTATTCGTGACAGGGGGTAAAATGATTCAAAACCAATCGAGGATATAGATAATGAGCAAGAAGAAATCGAAATTACCGGCAGAGAAGCAGCACCCCAAGGCACAATCCGTACCGGTGATCAGAGGCAATATGTGGGAACCGCTATCCCGTCTGCGCGACGAGTTCGACCGGATATTTGACGATACACCGGGCAACGCCTTTGGCTCGCGTTTGATGCAGAAGTTTTACGATAATGCCGATCCTGTCGTTGAACTGCGCGACAAGAAGGATGAGTTTGAGCTGGTTGCAGAAATTCCCGGTATGGATAGCGACGATATCGAGATCAAGCTGTCCGATGGCATGCTGCGCCTGTCTGGCGAAAAATCCGAAAGCCACGAGGAAGAGGGTGAGAGTTTCATGTTTTCCGAACGGCAATATGGACGCTTTGAACGTGCGATAAAATTGCCAAATGGCATTGATCACGAAAAGATCACGGCTGACGCCAGAGACGGGCTGTTGACGGTGCACATTCCGAAAAGCGCAGAAGCTATTCAAAAGGAAAGAAAGATACCGATCAACGCCAGTTAAAAAGCCTTTCGGCTGGCAAGCAAGTTGATTGTATCGGCAGGCCGCTCTTAGTTCCTCCCGTCGTCCCCCGACGGAGGACCGGGAGCGGCCTGCCGAAGTTGCTAAAGGATGCCCAGAATGATCGCCGCACATAAACCCGTTCTGGTCGCCACCGATTTATCCGCGCGCTGTGACCGGCCGATAGAACGTGCTGTGCAACTGGCACAGGAATGGAAGGTGAAGCTGATCCTGCTGCACGTTCTGGACCCGACTCGGCCAGAAGATCGGTCAAAAACTTCATTGGATATTGAAACGCGGATGCGGGCGGAGCTGCCGCGGATCAAGGGCGAAGCGAAGATACTGGTCGAGGAAGGCATCGTTGCAGATGCAATTGATGAAGTGGCACAGCGGGAAGGTTGCGGCGTTATTGTCACCGGCGTTGCGCGCTATAACAGTGTAGGTGATATCTTGTTGGGGCATCCGGTGGATAAGCTCATTCGCCACGCGAAAGTGCCGGTGTTGATCGTCAAACGCAAACCGCTGGATCGTTATAAAAATATCGTTATCGCCACCGATTTTTCCGACTGTTCGATGGAAGCACTTAATACCGCAGCAGAGCTTTTCCCCAAACCCGCGCTGCATCTGGTGCACGCTTACCATATACCTTACGAGACATGGCTGAAGTCCGACCAGGTCAAGATCGAGGTAAAGGCGGAAGAGCAGGATTTAATGAACCGTTTTCTGGCCAAGCGCATCATTGATGACAAAACGTCCAAGCGCCTCAACGCGTCGATTGAAGAGGGCAACCTGGGGACGGTATTGCAAAACAAGATCGAACAGACAAACGCTGAACTGCTGGTTTTGGGAACACATGGTCGCAGCGGTTTTGCACGCGCGACAATAGGCAGCAACGCCAGGATAATATTGGGCTGGGCAACACAGGATGTCCTGATGGTGCGCGGAGTGAAATAACCCATTCCACCCAGCGATATGCTAGCCAACAGTTTCCAGTGCCCTTTCCAGCGCACCGAGCATCTTGGTACGCTCTTCGTCTGTCGGCAATGTGTTTATCTTGTCGTCGACCTCCTCCCGCAGAGCGGCCAGTTTCGAACGCCAGTCGCGCGATGCGGTCAGTTCGGCGGCGTCGGGTCGAGCAGACAACAGGCGGATAGCGGGCGCGCCAGGATGCAATTCCCACATCTCGCCAAGTGCAGGAATGATTGCAGCGGGAAGCGTCTCAATTTCGCGCAGTTTTTCGGACAGACTCGCGAGCGATCCACTTTCTCCGTGTACCAGAAAGATCGAACCGGTAATCGGTGTACGTTGTGTGACCCAGCCTGCCAGGTTGCTGCGGTCCGCATGGTTTGAATAGCCGTCGAGCGATGCGATTTTCGCATTCACGATGACGTCATTCCCCGAGATCCGCACCCGCCTGGCTCCATCGCGCAGCACCGAACCGAGTGTTCCGGCAACCTGAAAACCCGGTAGCAGGACCCGCGAATTCCCGCGTGACAGGTTACGGACAAGGTGATGCCGAATGCGGCCACGGTCGCACATGCTGGACCCGGCGATAATCACAATTCCGGTCATTCCATTCAGTCTTTTTGATTCCGCGATGCTCTGGGTGACGCGCATATTTTCGCGGTCGAACAGGTCGGCCCCGGTGTTGCGGTGACGGAGCACGGCGGCCGTAATATTCTCTGCCAGGGGAGAATCGAGATACACATTGAACGGAGCCAGTCGCTTCGATTCAAATAGTGCGTCCAAATCTTCCAATACCGTTTGGGTTCGTTCCACCGCACATGCCGGAATCAGGATATTGCCGGCAGCGGCCATGGTCTCTTCGACATGTCGGGCCAGAGCTTCGCGACGATCGCTTATCCGTACTTCTTCGCGATCCCGGTCGCCGTGGGTGGATTCGCAAATCACATGATCGTAACCGCCCAGGTCGGCCCCGGGGCAGTGCATCGGGGAACCCGATCCGATATCACCGGAAACTAGCAATCGTAGCCCGGCGATATTGATCTCGACCGAAGCGGAACCCACCATGTGTCGTGAATCCCAGAGGCGAAGAGACACGCCATCTCCCAGATCGACCTTTTGACAATATTCAAGCGTCCGGATGCTGTTGTGCAGCTTTGTGATGTCCTTTCCTCTATAGAGAGGCGTAAAACGCGGTAATCCCGCGCGGTCGGCGCGCCGGTTCCTGCGTTCCACATCGGCAGCCTGCAATTTGGCGGAATCCTGCAGAAGCGGTTTCAGAATATCCGCCGTCGGCTGGGTGCAATAGGTTTCGGCTTTGCAACCGCTGGCGTAAAGATAGGGCAATCGGCCGCTATGATTGAGATGTGCGTGGGTCAGGATAACCGCATCGATAGATTTTGGATCGAACGGCAATTCGTCATGGTTCAACCACTCAAGCGAACGGGTACCCTGAAAAATACCGCAATCAATCAATAAGGTTTTGCCGGCGCCGTTGATTTCAAAACAGGATCCGGTGACCGTTCCCGCTGCTCCATGGAATTGTAATGTTACTCTACTCATACAAACCTCCCCCCCGAAAGATTATTCCTTGTGCTAGTGTGATACCACGAGAGGCACCGGACAATCCCTGAACAGGCTTCTGGTCACGCCGCCGAACAGAAATTGTCGTGCGCGGCTCTGTCCGTAGGCACCCATCACGATATAGCTCGCATCCAGCGCATCGACGCTCGCCAGCAAGGCCGCCTGAACCGAGGATTTTCCCGTAGCTGGGTTGTGCACTTTGGATTTGATGTCATGCCGGGCAAGATAGGCCGAAGCATCCAGCGGCGGCAGATCATGTTCCTTGTCTTCCTCCACCGTTAATATATGCACTTCGCTAGTCAGCTTGAGCAAAGGAACCGCCGCCCGCAGGGCATTGCCGGCTTCAAAACTGCCATTCCACGCGACTACCGCGGGTCCGGCAGCGTCAAATTTTTTCACGCTATCCGGCTGGACCAATACCGGCAGGCGCGTGTTGAAAACTACGTCACCCAACAGACCAAGAGTATTGGTATTGTCCGTGTTGCCGCTCATAGAACTCAGCACAATGATATCCGACAACGCTGAGTTTCTGACGAGACCATTTGCCGGATGGGCGTTTGTCTGCTGATAGGTCCAGGAAACATCCTCTTCCGTCAGTTGTTTTTCAATTTTACCGCGCAACGCGGCATCAGCTTCCAGAGTGATCCTGGCGGCTTCCTGAATCGCAGCCGTGCCGGCCAACCCAACAAACGCCATTTGGGGATGAAAGGGATTGGACCGCAAGCAATGGAGATGTCCACTCACCGCGCGCGTCAGGTCGAGGGCCGCCTGAAGACGAGCATCCAGCCCTGAATCATCGTCAACATGTAACAGCACGGTCTTCACAATCATTCTCCAGTTGCGATGCGTTTTATCATTGAGGCCATCAATTTGAGAAGCTTATCCTTTCAGGGTTCGTCAGAGTATCAGGTATGTTACGGATGCCAGAAGCAACGGGTTGGCTTCGGTTCAATCGCCGTTTGCACCATGTTCTGCAATTTTCTCCAGCCAGCGTTCGCGATGCCCCAGGCTACGATCAACATTGCCGATTATTGAGGTTGTGACCGGATCGATACCTGTCTGTTTGAGAATGTTTCGTTTGAAACTGCGCACACTGTGCGAGGCGAAATAGGCTTTGTAGAAAAACGCGGGCATACCCATAGTCACGATCAGCCTTGCTGATCGTCCCCGGAGCAGTTTTTTTGGCAATTGCCGATCGTCCTCGTCACCATATTCAAGCGCGAAGCCAGGACGGAACGCCTGTTCAAGAAATGCCTTGAGCAGGGCAGGCATGTCGCCCATCCACAGCGGATAATAGAAAACGATATGTTGCGCCCATTTGATCGCGTCCTGACCCGGCCTGACACACGCGGGTACATCGTCCTCAATCCACTGCTTGCGGCTTTGTAATATCGGAATATTCATGCCCGCAAGCCTGATTTCGCGAACCTCGTGACCGGCCTCTCGAGCGCCATCGGCATAGGCCGAAGCCACGTTATGACCATAGCGGGCCGGGCTTGGATCGGGATGACCATTGATGACCGCTATGCGTTTCATTCTTCCGGCTCGTCGTGGGTATGCCCTTCGGGCGTTTGCCACTGAAAGGCGGTGATCAGTTCCATCAGGCCTTCCTGGGCAACCGGTTCGATCTCGACAGGATAAGAGACCGTCAGCCGGGCATCCCAATGGCCGTAGTCAATCGCGGTTATACTGAAATGCCAGGGTATGTTCTGATACTCGCCATCAAATATCCCCTGATAGGTGTCGAGGTCGGGCCTGCCAGAGACGAAATATTCTCCTTCAGATATTGGAGCGGTGCTGGAAAAATGTGACATCAGATCGGGTTTGATGATCTGGTAATGGTCCCGTGCCTTGAGGCCAACCAGATGTATCACGGTTATTTTGACATCGACGCGATCCTCGTCAATGTCTTTAACATAGCCGATCTGAAAGTTATTGCCGGTGAAGTCCTTGGTCATTGCACATTCGCGCCGGAACCCCGCCACTTCGGCAGGGAAGATGAAGCCGCTGTCCTTGTGGACAATAGAGGAACTGTCACTGTAGGTTTCGAACGGATTGGCCATCGGATCCGCGCTGGCCGCACATTCGGCGGCAGCGGGTGAACTGGAAAGCGCCAATAATCCCGCCCCGACCATCAATATTCTTGAAAATTTATTGCCCGACAACATGATGCACGGCTCCCCTTTTACTCGGTCTGTTGCACTAACGTCTATTCGTGACAGCTAACCACCCTGAACGGCCATTCGTCGCCATCGTGTTCTGTTATGGTAATATATTCACCAATCCTCAGCGGATGGTCCTTAAGCCGAAAAATCATCTCGTCGTCGTCATCGCCGACGCGGTAGGAAAAGGCCCAGCCCTTGTCCGTTGCGATCACTACACCGCGCTGGTCCGGTTCCCCGGGCCAGAAGCGACGCACTTCAGGCCGCTTTTCGGCCTTTTTCAGCGTATCCGTTTCGATGAAACCATCATCATCCAGCGGCACCCGAAACACATAAGCATGCGCAGCAGAACCATTCGGATATTCTGAAGTGCGGGCGAGTTCAAGGCGGATTGTTTTCCAGGTCATGAATTAAGCTACCTCTACGAATCGCAAATAGGGCCGTTGTTCATCCCAGCCTTGCGGGAACAGTTTTTTTGCTTCGTCTTTTTCGATGGACGGCGGAATGATTACCTTGTCGCCGTGCTTCCAGTCGGCAGGTGTGGCGATCTGTTTCGCATCGGCGAGTTGCAGCGCGTCAATCACTCGCAGGATTTCATCGAAATTGCGCCCGACATTCATCGGGTAGGTCATGGTCAAACGGATTTTCTTGTCCGGATCAATAATGAAAACGGAACGCACCGCCTGCGTGTCGCTCTCGCCTGGATGAATCATGTCATAAAGTTTTGCGACCTTGCTGTCCGGATCGGCGACTATGGGAAACTGGACATTGGTATTCTGGGTAGAGTTTATGTCGTGGATCCATTCCCGATGCTCCTCGACGATATCAGTGGACAGGCCGAGCGATTTGGTGTTGCGCGCCTCGAACTCCTTGGCCATCTGTGCTGTCCGCCCCATTTCGGTGGTGCAAACCGGTGTAAAGTCAGCCGGATGGCTAAAGAAGAATACCCAACTATCTCCGGCCCATTTGTGCAGATCAATCTCGCCTATAGTGCTGTCAGCGATGAAGTTGGGTGCGATGTCGCCGATGTGAAGAGACATGGGTGGAAGCTCCTGTACTGGATTGAAAATCGGTATTTTGATACTCGGCCAAGGGGCGTAGGGAACTCCGTAATGTTACCTACGGACCGGTCATGCACACAGGCACCGTGCAAATTGTGATCAGGCAGCGCGGGGCTTCTCAGCAGATAGCTGCATGAATTTTCTGACTGTGCTTGCGAGCATCACCAGGGTCCAGCCGGAAATCATAATATTGATTCCAGCGAGCAGACCCAGCGCCCAGAGCGCCGAGGATGGGAGTTGTGACCAGAGCAGCAGGCCGACAGCCATGGCAACTATGCCATTAAATAATAGCCAGCCCCAACCTCTTGATGGGCGCATCCTGAAGGCAAATATGGTTTTTAATATGCCTTCTGCCAGAAAGGCAGCCGCGACCACCAGGGTCAGAACAAATATGCCTTCCACTGGTCTCGCGAACAGCGCTAATCCGGCGAGCAGCCAGACTACGCCAACAAGTGATACCAGCAGGAACCTTCCCCATTTGGGATAGCTGAAAGCATGGATGATCTGGGTTACCCCGGCAATGATCAGCAATATAGCGATACAGATCACCACGCCAAAGCTGCTTATCATCGGAAAGATGATGGCACCGGCTCCGGCAAGGATCATGACGATTCCTGTCGCCATCATCCAGTTGCGGCTGCCCGACATATAGTCTTCGAAAGTTGGCGGATTATCTTTTGCGGCAGAGGTCATGATAGCATCCGGTTTTGAGATCGGGAGCGAATTCCGTACCGCCGCAAGGGAGGAGAGTGCGACGATACGGAACCGGTCTGTCTGCAAGTCCCAAATTTGGACCAAGCAAAATAACATCGGCAATCTGACAGCATATGCCACGATCCGATATCCGTAGATTCACGTAAGGGAGGGGATCATGTTTCTGGGCAATGCCGTGGGGATTGAAAGTCTTTCGACTGTTGCAAGGGGCACACCTCGATAAATAGTAAGGGAAAACGTCTAGGCCCGGACAGTGGGTGGCACGAACAAACACAGAAAGCTTGCTGGCGGTTGTCGGAATAGCACTCTATCTGCTTTCCAATTTTGGAGCTTAGCGAATTTACCGATCCGGGAATTTGCGCCGCCGGGCGGGCTGCATCTGTTCGGTGGTGCGACGCATTCAAAGCAACCACTGGATGGGCAAATAGCCAACCAGCTTCACCACAGCGCGTTCGATCAAACTTGTCGCGGGATCCACATGGTGCCGGCGCGGGCCGCCGATCGCTGAACGGTCCAGCCACTCGAGCCTGCGATTGTCGTTCAGTTCCAGGCGGTAGGCGATGTCGGGGAGCGTTTCATCGAAGCCATGCTTCAGCTGTCGTGCCATCGCTGCGCTTTCGATGAGAAAGCCCATTTCCGTGTTGAGCTGTACCGAGCGGGGATCGAAATTGAACGAGCCGATGTAGACGCGCTTTTCATCGGTGGCGAAGGTTTTGGCGTGGAGGCTTGACCCTGACGATCCGCCAATACCGGCGTCGCGGCGATTGTCAGGAGGAGAATGCTGGGCCTTCAATTCAAACAGCTCTGCACCCGCTTTCAATAGTTTTGTCCGGTATTTCGCATAGCCGCTGTGCACCAGCTTTACGTCATTTGCGCTCATCGAATTGGTAAGAATGCGCACTTCAACGCCTTTCTTCTCCAGCAAAGAAAAATCGTCAACGCCGCGTTTGCCGGGGACGAAATAGGGAGAGATAACATCTATGCTCTCGCGGACATCGTCCATCAATCGGTCGATTTTACCGATGAGAAGCTGATCGGACTTTGCCTTGCGAAGCGTTTTCAGCGGGCTATCGCTGATCAATCGAACGTCGGTCCACTCGAGCGGCAATGTGCCAGCTTCAAGTTCGCTTACTACCGCCAAGGCGCCGAGACGTTCCTTGTAGGTTCTATATTGGGCCGATTCTGATACCTCCGCCAGCGCCTGATTGAGCGCATCGTTCCCCGCCACCAGCTCAGTAATAATTAATTCGAGTGGGTAGGCACACTCGCTGGACCAGTATCTCTCGAAATCTGCCGAGACGTCGCCGACCACCTTGCCAATGGCCAGCACATCAAGATCTATGAAAATCGGCAGCAACCCGGTATCGAAATATTCGTCGCCCACGTTGCGGCCGCCGACAATCGTGACCAACCCGTCCGCCGTGAAAGACTTGTTGTGCATCCGCCGGTTCAGGCGCAGAAAATCAAAAAGGAAACCTGCAATCTTGAATTTTCTAAGGGTGAACGGGTTGTATAATCTCACTTCGATGCGCGGATGCGCGTTAAGTTCGGACAATATCGGGTCGAGTCCGTCAATGCCGTTATCATCAACCAGAAGCCGAACCGCGACGCCCCGGTTGGCTGCATCACGCAAAGCCTGCAACATCAGCAAACCCGTCATGTCCTTGTGCCAGATATAATATTGCGCATCTATCGTCTCGGCGGCTTCCTCCGCCAGTACGCCTCTGGCAGCAAAGGCGTCGAGACCGTTGCGCAGGGCATAGACGCCGGATTTATCGTGATGCTGTTCCAGCAGATGGGCTACAGGTTCGAGCAAAGGGCTGGCTGTTGCGACTTGAGCTACGGAACCGGTTTTGCGGTCGGAGAGCGAGGGCAGCCGGAAGATGAAGCGCGCGATGATTATGGCGATGCCCATGATCAAAACGAATGTGGAAAATCCAATCAATATGGTCATTGGTTATCGTTTACCTTGTTCCCATCCGTCAGTCAGTCCGTCCGGCTGATTACGCTTTTTGTCAAAGCGAATCCACGATGTCGTTTGTGCGAAACGTCTGGTCCAGTTGCCGATACCGCGAGATGGGGAATATTACGTATCCAGTGCGCGAATTCCGCTGCTATGATAAAAGACATCTATTATTGAACGCCAAAACCACTGGAAAGGATTTCGCCAATGCATGGTTTCACAGACAATATCGAGGACCTGACCGAAGAGAATAAAGATTTTCGCAGAGTATTATACACCGGCCACAAACTCCAACTCGTCCTGATGGCCATCCAGCCCGGCGAAGAGATCGGCGAGGAAGTCCATGAAGGCCATGACCAATTTTTCCGTATCGAAGAAGGCGAAGGCGAAGTGTGGATTGACGGGGCATGCACCAAGATTAGCGACGGTGATGGCATCATTGTGCCGCAGGGCGCACGGCATAACGTGATCTGCACCGGCACCGAACCGCTCAGGCTCTATACAATCTATGGTCCGCCCGAACATGCCGATGGTACAGTTCATAAGACCAAGAGTGACGCCGACTCAGCGCAGGAACATTTCGACGGTCGCACCAGCGAGTAAGACACGCATTTTTATGCCGTTTCCGTTCGTTACGCGGCTTCTCGATCTGGAAAAGACAGACCGGCTCTCGGCAATATCCTCTGGCGCAAATCGAGCGCGCTATCTGCGAGGACGAACAGCGATTTCAGGCCAATGCCACGATGCTCGCCAGAATAAGGCGAACCAGATCTGCCTGACCGCGCGTGCCGGTTTTTGCATATATGCGTTTTGAATATAGTCGCGTGGTTTCATGGGTAAGACCGAGCAGGACTGCCGCTTCCCGGATCGTAACGCCGCGACTGATGTGCAAGGCAAGCCGCGCTTCCTGAAGGGTGAGGCCGAAAAGATTGGCCAAATGGTGGCTGCGCTCAGCGCTATTGGATCGTTCACCATGGACAAAGGCAATGGCGACCGGCTGGAGCGCGCCGGGCAGGTCCACCGGTGGATTGGTGAGCAGCATATCCAGCCATGGTTCGTCAGACAGATGCACCGTTCGGACCACGCTTTCGCCTGCCTGACGCATTTTCAGAAACTGGCGCAATATACCCTGTGCGTCTGCGCGCTCGGCTAACAGAAGACCGTCGGGCGATTTACGCAAGGTCTGTGCTTCCTGCACCAGAGCTTCCGCCTGTTCGCTCATATCGATGATCCGGCCGGACGCATCAAGCATGAACCAGCCAAAATTGAGCCGCATGATCGCATCGGCCGAGATGCCCGCCTTCAGCCTTTGTCGCTCCAACTCGGAATGCGTGCCGGCTGCAATTGCAAGATGATTGGCGAGGGCGCCCAGCAAAGCACCGTCACTCGCGGAAAAATCGCTCTCTTTGCGCCCGAGAGAAATCCAGATTTGGCCACCATGGGGTTCTGCAACACGCATGATGCGGGCAAAGCGAATATCAGAATCCGGTAAGAACAACGCTTGGAAACGGCTTTGGCGCGGATCATCCGTATCGACAAACTCGGCCAGGGAATAGACCCGGTTGAGCCGCATTGCGTTATGCGGAAGCGCCGCTACCTTCCCGAAGTCCTTCTGGTAAACTTCATTTATGCCATCGGCATCCTGTTTGATCGCCGGGATTTGAACCGATTGTAGCCAGTCATGGTCACCCTGAAAAAAGAGATTAGCATAGTCCGCCGCCGTTCTGCGCTTTAACTGCGCGAGAAAATCCTCCCAGGGCGGCGCGCCCAGCGTACCGCGGTGCAAGGCGGCGATCAGGTCATGTTCTTCGCTCAATATAACCGACATTTGCAAAGCCTATCCCATTTGGGAACTGTATGCGAATGAAATGCGCCTATTACACGTTGAAACGAATAGAATTGGACCCCAAGTGACCCGTGTTTTGACCCATTTAGATCGGCTTGAAGCCGAAGCCATCCATATCATGCGCGAAGTTGTGGCCGAGGCGAAAAAGCCGGTGATGATGTATAGCGTTGGCAAAGACAGCGCGGTTCTGCTGCATCTCGCCAAGAAAGCATTTCATCCTTCTCCGCCACCTTTTCCGCTGCTCCATGTTGATACGACCTGGAAATTCAAGGACATGTACGCGCTGCGCGAGAAGGCTGCACGGGATGCGGGGATGGAACTGATCGTTCATCACAATGCAGAAGCGAAAGAGCGTGGTATCAATCCATTTGACCATGGTCCGCTCCATACCGATATGTGGAAAACCGAAGGGCTGAAGCAGGCGCTCGATCTGCACGGATTTGACGTTGCGTTCGGCGGCGCACGACGCGACGAAGAGAAAAGCCGCGCCAAAGAGCGCGTATTTTCGTTTCGCACGGCCAGCCATGGCTGGGATCCCAAAAACCAGCGGCCCGAATTATGGAACCTCTACAATGCCAGAAAAGCCAAGGGAGAAAGCATCCGCGTCTTTCCGATCAGCAATTGGACCGAACTCGATATCTGGCAATATATCATGGCAGAAAATATCGAGATAGTGCCGCTTTACTTCTCTGCTTTGCGTCCGACCTACATCCATGAAGGCGGCCTGTTCATGGCTGACGACATCGAGCGGCTGGAAAAGGTGATGGGACACAAGCCCGAAATCACCCACCGGTCCGTCCGCTTCCGCACGCTGGGATGCTTCCCGCTGACCGGCGCCGTTGAAAGCACAGCGTCGACCCTGGCGGAGGTGGTTCAGGAAATGCTGCTCACCACCACCAGCGAAAGGCAGGGGCGCGTTATTGACAAGGATGAAGGCGGTGCCGGCATGGAGAAGAAGAAGCAGGAGGGCTATTTCTGATGACCGAGCACACCGGAAAAGAGCCGATTTACAAAACCGAGGCGCTGATCGCGGAGGATATTGACGCCTATCTCGCCCAGCATCAGAACAAGGAACTGCTCCGTTTTATCACCTGCGGCAGCGTGGATGACGGAAAGAGCACCCTGATTGGCCGATTGTTATACGACAGCAAGATGATCTTCGAGGATCAGCTGGCTACGCTGGAAGCAGACAGCAAGAAATCGGGCACACAGGGAGAAGATATAGATTTCGCCCTTCTTGTGGATGGCCTAGCCGCCGAGCGTGAGCAAGGCATTACCATTGATGTCGCCTATCGGTTTTTTGCGACGGAGAAACGCAAGTTCATCGTCGCCGACACGCCGGGGCATGAACAATATACCCGCAATATGGTGACCGGCGCATCGACCGCCGATGCGGCTGTCATTCTGGTCGATGCACGCAAAGGGGCCTTGGTCCAGACCCGGCGCCATTCTTATCTGGTTCACCTGCTCGGCATCAAAAATCTGGTTCTGGCGGTGAACAAGATGGATCTGGTCGAATATAATCAGGAAATATTTGATAATATCGTCAGGGAATATTCCGAATTTGCTGCAGAAATTGGCATAGAGCGTTTTACCGCGATTCCGATTTCGGGCTTCAAAGGCGATAATATTACCGACGCGCCCTCGGCAAATATGCCCTGGTATGATGGTCGTGCGCTGATCGCTCATCTCGAGAATATCGAAATAGCGACCAATGCCGCGCAGGAAAAATCTTTCCGAATGCCGGTGCAATGGGTCAACCGGCCCAATCTGGATTTTCGCGGCTTTTCCGGGCTGATTTCCGCCGGTATCATCAGGCCAGGGGATCCGGTTCGGATCGTGCCGTCGGGCAAAAACAGCACGGTGGAAAGCATAGTCACTCTGGGTGGGGAGCTTGATGAAGCCGTGG
This sequence comes from Parasphingorhabdus sp., assembly GCA_048270065.1. GTDB lineage: Bacteria > Pseudomonadota > Alphaproteobacteria > Sphingomonadales > Sphingomonadaceae > Parasphingorhabdus. The sequence continues at coordinate 217,701 of JBLWTQ010000003.1, read as the reverse complement.
CTGGCCAGTCAGTTACAATCCTCCTGCAGGATGAAGTCGATTGCTCGCGCGGAGACGTAATCGCCGCCGCCCAGGATCCGCCCGAAGTTTCGGATCAATTCGAATCTACGATGGTCTGGATGAGTGATGAAGCGCTCAAACCGGGGCGCGGCTATTGGCTCAAACTGGCCTCGCAAACGGTCAGCGCATCGGTGCAGGAGCCGAAATACGAAATCAATGTCAACACGATGGAACATCTTGCAGCCAAGACGCTGGAACTGAACGCCATCGGTGTCGCTGAAGTCCATACCGACAAGCCGATCGTGTTCGAAGCTTATACCGACAGCCGGACACTTGGCGGGTTCATTCTGGTAGACAAGATCACCAATGCCACGGTTGCCGCCGGCATGCTCCATTTCAGCCTGCGCCGTGCTGACAATGTTCACTGGCAGCCAACCACAATATCTCGAGAAGATCATGCATCCCTCAAGAACCAGACACCCCGCGTGTTGTGGTTCACCGGCCTTTCGGGTTCCGGAAAGTCGACCATCGCCAATGAGGTGGAAAAGAGTCTCAATGTGATGAACCGCCATACTTTCTTGCTGGATGGTGACAATGTTCGCCATGGTCTCAACAAGGATCTTGGGTTCACCGAAGCGGACCGGATCGAAAATATCCGCCGGGTAGGAGAAGTGGCAAAACTGATGACCGACGCCGGACTGATCGTACTCACTGCCTTTATCAGCCCTTTCCGCGCCGAGCGGAAAATGGTGCGGGAAATGATACCCGACGCGGAGTTTATAGAGATTTTCGTCGATACGCCGCTGGCGGTTGCCGAAGAGCGTGACGTCAAGGGCCTCTACAAGAAAGCCCGCAGCGGTCAGCTGAAAAACTTTACCGGCATCGACAGCCCCTATGAGCCTCCGGAGAGTCCTGAAATCCGGGTCAATACCGTGGAGATGACCCCCGCCGAGGCGGCCGAACATATCATCCGACAGATCATGCCGTTGAAATGAGTGAGATAATGACCGACGCAGACCTTGCCGCTGAGCTTGCGCAAACGGCCGGCCGGATTTTGATCGAAATACGCAATAGTGGATTGTTCGCGGAAAAAGCGCTTGGCAAGGCCGGGGACCAGGCTGCCAACGAATTTCTTGTCCATGCCCTGAACGAACAGCGGCCCCAAGACGGCCTGCTTTCGGAGGAAAGCAAGGATACGAAAGAACGGCTGAGAAAATCGCGCGTCTGGATCGTTGATCCGGTCGATGGTACGCGAGAATATGGGGAAGGGCGGTCCGATTGGGCAGTGCACGTCGCTCTGGCGGTTGATGGCGTTGCCTCGATCGGCGCCGTCGCGCTGCCGGGTCTTGACGGTGGCCTTGTTCTGCGCACCGATAAGATATGCGAATTACCTAAGCATGACGGTCCCCCGCGCCTGGTGGTCAGTCGCACACGTCCCGCAGCCGAAGCGGTTTCCGTGGCCGACCGGTTGGACGGAGAACTGGTGTCAATGGGGTCTGCCGGTGCCAAGGCGATGGCCGTGGTGCGCGGAGAAGCAGAAATATATCTCCATTCCGGTGGTCAGTTCGAATGGGACAGCTGCGCGCCGGTCGCTGTTGCATCTGCTCATGGTTTGCATTGCTCGCGCCTCGACGGCTCACCACTCGTCTACAATCAGCAGGATACATATATGCCCGATCTCCTGATCTGCAGGAAGGAATGGGCGGACAAGGTGTTTGAGGTGCTAAAAGGCTGAACGGATGGAAGCGGCAAGGGTAGGCAGACTGGAGCGCAAGCTTGCAAACCGATCAATGGTCAGCGCGTAACCGCCTACCTTGCGCCTTTAATCTGCCAGATTAATCGAGCCTCGCTTCTCGGGCGAAATCCAGTTTCTCCAGGTCGGTTGGCGCATCACATATTGCCTCCGGCACGGCTATCCTCCAGCAATGAGCTGGCAACAAACAGCAAATATTCTGGATCAAATGGTTTTTTCACATAGGCATCGGCTCCGGCATAAGCCGCAAGGCTGACGTCTTTGTCACTCCGCCTGCCGGTCAGCATCAAGACCGGCATATCGTACAGGGCTTGGTTGAGGCGCATTCTTTCCAGCACCTGTATCCCGGAAAGTTCGGGCATCGAGCAATCTAGAATGACAAGATCCGGCTGCTTTAACGTGATCGCGCGCAATGCAGAATTGAATTGATTTCATTGCCTTCGAGGGCAGCAGATTTGCAGCAACAGGTGTTCGATATTCCAGACCATGCTGCCAACCTTGAATCTGATCCGGGGAACATGCCGAGCGATTTTTTCCATCAATTGCCGGAGGAAAGGTCGGACTCAACGGTGGAGCGAAGAATTTCCAGGGCCTCACTTATTTTCAATGCAGGCAGAAGAATTTGCTGTTCGTCGAGTTCGGACAGTATCTCTTCAAGGGTAGCAATAACCGCAACTTTCTGATGTTTTCCGGCTTTGTCGGTCATGTTGGAAATTCCTCAGCGAGTTCAAGTCATCGATATTCCAAGAATTGCCTCGATGAAACCGGCAATTCTTGGTTAACGGAATAATTTGATGGCGATTAATCACCGCTGTACCGTTATCATGACGGTACTGTTTTGATCTTTATGGTCCGTGCGGTTGACTGAGGATGCCATTGTCTGGTGTGACCAATCTTTGGACATGAAACCTGATGATGCCAATTTTCAGAATAACTGATTGTCACAGACCCCTTGCTGACCCCATATAAGATGATGGTGTTCATGTCTGAGCATCGTGTTCAGCTTCGGGATTTGTAATGGAATTCACCTATAAAGAGATTCAGGATATTCTGTCGCAGAAGCATAATATTGCCAATGCCAATCGGACCGCGTTTCGCGGCAGGATCCAACACATGCAGCGGCTCGGTTTTCCAACCGGCGTCAATACCGGAAAGGGAAGGCCTGCTTCCTATACCTGGCGGGAATTATTGCTCATCGGGCTGGTGCTTGAATATCTGGAGATTGGCTCGACACCAGATCGATCGATCGCGGAAATCATCAAGATCGAAGGCATGCTCTTGGTCGGACTCTCAAAGGTCATTCTGGCGGCCGAGCAGCCCGACGGAACCGAGCAGGTCGATTATTTCCTCTTTGCGGAACTGTCTGCACTACTGACATTGCGGGCCGAAGACAGCTGGCATCAGCAATGCAGGATATTATCATTCGGAGATATCCAGCAGATATTGTCTTCCGATGGAAACGACGCATACCGATCGCCCTATGCGATAATTGATTTGAGGCAGTTTTTGGGCGGAATTTTCACGAGTGTTTTGGATGTTTGCGGTCTGAATAACCAGATCATGGCAAAGGACATAAAATTATGGGCCTCGAGGCAGTTGTCGGCTGCTTTGTAGCAGGTTCGCGGTATCTGCAGTCCTGCTAACGCGAGATAGCCGAACATAGCATTGGCCAATACCATAACGACAGTTCAAGAGCGCAAAGTGACACAATCAATCTAGCAGGTAAGGCAATCCGAAATACACTCGTGAAAACCGGGAACAGATATCGCATACGAATGCGCAACTTGTAGAGTTGCAAAATGAGCTTGATGTCGCTCGAAGCGAAGCGGATCACGATAATTTGACGCGGCTTCCCAATCGCCGAAAGTTTGACCGGGATCTGGACGCTCTTCTTCATCGGCAGCAGAACCACGAACAGAAATTTATTCTGGCCTTTGTCGACATTGATAATTTTAAACGCATGAACGATACTTTTGGTCACCAATGCGGTGATCGTGTGCTTCGATTGGTTGCCGGTGAATTGTCACTGTTTTCCGATAATCGTTGCCATATATCCCGCTATGGTTGCGAGGAATTTGCAATTTTGTTCGAGGACAGAGATATCGACGATGTCTTCCAGATAGTCGATGAATGCCGGAATCGGATGGCAAATAAATCACTCGTGGACATGGGATCGAATCAATCCATCGGCCGGGTGACATTTTCCGTCGGCATGGCCCAATGTCTGTTTTCGGATACCAAGTCGGTGATTCTTAGGAAGGCGGATATTGCACTTTACAACGCGAAGACAGAAGGCCGAAACATGGTCTGCCTGTATTCAAATGGCTTCGAGAAGTGCAGGATTTCCGACAGTTGATATTCGTAATGCATTATTTTTATAGAGTGTTGACGCAACGCCATAATCCGACAGATGTGCAACAGAGACTTTATCAATCGTGATATCTGTCGCGCTGAGAGCAACAACCCTCTGTCATCCTGTTCCCTCGGCACCAGATCACCACACGCCGTGTTCCCGGGAGGACCTTCACCCTCGAGCTATCATCCACTGCTGACAAAAGCATTGATCGGATGAGGCGCAACAGAATCGATTATATAATCCGGCCTTTATACACAATTGGGTAGAACGATAAAAACCGTCCTACCCAATCCTGAAGAGCGCATACCAGGTGCACTACGTTCACCGAGACTGTGGCCTGCGGGGGCTGAACAACCTCGGTAGAAAGTGTTTCATCTTTCTATCTTCACGCTATCCGAATCCAGCTCGCCTAGATCAAATAATATCCAACCCAAATTGGCGAGAGATCAAGATATTACACCCAAAATGGGGATGACATTGAGAAGCGCTCAACGCCATCACGGTCGATTATTCCCGTTTCAAGGTGATGGAAATGCGCCGGTTTCGGTCGTCCATCCGGTCTGCCGGGTTATAAGGCTCCGTGTCCGCCACTCCTTCAATTCGGGCCATTCGGGTATTCATGATACCCTGCTGTACCATTTCCTTGCGGGTGGCCTCGGCTCTGGCTGATGATAGCAGCCAATTGTTCATGCTTTTCCCGCTCGCGTAGGGCAGGCTGTCGGTATGGCCTCTGATGACGAGCAGATTGTCGACGGTGTCGATGATCCTTGACACTTCCCCAATCAGTATCTTGGCCTTCGGGTTTAGGGTGTCGGTGGCTAACGAGAACATGCTGAAATCGGCCTCATCGATCAGATCAATGCGTAGACCTTCTTCGGTATCGGTAAAACGAATATTCTTGAGCAGGTCCAGCTTATTTGGATCCTTCTTTAACTGTTCTCGAATTTTCTTTTCAAATTCCTTTGCATCCATTGTTTTGCGGCTATGGGCGCGCTCACCCTTGTCGTCCTGGGTGCCTGTCGCATCGCGCGGAATGGTAATCGAACGCGTGCCGGTTTGTGCCGCCTTGTGAGGATAATTATCTCGGGCAGTCAACGAATCTCCACCGAACATCCCGTCGGAGCCCGCACTTTGATCGCGCATATGGACCAGCGTGGGCGCGAAATAATCCGCCAGTCCCTTTCGCTGCTTCGAATCTGTTGCTCCAAGCAGCCACATCAGCAGGAAAAATGCCATCATCGCCGTCACGAAGTCGGCATACGCCACTTTCCATGCACCACCATGATGACCAGCGTGTTCTTCCACGATTATTTTTCTGACGATGATGGGTGGTTGATTTGAACCCGCTGTAGCTTTCTTTACCATCGATTAACGCTTCCTTATCGCATCAAAGACGTCACCGAAACTCGGTTGGTTGGCATGTTGTAAACTGGTGCGGGCGGCCTCGATGATCAGCGGTTGCGGATGACCATGGAGGCTGGCGATAATGATCTGCTTGGCTACTTGATAGATAGTGCCGTCACTTTCGATCACCGAACGCGCGCGTAGGGCCATTGGCCCGACGAAGCCATAAGCGAGCAAGACGCCCAAAAAGGTGCCGACCAGAGCAGAGCCGATCATCCCGCCAAGAATGGCCGGGGGCTGGTCAATCGCGCCCATCGTCTTGACGACGCCCAGCACGGCAGCAACAATGCCAAGCGCCGGCAAAGCGTCGGCGAGGTTCTGAAGATTGTCTGCCGGTCCGATGGCCTCGTGATGATGGGTCTTGATACTTTGATCCATAATGTCTTCGACAGCATATGGATCGAGCGTTCCGGAAGACACCACGACCAAGCGCAGACTGTCTGCGATCAAGTGAACCAGCGTCTTATCGTTGAGGAGCTTTGGATATTCGCTGAATATCGGTGACGACTGGGGATCCTCGATGTGTGGCTCCAGAGCCACCGGCCCGTCGCTTTTGAGGATTTTGGTCAATTTGGAAACCAGCAAAATACAATCCATGAAATCCTGCTTGACGTAAGTCGGACCTTTGAACACCTTGCCGAAACCACCCATCAGCGCTTTCAATTGCGCGCCTGAGTTGCCGATGATCAGTGCGCCCACGGCAGAGCCGCCGATAATTCCCATCTCGATTGGCAGAGCATGCAAAACCACGCCCATATCGCCACCCGACAGCGTAAATACGCCAAAAACCATGACGAGGAGAACAACTATACCAATTGCGGCAAACATATATCAATTCCCCATCAACGGACTCAGATTTTAATGTCCGCCGCCCCGTTCAGCTGATTCAGGAAACAAACATTGTTATGATGAACGGAGAAATGGGCGAGTGGTTAAGGGCCTGTTGTCATTGAATTTGGCGCGTTTAGCCGATCAGTTGGATAAGCGATGTACTGTTGGATTTGGCATATAATCTCTGAGCTGCTTCCAGATTGACCAGTAAGGATTGGAAACTGGCAACCGCCTCTGCGATATCAGTGTTCTCCAGAACGGACCGCCTCTCGGTCGACGTGAGTTGTGATTTTTGCAGTCGGTCTTCTTGTTGATCAAGACGATTGACCAGCAAGCCCTGGTTAGCAAGCAAACTCGAAAAATGGTTGATCAGAGAATCCGCTCGGTCGAGTTGGACGGTTCGGTTAGTTGTGGTTCCGGTCCGAACGGCTGTGATCATGTCGTTCATGATGGTATCAAGATCAGTGGTGCCGCTGCCGATATCTATGGACTGGGCTACAGCTTGGAGATTGGGCGACGGTGTCACCAGAACGTTCGTATCTATCCGCATTTGGATCGGATCACCGGCGTGGAACAGCTTGCCCCCATAGCTATCTTGAGCCTGAATGAGCTTGTTGAATTGATCGCGCAGATTTTCAAGTTCATCTGCGATTACCGCGCGGTCTGACGTTGACAGTGTCTCGTTGTTAGCCAGGATAACCAACTCCTTGGCGCGAATGACTCCGCTCGAGATTGTGTCAATCGAGGATTCCGCTTGCTGCGCCAAGATACGGGCACGTCCGATATTGTTAATCCAGGAATCTTCGATTGCGGCCTGCCGACCGAGGCTGGATATTTCCAGCCAACTGGAAGGCGCCTCTGATGGTCGACTGAAGCTTTTACCACTCGCAATGGATTCTTGTTTCTTGCTGATAAGTGCGGACAATTCGGCCTGCTTTTGAATACCATCGTTGGGTCTGTTTCTGTTGATCGATTCCATGTTCTTTCCTTCGCGGGGGACCGGCTAGAAGATGGCCAGAATGGATTGCATGGTTTCCCGGGCGACCTGTATGATACGCGCAGATGCTTCGTAGGATTGTTGCAGCCGGATAAGGTCCGCTGCTTCGCGATCAAGATCAACAACCGATATATTGTTGCGCGCCTCGCGGGTGGCTCTGTCGAATGCGGTCGCGGCCTTGTTTTCGCTGCGGGCCGTTAGCAAATTCTGCGCTTGTCCGAGCGCAAGCTTCTCATAGCCCTGTTCAGTGCCTGTCCCGGTGCGCAGATCAACAAATGCCAGAATATTGCCGTTTGCTACGCCCGCCGGGGAAGCCAAAGCCAAACCGTCGGCCGACAGTCCGTTTGTCGACAGGCTTGCGGCGGTCCCGCTGTGGGAAACGATAGCTGCGCCCGGCGCTCCAGCATCGGTCCGCCCGTTGGCTTGCCAGCCATTGAGTTCGCTCGCAAATTGCACCGCCAAGCTGTCCAGATCATTGCCAAGGCCAACCAGGCTAGATTGTGCGCGATATAGCCCGCCCATGGTTCCGTTGCTCGGCGCTGTCTGTATGGTGCCAGCGATCTCGATATCAAAACTGGCCCCGGAATTTGCGATAAAGGTTACCGGGCTTACGACATTGAATGCTACCAAGTTGGTTCCATTGCGGGATATATTTGCGGTTCCATTATCGCCAAAGCCGATTTGGACATCCAGTTTTTCGGTAATAACCGTCAAGGCTGCGTCACGACGGTCAAGCAAAACCGTGTTTTGACTAGTGCCGGGCCGAGTGGGGCGTAATTGCTCATTTACCTGCGCGAGTTCATTTAGCGCCGAATTCAGCTCTTCCGCTTCTTGAGATACGGCGCCGTTGATCAGATTGATAGTAGACGATAGATTGAGAGCGGTTTGATTGAATCGCTGAACGGAAGCTTCAACATCTCCTACAAATTGATTGCGCAAGGCTGGTTCAAATGGAACTGCGGAAAGCTCTTCGGCAGTGCCGAAAAGCTGCGTCAATTGCGCACCGATGTCGCTATCGTTATTGGAAAGTGCAATTTCTCCCTGATCAAGCCACTGCACGAGCACTTCACCGCTGACACGACTTGCACCGGTCTGTCGGGTCGCAGCTTCGAGAAACTGATCGCTGGAGCGGGATATGCCGTTGACTGCAGCGCTTCCGGTTCCGGTATAGTTGCTGTATATCGGGTTGGTGACGCCGTAAATCGTCGTATCGCCAATATTCAGTGTTCGTCTGACATAATCCGGGTTTTCTGCATTGGCGACGTTGGTTCCGACGATTTCCAATGCACGAGTGTTTGTTTTTAATGCTGCTCGTCCGATACTGAGAAGGTCATGCATCTTTGTTCTCCAAGTGGCGGGTTAGCAGTTGGGCAATGCCAAAAACCCCCTTATCGGCCATAGATTCGGCGATTTTGGCATCCTGCATGTCACGAAATTGTTCCAATCCCTGGCCGTCAAACAGTCCCTCCCCAAGAGAGGAGGTTCGCATCGTCGCCAGCATTTGTCGTACAAATATCGCCTCAAAATCAGCCGCCATCGACTGAATCTTGGCCTGCCGTTTGTCGGCCGCAGGACTGGTCGACGCTATAGCAGAGCCTGTGGAACTCGAGGTGGGTAAGATTGCGGTCATATGATGATCAACTCCGCCGACAGTGCGCCAGCCTGCTTCAAGCCCTCCAATATTGCCGTTAAATCAGACGGTGGAACGCCCAGAGAATTAATTGTCTCTACGATTTCCGCGAGCGATGCGCGCCGTCCAATCTCAAAGGCAGGATTGCTAGGTTCATCTACGGCAATATTGCTGTTTTGTTCAGTCGCGGTTCTGCCACGGCTGAACGGTGCGGGTTGAACGATCATCGGATTCTCTTCTACGCGAACGGTCAGTTTTCCGTGACTGACTGCTGCAGGACCAATCCGCACGGCACCATTGATGACGACTGTTCCGGTTCGTGCGTTGACGATGATCCGGGCCGGCGCATCGGCTGGTTTGACAATCAGATTCTCGATCTTGCCCATCAGCATCACGCGCTCCTGGGCGCCGGGCGGTGCAGCAATTCGAACTGTCACAGCGTCGGCGGCAATTGCCAGGTTGGAATTCAAGCCTTCATTGATGGCGTCGGCGACGCGCAAGGATGTTGTCAGGTCGGCGTCGGTCAGGTTGAAGCTGAGGAACGGTTGGCTTTCAAATCCGGTGGCGACAGTTCGTTCAATCGACGCACCGCCGGAAATCCGCCCTACGGAGGGAATGTTGACGGTGACCTTGGAGCCATCTGCGGCGGTTACACCCAAGCCGCCGACCGCCAGATTCCCTTGGGCCATGGCGTATATCTGCTGATCGGCCCCATAGAGCGGCATCATAATCAATGTGCCGCCGCGCAGCGATTTTGCCTTTCCGATCGCCGACACCGTGACGTCCAGGCGTTGGCCGGGTTTTGCGAAGGCCGGCATTTCTGCTGTGACCAATACCGCCGCGGCATTCTTGGATGCCGGATTGACTCCGGGGGGCAACGTCAGACCAAAACGGTTTGTGACCCCTTTTAGCCCGATCGTGGCATATTCCAGACTGTCATCTCCGGTTCCGGCAAGCCCGACGACCACACCGTAACCAACCAGCTGGTTGGTCCGCAGGCCGGCAAAGCTTCCGATGTCCTTGATCCGCTCGGCCTGAACAGGCTGTGTGACTACAAGAGTTGCCGACACCAGCGCGAGCAAAGTGGTGAGCCATTTGATCGACCGGTGTATTTTTGATGATTGGGTCATAAAATCTCTTAAGCTTGGTGCTAAAATGGCGAAATGAAGGAGAAGAATTTCTGCAACCAGCCCTGTTTGCTTGCTGAGGCAATCTCTCCGCTGCCGCCATAGACGATCCGAGCATCGGCCACTTTGGTTGAGGGGATTGTGTTGTCGGGGGACACGTCAATGGCGCGAATAAGCCCGCTGAACTGGGTGTGTTCGTCCCCCCTGTTTAACGACGTCAGTTTTTGGCCTCGGACCAGCATCGTTCCGTTCGGATAGCTTTCCGCAACCGTCACGCTGATCTGGCCCTGCAGACTGTTCGATTGATCGGCGCTGCCCGTGCCGGAAAAGTTCTGGGAGCCGCTTGCTGACGCATCGCTCGGTGAAAATAGTGAGAAAAGCCCAGTGGTCGGCGGCGTTAGAGAAAAGCCGCCATTGCGATCTTTCGATGCGCTGTTGGATTTTGAAGCTCGTGTCCTTTCGACGAGCAATATGGTAATTATATCGCCCTTCTGGCTTGCCCTTGTTCCACTTGTCAGGGCGGAATAGCCGGAAGTCACCTGAAATATCGCGCCGTTCGCTAAGGCAGGTTCCGGCTGTGGTGCAGCCGTGACCGGCGTGAATTCTTGCGCCGAGATGCTGGAATGGGCCCCCATGCAACTGACGAGTAAGAAAGGCGTTACGCCCATCAGCAAGATTCGTTTTGGGAACGGTTTATATGTCATGATGGATACGCTTCTTTCTTGCGTTAAAATTAGAGTTGCTGATTCACGAACTGCAGCATGTCATCGGTTGCCGAGATCATTTTGGAATTGACCTCATAAGCGCGTTGCGTCTCGATCATGTTGACCAGTTCTTCGACAATATTGACGTTCGATCCTTCCAGTGCACCCTGACGAATATTGCCAAGGCCTTCTTGACCGCCCTGTCCAACCTGTGGTGCACCACTTGCTGCTGTCTCGGTAAGGACGTTATTGCCAACAGACAGGAGTCCCGCCGGGTTGGTGAAATTGGCCAGTTCGATTTGCCCTAGTTCGCTTGGCTCGCTTTGCCCGGCCAAAGAAGCCGAGACGATACCATTATTGCCAATCGTTACCGCGGTGGCACCTTGGGGTATCTGGATCGCGGGTATCAGTGGCAAGCCTTCGTTAGTGACCATATTGCCCTCGGCGGTCAGACTGAAACTGCCCGCTCTGGTATAACCGGTCGTTCCGTCCGGCCGTTCCACCTGGAAATAACCCGCGCCCTCAATCGCCAGATCCATGGCATTTTCTGTACTCTGTAATGTGCCTTGGGTGGCGATTTTGCTTATGCCGGACAGTCTGACTCCGGTTCCCAATTGCACTCCGCTGGCAAATCGGTTTTGGGCGTCTGATGGTGCTCCCGGCGTAACGATATTCTGATAGGCAAGCGTTTCAAAATCGGCCCGGTCTCGTTTGAAACCAGTGGTGTTTACGTTCGCCAGGTTGTTGGCGATCACGCGCATCTTGGTATTTTGCGCATCCAGTCCGGTACGCGCAACTTGTAGGGCGGCGTTAGTCATCTTATCTTCTCCAGCATTCGATTAGCTTTGCGGCAGGGACATGATGCCCGCGCCGCGATCATCAAGTTCTTCGGTCATTTTGAGCAACCTTGCCTGCGTTTCCCACGCACGGCTGGTTTCAATCATATCGACCAGAGCACTCGTCATATTGACGTTCGATTGTTCCAAAGCACCGGAAATGACTTTGGCATTTTCATCGACCGGTAGAATACCGTCGTCGGCGACATGGAATAAAGCATCCGCGCCTTTTGATATTTGGCTCCCTGTCGCACTGACGAGCTTCAACTTGCCAAGCTGTTGCGGCAAAGTTGGATCTCCACCTGCCGGAACATAAGAAATTGTGCCGTCCGAACCGATATCGACGCGTTCCGAAGGCGGTAACGTTACCGGACCATTTTCACCCAAAACCGGGAATCCGTTGCCGGTAAGCATTGCGCCCGACGGGCTGATTTGCAGGTCTCCGCGTCTCGTATATGCTTCTGCTCCATCGGCGGCCTGAACCGCGAGCATGGCATCGCCCTCCAGGGCAATGTCGAGTGGGCGATCGGTTTTTGAGATCGCCCCCCCGTTCATATCTGCTTGCATCTCCCGCTCAACAGGCATCGCTCGGCTGTCATGACCCGGACCATTCAAATATTGGGTCTCTGCCGAGACCATATCGGCTTTGAAACCCACGGTGTTCGAATTGGCCATATTATTAGCAATGGCCGTTTGTCGGTTCATCAGCGATTTCATCGCGTTGACGGTTGTATATGCAAGTTTGTCCATGGTTTATTCCTTCAGTTGATCAGAATTTAGATCTGAAGGTTTATGATCGTCTGGGTGAGCGTATTAGATGTTTCAATCGCTTGGGCATTGGCCTGGAAATTGCGCTGAGCGGCAATCAGCGACACGAGTTCCTCAGTGATATCGACATTCGCAAGTTCCAAAGAACCGGAACGGACTTGTCCGAGCGGACCGTTCGCTGCTTGGTTGATCTGGGCCACCCCGGAATCGCCGGTCGACTGCCAATGGGCATCGCCGACGGGACGAAGGCCTTCGATGGCGGCAAAACTCGCCATCGCGAGGGCTCCGATCTTCATCTGATTACCGTTGGAAAACGTTGCCGAGATCACGCCTTCATTATTGACCGATATGTTGGTCAGCAGTGCTGCCGGATCGGTGGGGTCGACGTCAGGCAAGACGAAGTCGTACATGTCTGCAGCGCTGGTCGATGTGACCACACCATTGGCATCAACCGGCAGCAACTGGGCTTTTGAGCCAATGGTGTCGACCACCTCGCGATCGCTGTTTACCGAAAATGCGCCGTTGCGGGTAAAAGTCAAATCAGAACGCGGTGGTTGACCTTTCACGGAGAAAAATCCGTCGCCGGCTATTGCCAAATCCAGTGTTTTGTCGGTTGACTGTAATGTGCCTTGGGTGAATTGCTGTTTTATACCATTCAGCCGCACGCCCTGGCCAGCAACGGAGCTTGTCGCTTGAGTCGGGGCAGCTGCAAAAAGGTCGCCGAACAGGGCCCGGCTCTTCTTGAACCCGGTCGAGTTGGTATTGGCAACGTTATTCGAAATAACATTCAAGTCAGTCTGGGCCGCTTTCAGGCCACTTAACGAGGTAAAGAATGACATATTATTTTCTCCTGTGTTGAACTGGGTGTCGGATGACCCGGATTATCCGATCTTGAGTGCTTCAGCGGGAAAGACATTGCCGATCGGCGTGACAAGAATGGGTGGGCCATTATTCTCAGATGTTTTTACGGACGCTACCGGCACCCATGTTGCTAGATTGGAGGCCGAGCCACCGTTGATACGGACCCGCAAACGCCCCTGATCAAGGGGTTTTCCGGCTTCGTCTTTGCTGTCGAAATTGAATTCCACCGGACCGGCTTCTTGGTGGCCAAGTTCAACGAACATCACGATTTCACCGGCCTCGTTGAGCAGATCGACCGAAAGATTGTCAGTTGCCTGGTCAAGTTCAAATTCGCCGGAATATTGACCATTTTTATCTGCTACCGAAATATTCCCGGGTACCAGTACCGAATGCCCAATCCATTCCTTGGCGTCAGAGAGCCGATTGTTCCCCAGAATGGAGGCGATCTCAGACAGAGACTCCTTCATTTCGGAAATGCCGGCGACGCTGGAAAACTGTGCAAGCTGAGCAACCATTGCTTGGTTGTCCATCGGGTCGAAGGGATCCTGAAATTGCAGTTGGGTTGTCATCAGACGGAGAAAGGAATCCTGGTCCAGTGAATTGTCACCTGTTGCGTTTTCCGGTTGCGCTTGAGTGAGACCGGCGAGATTTGTTGCCGGTTTCTGATAAACTTCTGGTGCAATATTCATTATTGGTTCCTCACTGTTTCTAGAATTAACGATTTCGCGGTTTGTAAAACCTGCACATTATTTTGATAATTTCTGGCGGTTTCGAGCATGTCGATCAGTTCCGCCGTTTCATCAACAGCGGCCTCCCAGACATAACCTTCTTTATCGGCGATGGGATTCGACGGATCGTGACGTTTCTGCGGCGCGGCATCCGTCTTGACGATGCGCTCGACGTCCACGGTGGCGAGATCGTCTTCGACCACTGGCCTAAAAACCGGACGCATGGCCCGAAACGCCTCCGCTTCGCTGGCGTAATCCGTTCGGGCGTTCGCCAGATTGGATGCAGTGGTGTTCAACCGGATCATCTGGGCGGACATTGCCCTGCCGGCGACATCAAAGACGTTCATACTACCCATGCTCATTCTCCTTTCAAGGCGCGCCGAATTGCAGATACCTGTCCCTGCATGAAGGACAGGGTCGTACGATACTGAATGGCATTTTCGGCAAACAAGGTTTGTTCGACGGAAAGTTCCACCGTGTTTCCATCCAGCGAAGGCTGCAGCGGGACCCGGTAACCGGTGTGATCATTCATCGCTTGTTGCAGTGATCCACCATCTTGTGCCTGCTTCATAGCAAGGTCAAAATCGAGATCCTTCGCCTTGTATCCAGGCGTTGAAGCATTAGCGATATTTGACGCCAGCATATTAAGGCGTTGAGAGCGAAGCTGTAGTGCGCCGCCGTTCAATGCAAATATCTGATCCAAACTAGGCATCGTTTCTAATCCCGTATTAACTATCCGGTCCGTTGACCGTTATTGTTCGTGAGATACACCGCTATTGGAGTGCTCGAACATAGCGATGCAAAGGGCGTGCCAATTTAATAGTGTCGTCCGGCTTGTGTCAGTTTGTCAGGGATTGTCACTAAATATTCGCGGGTAGTTTGTTTCGGGTTTTGCCAGGGCGGCAAAATCCTGCCGCTGACCGGCAAGTTTTTGCCGCTCAAATCAGGATGGAGATCGATGGACATTCTACTGACGAACATCTGGCGGTTTTTCGACCCCGTCTTGTTCAGCGTCGTGCTAGGCTGCGTCTTGGCTATGGCCTGGGTGCAAAATGGCCGTCACTCCATAGTGCGCGCATTCGCGGCTCTCGCCAACAGCGGTAGAAATCCGTTCGAAGCCAGCGGCGAAAACGCAACCTTCATGTGCCGGAGAATAGACTTTACACTAAGGGAGCAGGGTCTTGCCGGATTGGAAACGGTCCGCAGCCAAGATGCATTTGTGACCCGTATCCTCGGTTGTCTGGCTGAGGCAAAGGATTCAAAGAGCTTCGAGGAATGGGTGCGCCTGGAGGAACATTCCGCCGAAACCAAACAGAATATGGCTGCCAGCTATTGGTACTCGGCTGCAGAAATTGCACCGGCAATCGGCCTCATTGGGACTATCACAGGACTTATCCAGCTCTTTGCGACCGGAATCGATCCTTTGAAAATGGGGCCGGCCATGAGCTTCACGTTGCTCACCAGCCTATATGGTCTCTTTGTTTCCCACATAGTTGCTTACCCGATCTATGTGCGTCTGCATTCGAGAGCAGAGGTGTTGAACGCATATCGATCAAAGGTGGTTGAACATACGATCAACATCGCAATCCGGGAACTCGATACCGTCAGTCCGGTGCATTTTGTGCCCGCAAATACGGCAAAGATTCACGTGTGATCCATGAACGCCGGACGTACCACTTTATCCTTTCTTGATCTTGCGCTCATGTTGCTCAGCGCATTTGCCTATACCCATTTTGTTAATATCGCAGACGCCGAAACCCAAAGGAAAATGACTCAAGCGAGCGCGCCATCAGCTACAACTCTGGGGTCCTACAGTTATCTGGCATCGGACCTTTTTGATGATAGTAACGCGATGCTTACGGACTTTGCCAAGACAGAAATTGCAGAGATACTCACTGTTCAACAAGAGCAATTGCTGATCATAGATGTCGCTGCAGCAACGGAAGTGCAGAACGGTTCGCGTCTGCGCCAATGGGAAACAGTATCCGCACGAGCCGCAGCCATTGCCGATGCCTTTGAAACCGCCGGCCAGGATGGAAAGATGATCGTCCTGAAGGTCCCCGAAAAACTAGTTTCCGAACCGAGTGCAAAGCAAACGGTTAAATTGACTTTTCTACCGCCGGAAATGAACTGATTACAGGCGTAAGAGACTTTTTGGTAAAACTGGCATGATATCTGCTTGGTTCCTGCTATTCTGGAATAGGAACAAATCACATGTCCCACTATCACTTTCTGTTACCCATAGTTTCCGTCTTGTCCATGGGTGCCACCTCATCCTTTGAAGACACCACATTTCTGGATCGGCAGGTTGCATCGCATTTGGGGGCTGGCGTGGGAGATGTTGGCGGTGCGCATGCAGCCATAGACCCCAAGCTCAAGCTCAAGCGTTGTCCGGATGCGGTCGAAATTTCCGGGACGAACAGGAACGCTGTACTGGTCAGCTGTGCGGAACTCGGATGGAGGATATTTGTTCCCATTCGCCTTGGCGGCGGCGGAAGTAACCGCGGTAGCGGCGGTTCTGCCGAACCGCTGGTGCAACGAAATCAGCCGGTCACTCTTATTATCCGGCGTTCTAACTTTAGCATAAGCTATGGAGTGATCGCGCAACAAAGTGGGGGGATGGGAGATTATATCCCTGTCCGTTCAAACCGAAAAGCCAAGGAATTAATGGCGAGAATATCCGGTGCAGGTGAAGTTGAACTGACGCACTGAAAAAAATATAATTGAAGAACTTAATTTTTTCCGAACAGGCCGTAAATGGTTGAAAGAAGTTATAAGCGCCGCCGAATAGGGTACAGCAGCCTTAAAATTGGCTAATGTGGCGCAGTAAGGATGTAGTGATATGAAACCTGTTGATAGCTATTCGGCCATTAATACGCGGTTGGATCGTCCAGCTTTGAATGAATCCGCGACAAAAGCCGTGGATGTGGCCGCTGACGCCGGAAAAACGAAGATACCCAGTACGATTTCGACGACCGCGTCACAGTTGGCGACCGAGAGACCGCCATTTGATGCACAGAAGGTTGCCGATATAAAACAGCAGATTGCCTCGGGCAGCTATGCGGTTGATATCGACGCCCTGGCGGCCAAAATGCTTGATGCAGGCGTACTAGGTGTGGATTCCAAAAAATGAACCATTTGGTCGAGACATTCCGAGACTCGCAGAATAGTTTGATCTCCGCATTGGACGGGCATGACAGCGATGCGATTTTTCAGGCGAGCACAGAACTCAGCGAGGCTGTATCGAATTTAGGGACTTTGGAAGCGGCTGATGTGAATCAACATTTGCGGCCGCTGATGTCCGAGGTAGACGAATTGCTGCAGGCATCAATTTATCGTCTTCGATTTTTGAGAGACCACAGTTCGTCGCGTTTGCAATTATTGTCCGGGTGGCGAGCCAATCAGGCAGATACTTATTCGAATGCTACTCGGGGTCGCTAAACCCCGCAAAACCGGATATTAATTCGGCATCAATCCATTCAATTCAATTATTGGCATGATCATTGCTTCTCTTTTTAACGGGAGAATTCGAGCAAGATATGTCAAACCTGTCCATCAACCAAGGCTCTGAACGGCGCAGTTTGCCGAACGTAATTGCGCAATCCGCGCAGCGCAATGGCGTTGAATTCAAATATCTTATGGCGCAGGCGCAACTCGAAAGCGGAATGCGTCCGAATGTCAAAGCGAGTACGTCTTCCGCGACCGGCCTTTACCAATTTATCGAACAAACATGGCTCGGCCTGGTTAAGGAGAAGGGTGAGGAATACGGCCTGGACTGGGCACAAGATGCTATTTCTCAAAACCGCAATGGTAAGTTTGTCATTGCCGACAGGGCCCAGAAATATAACATTCTTGCGTTGAGAAACGATCCTGCGCTTTCTGCTAATTTAGCAGGGGAATTCGCTCGAGATAACCGCGCTTATCTTGAAAAGCGGATCGGACGGGAACCGGCATCGGTTGACCTGTATCTCGCTCATTTCCTGGGGCCGGCAGGTGCTGGAAAATTCCTGAGTGCATTTGATGCCAATCCCCACGCCCCGGCAGCGCCATCTTTTGCAAATGCCGCAAGGTCCAACCGCTCGATATTCTACACCAAAGCCGGTGGCGCTCGAAGCTTTCAAGATATCCGAAACCACTTTGCCAAAAAACTGGACGATGCATCAATGTTGGCAGGAACCGGCAATAATTTTCCGACGACGGGAAAAAACTTGCCGCAATCGGAAAAGCCGCTGCCGATGGTTCAGCCAGCGGATTATCTCCGGATCGCCAAGAACCATGTCAATGATCAGAGCCATTCAGACAAGCCCAAGCCGTTCGATGAATCGGCTCGTGTTGCTTATCTGATGCTCGCCTCACTGGGATTATAAATGAAAATGACAAAAAACCTTTTCGCACTGGACAAATTTGCAGGTCATCTAAAATCCGGACTGCTCCCGATGGCCACGCTTCTGCTGGTCATTTTCATGGTGTTGCCCTTACCAACCATATTGCTGGATATCGGCTTCATAACTAATATCATGATTTCGCTCGCGATCCTGATGGTCGCGCTCAACGCCAACAAGCCGCTGGATTTTTCCAGTTTTCCGACGGTCCTGCTCTTTGCCACGCTCCTGCGATTGGGATTGAATGTCGCATCTACCCGGGTGGTGCTGGTGGAAGGCCATGCAGGCGGCGATTCGGCAGGCCAAATTATTGAAGCCTTTGGTGGGTTGCTACTCGGAGGCAATTATGTGGTCGGCATATTCGTGTTCTGTATCGTCATGATCATCAATCTAATCGTTATCACCAAAGGCGCCGGCAGGGTATCGGAAGTGTCCGCGCGTTTCACACTGGACGCCTTGCCCGGTAAGCAAATGGCGATTGATGCCGACTTGAACGCGGGCCTGATCGCGCCTGACGAAGCAAAGGCACGACGGTCCGAAGTTGCGACCGAGGCTGACTTTTACGGGTCGATGGATGGTGCGTCCAAATTCGTCAAAGGGGATGCCGTTGCCGGAGTTCTGATTCTGGCTGTAAACATTATCGGCGGCATCATTCTGGGTTTAACAACGCACGGACTTTCTTTTGGGGAAGCCGCAAGTACCTACTCGATGCTTGCGATCGGTGACGCCCTGGTTGCACAGGTTCCGGCTCTGATCCTGTCCATTGCCGCAGCAGCTATCGTCACGCGTGTTTCGTCTACCCAGAATTTGGCGGATCAGATCACCGGACAATTCGGTTCGGGTGCAGCCTGGGTTCCGGTCGCCGTTATTCTGACCATCCTTGGTGTGCTGCCCGGCATGCCTCATGTGGTAGTTCTTTCGGCCGCGGCGGTTGCAGGTGGGATTGCCTATTATCTGATCCGCAAACCCAAGCCTGTGGAAGTGATTGCAGAGCCGATTGCAGAGAAACATCCGGAACAAATCGATTGGGAAGATGTTTCGGAAAAGGCCCGTCTTGGTATTGAAATTGGCTATGGGCTTGTTCCGCTGGTTGAAGACCGCAGGGGCGCACCGTTGATGAAACGCATTACGGGCATCCGCCGCCAAATATCCAAAGAGCTGGGATTTGTTGTGCCGCTGGTTCGGATCAAAGACGATTTGTCGCTGGAACCCAACGGCTATCGGATAATGATGGGTGGAATGGTGCTCGGCGAAGACACTGTTTGGCCCGATGATTTTATCGCGCTTAACGATGGTCATGTGGATTCGGTAATCGAAGGTCGGCCTTGCAAAGATCCGACGTTCGGAATGGATGCGCTTTGGATCAGCGCCGATAAGAAATCTCAGGCGATTGCGGAGGGTTACACTGTTGTGGATGCGCCCACCGTCATCGCGACCCATCTCAATGACGTGGTACGGCGCAATGCAGCGCAGCTATTTGGAATGGACGAAGCGCAAAAGCTGCTCGACTTCCTCAAAGAATCGTCGCCTCAACTAGTCGACAGCCTTACGCCGCAACCCTTGTCGCTATATGCCATTACTGCAATTTGTCGTGATCTTCTCGCCGACAAGGTGCCGGTGAAAGACTTCCAACAAATCTGCCTGGCAATGTTGGAAGCATCCAGCCTGCACACCGAAACGCCGCAGATGGTCGACGCGATCCGACAGAAAATTGGCAATCTGATCGTACAAACCATGGTGCCGATCAGCCTGCCACTGCCCGTCGTGACCTTGGATGCAGAACTCGAGAACCTGCTGGTCAAGGCGTTGAAGGTGGGAGAAGATGCCAGCTATCCGATCGAACCTCAACTGGCCCAGAAAATAATCGAAGCTGTCGACGAAGCTGCTCACACCTTGCCGTTGGAAGCCCGCAACGTAGCCCTCGTCACTTCGCCGATCGTGCGACGTCCGCTTGGTGCGTTGCTTAAGCAGCGGTTCCCGGACCTGACCGTACTTTCTTATCAGGAGCTACCGGACGATAAATCGATCGAAGTGTTGACCAAAATTGGGGTTCCACAGTCCAGCCAACCAATGGCTGTCACCGATGCAAATCAAAACTAATTACCAATCGGGATTACGATATGTTGAAAGCGAAAAATCGAGCATCACAAGCCTATAGCGCGATGAGAATAGACGAGAACAGGCTGATCGATGAGCATCAGTCCCTCGTTACGAAGATCGCTTGGCAGGTAAAATCCTTCGCGCCTGATCATATGGAGATCGAAGACCTCATCCAGGTCGGACTCGTAGCAATGGTTGAAGCTGCCAAAAAGTATGTCGATCAGGGACATAGTTTCAGCACCTATCTTTATGTGCGTGTTCGCGGCGCAATGATTGATGATTTGAGGTCAACGTGCAATTTGCGCCGGACATCTGTTGACTGGCACAAAAAAGTGCGACGGTTTCGGGACAAGCTGGTGCAGGAGTTTGGCCGGGAACCGGATGAGTCAGAACTGGCGGTGGCGATGGATATGGATCCTGCCGATTTCCGCAAGAATGCGGATCGGGCGATTGATGTCCATCTGGGTTCGCTGGATGAAGTGTACTGCGATTCCAGTAGCTGGTTTACCGACCAGGAAGATGATCAGCACGAAATACTGGAGAAGTCCCAGATGGCAGAGCTGCTTTCTGCGAAACTGAAACAGCTAAACGAGCGAGAACAACTTGTACTGAATTGCTATTTTGTGGAGGAAATGCAGCTTGACGAGATCGGGGATATTCTTGAAGTATCGTCCGTGCGCATCTGCCAGATCAAAAAGCGTGCGTTGGAGAAGCTGCAAGTTGCAATGACCGACATCTAGGCTCAGGACCTATTAAATTGCTTGCATTGGTCGAGCGAAGTTGATTCAATGGCAGCGCAGAGGAGGCGTTGTCATGAGTGATCTAATCTGGTTATCACAGGCGCAGATGCACCGGATTGAACCGTATTTTCCATTGTCGCGCGGAGTTCCCAGGGTCGATGACCGGCGGATCATCAGCGGTATCATCTTCGTGATCCGCAACGGCCTGCGCTGGCGCGATGCACCTACCGAGTACGGCCCCCACAAGACGATCTACAACCGCTTCGTCCGTTGGAGCCGTATGGGCGTGTTCAACAAAATCTTCGCAAGCCTGGCGGCGAAGGGCGGCAAGCCCGACCAGCTGATGATTGATGCAACCCATCTGAAGGCGCACCGCACCGCAGCCAGCTTGTTAAAAGGGGGGATGTTCTCAGACGTATCGGGCGCACCAAAGGCGGGTTGAACTCCAAACTGCATGCGGTCTGTGACGGTCATGGCCGACCCTTGATCATGCTGCTGAGCGAGGGGGCGATGAGCGACTTCAAGGGCGCGGCACTGATGATCGACGCCTTTCCCAAGGCCAAGACCCTGCTCGGCGATAAAGGCTATGATGCCGACTGGTTCCGCGATGCCCTGGCTGATCGAAACATTACCGCCTGCATCCCGTCGAAAGCCAATCGCAAAGTCCATATCCCGCATGACAAGGCGCTCTATCGCCAGCGCCACAAGGTCGAAAACATGTTCGGCAAGCTCAAGGGCTGGCGACGCGTGCATACACGCTATGATCGCTGCGCCCGCACCTTCTTCTCCGCCATCTGCATCGCTGCAACCATGATCTTTTGGATCAATCAATGAGTCCTGAGCCTAAACTTCGCGCACAGCATCCGTCGACAGGTCCAATGCAATTGTCACTAACCAACAAAAAAGCCCCCTCCCGATCGGGAAGAGGCTTTTTCGTGTTGATTGAGTCTGAATTTAGCGGAGCAGACTTAGCACAGACTGCTGAGACTGATTGGCCTGCGACAACATTGCTGTCGAAGCCTGGCTCAGGATCTGGTTTTTGGCCAGCTCGGTTGTTTCAGCGGAGAAGTCGACGTCCATGATACGCGAACGTGATTCCGCGAGATTGGCAACGCGATCAGACACACTGGCTATCGTACTCTGCAAACGGTTCTGCGAAGCGCCCAAATTAGCCTGTGCCGCAGTAATGCTGTCCAATGCAGTGTCAAGGGCACCCAGTGCGGTGGTTGCACCAGCTTCGGTGCTGATATCGATGGCATTTACGCCAAGTGCGGTTGCATCAACATCGGTCAGCGAGATCGAAACCGTTTGGTTCGCGGCACTACCGGTCTGAATGCTGATCGAAGCGTTGGTGCCGTCCAGCAATGCAACGCCGTTGAAGGTCGTCCGCGTTGCAACATCACCAATCTGCGAGACCAGTGCAGTAACTTCGGTTTGCAGGTTGGTGCGGTCACCGGATGACAGCGTACCGTTGGCCGATTGGACAGACAGTTCACGCATACGTTGCAGCATGTTGGTGATCTCGTTCATCCCGCCTTCTGCAGTCTGAGCCAGCGAAATGCCGTCATTGGAATTGCGGATGGCCATGTTCAATCCACGCATTTCCGACGACATACGTGTGGCAATCGAGTTACCAGCGGCATCATCCGCAGCAGAGTTGATACGGCGGCCCGTTGAAAGGCGTTCGATAGATTTGGCAAGACCCATTTCAGCTTGGTTTGACGCATAGCCGGTACGCAGGGCCGTAACATTTGTTCCTATTACAGTCATGGTTTCGTCCTTTTCACAGTTAACATAATCTATTCATCTTGCGGGTCACCTCGACAGATGAAGCGGCCTCGAAGAAGTTAACGGCGGCCCCTGAATTTTATTAAGCAAAAAAAATGACGGGTTTCCGACAGGAGACCTTAAAAGTGTCCACTTTCCGACATGGATGACGATTTTCCGACAGCTGCATCGGCAGTGATCGGCAGATTTTTGCCGTTTATGAAACTGGCACGGCCATTGCAAAGTAGTTGGCGAGCACATGAACACTGGATCCTGCGCTCGATCTACAACGTGAGGGAATGGCCATGATCAACGATAAACTGAACCCTAGCCTGGTCTCTAGGTTTCCAGAACTTGTCGATTTGCTGGCGAGTGTTGAAACGATACACTCGACCGACCAGAATTCATCTTCTGCCGCGCAACTATCCCGCACAACCCGCGAATCCAAAGGTGAATATGATAGAGCAAAAGATCCTGTCGTGGTTTACCGCGATGGACCATTCCATTTCGTTCCGGCTACCCTCAGCCAACCACTGCGTATCGAATTCGGCAACGCGGACAGAGAATTTGGTCTGTCTTGCATTGTGGAATCGATGCGCGGTGGCAAGGGGCCAGCTTATGCTGACCCAAAATCGGTCGCCCTATATAAATATGCCGCCCGTGTGGCGCGCAGCGATGCCAATGTCATGATCACTGGCGAGACCGGTACCGGCAAAGAAGGCATGGCAAGGTTCATTCACGAAAACAGTGACCGGGCGAATAGGCCGTTCATCACCGTAAACTGTGCCGCGATTACCGAATCCATGATCGAGTCCATTTTGTTTGGACACAAGAAAGGTGCCTTTACCGGCGCTTATAACAGCGCGGTGGGCTTGTTCAAGGAAGCCGACGGCGGCACAATATTTCTCGACGAGATTACCGAGATGCCACTTGAAAGCCAGTCCAAGCTGCTTCGTGTGCTCCAGGAGGGCGAGATACTTCCCGTTGGTGCATCCCGTCACGAAAAAATTGATGTTCGCGTATTTTGTGCGGCTAACCGTGATTTTGCCGAAGAAGTCAGGGCAGGGCGGTTTCGCGAAGATCTATACTGGCGTCTGAATGTCATGCCGGTCGAGCTTTCCCCTCTGTCTCACCGGCCCGCTGATATTGTTGCCATTGCCGCATTCATGATGATCGGATTTCAAAAGCGGAGCAAAAAATTCATTTCGCTTTCCCGGTGCTGTGTTCAACGTCTGAAGGAACACAACTGGCCTGGAAATGTGCGGGAACTATCCAATGTCCTGCAGCGTGCGCTGGTCATGTGTAACGGTGACCGGATCAAAGCCGATGATCTGGTCTTTTCAGGAGCGCGGCTGACCGCAGCGCCAAAACAGGACGATGTTTCAACCAGACCTTCCTCTCGCTTCATTCGCGGGCGTGATCTGCACTCAATTTCCAAAAATGTCGAATATGAAGCCATCAATCGGACACTGGAAAAAACCAACGGCAATCGCCGCGACGCCGCAAAAGAACTCGGCATATCCGAACGCACACTACGTTATCGGATGGCCGATATGCGCGCGCTGGCAGCATAGAGAGGATATAGAAAATGTCTTCAGTCAATATGAACAGCTTGATGGCCGCCCGCAATGCCATCCTGAATCAAAATAGCGCATTAAAGGATATCGCCAAGAATACCGGTCTTGGCGGACCGGGACCGACTGCTGCGCCCAAAGAAACGGCGGGCTCGGACAGCTTCTCGACGCAACTCAACAGCGCACTTCAAGAAGTCAACAAACTTCAAAAAACTGCCGAAGAAGAAATGCGGGCCTATCAGATGGGCGAAACCAATGACGTCGCAGCAGTTATGCTCGCGAAGCACAAAGCATCCCTGGGATTTGAATCCACTTTGCAAGTCCGCAATAAATTATTGTCTGCCTACAAAGACATAATGAACATGTCGGTATAATAGATGGCCGAACAATCATCTTCCGGACAGGCGCTGACACCCGCGAGTCCCAACGCACTGTTGCCGACGACCGGTAGCGGTGCAGGTATAAGTGGTCTTTTCGGCTCGTTGCAGGCATTCATCAGGCAACCCGCTATCGCGCGGGCGATGCCGCTGATAATAATGTCGGCCGTCGTATTGGCTGCGCTCACCGTATGGCTCGTTCTTCGCGAACCACCACAGCGGGATCTGTTCCGCGGCCTGCCCGACAATGACAAATCGGCGGTGATGCAGGCGTTGCAAATCGCTAATATTGCCTACAGCGTTGATGATGACACCGGCACGCTGACCGTCAGCAAGGAAGATTATCATTCAGCCAAGATCGAGTTGGCGGGCCAAGGGTTGCCGCGATCTGCACCGAGCGGCGACACGATAATGTCAAGCATGCCAATGGGGGCAAGCCGGGCGGTTGAATCGGAAAAACTGCGCAACGCCCGTGAAATGGATCTGGCTCGGTCGATCGAAGCGATCGATAGCGTCTTGTCTGCGCGGGTCCATTTGGCCGTCGAGCAACCCAGCATATTTTTGCGTGACAGGAATGAGCCGTCCGCTTCGGTGATACTGCATCTGGCGAGTTCCACCCGGCTTGATGAGAAAGAGACACAGGCGATCCTGAATCTGGTTGCCAGTTCGGTGCCGGGACTATCGGCGTCCAACGTATCGGTGATCGACCAGAACGGCCGGCTCTTGTCGAGCAACGGTGACGAAACATCGCCCGGAAGTGATGCGCAATTGAAAGTGAAGGCGGCAATCGAAGACCGTTATCGTCAGTCGCTGGCCAGTTTGCTTACCCCGCTGGTAGGATCCGGCAATTTTGTGGCCGAAGTCACTGCAGATGTGAATTTTGATGAAAAACAGGCGACAAGCGAGACCTTTCCGATTGATGGTTCGGTCTTGCGTTCGGAGCAGGGACAAAAGTCCAACGAGCTCGCGGGAAACGCTGCGGGTGGTATTCCTGGCGCGCTAGCCAATCGTCCCCCCGACGCGGCTGAGTTTGCGGATCAACCCGGAGAGGCCGAGGATCAAGCTGCCAACGCGGCCGAACCCAGGAGAACCAGTGAGGAATATCGCCGGAACTTTGAACTCGCCCGGGAAGTTGCCGTGACCAATCAGGCTCCAGGTCAGGTATCCCGCCTGTCCGTCGCCGTTGCGATTGACGATCGAGCGCTAAAAAACAAAAAATCTTCAAAAGAAATGCAAGAGATCGAAAAACTCGTCAAAGGCACTGTCGGTTATAGCACCGACAGAGGGGACCAGATCGCTGTAACGGCGCGTCGGTTCAACGCGGTCGCTAAAGATCCGGTGGCGGAAACCTGGTATGAGGCATCGTGGTTCAGCATGCTGATACGGAATCTGTCTGCGCTCGTTGTCGCCCTGCTGATCATATTCGGTATCGGCCGCCCGGTATTAAAGCGCTGGCAGTCATCCGAGAAAACTGCGCTCCCTAATCTCAACCCGAATGCCGTTTCAAGAAATGCAAACGCACCCGGGAATTTAAGCCAAGCGGGAGTTGCGGATGGAGGATCCTTGGAAAATCAGACCGCAGGCGCGCTCGGTCCGCCAGTGACCATTGACATGATCACTTCGGCAAAAAGCTATCAGGAACGCGCAATTTTGACTCAGAACTTCGTCAAGCAGAACCCGGATCACGCGACTCTGGTGGTGAAGGAATTGCTGAAAGAATCCGATACACTGGAAGAAGTAGATGGCTGATACCAAAGTTAAAGATGAGACAGAAACGGCTGATCAAGACAGACAACTGGAGTTGATCACCGGGCGCCAGACCGCTGCCATATTGATGCTATTGTTCAATGACGAAGAAGCCGCCCAGATATTGGAACGGCTCGAACCCCATGAAGTGGAAGCGCTGGGGGAAGCGATGTTCAGCGTAGCCGATGTTGATGCGACGCAGATCGACGGTTCCCTGGATCGTTTTCTGCTGCTGACCATGAATCAGACGATGCTGTCCTACAAGTCCGATGAAAAAGTGAGTCGCGTATTCCGTCGGGCCTTGGGTACTTCGCGTGCAGAAACGATCATGAATCGTTTCGCTCCTAAAAGACCCAGCAATATTGCCGAAATGCTGAAATGGATTCCGGCAAAGGACCTTGCCAAGCTGATTACGGATGAACCGCCCCAGATTTCTGCCGTGCTGATGTCGTTTCTCACGCCGGAGGCTGCAGCAGAAATAATCGAATTGCTTCCGTCAAATATCCAGGCAGACTTGATTTACCGGATGGCGACGATCGGTCCTGTCAGCGCCAAGGCGCTCGCTCACATTCACAGCCTCTTGGAGAACACCACACCGCATGAAGAAGAGGCTCCTCCACCGATGCAGGTTGGAGGCGTGCTCGACAGCGCGACGATTATCAACAATCTTCCCAAGGAACGCGGCCGGTCACTGCTGAAGGAGCTGATGAAGCGCGACAAGAAAACTGCGAAACTGATTGAAGACGAAATGTTTGTCTTCGCGGACCTGATGAACTTGTCCAAGAAGGACATCGGTTCGGTGGTCCGGAAAATCGATGCCAGTATACTTGTTCCCGCTCTGAGAGGTGCTCCGGCAGAACTCAAAACCAAGATATTCGGGGCAATGTCCAAACGGGCAGCTGAAACCATTCGGGATGATATGGAAGACGCGCCTCCGCAACCGATGGACGCAGTCATTGCCGCGCAGAAAGCCATCATCGCAGTCGCCAAAGTCATGCTCGACAATGGCGAAATAAACATGGCTGGGGCTGGTGGTGACTATGTCTGATTCTATTCTGGCGAATACCGTCGGTGATGGCGACGTCGTTCCATTGTGGCGAACGACCATGGACCATACGCAATTCTCTGCCTGGACCAATGGAATGGGAGCCGATGGAGGACATAGCGATCGCGACCATTTTTCGGGTTTGACCGGCAGTGAATTGCCTGAGAATCCGTCGTCCTCTGATGAACAGGATGCCGATATATTCAGTGTCGCCTATAAAAAGGGCTGGGAAGACGGGCAGGCCGCATTGGCGGAGGAACAGGCTTCTGCAAATCAGGAAAGCGAAGCGTTGGCAGAGGCTATCCGGCATTTGAACGATCTGTCTTCGCCGGGCAGTTTTGCGTTCATTCTGTCCGCTGTGGAGTCCCTGTTCAAGCGGTGCGCCGAACTGATGATCCCCGATCCCGCCTTGCTACAAGCCTGGGCATTGCAACTGGCAGAACTGGTCGATCAAGATCAAAAAGGGGCAACGCTCATCCTGCATCCCGATGATGTCAGCCTTATCGATAGCAATATATGCAAACTGGCCCTGCGCGGCGATGAATCCATGTTGCGCGGCAATCTAAAGCTCAGTCATTCCGGTGGCTGGATCGAAAAAGGCTCGGAAGTCGTGCTGGACGAACTGCGGACCCTGATCGACGAGCTTAGTGGCGCCACACCGGTGGCTGGTCATGACTGATATTGCAACTTCCGACACCGAAGCAATCGGATCACCCGCAACCGTCTGCGAAGTGCTGTCGCGGCTCGATGATATTGGAAATGAGCCGCGCTATGTGGGCAAATTGTCGGCGCACGACAACGGTATGCTGGAAGTGACCGGATTTGAGTATCCGCTTGGTTATTCAGGTCGCGTAATAGCGACAGACGGGCGCGAGATTAGCGCCGAGGTTGTCGGTTTCAAGGGCGCCAGGGCGCTGATGATTCCAATGGTGCAAGACGCTCCGTTGCGAAGCGGAAGCCGCGTTTTCCCCTACGCCAAATCCAATCAGGCTGCAGTCGGTGAAGCCCTTTTTGGCCGGGTGATCGGCCCAATGGGCGAGCCTATTGACGGCAAAGGTCCGATATTGACCACCGAAACCGTTCCGTTGGCAGGACAAGAAGGCAATGTCCTTCGGCGCGCCAGCGTTTCCCGGCCGATCGACATCGGTATTCGCGCGCTAAACGGTTTGCTTACCATGGGACAGGGACAACGCATGGCTATCATTGCCGGCTCGGGTGTCGGCAAGTCGATGTTGATCAACCAAATATTGGACGGAGCCGTGGCGGATGTCGTGGTTGTCGGCTTGATCGGCGAACGTGGCCGTGAAGTAAACGATTTTGTCAGTCGCCGTTGCGAAACGAAGAATTCTGTGCCCACTGTGACGATCGCAGTTCCAGCTGATCATTCGCCGTCGTCCCGATTGAAAGCGGCTTACCGGGCCACGGCCATCGCGGAATATTTCAGATCGAAGGGACTGTCGGTGGTTCTGGTGATCGATAGCCTCACTCGGGTGGCCCATGCGCAGCGGGAGATCGGATTGGCTGCCGGTGAACCTCCAACCATGAAAGGTTACCCGCCATCCGCACTCTCCCTGATCCCGCGTTTGGTGGAGCGAGCCGGGAATGACAGCGAGACCGGCGGGTCGATAACAGCCATTTATACCGTGCTGGCCGATGGCGATGATTTGGACGATCCGGTGGTTGACAGTGCGCGCGCCATAGCTGACGGCCACATCATTCTATCCAGGTCGTTGGCAGAGCAGGGCATTTTTCCGGCGATTGATATAGGAAAGTCGATCAGCCGCGTCGCTGTGGATATTACTGAACCTGAACATCAAGAAGCACAGCTTCACTTCAGGCGCCTTTGGTCAATTTATGAGGAAAACCGCGATCTTGTTTTGATGGGTGCTTATCAGGCGGGCAATGACGCGAGCATTGATGAAGCGTTGGCCAGTTGGCCCCTGCTAATTGAGTATATCAAGCAGAAACCGCGTGAACTTGTCGATTTCCGAACAAGTGTGACTCAGCTTTCCGGCTTGTTTGCATCATGAAGCGGCACGTCAGAGGACTGCGCCGCGTGCTAAAGGTTCGCGATACGCAAAAGCGTTTAAAGGAGCGTGCGCTGATCCAGGCGGGCAGCCATTGCGCCTCTTTGGAGAATAACGCGCAGAGAATCAAAAGCCTTCACGCGGAAACCCACAAGGATGAATTGGCGGTCACAGCAGATCTTTTTGCCGCCAAAATGGAGCTGTCAGATCGCTTGCTGGAAGCTTCGTGTGTGATCGACGTTTCCGTCGAAGCCGCGAGGCAAACTCTTGCCGCGGCAGAGCGGCAAAATATTGCCGCTCAGGCCATTCATGATGGCACCGAGAGATTGTTGAAATCGAAGGTCTCGATACTTCGAAAATTCGAGAACAGACAAGCAGATATATCTAGTAATGCATTGTATAATATAGATAATTATAAAAAAAAGGAATGTCCTAATGATTGGTAAAATCATGTCCGAAGCTGCGCACTCCATAATTGGCATGTTTTCTGCAAAGCCAGCAAGCATGGAACAGAAAACTTCAAACTCCGATTTTGGATCCCTGTTGAGATCACCGGAAGAACAGCCTCACGTCAATGCCGGCGAGAAGGAAATCAGCATTTCCGATGACGAGGATGTTGGCTTCGAAGAGGAAAGTTCTGCTGATGTTCAATCTTGGGAAACACCTAATGTTCCACCTTCCCCCAGTCAAAGTTTTGGTAACAGGATATTCGGGCAGGGCAAGGCTTCGCAAATAATCGACCAAGATCGATCCTCATTCAACCGGGATGTGATGATCAATTCGGAATCTGGCGATGAGGAAACTCAACGAAATAAGGGTGGAGTTGCCTCGGACATTCTGTCTCCGGTCGCAAACATCACTCTGGGCCACGGTTCGCAAATCGGAATGGTTTCGACCAAATCTGCAACCAATATCGCCGATGGTCGGCCGGTAAACGACAAGCTCCAACCCGGGCAAACAAAAGAATTCCAGTTTGGATCTCACATCCGTGAAAATGCGGCCGGCGACGAAATTTTTCCTAGCAGCGACAAGGGACTGTTGAAGTTGCAAAGCCTGCAATCGCAAATGCGTGGGGAAAGCGAAGAGCTGCTAGCGCTACCTACTAAAACATCCAATTCTACGCTCGGTACGAAGGGTGGAGAACAAGAGAGTATATGGTCCGGGCTCGGTCAATCCGGTCTTCGTTCATCACCGCAAGCAGCTGTGCCGGTTGCTACAACCGATCTGCAGAAACCAGCCGTAACTGATGGCGAATTTGCTGAAGCGTTCAAACCGGATTTACAGCCGAAAGTCAACAAACTGGAAACCTTGATCGAGCAACAACTGCTCGCCAATTCTTCCGCTCAGTTGGCGGTTCGTGAGACGATTCAGAAGCCGGTTGCATTCGATATGTCCGCACCCCAGGTCGCCGAGCGACTGGCGGCTGAAATCGCGGATATTTCGCTGAGCGGCGGAACGAAGAAGTTTGAAATCAATCCCCGTAATCTGGGCCGGATGGAAATTACATTCACCACGCGCGGTGCAACGGAGATCATCGAAATCCAAACGGAGCATCGAGGAGCCAAAGATGTCATTGTTCAACATAGTCAACTGCTGCAAGACATTTTGAAGTCCCAGGGACGCGATGATCTGACATTCCGCGTCGATGTAAAAGACAATATGTTTTCATCATCCAGAACCGATGGTGGGAATTTCTCACAACAGGAAAACCGTGACGCACGGGAACAGCAAGCAATGCCGTCACCGCGTCACCAAATGGCATCCTCGTCGTTCGAAAGTACCGCCGACAATGATGCTGCATCAGACAGCAGCCGATACGCCTGAAACCCATTCCCGGATCCATAAATTGAACCAACTCAGAGGTCAAAATGTCAGAGACGAAATCAGAAGATGAAATTCCCAAGGCCAAGAAAAAAGGCAAATTGAAGGCCATGCTCTTCGGCACAGCTTTGATTGTACTGCTCGGAGGCGGTGGTGCTGCCGGAGGATTTTATGCGGCAGGAATGGTCGGCGGCGATCAGGAAGAAGCGGAAGATCCCAACAAGCCCAAGATCATCCTGAAAGACGGGACCGCTGTTAGTGAAAAAGAGGCAAAGCACGCTGCGCCAAATGCCACGTCCAGTGCCTACAAGGTGACTTATCACCAGATCGAACAGCCGTTTACCTCGAACCTTTCAGATTCAGACAGTTTCGCGCAATTGTCACTGGCCGTTTCCACATTTTATGACGAACGGGTTTTCGAAAATGTAACCAATCACGAGATCGCCATTCGGTCTGCTGTCCTTATGGAATTGGGACAGCAGAATGCGGCCGAACTGGAGCAACCGGAAGGCAAGCTCAAGCTAAAAAGAAAGCTGCGGGACATCATCAATGAAACGCTGAAAGAGAAAACCGGTTTTGGGGGCATTGAAGATGTCTACTTCACCAACATGGTTGTCCAATAAAGGCTTCGGAAAGTAACAAGATCATGACGAACGCCCAATCATCATCAACCGACTCCGGAACTGCCACAGCAGAAAATGTGGCCGGTCCTGCAAATCACAGCCTGCTCAAAAAAGCTGGCGCGGATGACCTCTTGTTAGCGGCCTATAAAAAAGTTGAGAAAAAACTGGACGGCGTTCTGAACGTGCAGCTTTCAAACGTCATTGATTGCGACGTGAAATTGCAGGTTGGTGCGAGTGTAAAAATGTCGTTCGAAGATTGGCTTTCTGATCAGCAGAGCGATTCTGTCTATCTGGAATTTCAACTGGGCGCTTCGGAGAGTCCGATACTGGTGAGGATTGCCCGGACGTTTTTGATTGCATCGGTTGATTGCTTCTTTGGCGGACAATTTAATGGTAAGACGCAAAGCACCGGTGAATTGAGAAAATCCGAAATTGCGATGATCGAACGTCTGGCTGGCGCGATTGCCTCGGGATTGACCCATGCCTGGTCGACGGTTTTTCAAACGACGGTTCGTTACAATTGCAGCATTTACGACAAGGACGACATCGAATTGAATTTGGAGGATGGGAACGTGCTGGTGTCCGCGACATCGGTTCAACTCTCCGGGCACCAGATCGCGGCGATGGATGTCATCCAAACACTGGATGGATTGATTGCAATCGAGCCACAATTGAACCGGCTCCAGCTCCGGGATGCAAATGCGGTTGATCCGATCTGGAAAGCCAATCTCAAAGATTCCGTAGAGCAGGTTTATTTGCCTGTCCGCTCGGTTCTCGCTCGTCCGACGATGCAGTTGTCCGAACTTTCCCGACTTGCCGTCGGCGATATTTTGCCCGTCGCTCCTACAGACAATGTTCCACTCATCATTGGAGACCGGGTTTTCGCTCACGGCAGCATCGGTGAGCAAAGCGGTAGCGTAGCCTTCAAAATCAACAATATTTTATAGGACCAGATGATGAATGACATGACTCATAATAGCGAGATGCTCGACGCCGCGACCCGCGTCGACGTCGAGGATGCACGGTCCCAAGACCACTATCGTTTCTTGTCTGATATCAAAGTCAGGCTTTCGGTAGAAGTTGGCAATGTGTCGATGACAGTATCCGAAATAATGGATTTGCGAGAAGGGTCGGTGGTCGAACTCGACAGACAGGTCGACCAACTGATCGACATCAACGTGAATGGTACGCTTGTGGCTCGGGGAGAGGTAGTTCCGGTGAAGAATAAATTCGGCGTACGGATTGCGGAGATCGTATCCAACGGTATGACGCGCGCGCGGGTGGAAAGGCGCAGTTGATGACCTTTTACATCATCAAGCTGTTTATCATGCTGCCATTGATAGGCTTGCTTATCTACGGGTGTCTGTGGCTTTATCGCAAATATCAGCCGCAGATGATGACGCGGCAAAATTCAAATCTTTTGAACGTCGTCGAAACTCTCCCCATGGGCGTGCAGAGCAAATTGGCCGTTGTCGATTTTGGAGGTCGCCGGATATTGTTGGCCGTGACCCGTAGCGGCATCGAAAAAATAGATGTGCACAATGCGGACTAGTTCAATAATTGGGGCGATCGTCCTCCTGTTCACATTTGCCTGCGCAGCAGATCCGGCCATGGCACAGGATGCCGCTCCCGGAGCGTCTGCCGCACTGGAACGTGCATTGGACGACGTGTCGGGTGACGGTCAGCCCCTGAGCACCACCCTGCAGATATTGATCGTAATGGGTCTGATGACCGTGTTGCCGTCTCTTGTACTGATGATGACGAGCTTCACCCGGATCATCATTGTCTTGTCGATACTGCGTCATGCCCTGGGTTTGCAACAATCACCACCGAACCAGGTTTTGATTGGCCTGTCCCTGTTCCTGTCGATGTTCGTCATGGCCCCGCAAATTGACAGTATCAACAAGCAGGCGATTGCGCCTTATTCCGCCGACGAGATCGGACTGACAGAAGCCATCGAAAAATCCGGAACAATTATGCATGGTTTCATGGCAAAACAAACCCGGCAAAGCGATCTCAAGCTGTTCATGGAACTGTCCGACAAGGACGGTTTTGCCTCCGTCGAAGAGATTCCGTTTTCGATAATGCTACCTGCTTTTGTAACCAGCGAGTTGAAAACAGCCTTTCAAATCGGGTTTCTTATATTTCTGCCATTTTTGATCATCGATCTTGTGGTGGCTGCCGTCTTGATGTCGCTGGGCATGATGATGCTCTCGCCCGTAATTATCTCCATGCCCTTCAAACTGCTTTTGTTCGTGATGATTGATGGATGGGCATTGACCATGGGTTCTCTTGCCGGCTCTTTTGCGACCTAGATCATGACCGACAATCCCGATTTCTTCATTGGCATTGCACAGCAGGCCCTTTGGATCACCGCCCTGGCAGCGGCACCATTTTTGATCCCCGCGCTGTTGGTCGGTCTTCTGCTTGGCATGGTGCAGGCGGCAACATCGATCAACGAGCAAACATTGACTTTTGTTCCCAAGCTGATTGTGGTTGCCGTTGTAGTCGGTGTTTTTGGCGGATCGATCTTGCTACTGATCGCAGACTTCACCCGGGAAATTTACGCTCGCATTCCGGACCTTCTGCTGTGATCGCGCCGGGATTTGCAGAATTTGAAGGCCAGATGTGGATGTGGTTGATGGCGATGGTCCGGCCAGGCGCGGCAATGGTCGTCGCGCCCATTTTCGGTGCTACGAACATACCCGTTCAAGTCCGTATCATCCTTGCGTTCATGATCGGGATGGTTGCGACAAACAGCGCGAGCTTTGACTTGCCGACTGATTCCGCGATTTCGTTGGGCAATAGCTTGTTTGTCATGGGTGAAGTCGTCACTGGTCTGGCGATCGGTTTTGCGCTCCAGCTTGGTTATTCCAGCGTGATGATCGCGGGGGAGACGATCAGTAATGCGATGGGCCTCGGTTTTGCCAGCATGTCAGATCCTCAAACCGGTCAATCGACGCCGGTAATCGGACAGTTTTTGACGATTTTAGCAACTCTGCTTCTGCTCGCCATTGACGGACATCTGTTGCTGATTGCGACGATTGTGCAAAGCTATGTGGCGCTTCCTCCTGGCTTTGCGATGATGGGTCCCGAGATGCTTTACAGCATGGTGCAATTTGGCGGGACGTTGTTTTCCATGGGACTGCTCATTGCCTTGCCAGTGGGCGGCGCGCTCATTCTTATACAGATTATGATGGGTTTTCTGGCCCGAACGGCGCCTGCGCTTAATCTGTTTGCCGTCGGGATTCCCGTTACCATTACCGCCGGTCTGGTGGGCTTGGCGGTCACCGCCCCGATTATCGCGGATGCTGTCACTCGGGCATTGGGCATGGGTCTTGATCAGGCGGCGCTCGTCGCAGGGGGTGGATAGTGGCGGAAGAATCACCCGGCGGCGGAGAAAAGACCGAAGCACCAACCCCAAAGAAATTACAGGATAGCTCGAAAAAGGGTGATGTCCTCCAATCCCGCGATTTGGGTGGTGCGATGATGGTCTTCGCAGGAACTGCTGCATTTTTGATGTTTGGCGGCCTGCTTTTTAGTGCGCTGGCCAATATGGTGGCGAGTGCTCTGATCATTCATCCCGCGGATATCGAGGCGTTCGAGGTCGGTGATCGCAGCGTAGCCTTGGTATCTGACATAATTCCAGAATTCATGAGCCTGTTTGCCTTGATGATAGTCGCTGCTGTTGCAACGCCGGCGATGCTGGGATCTTTTGGCTTTCGATGGTCCGCGATGAAACCGAAGCCGTCCAAACTGGATCCAATCAAGGGCCTGAAACGTATTTTCGGATCAAATGGCGTGATGGAACTCGGCAAATCCCTGATGAAAGTGGTTCTGATCGGCTCAGTTGGCGGATCCATAATATATTTGCATCTCGACCAGATAGCGCAACTTGCCGCGCAAGAAATCGAAATCGCGGTTGCCAGCTATTCATTTCTGTTCCTGAAGCTCTTGGTGGGCATCTGCGTCAGCATGGTGCTGATCGCGATGATTGATGTTCCGATCCAGCTTTTCCAGCGCGGCAAACGGCTGAAAATGACGAAGCAGGAAATCAAGGACGAACATAAAGAGAGCGAGGGATCGCCCGATGTCCGCGCGATCCAGCGTCAGCGCCGCGCCGAGATGCTCAACGATTCCACACGCAAGGCGGTGTCGGAGGCTACGGTGGTTCTGGTCAACCCAACTCACTTTGCGGTTGCTCTCAGATACGACCGTGAACAGGATATGGCGCCTGTTGTGCTTGGCAAGGGATGCGACGCCATAGCCTTGGCCATGCGCGAGATGGCCGGTGAAATCGGCACACCTGTTATGGAATATCCCGACCTGACTCGATCGATTTATTACACGTCGGATGTTGGCGATGTGATTGATGATCGTCTCTACGCCGCGGTCGCAATGGTCCTCAGCTTCCTGATCCAGCTGGATGCCAAATTGGTCAGTCCAATCAACAAGCCGAAAATTTCGCTGCCCGATGATGTGAAATATGGGGTCGATGGCACGCGGCTGGCCTGATTTCAAAGTGCATCAAACCATTAATTTGCGTCAAGACACGCCGTAAAATACCCAAAGGAAGTTTCTTATGTTCGGAAATATCGCAAACAGTCTTGGGGTTGGCTCCGGGATTAACACAGAGCAGCTTGTGAATGATCTGCTGGCTGCCTCCCAAGGGTCAAAACTTGGTCAGCTCAACCAGCGTTCGCAACTAAATTCTTCCCGCATATCAGCCATGGCTGCCACCCAGTCCGCTCTGACCACTTTTACTGCGGCAGTGAAAGAGACACTGAACGGACAAGGCTTCGTGGGTGAACTGGTGTCCAGCCGCCAGGATCTGGCAACGGCCACAGTGCTGGATGGTGACCGGCCGGAAGGATTGCCTGCTTCGGTTGAGGTTGTGCAAATCGCAGTGGCTCAGCGCGAAA
Organism: Parasphingorhabdus sp.; assembly: GCA_048270065.1. GTDB lineage: Bacteria > Pseudomonadota > Alphaproteobacteria > Sphingomonadales > Sphingomonadaceae > Parasphingorhabdus. The sequence continues at coordinate 180,582 of JBLWTQ010000003.1, read as the reverse complement.
TGTCGGACGTCTTTGCCAGCACGTCTACCGCGGTTGGCGAGCGAACGCTTACCATCAGCAACAGCGGTGGCAGTTTCGATATTGTCATCGACAGCACCAACGATAGCTTGGCCGGTCTGCGAGACGCGATCAACGCCAGCAATAGCGGCGTAACGGCATCTATATTGACGGATAAAGCGGGCGCGCGGCTGGTTATGGAAGCACAGGAAGGCATCGAGAATGCGTTCACAGTAACGCAAAGCGGAGTCTCTCCCGCGATGAACCTGACCAACATCGCAACAGCCAAGGACAGTATTATCAAGATTGATGGCATCGAGCTCACCAACAGCAGCAATACCGTCACCGGGGCGATACCGGGCGTACAAATTTCCCTGTTGGCCGCTCAGATGGGGACACAATTCACGATCAATGGTGGTTCGGAACCATTGGACGTTCGCGGATTGGTAACGGAATTTGTGACCGCCTATAATGAACTGCGCAGTTCGATGAACGCTGCTACCAAGCCAGGACTATCCGGAGAGGATAGCGGGCCGCTTGCGGGCGACCGCGGCGCCCGCGAAGTCATCCGCAAACTTAGCCAACTGACGTCAACCCGGCTTACCGATGTCGGTGATTTCAAGACTCTCGCTGACATTGGCGTACGGACAGAATCTGATGGTACATTGAGTATCGACGATACGCGGCTTGATGCCGCTCTCGCATTGGATAGCGGCGCAATCAAACTGATGCTCGAACCCGCTGTAGTCACCGAAACCAGAATTGGTTTGGCTGGCGCGCTCGACGCCGTCTCGACGGCTTTAAAGAGCGATACTGGTGCCTTGACCGTGGCCCAGAACCGTTTGGACGCAATTCGGGAATCGATTGCGGAAACACGGGTCAAGATCAACGAAGACGGTGATCGACTGCGAGAACAGCTGGAGACGACCTTCGCAGGACTTGAACGCCAGCTATCCATTCTCCGTTCGACACAATCCTATGTTGAACAACAATTCGCCTCCTTCAACGATAACAACTGATCTGGGAAAGCAATAGAACATGACATTTCAGTCCCGAATTCCACGAGCCTCCAGCTACCAATCCGTTGCAAAGGAAAGTCGTGTTTTAGCGGCAAGTCCCTATGAACTTGTCGCGGTGCTTTTTGAGGAACTGCGCGACACGCTCAATCTGATGATTGAAAGTGCCCGGCGCGGTGACGATGCCCGTATTTTCCAGTATCGGGCGAAAGCGCTGGCTATTCTCGGTGGTCTGGATGAATCACTGAACTTCGAGGTAGCCGGAGATCTGGCGCAAACACTGCACATAATTTATACTGAAGCTGCTAAGCGCATTCAGATGGAAGGGAGAGAATCGTGTGTCGAGCGCGTTGAGTCCGCCCGCGAAATGATTCACGAGATCGAGAAAGCCTGGGCCGCTATCGCACCCCTGAATTAGTCCAGAATATGCGGTGTTAGCTCGCGATCTGATAATCCCGTCGATCTTCCACTTGCCAATCGATATCATGCTTGCGCATCTTGTCGATCAGCGTGGTCCGTTTGATATTGATTGATCGAGCAGCCCGAGAGACGACACCCTGCGACGCATCCAGTGCTTTCATGATAATGCGGCGTTCTTCGAGTTGAAGATGGGCATTCAGATCATGAATATTATCTTCCTGCCGGCAAAAATTTGGGACGCGGGGAGCGGAGGGAAAAGACTCAGGTCGATCAGTAGACAACAAATCATTTGGCGTAGATGCCGCGTCATCAAGTCTCGGAATCGTCTGTACGATGTCCGATTGCACCAGCTTAACGACATCTTCGGCTGAAATCTGTCGGCCGGAAAAGAAAACCGAAGCACGTTCAACGACGTTGCGCAGTTCACGTACATTACCGGGCCAATCATAATGTTGCATTGCCACCAAAGCCCCCGGGGTAAAAATGGGGAGGGGGGTTCCTTCTTCCTGATTTTGCAGGAAATGCGCAATCAATGCGGGAATATCCTCCGTCCGCTCGTTGAGCGAAGGCACTTCGATCGGAACAACACAAAGACGATAGTAGAGATCTTCGCGGAATGACTTGCTCTTGATGCATTCGCCGAGATGTTTGTGCGTCGCGGCGATCACTCTCACGTCGACGCCGATATTGCGATTGCCACCCACCCGGTTGACGATACGTGTTTCCAACACTCGCAGTAGCTTCACCTGCATGTTGACCGGCATATCGCCAATCTCATCGAGAAATATCGTGCCGCTATCGGCCTGTTCAAACAACCCGACATGCTGGTTTATGGCGCCGGTAAAGCTGCCCTTTTCGTGGCCGAAAAGCTCGGACTCAATCAATTGATCGGGCAGTGCGCCGCAATTGACAGCAATATTGGGAGCACTTTTGCGATTTGAAATGGCATGGATGGCCTCGGCAACAACTTCCTTGCCGCTGCCGGAAGGGCCGGTGATCATGATCGAGCTATTGCAGCGACCGGCAAATTTTATGATGGTACGCAGTTGCTGCATTTTTGGACTATCGCCGATCAGCTTTTCAGCAAGCAACGTCTCTAAATCTACATCGGTCATTAAATTACCCAGATAACAATACACACGCATCCCCGAATTGCCGGGGAAGGGTGGTTCGAAGATCCCGCAATCTCCGAACCGTCACCTGGTAACGTCAGAAATGGACAAAGATGGTTAAATTCGGGTTAATGAAATGACGTCATGTCCGTCAATTAGCCGGTTGTTGTCGATCGCGCGCAGGTTAGGGTACAGGCTCTGGAGCGATTATCCGGTGCATGTCTTGCGGGTTAAGATGTCGCTCTGCATTCTCGGGATGAGTTGGACCGTGCGCAGGTTTGTTTACGCGCGCATTCGGGACTCGGATATCAGAAGGGAGCGCTGGACAGAAGGGCTTCTATTTTATTCCTGCAATCATCCGAGGCCGAAACGAAAACCATGCGATTGTCGGCAGGATTTGGAGTTTTTACAATCAACCCTTGTTCGGCCATGACGTTAATATATCTCATCGCTGTTGTCATCGGAATGCCGGAACTATGCGCTATGGCAGAGACTGTCACTCGTTCGTCTTTCAGATCACAGACGTAGATATCGAGACACATGATCCAGCAGGAGTCTGCAAATAAACCATTTCCGGTGTCAAGTGACCGAGACTTCAATCGACCCCAATGCAGATATTTCTCAGCGCGATCAATCAGATCAACACGGTTCACGTCTTCATTAAAGAAAATTTCTTCATTGTTGATCTGGTGATCCGAATCCGCAATCCGTTTATCCAGTATTTCTAATCGTTCGCTTGCTTGCTGCATTGTCAACCGCAGCTCCGTTAGCTCGGCTTTAACCTTATCCATTACTATTATACTGCAATTCTGCAGTCCCCCGATCTTGCTACATTCCCCAAAAAAAGCGACGTCGCATTCTTGAATACCTACGATCATGCCCCGCATTTTTTTTAACCGAGTTTTGTCGGATTTGACAGTTTGATACTCGCTATTCATGTCAGGGACAATCGGATATCCAAGATGGAACAAAAAAGGGAGATTTAAAAGCTTGGGTTTGCCGATTGAACGAAACTTATAAAGACCTGTATCGCGGTCCGGGGTTTGTCGCTGCAATCCATCGCAAAGACCAGGTCATCGGGCGGATGGCGTCAATCGGCCGTCGCAACCTTGTGCCGAGCAAGTTCAAAGCAAAGTCGATATGACTATTGATCGGTCTGGTCGGTTCAGCCCAATATAATCTGCGTTCTGGAGTGAATTGGCGCGATATCGCTTAGCTTGTCGGTCCCTCTCAATATGGCGACGAAACTGGGTGACAGAATGTCCTCCGCAAATACCGGTCGTCCGAAACCACGCAAATATTTCGAGGTCGGAGTTCCTGACCGGCGCTTATCCGTTTGTCGTTCGAGCCGCCACCGATCGGTGCGGCGTCTGCCGTTATGCTTGACACCGAGATGCAAAAGATAGTTTAGTTGCGATTGTGTGCAATGCATGCCAATTTGCATTGGCGCCGAACTTTCAAGATGAGGAACTGGTCATGGCAACAGCTTTCCAAACCGATCAATCAGCGATGGCAGTTGGTCCCGGATTTTCGATCCCCGACCCCCATGATATGGAGAGCCTCAAGGGCAAGGTCTCCGATATCGAATGGCAGCTGCGCTGTGATCTGGCGGCGACCTACCGGCTTTGTGCCATGCACGCCTGGACAGATCTGGTGTTCACTCATATTTCCGCCCGGTTGCCGGATGAAAATGGTGAAGAGCGGTTCCTGATCAACCCTTATGGTGTGCTCTTTGACGAAATGACCGCTTCCGCCCTGGTGAAGATCGATCTCGAGGGGAATATCCAGCAGGATACACCGTATTTCATCAATCCGGCCGGTTTCACGATCCATAGTGCTGTCCACAGCGCCCGTGAGGACGCGGGATGCGTAATCCATGTGCATACGCCCTATGGCATCGCTGTGTCCGTCCAGAAGGCAGGGCTTCGGCGCTACACCCAGTTTTCCATGCAGGTTCATGATGACGTTGCCTACCATGCTTATGAGGGCATTGCGCTGGACCTGGAGGAGCGGGAACGTCTGATCCATGATCTGGGCGAGAAGAACCTGCTGATCCTGCGCAACCACGGCACTCTGACCGTCGGTCAGAATTGTGCCCTCGCGTTTCTGCGTATGTATCTCCTCGAAAATGCGTGCAAGACGCAGATATTGGCGCAATCGGTTGGCGGGGAGGAGCATCTTCACGAGGAGAGCGCGGAAATGGGGCATCGCGTCTACCAGCAGGGCGCCGCCGCGTTTCAGAAAGGGTTGGGAGATAATCTGGTCTGGCCGGGCCTGATGCGGAAATTGCAGCGCACCAATCCGGGATATGATCACTAGAGATCAAACGGCAGACGGGACAGAATCTCGACTTTCCTGTTTTCGAACACCGCAGAACCCAGCTCCTGTTTCTTCTCCATCAGCACGGCATCGCGCTTGCGGATGATCTCGAGGATCGGATCATGGAAGTGCTCGACGGCTGCGGTGAGCCAGTCGTTGACCAGCGGATCGCCCGGAGCACCGGCCATATCAAAGCTGCGCAGTCGCGAAGCAATCGCTTCCGCCGGCATCATATATTCGTAGGTGACCCAATAGTTGGTTGTGAACCAGCTGATCGGCATGCCATCAAGGTCGAAGCTGAGCGCGCCAAAATGGACGACGCGCTGGGTCGGCTTGCCGTTGGGTAATTTCCCGGGGGGCTGATAATAGGGTTCGACATCTTCGAACATCTCGAGTGGCAGGAACATGTGAAAGTGCCCATGTTCGCCTTCTTCGCGCTGTTCCGGCTTGTGCGCATGATAGAACCAGCGCGACTTGTTGCCGGGCGCGATGCAATCGCCTTTGGGGTAATGCTGATATTGAACGAAAGGGGCGTCCGCCGGTACCACTCTGGGTACTAGCGAGACGCCCTCTTTAGCTATCTGGCTGGTAAGCGCAAACAGCCGTTCTAACGCATTTTCCAATGCTGAATAAGCTAAAGCTTATTCGGTTACTGCATCTGCAGCATCGTCAGCAGCATCGGTCGTAGCGTCAGCAGCGGCGTCTACGGCATCGCCAGCGGCTTCAGCGGCACAACCAGCGGCTTCAGCAGCACACTCTGCAGCATCTTCTGCGGTTGCAGCAGCTTCATCAGCGGCTTCAGCGGCATCATCAGCTACAACGGTTGCGTCGTCAGCCTGTTCTGCACATGCAGAAAGAGCAGGAACGGCAAGTGCAAGACCGCCAGCTACAGCGAGCATTTTGCGGAAATTGGTTTCGGTAGTCATTTAATGTATCCCCTTTGGATGAACTAGACTTTTCCCTTTATCTGGAAAGACACGGGCATGGCAAGCCCATTTCGTAAATATTACGTTAATCTGGCCCATATCGGTCCGGTTATCCCTCTCCGGGACACCCGGTCCCGAAGTTTGTGCCTACCGGATGAAGCTTGTGAGGCCTATCGTTCGACACCGCGAATCTTTCCCCATTGCCGGGTGATGGTATAACCGAGATAACCGGTCCCGAAGAGCGCATAGAGAGGCTCGGGTATTCCGGCGAGATAGGCGTTCATGCCGGCGGCGATATCGCGGGCTGCCTCCGGACGGAACGCCGCAATCAGTCCCATTGGGATCGACCAGAGCAGCAAAAGATACATGACATAGAGGAAGCTGGGGCGCGCCCGACTCGTCCAGGGGTCGACCGATTGTGCCTCCGCGAGAATGGCCGCCATTTGTACGCGAACTTCTTCCAGCTCCTGACTGCCTTGCAGTTTGAGAAGCTCCAGCTTGGCCCGGTCGCGCGCGTCCCTGTCGGGAATGATCTTGTCGATAATGTTTGAAACAGGGCCAATAAGTGTCGAGAGAATAGACATTTTGAGGATTTCCTTTCGGGACTATCAGATTTCAAAGTTAGTCAAAGTTAGGGCCAAGAACATGTTTTGCGGGGGCGGGTAGTTGAGAAAGAGTCTGAAGAGTTCCGCCAATCTTGACAAACTTGACAATGTTATAGGCAGAATCCTTTCTGGCGGATTTCAGCCGATCCGGTTGGCCAGCCAGCCGTAGAGGAAAGCCTCGTTCGCCGGACGTTTTTCCACAAGCTCGATATAGCGCGCACCCTGAAGCGCCTCGATCGCTCTCAGCAACACGAATTCACCTTTGGTACCGCGTTTGCGACAAAAAGCGACGAGCGCAGCCAGCGTCTTGCAGCCAATCTTCTGATCCACAGATATCTCATTATAGTCGCGCCCGTTTCGGTTGAGCGCATTGAGCGCACGCTGGAGGAACCCGCTTGCCGTGCCGGTTCCCATGTTGATCCCGGTGTCAAACAGTTCCGCCGCGATATGCGGCGCATGTTGCGCAATCTGGCCAAAGCCTGGCCGAAGCCAGTATTTGACTCTGTAGATCGCCACCGCTTCCTCGCGCGGAAAATGGCGCATGTCACCCGCGTAACCATGTGCCCGTGCTACTGCTTCGGTGACCCCCCATCGGGTGGGGCCGCCCCGGTCCGCCGGATGATCGGAGAAACCGCCTTCAAGCGCTATTACCTTGTCGATCAGCGTGTCGATGCTGGGCTTGCAAGTGGGAAAATCGGACATCGGAGAATCGCCTTTCTTGATGGAATGATACACCAATATAACCTATTTGGTTATATGTAGGAAAGGGGGCGATGAAAGACCGCTCTACAAGGCAGTCGGCAAAAAGTTTGTCTCGCACACCAGCGTTCTGCACGGCGCTGGCCAGTTTATGACAAACGGCAAGACCACGAACAACATTGAAGGCCTTTTCAGCATCTTTAAACGCGGTATGCGGCGTCTATCAGCACTGCCAAGAGAAGCATTTGCACCATTATCTGGCCGAATTTGACTTCCGGTATAGCAACCGCTCTGCGCTGGAAATTGACGATAATATGCGGTCTGTAAATGCGCTTAAGGGTATCTCTGGTAAGCGCCTTACGTATGCAAGGCCTGGTATCGGGGCCTAAAGAACTAGGGCAGTATCTCGATATTTTCTTGAAGAAAGAAGGCAAAAAGGTACACTCGCAGAGTGAACCAAAAACCTGAAACTCAATCCGACAAATTCAAAGAAGCTGTCCGCGATCTTGAGGCGGACGAGTCCGAAGCCAATTGGGAAAAGCGGCTCAAAAAGGTCGTTAAACAAAAGTCTGAGAAGCCTGATGCTTGAGTGGTTCTGGCCACAGGCAAAAGCACCTAACACTGCGCTTGTTCGTTTCGCACGGGTGGTGCATTGGCTGGGCTATGGGGCGGCATTATTTTTAGCCCTTCTCCTTTTGGCCACTATCGTATTTGGTGATTCAAATGTTAGTCACGATAGGGTCGTTGATCCCCATGACTTATTGGAGAACCTCGATACATATGACACCCCGACCGAGCCAGCACTTAAACCAGAGGTGGTGTTTGAAGCGACACTCTGGATTTTGGGGCTAGCGATCGGCGGAAGGGCCACCCGTTACATTATCGCCAACGAGTGAGTCCATTTGACCGTTTCGGACTCGCCTATGCGGTTATTGGCTAATTACGGTGGGTTTGTAAAAGATATATACGCCGGGGGCGATGAAAGACCGGAACAAGGCAACCCGCCGGTGGGTGATTGTCGAAATGTCCGCAGACTGATGTAATATTACCTGTGGGTCGGTAGGCGCAAAGGCCACCGCACCGACCGGCCTTGGCCGAACCGGTGAATATCCGCCGATCAGCGAAGTGGACGGTCGCGAGTTGCCGTGTCGCGTTATTACTGGTCAGGAGTCGGGCAGGTTCTGGAAATATGGTGCAGTCAACGGGGTCGCATCCTATCCGTAATAACCCTTATTCAGAGCATGGATTTTGTCATGCTAATCATCACTTGATGACCGTTTCCTAATGGGGGGATTGCGATCACAGGAGACAGTTTATGAAATCCGTACTGCTATATATCGCCGATGATGCGGGCCTGGAAGCGAGGCTGCAAGCGGCGCTCGATTTGACCCGTTCGCTGGGCGGACATCTTCATTGCCTGCGGACAAATCCCTACAAGACACAGATGGCTTTCAACGGCGTTACCGGCATGTCGGTGATGTATGATGTCACCCAGATGTCGCGCGAACTGGACGAAAAACTGCGTTCCGAAATCGAGAAACGGCTGGCCGATGAAGATGTCTCTTGGGATTATCGGGGAGAAAATGAGGAGCCTTCTCGCGGTATTTCCAAAAATTCTGCCTTGGTCGACATCATCGTTCTGAGTTCTGCCAGCGGCGACAAGGATAGCGCCCTGCCACTGGGCATATTGGGAGACGTGCTGTTTAACGCGAAGGCTCCGATCGTGGTCCAGCCCGACAATGTGAAAAAATTTGATGCCTGTGGACCAGCCCTGGTCGCCTGGAATGGCAGCATCGAGTCGGGCAATGCGCTGCGGGCCGCGGTGCCGCTGCTCAAAATGGCCAGCGATGTGCATATCCTGACGGTCGAGGAAGACAAGGATCACGATCTGCCCCAACTCGCCGCTTCGGAATATCTCGCCTATCATGGCATAAAATCGGAAATTCATAGCCCGCCATCCGGCAAAGCCAGTGTCGACGTCACGCTTCTGTCCGAAGCCGAAAAAGTCCATGCGGAATATCTGGTGATGGGCGCTTACGGACACAGCAGGGCGAGAGAATTCCTGTTTGGTGGTGTCACCCGCAGCCTCTTCAAAAGCTCCTCCCTGCCACTCGTTGTCTCCCACTAATTGGCCAAAATCGCGAGATTTCCGGGCGCGCTATGTGCCTGGTCATAGCCTTTCTGATGTAGATTAGTTTCATTCGCCAGTTGCTATTGGGCGACGAGCGGATAGATATGGCCGGTGTCCGAAACTATAGCCTTTGATATCAAGCAACTGCCCTATCTGGAAACCATTCTGTCCAGCCTGCCATATTGTGCGATGATTGTGGATCGCAATCTGCGGGCAATCGATTGCAACGCAGCCGGTTTGCAGCTTCTCGGGCTATCCAGCGTTGCAGAGCTACCCGAGAACGCGCCGGAAGCCTGTGTGGCGCGGTCTGATCGTCCGTTGTTTCAGGAAAATATGGTCCGCGCGTTTGATGGATATCCGGAACAGCGTGCCGAGCCGTTCGAGGTGCAGCTCGAGTTACCGGCAGGCCATTCGATGCTGGCAGTTTGCAATCTGACTCCGTTGGCCAATTCGCAGAGTAAAATCGATGCCGTCATGATATCCTTTCAGGATATTGCACCGCTCAGTACGGCGGAAAATAAGCTGGAGCAGGCATCCTCAATATTGAAATCAATCCTGACGACCATCCCCGATGCCATGGTGGTGATTGATGCAAATGGTCTGATCAGCTCTTTCAGCGCTACTGCCGAAGAAATGTTCGGATATGATCAGGATGAAATAATTGGTCAGAATGTCAAAATATTGATGCCAGCACCATATAGGACCGAGCATGATGGCTATCTGCAGCGATATGTAGACACCGGTGAAAAGCGGATTATCGGCATCGGGCGAACCGTGGTCGGATGCAAGAAAGACGGCACTATCTTTCCGCTTCAACTGGAAGTCGGAGAAGCGAAGATTGGCGATGGGCGATATTTTACCGGTTTCATAGTTGACCTAACCGAAAAAAAACAGGCGGAAGCAGAGCTTCAGTCGCTGCAGGCGGATCTGGCCCATGCCTCCCGTCTGAGCGCGGTCGGAACGTTGGCCTCCTCTCTGGCGCATGAAATCAATCAGCCGCTGACCGCGATAGCCAATTATCTGTCGGCGGCACGGGACATGATCGATGGCGATTTGTCAGAGGACCGGGCATTTTTCCGGGAAGCACTGCAGAAAAGTGTGTCCGAGAGCTTGCGGGCAGGAACCATAGTCCGGAAGCTGAGGGAATTTGTGGCGCGGGGCGAGATCAACCGGCGGGTCTTGTCGATCGCGCAGGTGGTGGAAGATGCGACCGTCCTCGGGATGATAGGGGCGCAGCCTGATGGCGTTCAATTTTCAATCGATATTGCGCCTGATACCGAACATGTGTTTGTTGATCGCGTGCAGATCCAGCAGGTGATGGTCAATCTGATGCGCAATGCCATCGAAGCGATGGCCGATAGTGCCGAGAAAAAACTTCATATCGGCGTGACTTCGATAGCCGATGACAGGGTCGAAATCGCCGTATCGGATACCGGCTCCGGCATTGATCAGGAAGTGGGCGGCCGGCTTTTCGATCCCTTCGCCAGTTCCAAGCGCGAGGGAATGGGCTTGGGGCTTTCGATATGCCGGACAATCATCGAGGCGCATGGTGGGACAATCCGCGCTGAACCCAATCCCGAAGGGGGAACCATTTTCCGGATAACGCTGGAAAAAGCAGATCAGGAACAAGATGATGATCAATGAACCGTTATGCCTGAAACTCGGGTATCGGCTTTTCCCAGGCGCCGTTGCCGAAGTCGAGATTTGACGGAATCTGGATTTTCTGAGCCTCTTTGCTAAGCGGACTCGTCTTCGTCTTCATCCTCATCCTCGATCAATACGCGCTGAGCCGCGCCGTCGAGATCATCAAACTGATTATGCCGCATCGCCCAGAAAAAGAAGGCAAGGCCGGCCATTCCCATGAACAGGGCCACCGGGATCAGGATGGCCAGTCCGCTCAATTGGCCGCTCCATTGAGGCGCAGGGCGTTGCCGACGACGATCAGGGACGACAGCGACATCGCAATCGCGGCGATCAGCGGGGTAACCATGCCGGTCAGAGCCAGGGGCACGGCGATGATATTATAGCCGATGGCAAGGGCAAAATTCTGGTGAACAATCTGCATGGTGCGCCGTGCGACCTTTACCGAAAGCGCCACCGGCATCAGGGATTCACTGGTAAATACGGCATCGGCAGCCTGTTGACCGACATCGCTGGCGGAACCCGGTGCGATCGAGACATGAGCGGCGGCGAGGGCAGGGCCATCGTTCAGACCATCGCCCACCATCAGCACCTTGTGACCTTCATCGGCGAGCCGGGCAATGGCTTCGACCTTGTCTTGCGGCGAGACATCGGCCTGAGCGGAGAGATCCAAAACCTGCGAAGCAAGGGCAACCGATCGAGCGTTGTCGCCCGATATGATTGAAGCAGGCAATCCCAGCGCCTGCAAGCTGGCAATGGCCTCCAATGCATCCGGCCGGATTTCGTCTTGCAACTGGAGCACAATTGAATCGGATCCTATGGTTAGCTGGCTGGACAGATGATCCCCGGATTTTTCGGGCTTGCCGAGCATCACTTTTACACCACCCCAGTTTGCCGCCATGCCTTTCCCGGGCAATTCCTGAATGTCGTCCAGCGCGGCGGGTTCAATATCAAGCCCAAGCAGGCCAGCGCGAATACCCTTGCTTACCGGATGACGGCTGGCTTGTGCCAGGGCCAGAGTGACCTGCATCTGGGTGAGGCTGAGGTCGTCGAGATTGACCGGGGTCGGTCGACCGAGGGTCAGGGTGCCGGTCTTGTCGAACAGCGCGTAGTCAGCCTCTGCCAGACGTTCCAGCGCGCTGCCATCCTTGACCAGCACGCCCTTGCGCAGCAGCGCACCCGAGGCCACGACCTGCGCCGCCGGCACCGCGAGTCCCAGTGCGCAGGGACAGGTGATGATCAGCACCGCAACCGCGATCAGCAACGACTGGTGCCAGCCCGCGCCGACAAGCATCCAGAACACAAAGGCCAGAAGGGCGAGGCTGTGCACGGCGGGTGCATAGTAGCGGGCCGCCCGATCGGCGATGCGCACATAGAAGGACCGGCGCTGTCCCGCGTCGTCCATCAACCGGGCGATGTCCGAGACACTTGTGTCTTCTCCGGTAGCCGTGGCCCGCACGATGACCGGTGAAGTCAGGTTGAGCGTCCCGGCCAGCACGATATCATCCCTGCCTCTCGGCTGTGGTTCGCTCTCGCCGGTCATCAGCGAGCAGTCGAAACTGCTCGAACCCGATACGATCACCCCGTCCGCTGCCAGATTTTCACCGGCCGCGACCATCATCAGCATGTCCGGAAGCAGATTCGCCGCCGCCACCCAGCGGGTTTTGCCATTCTCCTCCACCACCATCGCGCCGGGAGCCGACTGTTTCAGCAATGCACCGATGCCTTCCCGCGCCCGGTCGCGCATCATGCCATCGAGCACCCGTCCCGCGAGCAGGAAGAACAGCAGCATCACCGCTCCGTCAAAATAGGCATGGGTGCCGCCGGTTGCGGTTTCGTAGATGCTCAGGCCGGTTGCCAGCAATATGCCGATCGAAATGGGCACATCCATATTGGTCCGGCCGTAACGCAGCGCCGTGGCCGCAGAGGCAAAAAACGGCCGCCCGGAATAGGCGATCACGGGGATCGCGATCAGCGCGGAGAGCCAGTGGAACAGATCCCGGGTGACACCGGCTGCGCCGGACCAGACGCTGACCGACAGCAGCATGATATTCATCATCCCGAAACCGGCGACCGCGAGCGCGCGGATCAGCCGGTCGGTGCCGCCCTTGTCCTCGGCCAGCGGATTGGCGGCGAGAATCTGGACTTCGAAACCCAGTCCCTCGATCTTGCGCTTGAGCTGAACCTCGTCCAGTTCCGGCAGATGCGATATCGCGACTTGCTTGGTTGAGAAATTGACCCGCGAAGACAAAATTCCCGGTACGCCATTGAGGCCGTTCTCGATTTTGGAAATACAACCGGCGCAGCGGATCGCCGGCACGGCAAAGCGGGAGGTAACCTCCTGTGACCGATCGTCGCTTATGGGTGCAATGGCGTTCAAAGGATGTCCCGAACCACACGCATGACCTTGTCATTCCGGGTGATGATGATTTTCAGTTTCCAGCGGCCAGCGGGCAGTGTCTCGACGCTCCGATATTCACCCGTACCGGCCTTTACAAAGCTGATTTCGAACGGCTCGGATTGACCAATCGGATGCTCCGCTATGGCCTCGACCGTGGCGCCCGGCAATGCCGCGCCATCGGCTCCGGTGATAATGATGCTCGCCTTGTCCGCCGTGCGAAGCGCCGGGGAAACGGTCCACCCATGCGCTTGCTGAGCGCGGGCCTGTTCCAGCCACTGGTTATATTTCTGGCTCGCGACATAGCTGTTGTCGACCACCGTGCCGCTGAATGTCGAAAGCGCGAACCGCGCCATGACCAGGTTCACTATAATAACGACAGCGAAAAACGAAACGATCATGATCGTCGCGTGATAGCCGGTGAATTTTTTCACCTCATCGGTTTTCCTGCTCATTCACCTGACTCCGGTCGTTCAAAAAATACCTCGTCGATATCATGGGCCTGGGGATCATCAGCCGCGGTCACCGTCACCGAGAAATCTTCCCGAACCGGCCCTTCTCCGGGCGCGGCGACATAGAGCCGCAGTCTCGCGACGCTATCGGCAGGCACCTTGGTGACCAGGGTCTGTCCGGCGGCTTCCCGCGATCCGGCATTGGACCACATGACCGCGTCCTTCAGTTCCGTTATCCCGACAATCATGCTGCGCGGCCGGTTCTCCATATTACGCAGATTGATCGTGTAGCTGTTGCGGACATGGCCGTCGGCGAGCTGGACATAAACCGGGTTGCGGTCCTTGTTGGCGCTGATATCGATCCGCGTCCGGTTGCCGACCGCAAACAGCATCGCCAGCCCGATCGCGCCCCAGATCGAAAAATAGAGGATCGTACGAGGACGAAACAGGGTTTTCAGAACCGGCTGATGCGGTTTTCCGGCTTTTTCCAGTTCGGCATCTTCCAGCGTTGCATAGTCGATCAACCCACGGGGACGCCCGACCTGATCCATCACCTTGTCGCAGGCATCGATACAAAGCGCGCAGGTGATGCAGCCGATTTGCGGTCCCTCGCGGATATCGATGCCGGTCGGGCACACGGCTACACACTGGTTGCAGTCGATACAGTCGCCAAAGCTGCCCGGCTGGGCCTCCGCCTTTTTGACGCTGCCGCGCGGTTCGCCGCGCCAGTCCTTATAGGTAACGGTCAGCGATTTTTCATCCATCATCGCGGCCTGGATGCGCGGCCAGGGGCACATATAGATACACACCTGTTCGCGCATGAAGCCGCCGAACAGGAATGTCGTCGCGGTCAGGACACCGACCGTGGCATAAGCGACAAACGCCGCTTCTCCGGTCCAGAAGTCCACCACCAGTGTCGGTGCATCGGCGAAATACATGATCCACGCGCCACCGGTCCAGAAGGCGATAAACAGCCAGACCGACCATTTCAGCAGGCGCTTGCCGATTTTCTTTGGACCCCAGGGTGCGTCCTGGAGACGGAATTGCGCATTGCGGTCACCGTCAATCGCCCGCTCGACGTGCTGGAACAGGTCGGTCCAGACGGTTTGCGGGCAGGAATAGCCGCACCAGGCCCGACCGACAGCCGAGGTGACCAGGAAAAGCCCGATACCGGCCATGACCAGCATACCCGCGACATAATAGAATTCATGCGGCCAGATTTCGATGCCGAACATGTAAAAGCGCCGGTTGGCGAGATCGATCAGCACGGCCTGATCGGGTGCATAGGGGCCACGATCCCAGCGGATCCATGGTGTGACATAATAGATGGCGAGGGTGATCGCCATGATCACCCATTTCAACCGGCGGAACTTGCCATCGACGGCCTTGGGAAAAACATTCTTGCGCGCTTCGTAAAGCTTGAGATCGGGATCGAGGATTTCCTTAGGATTGTTCATCATCCCCGCTCTCAGCCTGGGCTTCGGCTGCTGCCTCAAGCGCAGGAAGCTTTTCGCCACCGCCCAGGGAATGAACATAGGCGGCGAGCATCCGGATGGTGGCCGAATCGAGCCTTTGCCCCCAGCGCGGCATCACGCCCCGGCGGGAATTGGTAATCGTTTCGGTCAGCGACGCGCGATCAAGCCCGTAGAGACTGATCGCATCGGTGAGGTTGGGGGCGCCCTGGGTTCGGTCGCCCGTGCCATCCGGCCCGTGGCAGATCGCACAATTAGCTTGAAACAGAACGGCACCGCGCCGGGCGGCAGCGCTCTGTTTTTCACGGCCCGACAATAGCCGGACATAAGAGACCAGATCCTGAATTTCATTCGGCTGCAATATGCCGTCGCTGCCGAAGGCCGGCATTTGCGAAAATCGGGTTTCGGCGTGATCCGGATTACGAATGCCATGGATCAGCGTATATTCGATCGCTTCGAGATCGCCGCCCCAGAGCCAGTCATCGTCGTTGAGATTGGGATATCCCGTTGAACCCGCTGCCCCGGAGCCGTGACATTGCACGCAGTGAACCTTGAAGGCCGATCGTCCGCCTTCAACAGCCTGCTGCATAAGTTCGGGGCTACCGTTCAGTTTGCGGATATCGGTCGAGACCAAAGCCTGCCGGATCGGCTCCAGTTCCCCTTCGCGAGCTGCCATTTCCTGTTCGAACTGGCCTCTGCTGGTCCAGCCCAGGGTTCCTTCTGTTGCCGAGTTGAGCATTGGCCAGGCGGGATAGAGAATGACATAGCCAATTCCCCATACAATGGTTGCATAGAGCGCCCACAGCCACCAACGTGGCATGGGGGTGTCGAGTTCTTCAATGCCATCCCATTCATGGCCAACCGTCTCGGTTCCTGTCGGTTCGTCGATGCGCTTGTTGTCAGTCATCATTGCCACCTTTTTCATGGCTATCGTCAAAGATCATATTGGCGGCGTCCTTATGGTGCCGCTTCGCGTTGGGGCGGAATGTCCATCCGATAAAGGTCAGGAATACGAGTCCCATGAAAACCAGGCCCCAGCTGTCGGCGAAATGACGCATTTCATCATAGCTCATCGGGGCTGCTCCTGGGCTTCGCCGCTCTCAAAATCGACCAGCGTCCCCAACATCTGGAGATAGGCGATCAGCGCATCCATTTCGGTCAGCTTGTCCGGCCTGCCATCAAAATCCCGCACCTGTACCTTGGGATAGCGTGCTTCCAGATCGGTCGTGCTGGCCATCGGGTCGGCCTGTATCAATATATCCTCGTTGGCTTTTGCAATGTCGTCCTCGCTGTAGGGAACGCCCAGCCGGACCATGGCTTTGAGATGGGGGCCCATATCGCCCGGATCAAGTTCCTTTTCCGCAAGAAATGCATAAGGCGGCATGATCGATTCGGGCACCACCGCCCGTGGATCCTTCAGATGCTGGACGTGCCACTCATCGGAATAACGCCCGCCGACGCGCGCCAGATCAGGTCCGGTGCGCTTCGATCCCCACTGGAACGGATGATCGTACATCGATTCCGCCGCCAGCGAGTAATGGCCATAGCGCTCGACCTCGTCGCGGAACGGACGGATCATCTGGCTGTGACAGGTGTAGCAACCCTCGCGGACGTAAATATTGCGCCCGGCCAGTTCGAGCGGCGTATAGGGCCGGACACCTTCCACTTCCTCGACCGTATTGTCGATCCAGAACAGGGGGGCAATTTCGACAATGCCGCCGATGGCAACGGCGATGAAGGCGAAGACCGCCAGCAAGGTTATGTTGCGTTCGAGCTTCTTGTGATGATGTGCAAGTTTCGACATATCCCGCCTCCTATTCCGCTGGCTCGGCGACGATGGGCCGGTCGGCCTCTGGATTATGGCGAGTCTCGGTCATAGATTTCTCCACTCGCTGGTGACCGGCAATGGTCATCCAGACATTGTACACCATCACCGCGCCACCGGCGAGATAGAGCAGGCCGCCCGTCGCACGGATCAGGTAAAGTGGTCCCATAGCGGAAACGACTTCGCTGAACGCATAGACAAGATAGCCGTCATCACCATATTCGCGCCACATCAGGCCCTGCATGATACCGGCAACCCAAAGAGCCGCCGCGTAGAGCACAATGCCGATGGTCGCGAGCCAGAAATGCCAGTTTACCATGCGCAAGGAATAGAGTCGCTGCTTGTCCCAAAGGCGTGGGACCAGATAATAGACAGCAGCAAATGTAATCATGCCGTTCCAGCCCAGTGCACCGGCGTGGACATGACCGATTGTCCATTCGGTGTAATGCGACAGGCTGTTGACTGCCTTGATCGAAAGCATGGGGCCTTCGAACGTCGCCATGCCGTAAAATGCAAGAGCAAGCACCATCATGCGGATGATCGGATCGGTGCGGATCTTGTCCCATGCGCCGTTCAGCGTCATGAGGCCGTTGATCATCCCGCCCCAACTCGGCATCCACAATATGATCGAAAAGACCATGCCAAGCGTCTGCGCCCAGTCGGGCAGCGCCGTGTAATGGAGGTGATGCGGTCCCGCCCAGATGTAGAGAAAAATCAGCGACCAGAAGTGAATGATCGACAGGCGGTAGGAATAGATCGGCCGCTCCGCCTGTTTCGGCACGAAATAATACATCATCGCGAGAAACGGAACCGTCAGGAAAAACGCAACGGCATTATGCCCGTACCACCACTGGGTCAGGGCGTCCTGCACTCCGGCAAAGGCGCTGTAGCTTTTCGCGCCGAGCAGGCTGACCGGCATCGACAGGCCGTTGACGACATGCAGCATCGCGATGGTCAGAATGAAACTCAGATAGAACCAGTTGGCGACGTAAATATGCGGTTCGGTCCGCCGTGCCAGCGTGCCGATGAAGACAATCGCATAGGCTATCCAGACGATGGTCAGCCACAGATCGACATACCATTCCGGTTCGGCATATTCCTTGGACTGGGTAATGCCGAGCAGATATCCGGTGGCAGCCAGTACGATGAATAGCTGATAGCCCCAGAAAACAAAACGGGCGAGGCCGGGGAAGGCCAGCCTCGCCCTGCAGGTGCGCTGGACGACGTAGTAGGACGTCGCGATCAGCGCATTGCCTCCGAAAGCAAAAATAACGGCAGAGGTATGCAGCGGTCGCAACCGGCCAAAGGTCGTATATTCCAGCCCCAGATTGAGCGCTGGAAAAACCATTTGCAGGGCGATGTAAAGGCCCACCGTGAAGCCGGTGATACCCCAGAAAATTGTGGCGATGACACCCCAGCGGATCGGATCGTCGTCATATTTCCCGGGATCGGCAGGTGCTTTCAATATGCCGCGACCAATCGCGGCATAGTCCGCCTTGCTGATCGTCACCCAAAGCCCGATCAGGCAAGCCGTCATGATGATTGCCATATGCACGGCGAAACCACCGTCGACGGCCAATGCCATCGCGATGAAAGCCAAAAATACGAGCACCAGCCATCCGCCGGCCCTTACCAGTAAACTGTCCATGAAAGTCCTTCCCGGTCTTGTCAAAGCGGCGCTATCAGCCCGCCGATTGCAGCAATATAAGTAGTATTACGTAATCGAACACAAACGCTCAGTCTATGGCGATCTTGGCCCAAACCGGGAGGTGATCGGAAGCCTTGCGCGCGGCGGGACTGTCATGGACGCCGGCCGCAGAAGACCGGATGCCGTCGGAATGCATTATCCGGTCGAGCGTTGCAATCGGACTGCGGGAATGAAAACTCCGGCCACAATGCACCATCTGGAACGCTTTGGTAAAATCTTTCAGGCACCCTCCGGTCGCGCTCCATTCGTTGAGGTCTCCCATCAGCAGAACCGGTGTCTGCCGTTCCTTTTCCTGCGCGAGCTTTATGATGGCGGCGGCCTGTTTTCTGCGCCACAGACCGGACAGATCAAGGTGCATGCCAAACACCGCCAGTTGTTTTCCATCCAGTTCACAATGTGCCATGATCGCTCCGCGCGGCTCCAGGCAGGGGATATGCATGATATCATGTTCCAGCACTTTGATGGATTTCCGGACCAATATCGCATTGCCGTGCCAGCCCATGGAATCGATCTGGACATCCAGCGGAATCGCGCGATAGTCGCTGTGCATTTCCAGCAGTTTCTCGGGGATTGCGGCGGCTCTTGCGCCAAAGCGGCGATCCGCTTCCTGGAGCGCGACTACGTCGGCGTCGATCTCGTTCAGGACCTCGACGATCCGACCGGGATTGCGGCGTCGGTCCGTACCAATTCCCTTGTGAATATTATAGCTTGCGACCTTGAGCATTGGTTGTTTGTTTGCCAATTCAGAAGGGATTCAGCGTGAAACCCTGCTGTTGCAGCAGGGCGTGCGCGGTCATGGCAGAGAGCGACATTTTTACGCCCGGCAGCAGATCCTCGTTGGTAATGCCGTGGGCCGCTGCGCTTTGGCCGCACAGGTAAAAATCCACGCCATGTTCCTGCAATTGCGCGATGGCCGAGGCGCTCGCATTTTGCGCGCCGTCTTTGTGAGCCGCGAAAAACTCCTGATTGGTCAGGTCGATCGACGCACCGCCATGAACGACGATGGCAAGATGTATATTTTCGGCAGGAACGCCGGCGGCGACGTGCATGTTGATGAAACGAGCGGCGCTTTCGATGGTGCGGTTGATCTTGTCCGGGTCGGCGGCATTGGCGACGTCGAAGCTGATGTTGAATATCGTGTCCTTTGCCAGGGACTCGCTTTGCTGCACCGGCGCTGTCGGGCCAAAATCCTCAAAAACCGGGCCGGTCCGGAAATTTTCCATCTGGGCCGATGCAGGTTGTGCGAGGGCCAGTAGCGGCAGTAGCAGGACGAGGCGGGATATGTGCATTTTTGTTCCAGTTCAGTTTGATATTTTAGGTAATTTCGATGCCGCTTCAGTAGCCGATCGCCTGACCGTCCTTGCGCATCTCGGTGGCACCGGTGTAGACGCCGGTTTCCGGATCGCGGGTGATCGCCTGATAACCACCGAACATGGCACCATTGCTGACGACTTCGACATTGTGGCCCATGGCCTTGAGCCGCTCGACCGTTTCGGTGGTTATGCCCGGTTCGACATGGAGTATACCCAGCAGATCGGCTCCGGTTCCCGCCAGATCGTCGGTCGGCTGGCGGCCACCATCATGGTTCAGACGCGCAGCGTCTCCGGCCTCCTGCAGATTCATGCCATAGTCGACCAGATTGATCATTATCTGGACATGGCCCTGCGGCTGCATGCCGCCGCCCATCAGGCCGAAAGACATATACGGCCTGCCCTCCTTCTTCATGAAAGCGGGGATGATCGTCTGGAACGGCCGTTTGCCGGGGGCGTAGACATTGGGATGGTCGGGGTCGAGCGAGTATAGTTCTCCGCGATCCTGAAACATGAAACCGAGGCCGTCGGCGACCAGCCCGCTGCCCATGCCGCGATAATTGGACTGGATCAGCGACACCATCATGCCGTCCTTGTCGGCGACGGTGAGATAGGTGGTATCGCCTTCGCCCTCCAGCTTGGGTTCGCCCGGGCCGAATTCCGGTGAGGCTTGGGCCGGATCGATTAGCGCGAAACGCTGCTTGCCATAAGCATCCGAGAGCAACCAATCGAGCGGGGCAGGGGAGGCATCGGGGTCGGCATAAAAACGTGCGACATCTTCAAATGCCAGTCTTTTGGCTTCGGTAATATAATGGAGCACTTCGGCGCTGCCCCGCGGCCATTGGGCGAGATCGACATTTTTCAGGATGTTGGCCATCTGCAGCGCTGCGAACCCCTGAGAGTTTGGCGGCAATTCGCACAGTTCATAGCCCTTGCGATAGGCAACGCAGCCCGGGTCCACCCATTTGCTGCTGTGCGCGGCAAAATCCTCGTAACGAAGATTGCCGCCGATCCGCTTGAAATAGCCATCCATGATGCGAGCTATTTCACCTTTGTAGAAGGCATCGCGGCCACCGGTTGCTATTTTGCCCAGCGTTTCACCGAGATCCGGATTCTTGAAAATCTCGCCCGCTTTGGGTGCCCCGTTGGCAAAATAGGTTGCCCGCGCGTTATCAAAATCACCGATCATATCGAGGCTCTGCTCGAATCGTTTGAGATTGCTTTCGAGATAATAGCCGATCACCGGCGCGACCGGATGGCCTTCTTTTGTATAGGCAATCGTCGGCGCGAGGATATCGGCCATGCTCAGTTTGCCAAACTTGCCGTGCATTTCGAACCAGGCATCGACCGTCCCGGGAACGGTCACCGGCATCGGACCAAAGGGCGGGATGGTTTTGCTACCGTTGAGCTGCTTGATGAACTGCTTGTAACTGGTCCCCATCGGGCTTTTGCCCGAACCGTTGAGGCCGTAAAGCTTCTGCGTCTCGGGATCCCAGATGATCGCGAACAGGTCACCGCCGATGCCGTTGCCGGTCGGCTCCATAAGCCCCAGCGCCGCGTTCGCCGCAATCGCCGCATCGACCGCGGTGCCGCCTTTTTTCAGGATATCAATGGCGATCTGGCTGGCCAGCGGGTGGGCTGTCGCCGCCATGCCATGCTGGGCATGAACCGGGCTGCGCGACCATGCTTCTCCCACC
Organism: Parasphingorhabdus sp.; assembly: GCA_048270065.1. GTDB lineage: Bacteria > Pseudomonadota > Alphaproteobacteria > Sphingomonadales > Sphingomonadaceae > Parasphingorhabdus. The sequence continues at coordinate 158,854 of JBLWTQ010000003.1, read as the reverse complement.
GGTCGTCCGCCACCGCCGATTTCAAGCGCGGGCTGCTGCGGCGGGGCTGTCTCCTGAGCGGCGGCTGGGCTGACCGCGAAGACAGCCAAGGCAAAGGTAGAGAGAAATAGATTGCGCATAATATTGTTCGTCCTGCAGGGCTTGATCCGTGTTTGGTGCGAGGTTGTAGAAAGAACCACTCTAACCAGTCTGTTCCACGCATCAAGTACGGAAGACCACAACGCTTGACTTAATCACAAAAGCACCTATGTTGCATCGCAGCAAAGGCGGCAATGCTATTTGACCGTCTGGCGAGAGTTCTGCGTGAGAGGTGACAAGATCATCTCGAACCTATCGCCTTCATTGCTTCTTTCTTTCCGGCAGCCTGATCACGCGGGTCGTCTTAACCGACGGCGAACACGCGTATAGCTTCCATGCTGTGCGCTGGAAACTTGCTGCTATTACAAGGTATAAAAAATTGACTAATTTTTCTGATTTCGCACTGGCGGAACCTATTCAAAAACGCGTGGCCGAAGGCGGCTACACCACGCCATCCCCGATCCAGCAGCAGGCGATTCCGCCGGCGCTGGAAGGCAAGGATATTCTCGGCATCGCGCAAACCGGCACCGGCAAGACTGCCGCTTTCTCGCTGCCAGCCATTCACCACTTGCTTAACGACAAGAAGCGCGCTGGCCGCTTCGAATGCCGGATGCTGGTGCTCGCGCCGACGCGGGAACTGGCGCGGCAGATTGCCGACAGCATGATCGGCTATTCCAAGGGCCTCGGTATCTATGTCACCTCCGCCTTTGGCGGCGTGCCGATCAACCGGCAGAAGCGCGTATTGGAACGCGGCGTCGACGTATTGGTGGCAACCCCCGGCCGTTTGCTTGATCTTATCGATCAGCGCTATCTGACGCTGTCCAAGGTCGAAATCCTGGTGCTCGATGAGGCCGATCAAATGCTCGATCTCGGTTTCATCGTTCCGCTGAAGAAGATCGTTCCGATGCTGCCCAAACAGCGTCAGAGCCTGTTCTTCTCGGCGACCATGCCGAAGACCATTTCGCAATTGGCCGATCAATTTCTGATCAATCCGGTCCAGGTTTCGGTTGCGCCGCAATCAACGACCGCCGAGCGGGTCGACCAGAAGGTCACCTATATCAACCAGGACGACAAGCAGCGCTTGCTCAAGGATTTCATCAACAATGAAAATCCGGACCATATGCTGGTCTTCACCCAGACCAAACATGGTGCCGACAAGGTGGTGAAAAACCTGATGGCGGTGGGCATTCACTCTGCCGCGATTCATGGCAACAAGAGCCAGCCCCAGCGCGAGCGCGCTCTGGGTGACTTCAAGAAGGGCAAGATCAACATTCTGGTCGCCACTGATATTGCCGCGCGCGGGATTGATGTCGATGGCATCACCCATGTCATCAACTTCGACATGCCGAATGTTTCCGAACAATATGTCCACCGGATCGGCCGGACCGCACGGGCAGGGGCGAGCGGTATTTCCTACTCGCTGGTCGCGCCCGACGAGCGCCAGTTTCTGCGCGATGTTGTCAAACTGACCGGTGTAAAGCCTGAGGTGATCGCCTTGCCGGATGGCTATGACGAACCGGCGCGCGAGGAAGTGGCTCCGCGCATCTACGGTCAGAAGCCAAAACGCTACGGCGCGACCCCAACTCGCGGTGGTCCCTCGAAGAACAAGCATAGCGCACGCAAGGGCCGTCCGGGCGGTGGTTCGGGCCGCGGCGGTCCGGGTTCGAAGGGCAAGGGAGACGGTCCCAAGCACTGGAACAATGGCGCAAAATCCTTCAAGCGCCGTCAGGCACGCAAGGCGGACGCCTAGTCTATCTGGAAATCAGCGCCTTGCTCTCGGTGAGTGCGCTGATTTCCGCTTCCTCAAGATTCAGCCAGTCGCGCAGCGCGGCGGCATTGTCTTCGCCGCTGCTGGCGATCCGCGCGTCGGGCGATATGCCGCTGCGTGACCGGGAAAAGCGATAGGGCGACTGGATGGTGCGGCGCGCATTGCCGGCATCGTCGGTGACGTCCACCACCACGCCATTGGCCTTCACGCTGGGCTGTTCATAGATTCCCGGGCCGAAGGGCTGGACTTCGCCCCAGGCGAGGTTGAGCCGGTCGAGGGTGGCGGTCAGCGCGTCAAAGCTTTCGTGGTCGAGCATATGCCGGACCATCGCCTCGCGGCGCATCCGGACCTTGGTTGCGATATCGGCTCCTGCCGGTGTCGGATCGACGAGCCCGTCGCGGGTGGAAAACATGATCCACATCCACTTCATGTCGCCGGTGATCAAAATCTGTCGCCCCTCCGGCGCCTCCCAGACGCTGTTTTCCTCCGGTTTGGGCCAGCCGCCGTCGAGTGCCCAATAGGCATAGTCGTCGACCGAATGCAGGACGTTGATCATCGCCAGATCGATATGCTGGCCCTTGCCGGACCGGTCGCGGTCCCGCAACGCTGCCAATATCGCAACGATCCCGTGGAGCGAGCTGTAGCTGTCGGCGACGGAAAGTTGAAAGTCCGTGGCCTGACCACCGCCGATTTCCCGCTGCCGCGCGATCAGCCCGGTTTCGGCGTGCAGCACGGGTGCATAGGCGGCTTTTTTGCGATCGGGACCGGTCTGGCCATAGCCCGAAATCGACAGCATGATCAGACCGGGATTGACCTCGACCAGATCGTCCCAGCCGATCCCGAACCTGTCCATGATGCCCGGGCGGAAATTCTCGGTGACAATATCGGCCCGGGCAGCCAGCTTCAGGATCAGTTCGCGCGCGCCTTCCGCCTTGAGGTCGACGCAGATATTGCGCTTGCCGATATTCTGCTGAAGATAATAGCCGCTGACCCCTGCGCCCGGATTGCCAAGCTTGCGGGTGACATCGCCTTCCGGGGGCTCGACCTTGAGCACTTCCGCGCCGAGATCGGAAAGCATGCGCGTCGCGTAGGGTCCCGCGACCACACGCGTAAAATCGAGGACTTTCAGCCCCGCTAACGGAAAATCTGCCATATTTGCCCTGCCGTTACAGCTTCATCTGCTGCTTCATGGTTTTCTCGGTCGTTTTACCGTAGGGCGGCAGGAAACCAGCAATTTTGGCTATATTAACCTTCGGCTGGCGGTAGATCGCCTTGGCGTGACTGAATTCCTTGAAACCATCATGGCCGGTATAGGCACCCATGCCGGACGGACCGACCCCGCCAAAGGGCAGGTCGTGCTGCGCGACATGGAATATCACGTCGTTCACCGTCACCCCGCCGGATATGGTCCGGTCGAGCACCCGGCGCTTGTCACTCTCGGTATCACCGAAATAATAGAGCCCCAGCGGCCGGTCGTGGTCGTTGACATAATCCAGCACTTCATCGAGATTGCGATAGGTCTTGACCGGCAGCACCGGACCGAAAATCTCTTCCTGCATGACCCGCATGTCGTCGTTGACATCCTGCAGCAGCGTCAGCGGCATCTTGTTGCTGTTGGTGTTGGAAAAATCCTCATCACCCGGATTGACCACGGTCTGCTTCGCGCCCTTTCCGACCGCATCGTCGATCAGGCCCTGCAGCCGTTCCTTGTGCCGTGCGTTGATCACCGACGTATAGTCGTCGTTGGCGATCAGGGTCGGATATTGCTCGGCCACATTTGTCTTGATGCCCTCGACGACCGCATCTTCCTTGTCGTGCGGCACCATCAGATAGTCGGGCGCGAGGCAGATTTGACCGGCATTCATCATCTTGCCCATCGCGATCCGCTGGGTTGCCTTCTGGACATCGGCATCGGGACCGATGATGGTCGGTGACTTGCCGCCCAGTTCCAGCGTGACCGGGGTGAGATTCTGCGCAGCTGCCGCCATGACGTGCTTGGCAATGCCGCCGCCGCCGGTAAAGATCAGGTGATCCCAGGGGATTTCCGAAAAAGCCTTTCCCGTCTCCGGTCCGCCGGTGATGACCAGCATTTCCTCGGGTGCAAAATATTCGGCCACCAGTTTCTTGCACAATTCTCCGGTTTCCGGGGTGAATTCGGAGAATTTGATCATTACGCGGTTGCCCGCCCCCAATGCGCCGATCGCCGGATCAAAGGCGAGATTGACCGGGAAATTCCACGGGGAAATGACCCCGACCACGCCCTTGGGCTGATATTCCACCTGTCCGCTGGCGCCGAGCAGGTTGAGTGGAAAGTCGATCTTGCGCTTTTCCGGACGCATCCATTTCCTGAGATTCTTCTGGTGATCCTTGGCATGGCCGACAATGGACATGAGATCGGTCATCACCGTCTGCACCGAACTGCGATGGCCGAAATCGTTCGATACAGCCTGGCAAAGCGCATCCTGATTTTCGATGATCATCTTGGCGGTGCGGTTGATCCGGTCCATCCGGGTTTCATAGCTGACGGGCAATTCGGCGTGAAACGCATCACGCTGCGCCTGAAAAAGCTTCATGATCTCGTCTTTACTGACTTCGCCTGCTGCTGCTTCCAATGCTTCCATTTCTGCTCTCCCAAGAGGCAGGGCATTGACGCCCCGTCACAATCCATTTCAATCGACCACTTAAACCGTTTTTTGGCGGTTTGTCGAGAGCGAACCGGCTATTGCTGCAAGGCCTCGATGGCCGCGGCGGTGGCCACTAGCTGTTTCGCCTGCCTATAATGTAGAAGCTCCGTCATCTTGCCGTTCACCACGATCACGCCCTTGCCGGCATTGCTGGGGTCCTTGAACGCCGCGATTATCGCTTCTGCCTCGGCAAGGGCATCCGCCTGTGGGGCAAAAATCCGGTTGGCAGTCGCGATCTGCGCCGGATGGATCAGGCTCTTGCCATCAAATCCCAGTTTTTTGGCTTCCAGACATTCGTCTTCCAGGCCAGCGGGATCGTTGAAATCATTGTAAACACTGTCGATCACATTGAGTCCAAAGGCGCGCGCGGCGATAACGGCCTGGGTCATGACGGATCCGAAAATTGCGCGGTCGTGCGCGGCCCGCATCTCTTTTGCCAGGTCATTGAACCCCATAACGAAGCTTGTCAGCCGCTTTTGCGGACCAAGCGCCGCGATTTCCCCGAGATTCAATATCGCCTCCGGCATCTCGATCATCGCCCATAATTTTGTGTCGGGCTCCGCATTCCGGTTTTCCATCAGATCGCTGATCTGGACAATATCATCCGCGCGCAATATTTTCGGTACCAGCACGGCATCGGCGCGGCTCAGGCAGGCTTGCTTGAGATCCTCGGCAAACCATGGCGTATCCATGCCATTGATCCGCACGATCCGTTCCCGGTTGCCATAGTCGCCGGACCGCAGCGCCGCGCAGGCCTGATCCCGGGCCTCTTCCTTGGTATCTGGCGCGACAGCATCTTCCAGATCGAAAATAATCGTGTCGGCGGGCAGGGTCTTTGCCTTCTCCAGCGCGCGCTGGTTGGACGCGGGCATGTAGAGGCAGGATCGGCGGGGACGGAATTTTGTGGAGTTCATGGAAGCTGCATATCAAATATTACCTTTGAGGGAACCCGCTAAAAATATCCATGAACATGCCAAATATCCGCGTCGCAGCAGATACCAGAGGGGAAATCATTTTTGCACCTTCTCCGAGCGGTGACATAGTTTCAGGAAAGGGTGTTAATGCAACTGATGGCCGTTTCCGCTGGAACTTTCATTTTATTCCTGAAAGCTGGCGTGATTTTGACGCACTGTCTTTCTTGTTTAAACCACTTATTAACTGTGATCGCGGCAAAGAATAGGTGGCTCTGGATCTAGATGCCGAACGAACGGTGAGGAATACATAGCAATGGACTGGCGCGAAATTCGCAAACCGAGCCAAATGCATCATGCGGGAGTGATTGAATGGTTGATATCGAACTGGCTCGTTCTGCTCTTTTGTATCCCGATTATCCATATTTTGCTTTTATCTTCATTTGACGGAGAATTTTCCAACTGGCAGCTGGCCGCGAGATTGTTTTTCCTGCCGACATTGTTTTTGGAAATCGGAATTTTTATTCTGGCAGTGGCGAGTGGTCTAAACTTGTCCAAATCCTTCACGGACTTGGAACTACCGACGCGATTTCTCCTTTTAGGCTGGCTGGGAGTTGTGGCCGCTTCATTATTTTATGCAGATGCCGTTTTGGGGCTTGCGATAAGAGGTGCGTTGTTCTGGGTGGTTCACGTCCTCTTTTTTGCAGCCGTTGCTCATTTGATGGGTTTAGACCGACCAAATCTCGCCCCCACACAATCATTGCTGCTTTATTTGCCAATCGCAGCCAGCGTGACGGGCCTAACCATGTTGGGCTTCGTTTATTTCACGGGGTTGGATAGCGATTTCCACTGGAATGAAAATTTACCGGGTTTCACCAATTTGCGCCACACTGGCTATATTTTTGCACCCGCAATAGCACTCGGTCTCGGGCATCTTGCGGCATGGCCGCAAAAATCACCAAGAGTGCATATGTTTCTTCTCTTTATCAACACGACCATCATGCTTTGGCTGGGGTCTCGAGGGCCGGTTCTTGGGATTATTTTTGGCTTTGTTGTATGTGTGATATTCTTCCCTGAGATGCGCAAACGTTTGTTTTGGGCCAGATCAGCGATAGCCATCGGATCGGGCACACTGGCTTCGGTAATTCTGCCCATTCCAGACAACGCATCTTTCGGAGCGATCCAACGATTCTGGCTAAAGGGGACAGGCGACCAGATGACATCAGGCCGAACGGATTTATGGCTGGAGAGTCTTGAACTACTCTCGCATAAGCCTCTATTTGGCTATGGAGCGCATCAGTATCAATTTATCAGCGACGATGCGATGGGGATGTTCAAGCACCCTCATCAAAGTATTATACAATTCCTTTTCGACTGGGGGTTGGTAGGCGGTGGCATGTTTTTGTGCTTGTTCGCTATGCTGCTATTCAACGCGTTCTTTGTAAGTCAGTGTCCTCCTGCAACGAAGCTCGTCTCCGCTTTAATGGCTTCCACTCTGATTGGCTTTTCACTCGTCGATGGAGTCTTTTTCTACCCCATAACCATAGCGATAACTGCGGTGTTTCTTGTCTGGTCGATTGTCGAAGGTAGCAGCAATAGACAGGGCAGGTCGGTAGGTAGTTAGTCCGTTCCTATTGGTCTGACCGATTATTCATCGCTTGGAGCGTCTTGCCCATACGTAGCCTTAGCTCGCCAACCGCACGTCCCTTGCTGCCTCTCGGTTATCCGGCTGGTCCGGCCAGATCCCGCGCGTGTCATAGACCACTTTGCCTGCGCGTTCATCGAGCGGGATTGATTTGAACATGTCGTGATCTGTCAGTGTGATTATGATCGGGCAGCTTTCCAGCGCCTGATCGATGTCGATCAGTTCTGCACCGGTGCCTTCAAAAGCCGCCGGCAGTTCGCTGGCATAAGGTTCGACAATCTTGACCCGTCCGGCGTAGCGGCGCGCCAGCTTGGCGGCGATCTTGAGGGCAGGGCTTTCGCGGAAATCGTCGATATTGGCCTTGAACGCCAGTCCGAAGCAGGCGATCGGTACGCCGGGCAGTTCATCGATCAGCAGCGAGGCCTGCTCGAGCACATGGCCGGTCTTCCTGTCATTCACTTCGCGGGCGATGCGGATGAGCGGGGATTGCTCGGGGGCGCTGTGGATGATGAACCAGGGATCGACCGCAATGCAATGTCCGCCGACTCCGGGCCCGGGCTGCAGGATGTTGACCCGCGGATGCCGGTTGGCGAGCCGGATAACCTCCCACACATCGAGGTCCATATGATCGGCGATAATCGAAAGCTCGTTGGCGAAAGCGATATTGACGTCGCGGTAGCTGTTCTCGACCAATTTGGTCATTTCGGCGGCGCGCGCTGAGGTTGTCACCAGTTCTCCGCGGACAAACCGCCGGTAGAAACCGAGCGCCTTGCGCGCACAGCGCGGGGTGATGCCGCCGATGCTGCGATCATTCTGGATCAGTTCCTCGAGGATTTTTCCCGGCAGGACGCGTTCCGGGCAATAGGCGATGGCAATGTCGGGAATGTCGTTGGTCAGTCCCGGCACCTTGAGGTCCGGGCGCAGTTTCGCGATCAGATCCCGCATTTTCTCGGTCGTGCCAACCGGACAGGTCGATTCGAGAATGACGGTGTCGCCCGCTTTCAGCGCCGCGGCAATATTGGTCGCCGCGTCCATGACATAGCTGGTGTCGGGAATATGGTTGTCCCCGAACGGAGTCGGGACCGCTATGACGAATACATCGGACGCTTCGACCATCAGGGAAGCCCGAAGCGTCCCGCGGGAAACGACCCCTTGCACCAGGCCGTCAAGATCCACTTCTTCGATATGAATCCTGCCGGAATTGATCGTTTCCACAACCTGTTCGTCAATATCTATGCCGAGAACCCGGCATCCCGACCGGGCGATGACCGCAGCGGTCGGCAGGCCGATATAGCCCAGTCCCATGACGCAGACATTTGGTTTTTCTTCCGATAGCATTTTCGAGGTCTCTCCGCGGGGCGCCATCCGGCGCGCTTTACCTGCGGGGAAGCTAGCCAATCATTGTAAATATTTAGGTAATGTGGAGCCCCGGCCGGAAAGTTTCAGGCAATCAGGCTGTTTTCGATGATGGCGGCAATGCGTTGGCTGGCCTTGCCATCGCCAAAGGGATTGTGCGCGCGCGCCATGGCAAGATAGTGGTCTTCGTCGTCGAGAAGCCGGTTCGCTTCCGCAATAATCATGTCTCTATCGGTCCCGACCAGCTTCGCGGTTCCGGCTTCAATCCCCTCCGGCCGTTCCGTGGTATCGCGCATCACGAGCACCGGTTTGCCCAGGGCCGGAGCCTCTTCCTGCACGCCGCCGCTATCGGTCAGCATGAAGCTGCAATGGTGGAGCAGGCTGACGAAATTGGGATAGTCCAGCGGTTCGACCATCGCGACATTGTCAAGACCGCCCAGTGCGTCCTGCATGATGGTCCTTACATTGGGATTGAGGTGGACAGGAAAAATCAGCGCAACATCTTTACGCCGAGCGATCATCCGAAGCGCGCTGGCGATATTGGTCAGTCCGTTACCGAGATTTTCCCGGCGATGGCTGGTCACACCGATAATTTTGCGATCACCGAATTTTTTAAATAAATTATGAAGATCAGTGTTCAAATTATTATTATCGCTAATATTATTTGCCGAGATAAGCAGCGCGTCAATCACCGTATTACCGGTGACGTGAATGCATTCTGCAGGAATATTTTCTTTTTTGAGCGCATCGGCCGAAGTCTGCGTCGGGGCAAAATGCTGGTCGGCAATCGTGCCGATGATCTTGCGGTTCACTTCCTCCGGCCACGGGTGATAGATATTGTAGCTGCGCAGACCGGCTTCGACATGGCTGACGGGAATCTGTCGGTAATAGGCAGCCAGGGCGCCGCACATGGCGGTTGCTGTATCGCCCTGGACCACCACCCGCCCGGGTTTGGTTTCGTCCAGTATTTTACCGATTCCGGACAATAATCTGCCGGTCAGATCGTCGAGGCTCTGGTCGGCCTTCATCAGATCCAGATCGAAATCGGGCCGGACATCGGCAATATTCAGCACCTGGTCGAGCATTTCGCGATGCTGGGCTGTTACGCAGGACAGGGTTTCCAGGCGATCTCGAGCGGACAAGGCCTGAACGACCGGGAAAAGCTTGATGGCTTCCGGTCTGGTGCCAAAAATGATCAAGACTTTCGGTTTTTTTGATGCCTGCGCTGTCATTCCGGTTGCTTATCCATTTTTGGCTAAAATTTTCATAATGCTATCTTCGCGAAAAACCGTTGACCCAAGCGGCCAGCTAGCCCAATCGGATCTTCGTGCAATGGTTTGAACTTAAAAACTGGCTGGAACTGTCAACCGGACTGGATCGCGACTCGTTGCACATTTATGCGGGTGTCGGGGTTCAGCTCGCTGGTGCATTCCTGTTTCGCCGTTCGCTCGCCAGCCCTATCCCGTGGATTTTCGTTGCAGCTGTTGCGCTGGTCAACGAATATTACGACTATGCGCAGATTCCGGGGACATCGCCCGGGCCTCACATATATTATGACGAAGCAGTCAGGGATATCTGGAGCACCCTGCTATTGCCGTCGGTGCTCCTGGTGATTGCCAGGTTTCGTCCCAATTGGCTAACCGGCAAGCTTGACAGAGACAGGATGGCCGAAAATCCGGATGAGGCCACGCGTTCAATCTAGGTCCTGAACCTGCTCCTTTTCCTCAAAATTCTGTGCCATCTGCTTTACATTCTGCGATTGCCCGCGGGGTAGCACCACAACCTTGTTTTCATGGGTGACGATAATCAAATTTTCCACCCCGAGAACCGCGACTTCAAGATCGCGACTGTGAATCAGATTGTTACCCGAAGCGATTGTCTCAGCCTTGCCGAATATGACATTGGAATTCTGATCCTTGTCGCAGATATCGAACAGAGAATCCCAGCTGCCGACATCTGACCAGCCAGGATTGACGGGTGTAACCGCGATTTTCTCTGCCTTTTCCATTATCGCATAGTCGATCGAATCAGAAGGTGCCGAAGAAAAAGCATCCAGGTCAGGATAAGAAATGCCGTTCTCCATTCGTTTTTTGCTCATCGCCGATCGGCAGGCCGCAAGCATCTCGGGAGAATGTTTTTCCATGGCCGTCAAATAGCTGTCTGCCCGAAACAGGAATATTCCGGCATTCCAGTAATAGCCGCCGTCCCTGAGCATTTTTCCGGCTTTTTCGGGATTGGGTTTCTCGACAAATCTCTTGGCCGACAGACTTCTGGAGCTTCCGACAATTGCATCACCCTGCTGGATATATCCATATCCTGTTGCCGGTCCGGTAGGTTCGATGCCGAAGGTCACCAGCCAACGGGATTGCGCTACAGAAATTGATTCCTGCACGGCTTTTTGAAACGCAGTGACGTTTTTGATCACGTGATCGCTCGGCATTACCAGCAATAAATCGGTCGGGTTTTCGGCAGCAAGCGCGGCAAGCGCAATCGCGGGAGCTGTATTGCGAGCGCAGGGTTCCAGGAGGAAGCCACCCGGTGTCGCACCCACCTCCCGCATCTGTTCCTCGATGATTCCGGCATGGTTGGCCGAACCGACAATGATCGGATCGCGATATAATCCACTGTCCGCGCAGCGTTGAAACGTCAGCTGAAACATACTGAGCGGCCCCAGAAGGTTCAGGAACTGCTTCGGTTTCTGCCGCGTCGAAAGCGGCCACAGCCGGGTTCCGGAGCCACCGGATAAGATGACGGGTGTAACGAGCGTTTTTTGTGGCATGGTCGGCATCCTACGACATCGTGCAGGCGATGAGAGATTTTTTGTTTTGGGAAAGATCGATATCCGACAATCGCGGGCAGATGCCGCATTCTCCGGCCTTGATCGATTTGCCGCGGACCGTGACCGACCCTTCCAATGGAACGACCTGCCATTCGCTGCTTGCCGTCTGCGACAATATCTCGCCGTCTGTTCCGACAACCTGGAACAATTCAAATGGTGAGCCGGCCGAAAGACATATCGATTGGTCGGCCGGGACCTCTTGACTATATTTCATGCCATAAGGGGAAAGCCTGGCAATCGCTATTGCTTCATCCAGATGAAGCTCGCGCGGACGACCGTAATCGTAAATGCGATAGGTAATATCAACATTCTGCTGGATTTCAACAACCGACACGCCGGCTCCGATTGCATGGATCGTTCCCGCCGGAACATAATAAAAGTCACCCTTCTTGACCGGTTTCCAGTCAATAAGTTGCTCGATCTCTCCCAATATTGCCGCAGTTTTCAGCTTGGTCGCGCTGACCGCTTTTTTCAAACCCAGCCCCAATACCGCATCTGGTTCCGCATCCAGTATATACCAGCATTCTTCCTTGCCATGGGCGAGACCGATCCGGCGTGCCTGTCGGTTGTTCGGATGCACCTGGATGGACAGTTTCTCACTGGTAAAGAGATATTTGGTCATCAGCCGGGGCGTTATACCCTTCGGGGCTTCGAACCAGACTTCGCCAATTTTCTTGTCACGCCTGCCATCAAAAATATCAGGCAGTTGCTCCTGACCCCAAGGCTTTTCGACGAATTTCCTTTTCAGCTTCATGATCTGGAATCAAGCATCACTGGCTGCGACCAATGCTTGTATAGGCCAAACGCGTTTGCGCGACTTCTGAAGGGTTGTATATATTCCGCAAGTCAACCAGAACATTGCCTTTCATGACTTGCGAGAGCTTCTTCAAATCCAGAGCGCGGAAGGCGTCCCATTCGGTCACAATGACGACGGCATCGGCTTCCTCTGCCGCCTGGTAGCTGCTGTCTGCCATCCTGACAGCCGGCATGATTTCCTGTGCCAGTTTCATGCCTTCCGGGTCATAGGCAGTCACTTCCGCTCCGCCGTCGATCAGCGTTTGCGCTATAGTGATCGAGGGGGCGTCCCGCATATCATCGGTATTGGGTTTGAACGTCAGGCCTAGCAAGGTAATTTTTTTGCCCCGCACATCACCATCGAGGGCGTGTATCACCTTGCGCCCCATGGCGCGTTTGCGCTGGTCGTTCACTTGCACCACAGCTTCGATGATGCGGACCGGGCTGTCATTGTCCTGCGCCGTTTTCATCAAGGCCAGCGTGTCCTTGGGAAAGCAGCTGCCACCATAGCCCGGGCCGGCGTGGAGAAATTTCGATCCGATACGGTTATCAAGCCCGATCCCGCGCGATACTTCCTGGACATTGGCGCCGACTTTTTCGCACAGGTCCGCGATTTCGTTGATGAATGTGATCTTCGTCGCCAGAAAGGCATTGGCTGCATATTTGATCAGTTCCGCCGTGCGCCGGCCGGTAAACAATATCGGTGATTGATTGAGGAAAAGCGGGCGGTAAATCTCGCTCATCACATCCTTGGCCCAGTCATCCTCCGTGCCGATGACGATCCGGTCGGGGCGTTTGAAATCGCGAATGGCGGCGCCTTCCCGCAGGAATTCGGGATTGGAAACCACCGAAAAACAATCTCTTGCTTGTTTCTTCTCGAGTATTTGCTCAACTTCATCGCCGGTTCCGACGGGAACGGTGGACTTGGTTATGATCACGGTCGGCCTGGTGATGGAATCGGCGATTTCCTCGCTTGCCGCGTAGACATAGCTCAGGTCTGCATGGCCATCGCCCCTTCGGGAGGGCGTCCCCACCGCGATAAAAATTGCGTCGCAGTCCTTTACCGAACCGGCCAGATCGGTCGAAAAGGACAAGCGATCCGCATCGACATTGCGTTTGACCAGGTCGGCGAGTCCCGGTTCGAAAATCGGCATGATATTCTTGTTCAGGTCCGATATTTTCTTTTCGTCCTTGTCGACGCAGACGACATCATGCCCGAAATCCGCGAAACATGCGCCAGAAACCAGGCCAACATAGCCAGAACCTATCATTGCAAGTTTCATTTAATTTCCTCGAATATATTGTGACTAACCATGAAAATCTGGCGGCTTGTGGCGCGTTGGCCGACACAGGTCAAGTTAGGGCCAACCGGATTCTGTCCGAATGTCTCTTTCAATCGATTGTGTAAAGGCGTCTTTAATGGCAATCGGAAGGGGGAGCAATTCGGTTTTGTCATTATTACGCTATGACAAAGGCCTGCTAAATAACCATTTTAAAGTGCTTGGCCAAATCGGTTCTGATCGGTAAATATGCCGTTCGGTGTCGCAGTTCTGTAAATCGAACGCCAGCTATGAGAACCAAATGATCGAGAATATCACTGCCACCGTCACTTCGCTGCTGGAAAAAATCGCCCAGCTAGCGCGCTGGAAAAAAAAGACAATTGTGCTTCTGATCGACATTTTGCTGTGCGTGCAGTCGATCTGGATCGCCTATTCCCTTCGGATTGGTGTCTGGATTTTGTGGGATATCGCCGTTCAGAAGATCATACTGATCTGTCTCGCGACGATGATACCGGTCTTTGTCCTGAGTGGCGTCTACAAAGCCATTTTCCGCTACGCCGGCACCGGAATGATGAAAACACTGGTCCGCGCTTTTGCAATATATTCTGCTGTAATCGTAATTATATTCGCAGTGATCGGGATAGACGGTGTGCCGCGAACAATCGGGGCTATTCAACCGGTTGTCTTTTTCATTCTGGTCGGTTTTGCAAGGGTTACGGCGCGATATCTGATGGTCGATATCCTCGGTCGCAATCGGTTTGCGGGCGAGGTCAAAAATGTTCTGATCTATGGTGCGGGCAGCGCGGGACAGCAACTCGCCGCCTCGATGCGGTCACAGCCGGCCATGCGATTGTGTGGTTATGTTGATGATGACAGACGGTTGAACGGCCAAAGGCTGGATGGAGATAAGGTTTTCTGGAGTGGACAACTGCCGGAACTGATCAAGAAACGGGAAATAACCGACATCCTTTTGGCTTTGCCAAGGATCAACCGCAAGAAACGCCGCCAGATTGTGGAACAAATCCGCGAGTTTAAGGTGCATGTTCAAACATTGCCGAATATGCAGGAGATAATCTCCGGCAAAATTGCATTCAGTGACATTCGCGAACTCGACATTGAGGACTTGCTGGGACGAGAGCCGGTTCGGCCGAACCAACTGCTGTTCGGAAGGACCATCGTCGGCAAGACAGTTTTGGTCACTGGAGCAGGCGGGTCTATCGGTAGCGAGCTTTGTCGACAGATCGCACAATCGGGAGCGCATCGCCTGATATTATTGGATCTGTCCGAATATTCTCTCTATGAAATTGAAAAAGAACTGAAAAATTTGGTGGCCAGTCAGGGCAGGTCGAAGCTCGAATTGATCCCGATCCTGGGTTCGGTCGTTGATGCGGACAGGCTGGGTGCAATATTTTCGCAATGGAAACCGGACACGGTCTTTCACGCGGCTGCCTATAAGCATGTGCCGCTTGTAGAAGCGAATCCGATCGAGGGGATTCGCAACAATATATTGGGAACCCAAAACCTGGCGGCGGCGGCCGCGGCAGCACAGGTGAGCGATTTCATTTTGATCAGTACCGACAAGGCCGTTCGGCCGACCAATGTAATGGGTGCAACCAAGCGAGCCGCTGAGCAGGTGATCCAGAATTTCGCCGAGACTGCCGGTGCAACCCGGTTTTCCATGGTACGGTTTGGCAACGTCCTCGGTTCCAGCGGTTCCGTGGTTCCGCTGTTCCGCAAACAGATCGAGCAAGGTGGTCCCATCACCCTGACAGATCGCAAGGTTACCCGCTATTTCATGACCATACCTGAAGCGGCTCAATTGGTCATTCAAGCTGCCGGCATGGCCAAAGGCGGTGAAGTATTCGTGCTCGATATGGGCAAGTCCGTCAGGATTCTGGACTTGGCAGAGACGATGGTTCGGCTGTCAGGATTGACCGTACGCGATGAAGTTAATCCTGACGGCGATATAGAAATCGTCGAAGTGGGGTTGCGTGGGGGTGAAAAGCTCTATGAAGAATTGATTATCGGAAACGATCCACAAGCCACTCAGCACAAACGAATCATGAAGGCGCACGAATCCTACCTTGCCTCCGATGCGCTGAATGACTTGATCACAAGTCTAGTGAATTGTCGCGATCCGTTGGCTGCAGTTTCGATGCTCAAGTCCGTGGTGCCGGAATTTGATCACGAGAGAGACAATATGACGATGGGAAAAGCCTCTTGAATACCGGATTTTCGCCGATCGGGTGCATCAACTTTTTCGACTGATTTTGTCAGAGCTTGAACAGGCCAAACGGCACGATCCGGTTCTGGGCATCATGGCCGATATCCGACCGGCCCAAATATGCAATGCCATTCTGCGCAGACCAGCGCTTGGAGATCGCTTCCGGATCTTCGCCAAAGGGCCGGTCATTTTCGGGAATATCGCTGACCCGGCCCAGTTTGATACCGGCCAGGCCATGATCGGCGAGATTGCTGCAGAGATGAAACATCGCGCGGTCAAAGGCGTATAGATATTCAGATATCTCTTCGACAAGGAGGATATGGTCACGCAGATCCGGCATCAGCTTTGTGCCGGTCATCATGGCGAGAGTCATCAGATTGAACGCGGCGTGCTTGTGACCGCTGACCAGCCCCGGCTCGAGTGCATTTGACTTTTTGTGTACGATCCAATCCAGCGCTCTTCGAACGGCCGCCTCGCCGCCCGGTCTGCCGATATCAGCCGGCATCGGTCCGTGCGCGACTTCGCCGATGCCCGCGCTGTAGAGCGCGCCCAGCATATTTCCGGCATCGCTATATCCCAGATATGTCTTGCGTTCTGCGACGCTGTTCAGCCGACCGACGGCGGCTTCCGCCATCCGGGCGGCACCATAGCCGCCGCGGGCAAACCATATCGCATCAATCGTCCGATCGTTGGCCAAGGCGACGAAACTGTCGGTGCGCTGTTCGTCGCTGCCTGCAAAATGCCCGTGCTCGAAAAAACACTGTTCATCGAATATCAATTCGGCTTGCGGATGGCTGTCTGCAGCGAGCGTGACAACACGGTCGGCCCCTTCCTGGGTAAAGGGGGTCGAGGGCGCACAAATACCGATGCGAACTGGTGGAGAAATCGATTTTGTTCCTTGCGCCATTGCCAAACAGTTGGAGAAGCAATAGCGCGAAAAAATGAGTGAAGACAAATCCTATTATTTTTGCGGAATCGGCGGTTCCGGAATGCTGCCTCTGGCGATGATTGTCAAAGCGGCAGGCGCACAGGTCGCTGGATCGGACCGGGCCCTCGACCAGGGGCGACTGGCCGACAAGTTTCAATGGCTGCAGGACCGGGGAATCAAGCTATTCCACCAGGACGGCAGCGGGCTGGTCAACAGCGGCCAGATATTGATCGCTTCCGCCGCGATTGAAGACAGTGTTCCGGATGTCGCACGAGCCATCACATTGGGATGCAAGCGAATGACCCGGGCTGAACTTCTGGCAGAGCATTTCAACCGGGCACCGCGCAGCATCGCGGTCGGCGGAACCAGCGGTAAATCTACGGTTACCGGGATGATCGGCTGGATCCTGACCGAGGCGGGTCTTGATCCCACGATCATGAACGGCGCGGTGATGAAAAATTTCGCTGATGATAACGCCCCGTTCGCCAGTTCCCGCGTCGGGGCTGGCGATCTGATGGTAAGCGAGGTTGACGAAAGCGATGGCTCGATCGCACTGTTCAAACCCGAAATTGCGGTGCTCAACAATGTCAGTCTGGATCACAAGAGCCTAGAAGAGCTGAGAATATTATTCGGAGACTTCATCGCCAAGTCGCGGCAGGCTGTCTGGAACCATGACGATGAAGAATCGCGCATGCTTATTGCCTCTCGCAGTCCGTCAAAGGCTTCCAGCTTCGGATTTTCCGAAGGTGCCGACTACCGGGCTTCGCAGATCGAAGAAAAATCGCTTGGCAGCAGTTTTACGATGCGGACTGCTGGAACAGAATATCGCGTGTCCCTCCAAGTACCCGGCAGGCATAATATCGCCAATGCGCTTGCAGCCATTGCAGCTTCTTGCGCGATCGGTGTGCCGGTCGACCAAGCTATTGCGGCGATTGAAACGTTCAAAGGCCTGGCTCGCCGATTTGATATTGTTGGAACCGGGAACGATATCACCGTGATTGATGACTTCGGTCACAATCCCGACAAAATCGCGGCGACGCTTTTGACCCTGAAAGCTTTCCCGGGCCGGGTCGTTGCATTCTTCCAGCCGCACGGATTTGGCCCGATCAAAAAAATGGGAGCAGAGCTTGCCGGGGTTTTCGCCGAAAATCTCGACGGCGATGACCGTGTGATATTATGTGATCCGGTATATTTCGGTGGTACGGTTGATCGTGCCCTCGGCAGCGAATCCATCGTCGATGCGATAACCGCTGCCGGTGGCACGGCAGAATATTTCGCCGCGAGGCAGGATTGTGGTGACAGAATAGTGGAGATCGCACAAGCCGGTGACCGTATCGTTATCATGGGCGCGCGCGATGATACATTACACGGCTTTGCACAGTCGATTCTGGCTGCGGTCGCGAACAATCGACCAAAACTGCAGTCGATTGCCGGAAACTGTTGATAGAAAGTGGAAATCGGGGGTCAATGGTAGTTTGTAAGATTGCAGCGACCAAACCGGATCTGGGAACATGGGGCTGCGACGCGCTTTCCCGTCCAGCATGTCCTCGACCGGTTTGGTGAGGATATGCTGAAGGCAGGTGAACGGAAACCGTGGTTCAGTTCACGCTATCGAGCGCCCGTTTGAGCGCTGCGAGCATTTTCTCGCGATCCTGATTGGTCGGTTGCCTGATTATTTTTTCTTCCACTTCAGCGCGCAGGGCAGCGAGACTGGATATCCAGTCCCGCGAGGCGGTCAGGTTCGCAGCGTCAGCGCGACCGGCAGACTGGCGGGTGGCCAGTTCGGCCGGATGCAGTGCCCATGTTTCGCCGAGAGCTGGAACGATCGCAGCCGGTAAATCCGGAATTTCCTGCAAATTTTCAGCAAGGCTGGTGAGGGCGTTCGGGTCTCCGTGGACCAGAAAGAGCGATCCTCTGACCGGTGTGCGATCCTTGATCCATTCCACCAGCCCGCTGCGATCGGCATGGTTGGAATAGCCGTCAAGCGACGTAACCTGTGCTTTCACGATGACGTCATTGCCGGAAATGCGGACGCGCTTTGCACCATCTCTGAGTACCGAACCCAATGTTCCGGCAACCTGATAGCCCGACAACAGGACACGGGATTGTCGGCGCGGCAGGTTGCGGACCAGATGATGTCTTATCCGGCCCCCCTCGCACATGCCAGAACCGGCAATGATGACAATGCCGCTCATCCGGTTAAGCTTCTTGGATTCCGCCGTATTGCGAATGAACCGGATGTTGGAGCGCTTCAACATGTCGGTGCCGCTGTCCCGGTAACGCATCACCGCCATGGTGACTTTCTGAGCCAGCGGCGAATCCAGAAACACATTCACCGGCGCAAGCCGTTTCGATTCAAACAGGGCATCGAAATCTTCGAGTATCTCCTGCGTGCGCTCAAGCGCGAACGCCGGGATGAGCACATTGCCGCCTGCCGCGATTACTTCCTCGACGTGACGCGCCAGCGTTTCGCGGCGTTCGCTGATCAGCACGGGTTCGCGGTCTCGGTCACCATAGGTAGATTCGCAGATGACATGGTCGTAGCCGCCGATTTTCGAGGCGGTGCAATTGATTGCCCGGCCAGGTCCGATGTCGCCAGAGAACAGCAATCGCTGTCCGGAAATATTGATCTCGATCGACGCCGATCCAACAATATGGCGCGCATCCCAGAAGCGGAAAGACACACCATTGTCGAGATGATTTTCCTCGCAATAGGAAACCGGGCGGACGTTTTTGTGCAGTTTCGCGATATCCTTGCCGTCATAAAGCGGAATGAACGGGGGTAGCCCCGCCCGGTCGGCCCGGCGGTTGCGGCGCTCGACATCCGCCGCCTGCAACTTGGCCGAATCCTGCAGAAGCGGTTTGATGATGTCGGCGCTTGGCTCTGTGCAATATGTCTTCGCCTTGCAGCCGCTGGCGTAGAGATAGGCCAGTCTGCCGCTATGATCGAGGTGCGCATGGGTCAGCAACACTGCATCAATTTTCTTGGGATCGAACGGCAGTTCTTCATGGTTCAGCGCTTCGAGGGAACGCGTGCCCTGAAACATGCCGCAATCCACCAATATCGTTTGGCCCGCACCGTTGACTTCAAAGCAGGAACCCGTGACCGTGCCTGCGGCACCGTGAAATTTTATACTTACGCCACTCATTCAGATTTTCCTCTCGGAAAGCATGTTTCCAAGACTAATGCGCGATCACCAGCGGCACCGGGCAGTCCCGGAACAGATTCCGCGTAACACCACCAAACAAAAACTCGCGCGCCCGGCTGTGGCCATAGGCCCCCATCACCAGGTAGCTTGCACCCAGCGTATCGACAGTCGACAGCAGGACCGCCTGTACCGAAGAATTCTTGACTGCGAGATCGTGAATCTTCGACCCTATTCCATGCCGGGAAAGATATTCCGACGCTTCCAACGGCGGCAGATCGTGGTCTTTGTCCTCCTCGACGACGACTATATGCACGTCACTGGCCAGTTTGAGCAGAGGTACGGCCCCGCGCAGGGCATTGCCGGCCTCAAGACTGCCGTTCCAGGCCACCACTGCCGGACCGGCTGCATCGAATTTCTTGACGCTGTCCGGCTGGACCACGATCGGGATATTGGTGTTGAAAACAACATCACCCAATATGCCAAGAGGGATCGTGTTATCTTTTATGCCGCTGGCCGAACTCAGCACCATAATGTCGGCCAGCGCAGAGCTTCTGGAGAGTGCTCTTGCCGCTTCTGCATTGGCTTCCTGATAATCCCATGGGACGTCTTCACCGGCCAGTCGCTTCTCGATCTCAGCCTTCAATTGGAGATCGGCTTCACGCGCATATTTGCTGATATCGTACATCACGGACATGCCGGTTACCCCATCGAAAGCCATTTGCGGCTGGTAGGGATTGGCGCGCAGGCAATGGAGATGCCCGTCCAGCGCGCGGGTCAGATCCAGCGCTGCCTGATAACGGGCATCAAGGCCGGAATCGTCATTTACGTATAGCAGCACGGATTTCATCTGGTCTCTCCTGTCCGGGAAGCATTCCCGCGATTTTCCTATGTTATTCATCTGGCAGAATTTGCTGTATCAGGGATAATACGGATACAAGAAATGCCGCCGGCGAACGCCTCCCGCTGACGGGCCGTCATCGGGAAGCGTCCGTCCCAAGGCGCGATAAAGTGCATGATGAGCAGGCCATGTTCCAAAGCTTTCCGCAAATGCCCAGTAGTCGCGTGCCGCGAACGGATTTAATGCAGGAATTTTTCACCGAGATACAAGCGGCGCACGGTTCTGTCCTCCAGCATGGCATTCGGCGAACCGCTGAATACGATCCGGCCTTCATGCAGCACATAGACCCGGTCCAGCAGATCAACCATCTCGCGCACGTTTTGATCGGTAAGCAGGATGCCGACATCATGGTTTTCCAGTGTCGCGATCATCGCCTTGATATCCCGGACCGAGAGCGGATCAATGCCGGCGAATGGTTCGTCGAACAACATGATACTGGGCTGTGCTGCCATCGCCCGGGCAATCTCGCAGCGGCGCCTTTCGCCGCCCGACAGGGCACGCGCGGGAGTTTTACGGACATATTCGATATGAAATTCGTCCAGCAGGTTGTCCAGTTTCTGCGCTCTTGCAACCGCATCCCGCTCGAACAGTTCGAGCACGGTCATTATATTCTGTTCGACCGTCAACCCTCGGAAGATGGAGGGTTCTTGCGGCAAATATCCCAGGCCGCGAAGCGCGCGCCGGTCGAGGGACAGTTTGGTTATGTCCTCACCATCGAGAAAAATATGGCCCGAGTTGACCCGCAATAGTCCGAGTATCGAGTAGAAAGTAACGGTCTTGCCCGCCCCGTCCCGGCCCAGCAAACCGACGACCTCAGACGGCCGGACGTCGATTGAAACGTCCTTCAAGACCGTTTTTTTGCCAAATTTCTTGTCGATGGAGACGACCGACAGGCCCACGCTGTTTAGCGCTCCAGTGTCTGCCAGATCCGGCAAGGCAGGGATATTGATATGCTTCAATGGTACGCATTGCCCTGATTATTATATGGCCGTGATATCCGGGAAGGGATTACCATAATATCAGGGAGTTTACCTATATTTCCTCATCGTCCAATTTGAAAAAACCACCGCCAACGGCTTGAGGATCACCATTTTCCAGTCGGCCGGGGCAAAGGCAGCGGAATACAACCAGACAGATTTACAGACCGTTGGCCAGTTCATCCCTGAACTTGGGGTGCGCGAGTCCGATCAGCGCCTCTGCGCGCTGGTTTAGCGACTTTCCTTGCAGGTCGGCCCAGCCATATTCCGTCACCACGATATGCGTATCGTTGCGCGGAGTGGTCACGGGCCCGTCCAGTCGCGGGACGATGCGGGAAACCGTACCGTTGCGGGCGGTGGACTGGCAGGCGATGATCGACTTGCCGCCTTTTGATGCGGTGGCACCGCGCACGAAGTCGAGCTGCCCGCCCGAGCCGCTATACTGCCGCCCCATCAGATGCTCGGAATTGCACGCGCCGCCGAGATCGATTTGCAGCGTGGCATTAACTGACACGACATTGTTGTTCTTCGCAATATGCCGTGGATCGTTGACGATATCCACCGGGGCGCTGTGGATGGCCGGATTGTCGTCGAGAAAGTCGTAGAACGGCTCGTCGCCCATAGCGAAGGTGAAGACGCTGCGTCCCCGATAAGTGGTTTTGGCTCGATTGGTGACCGCACCGCACTGGATAAGACTGGCGAGAGCAGGAGTCATGAGTTCGGTATGGATGCCGAGATCCCGGCGGTCTTTCAGCAAGGCGCAAACCGCTCCGGGGAGCGCGCCGATACCCATTTGCAAGCATGATCGGTCGTCGATCATATCCGCGATCGTGGCTGCAACCTTGGCGTCTATTGCGGATATTCCAGGCGCATGAACCTCAGCAAGCGGCGTATTATTTTCGACAATTGCGTCGATTTCCGAAATATGCAGCAGCGAAGCACCGAACACCCGCGGCATATTGGGATTGACCTCGACCACCAGCTTTTTCGCGCTGCGAGCAGCGGCGGTGGAATAGTCGTTGCTGGTGCCAAAGGTGAACCAGCCGTGCTTGTCCATCGGCGACACCGTCGTCACGAAAAGGTCGAGTTCAAGCTGCTCTCTAAACAGTTGCGGGGAATCGCTGAATGCCACCGGAACAAATTCGATTGGACTTTTCTCTCCGGGCACCTGTGCGCTGAGCAGTTTCCGTTCAATGGAACTCAGAAACATGCAGCGCGGGCGAATACGGCCGAGCAGATCGGGCCGCAACACCGTCTCACCGGCCTGATCCATCGAATGGAAATACCACAGCTTGATATCGTCAACATCGCCGCTTTCTGCCATACTGGCCAGAGCGCCAAGCAATGCCGGCGGTTCCGCGGTTGCCATACCCATCGCAATATGCGCCCCGGACCTCAATCCGTGCACCGCCTGTTCGGCGGTTTTGAGCCGGGCGCGATATTCGTCAAAATGCGTCATAACCAATGCCTCGATTGAAGGGAAAACTGCTGCAAGGATCTTGCGGAGAGAGACCGGAACAACCGGGCCGGCGTCAATAGGTAGCTTTACGGATCCCGGCCGGGCGCCGCTCGAATTCGACCTTAGGGCTCCGCGTCCCGCAACCGGACCCGGGTTCCATTTTCAATCTTCTCGCTCGGGTGGAGAATGACGTTTTCATCCGCTTTCAAGCCCTCCAGTATTTGTGCATGTTCGTCGTTCATCCGGCCAATTTTTACCGGCACGAGGTCCGCCTCGCCGCCACGCATGACAAAGACCGACCACTGGCCCTTGTTTCTGAACAGCGCGCTGATCGGTGCCTGTAAAACATCGTTTCCGTCCCATTCGACGACCCGGACGATGACGCGATAACCATGACCCAGACGTCGCCGTGCAGCGATTGGATTGGTAAAATCTATGATGACATTCACGCGCTGTTCCTCGACGCCCAGTGCGGAAATCTTGGTGAAGCCGAATGGCTCGATCCGTTGTACCCTGCCTTTGAGTAGCTGTTTTCCGCCCCAATTTTCTATCAGTACCTTGCTGCCCGGTTTGATTTTCACGGCATCGCTGGACAGCAGATCGGTCACAATCTCTATGTCGGCGGGATCACCAATTTCGATGATCGGCGTCCCGGCGCTGATCGGTGTTTCGCTTTCATGGGTGCGGCGCAGCACCGATCCGCTTTCCGGGGAAAAGACGGCGAGGGTTTGGTTGTTGCTGGTGTTGGTGGAAGGGGACAGCAACCGTGCCCGCGCCGCGCGCAGTTCGAACCGGGCTGATTCCGCCGCGCCACGCGCTTCCTTCAACTGGGCAACGCTGCTGTCGCGTGCCGCCCGGGAAGCATCATGCGCGGTCTTGGTCGCAAAACCGCGTCCATAAAGCGCATCAATCCGCTTGAAATTGGCCGCCGCCAGTTCGCGGTCTGCATCCGCCCGAGCGATCCGGGCGGCCGATGATTGCACGGCGGCTTCGAGCGACTTGATCTGGGCCCGAGTTTCCGCCTCGCTGCGCAAATCGAGAAAATCCGGCTGCGCAGGAAGGATCCGGGCCACGGCCGTTTTGCCCGCAACCACCGGATCGCCGGCATCCAGATTTATCCTCATCAACCGACCGTTGATCGGTGCCGATACCACGAACATGTCCCGGACCCTGGTTTCACCTTCGTCATTGATCGTGACAAGCATCGGTCCCCTTGTGACTGCGGCGACGTCCACGTCGATCGGCGGTGACCGCAAGGCAAAAAATACCGCCAGCGCCAGTACGACGAAGAGGAGGCCGATCAATAGCCGCGGACCGAGCCGGTTCAGATGTTTTGTCGCCATCCCCCTTACTCCCTGGTTTTCAGCACATTGACGAGATCAAGCCGGTCCAGCCGCGAACGCACAAACAGGGCCGATACCGCGGCAGTAAGCAGAACTACCAATATAGCGAACGCCGCGGTGGAGGCGGAAAGCCCGAACGGGATGATGAACAGATCGCCGCCGATGGACTCGGTGAGGTTTCTGGATAGCAAATAACCGAACAGCGTGCCGAAGGGCAGTCCCGCGATTACCAGCAGCGCCAATTCTCCAAGCAGGATGTAGGATACTTCGGCCCGCCGATAACCCAGCACCCGCAGCGAAACGAGATCGCGCGCCCGTTCGGCCAGATTGATCCGCGCATTATTGTATACCACCCCGAAAACGATCAGCGCCGAAAATGCCGTGTTGAAGACCTGAACGATGCCCATGGTTTCTCCTATCGATTCCTCAATCCCCCGTAGCGCCGCGTCGCGACCCGAAAATCCTGCGACGACCGGCATGTTTTTCAGCCGCCGATATACCGTATCTATCTGAGCCGGATCGACGCTTATGAAGGCGCCGGATGATAGCGGTGCTTCCCGCAGCAACGGCCCGATCAGGTCAAAGTCGATATAGGCCGGACTGGACACCGGGCTACGCAAGACACGGGTTACTGGTACGGTGAAACTGGGCCGTTTGCCCTCGGTGACCTGAATATGCAGCGGATCGCCCTTTTGCAGATCCAGTTCATTCGACAGACCATGGGAAATCATTACTCCGCGCACTGACGGCTGCAATAGGCCATCGTCCATATCGATCAGCCGGTTCAGATCACCACCGGGCTTCATTCCTGTCAGACTTTCCGATTTTGACCGAGGCCCCGATGTAAGCTTGGTGGGAACATAGCGAATGGGTTCCACCCGCATTACCCCCGGAATCCGCTGGAGCTCAAAAATGGCGCGCTCGTCCCGTGGCTCGGCGAATATGATGTTCATGTCGGAACGGTTTGCCTGGTTGAAGAGCAGATCGATCATCAAGCCAACATTGTCCGTCGACCCGGCGGAAGTAATGTACAGCCCCAGCGCTGCTCCTACACCGAGGGACCCGAGCATCGAGCGCAACGGTCGGCGAACGATTCCGCGCAGGATGATCCTCGTCGGTTCATCGAGCCTTTTGAGTTTGGCAATAAGCCGGGCAATACGCCCTGAGTAATTGGGGGGAACCGGCGGCCGCATGGCTTCGGCAGCGGTCAGCTTGCCGATCCGCCGGACGGTCTGTGCCGCTCCGAGTATCACAACCGCAACGGCGACAAAACAGGATATCAGGATGACGTCGGTGCCGGCCCGGTAGGTCAGCGCGGGAAAAACAAAAAATTCCTGATAGAGACCGGCAACACCGCGCCCCATCCAGCTTCCGAAAATCAATCCCAGAATCAGGCCGGGAAAAGACAGGATCAGTGCCAGTTTGGTATAGTGCCAGACAATTTTCCGGTTGCGATAGCCAAAGGCTGTGAGCAGCCCGATAATCTCGCGCTCAGATTCCACCAGTCGGGTGAGCACAATATTGATCAGGAACGCCGCAACCCCGAGAAAAATCGGCGGCAGAATAGCGCTCATCGACTGCAATTGTTGAAGCTCGTTGGACAGAAAACGATCCGACAGCTGTTCGGATCGCGGGATCGCACCGGTTCCACCATAAGGTTCCAGCAGAGTATCGAGCCGGTCAATCACCTTGCGGGGACGGGCCCCGCGCTCCAGCCGAATAAGAACCTCGTTATAGGCGTGGGTCGAATTAAGCGCGGCTGCGAGATGCTCTTCGCCCATACACAATATTCCGAAGCGACGGTTGTCCGGGAAAATCTGGCCCGGACCAAGCGCATAGACATATTCCGGCGAAAGCGCCGTACCCACCACCCGCAGGCTTTGTTTTTTGCCGTATAGCACCGCCTCGATACTGTCTCCCGGGGCAACGCGCGCAGCGTCGCTGAATTTCTCGCTCGCGATTACTTCCTCGGGCCGGGCAGGGTCGGGCATCCGGCCGCTCCGCAGGACCAGAGCGTTGACTCTCGGCATGGCCGAGGGCGGCAGAGAGTGGATCCTGGCGGTAATCGGTTCGGATATCCCGGGGACATCAAGCGTCGCACTCGTAGTCAGGCGTCCCTCGACTATGCTGACACCCTCGATGCCACGAATATCGTCCACCAGACCAGCGGGAAAGCGCGTCGCCGACCCGACAATATCGGCAAAGCGGTAGCGATCATAATAAGCGTCCCTGCTGGCCTCAAGCGACCGGATCATGCCCACCGACATGACCACCATACCGATGCCTGCGGCGATCACGAGCGCAATCGCCAGCGCCTGCGTGCGCAGCCGCCAGATGTCGCGCAACAGCTTGCGATCCAGCGCGTCTAGCCATGTGGGAAGAACTACCATTTGAGCTGGGCCGGTAGAACCCGATTCGGGTTCTCGCGATCCTCGACCAGCGCGCCATCCGCGAAGCGCAGCAACCGGTCGGCCATATCGGCGATCACGACATTATGGGTGATCAGCAGCGTTGTTGTGCCGAGCTCGCGATTGACCTGATCCAGTGCCTCCAGCACCTTTACACCGGTATGGCTGTCGAGCGCGCCCGTAGGTTCATCGCACAGCATTACCTTGGGTCGCTTGGCAATAGCGCGGGCAATGGCGACCCGCTGCTGTTCACCGCCGGACAATTGCGACGGGAAGTGATCAAGCCGATTGCCCAGACCGACCATTTCCAGTGCTTCCCGTGGCGTCATCGGGTCTTCGGCAATCTCGGTGATCAGCGCGACATTCTCCCGCGCCGTCAGCGATGCAACAAGATTGTAGAACTGAAACACGAAACTGACGGAGTGGCGGCGATATTCGGTAAGTTCGGATGCCCCCAATACGGTGAGTTCCACGCCTTCAAAAAATACCTGGCCAGCGGTAGCTTCATCAAGGCCGCCGATAATGTTGAGAAAGGTTGATTTTCCGGACCCGCTGGCACCGAGCAAAACGACCATTGCCGATTTCGGAAGTTCGAGATCCACCCCGCGCAGGGCATGGACGGCGGTCGGACCTTCCCCGTAGACCTTGGTCAGACCCCGGACAGAATATAGGGCGTTCGCGCTGTCGCCATGTTCCCGGAGGACTGGCGACGGCGCCATCAAACTTCATGTTTGGCGAGCATTTTTGCCAGCGGCTCGGATTCATCCGGCCCAAATGCCTTTGGAATTTCTGCCAGCAACCGCGCGCTTGTTTCGGGTTTCAGATGTTTTCGGATAACGCCCAGCGCACGCGGCGCGGCGACCAGCACAACGCCCGCCGGTGTTTCTGCCGCGATCTTCTCGATTCTTTGTACCATTTCGATCACGAACCGGTCTTCTTCTAGTTGCTGCAAATCCGTCAACTCATGGTTTGAACGGCGTGGGGACTTGCTCTGGAATGACCGGCCCGGTTTGCCGGTTCCAAGTTCCGAGGTGCGCAGTGATGGATTTTTATGTTCCTCGATCAGTTCCAGAACCGGTGCAAAGGCTTCTCCGTTATTCCTGAACATGGCCATGCGGGATCCATCCACTGCAACCACCTTGCTATCCTTGCGCACGAGCATTTGATTCTCCCGTCATGCTATTTGACATAGACTTTTTTAGGGCGAAAAGAAGCGCCAGACGATAGGTATTGTTACGGAACTTGCGCGCCGGGTCGCGCAAAGATGATCGGGGTATCCAGTAGATCGGGAGATTGTCCCCAATTCGCAGGCAGTGGGCCTTACGAATAATTACGTAGCGACAAATGACCGGCATCCCCCGAAAATATTCTTTACCGGCGAATTAACAAGGGACAGATTATGATTGATCAGAGATTCTTCTCCAAACCCGTCTCAAGGGCAGCTGCATTGTGCATGACATTGCTGTTGTTCGCCTGTGCCACCGCTACGCCCTATCAACCGCAAATCCCCGGCCAGCGCGTTTCCGGAGGTTATTCTGAAAGCCGCCTTGATGAAACACGGTATCGCGTCCATTTTGCCGGAAATACGCTGACGTCGCGGGGAACCGTGGAAGACTATTTGCTATACCGGGCCGCGGAACTTACGGTTCAGAGCGGCTATGACTGGTTCGAGATTACCGACCATACCACCGAAACCGATCGGCAAACCTATGTAGAGCGTTACCCCCGCTATGATCCCTGGTATGGTTCGAGCTATGTTAACTGGCGGCCGCACTGGCGCTATTATCGCAGTGGAGTGTGGTCAACATGGCATCCCTATGGTCGCGATCCCTTCTGGGCCTATGATACCAGCGTGCGGACCGTGGAGCGGTTCGAGGCGGAAGCTGAAATCGTGATGCACGGTGGTGCAATGCCTGAAGAGCAAGCGCGTGCGTTTGACGCGCGCAAGGTTCTGGCGGATCTTGGCCCGTCGATCAAACGACCCGATGATGAATGATGGATTCGCTGGCTTCAGGCTGTATTGAGGATGCTCCCCAGGGAACATATGCAGCCGGGAATCCGGATTTCCAGATAGTAATAACGGGAGAAGCCGATGTCAGCAGGCTCGCCCGCTATACTTTGTCGGCATAAAGGAGGCGGCCAGGTCCCAGTCGTTCCAATATGATCGCCAGATCGCTTTCAGAAAAGGCAAAGCAACCCTGGCTACGGCCCAATTTACCGTAGGAACCAATCATTTTCGATTCAGCATACCACGCGCCGTGGATCACGATCGCGCGCGCCTCGGCCATATTGTTGCTGGGGTCGAGACCTTTCAGGCGCCGCGATGTGCCATGCTTCCCGACATAGGTCTCGCTAATGATATAGCTGCCGCCCGAAGATGCTTCCGATCCCGGCACATTGGAAAATTCCTGTAGCCAGCCGGTATGCCTGAGATCGGAGCCTTTGCCATGGGCAACGAGGAACGACTGGCTGGTTCCGCTTGTCAGGTCGACAATATGAAAACGCTTCTCGGCGGAATGCAGCGAATAGTCGGCAATTCCGATCCTGTCGGTGTGTAATATCGACGATTCATGCGTCGCCATGGCTGCCTTGGCGCGGTCAATCACAGTGGACGGAGCGAGTGTCGGTGCAGTCGTCGGTCGCGCCGGCACAGGCGCCGTATCCTTGCTGGCTGCAAGTGATCGGGAACCGAGGCCATAAGCGGCACCGGTGATGCCAAGCAGGCTGGCGGTGATAAAATTTCTTCTTTTCATGCGTCGTCCATAGCCGATTTATTCTGTATACAGGATTAAGTAACTCTACTTATTGCCCGGCCTGTAAATAGCCTGAAGAGGGATCAGATGAAAATATTTTTAGCTATTCTGGCCGGATTTCTGCTTTCCGCCGCCGCCTCCGCGCAGCCAGAAGATCACCTGATCTGGACCGAATCCCAGATTGCAGAATTGCGACAACTGGTCGATGCAAGAGCATCCGAGGGACTGGAAAATTGCGCAATAACCGATTTTAGTCAGCCCAATTCCGCTACTGATCCCTTCCGCCGGTCGCGCCTGGCCACGGTAGCCGCCAACGAGTTGATGATGGCCTATCTCGAGGGATGCACCCCGGCACCGGCTCGGGCGAACTGGCATATCGGCAGCGAGGACCGCTATATTGATACGTCGCAATTGCTCTTGCAGGCACTGCTTCGCGATGACCTCACCGCCTATTTTGACGCGCTTCGACCGCGCAGTCCCCATTATCAGGCGCTACGCGCAGCCTATGCAACAGAAACGGATGAAGAGAAGCGTGCCATATTGGCGGTCAATCTGGAGCGGTGGCGCTGGATGCCACTGGTAATGGGTGAAAAATATCTGCTTGTAAATGCGGCCAGTTTCGAGGTGACCCTGTGGGAAAACGACAGGAATCTCAAAACCTGGCCGGTAATCGTTGGCAAGACCGGGACCCCAACACCGGTCATGGATGCCACGGTCAGTGGAGTGATACTCAACCCCTGGTGGGAAATTCCAACATCTATTGTTGCGGAAGGCATCGGATCGATGGTGCGCAACAATCCGGCTGCGGCACGGAGCAGGGGGTATGTCTATCAGAATGGTCGCTATCGCCAGCGTCCCGGACCCGGCAATGCGCTTGGACAGATGAAACTGGTCATGCCCAACCCCTATAGCATCTATTTGCATGACACACCGAACAAGAACCGGTTTTCGGAAGCCGTACGGACCTTCAGCCATGGCTGTATCCGGGTCGGCGGAGCCATTGACCTGGTCAAGACATTGCTCGCCGGATCGGCGACGGACGAGCAAGTCGACGACATTCTGAACAGTCGGAAAACCACCCGATTATCGCTCACAAATTCGATCCCGGTCTACATTGCATATTTTACGGCAGAGGGAGCGGAAGACGGCTCAGTCCGCTATTTCCCCGATGTCTACAAACGGGACCGCCTGCAACTGGCGCAGATTAACTCTGCCACCGACTGTGCCGCATAGCCGCACAGGATGACCGGCGCGGAAGGCCCCGGTTCAGGACGGTCGGGATTTCGGCCAACCGCATCCACTATCATCCTGATCGCCGGCGTCACTGCCGGACTGGTAATCTGCTATCTGATCGCCGCTCCGTTTGTGCCCGCCGTGGTCTGGTCAGTCACCCTGGCGCTGCTGTTCACGCCGCTTCAGGCGCGTCTCGAACCATTGGTCCGGTCACCCGGTCTTGCGGCCTGTCTGGTCGTTGCCTTGGCCGCGCTGGTGGTTGTGGTTCCGGCCACGATCATATTCGGGCTGCTGCTGAACGAAGCGATGCGCGGTGCGGTCCGCATGGCAGAGATGATCAATCCTGCCATCTGGGCGCAACTGGTGGAAGACAACGGGTTGCTGGCTCTTCTGGCGGATCGGATAGGAGGCTGGCTCGATCTGAACGGCTTGATCAATAATCTGGCTTCTGCACTTTCTCAGTGGAGCGGGAGTTTCATCGAGGGCTCGATCAAGGGACTGGTGACAATGCTGGTCACCTTTTTCTTTCTGTTCTATTTGCTGCGCGACCGGGAAAAGGCGGTTGTCCTGCTGGAAGAGATGCTGCCCTTTACCGCTTCCGAATTTGCGGTTCTGACCGGTAGGGTATCCGACACCGTCTTTGCGACCGTCTATGGCACGCTGGTGGTTGCCACGGTTCAAGGGACACTCGGCGGCCTGATGTTCTGGTGGCTTGATCTGCCTTCGCCATTTTTCTGGGGCTTCATCATGGGAATGCTCGCCATTGTGCCCTTTCTCGGGGCGTTTGTGATCTGGGTTCCGACCGCGATCATTCTCGCTGCTGGCGGCGATCTGATATCCGCGGCGCTTCTGGCGCTATGGGGCACGTTCGTTGTCGGGCTGATCGATAATATCATCTACCCGATACTGGTCGGTCGCCGGTTGCGCCTTCATTCGGCGGTTTCATTCGTCGCCATTTTGGGCGGTCTGGCGCTGTTCGGACCGTCGGGGCTTGTCCTGGGCCCGGTGATTTTTGCGATCTCCCAAAGCTTGCTGCTGATCGTGCGACAGCGGATGATCGATCGCTGAAGGCAACGTGATTGGTGATCCCCGTCGCGAAATCGGCGCCGGAAGGGGCGGTCGTAAATCGTTCTGCAGATGGTCTCGGTCCGATAACCATGTCGGCCCTGTTCCGGGGCGAGAATCCGGGTTTGCCGGAGATCTACTTGTCCGGGGGCGGAAGGCGAGGGACCGAATATTTTGGAACCGGATGAACATTCAAGCCTTTTTGATAGCCGTAATCAAATAGCGTCGTCATAAATTTCTGATCGAAAAGGGGATGGCCCTCGTCCGGGAAATCAAGACCAATCGTCCATATTGAAAATCGCGTATTATGGCGTCTGGCAAATTCTCCATAGCCAGCGATGCTTTGCTGGTCCGCCGCCAATAGCGCAGTCGAGAGCGCGCGTTCCATGATGGTGAAAGTGCGCGGCTCGACCACTTCATATCGTGATTGCAGCGTGCCGTTGTAGATGAGATCAATGGAGTTCGGAGCCTTGACAATGGCACCGTCAACATTGGACCATAGCAGGGTTGTCGGCACTACAAACATGCTCGCTGTGGTTCCGCCGTCAACGTGCATCTCGGTCAACTCCTGCCCATTGTGCTCGGCATGAATCAACACCGGCGGAAACAGGCCGGGGATGCTGGCAGACGCCAGCAATATCCGCCGAATGAACGCGACCTTCCTCGGATTGGAGCTATTGGCGATGGCGCCGATATCCCATACGAGACCGCGCTGCGCATCAAGATTGGTGGTTTGAACCAGCAGTCTGCGCCCCTTGCGATGCTCGCTGGCGATTTCCTCGATAATCTGGTCGGTCAGATAATATCCGATGAGGCTGGAGAGAGGCGCTGAGTCCGCCAAGCTCGCCCCGCCCACCACGCCTTGAACAGGATGTTTGCGAAAAATATCTTTTGCCGAAATGGTCGTATACATCATGCGAAGCGTGTCATCATATCGGTGGCCGAGAAACGCGAAGGGCGCGATCAGCGCCCCCGTGCTGGTGCCGGTAACGAGAGAAAAATCTGGTCGATTGCCGCGCTCGCTCCAGCCGTTGAGCAGTCCGGCGGCGAACGCGCCCTTGTCCGAGCCACTGGAAATCGCCAACATCCGAATGGGGTCAACAGCATCGGCGCTCTTCCGGTCGTGCTCCCATTTTTCCCGCCACCGCAACCATTGGTCGATATCGGCGTCCGCGTAGATACGGATATCAGCAAAGTCCTTTATCGATGCTGCGGCCGCAGTCTCAGGCAAGATCGCGGGGCGATCCGGCCACGTCGCGCAGCCAGCCAGTAGGATTGTCATGCAGGCGGTTAGCATTATCGAGCGGAACCGGCCTGCGGGAGGATCGTGGCGGCGCCGGTCACCAACTGGCAAATCGCGTGGTATCAAGCCGCCTGAACGACGGCGAAACCACTGTGAGAACCGCTTGGATGTGAAGTTTTTGCAATTCATATTGCGCTCCTACAAAAAAGATAGTAATTAGTCACTATCTTATGTGATTCGCATGATCGATTTTGGACTATCAACCTTTTGTTGGAATGCAGCAAACCGACCCATTTTCGACAAGGATAAGGAAGTAGAACAATGGCTAAAGGCAAATATTGTTTCGGACCTATCAGTGCTCGCTTCTGGCATGCACGAAAGGTTCTTCCTCATGCCTGAGCAACCCGGTCATCCCATCGTGAGGGAAGTTTCCCATGAATAGAATAATTAAACTGATCGCTGATTCTTCGGTACTTCTGGCGCTATTTGGTGCGACGTTTGTGCTCGGCATGTTCACGATGCATGGCATTGTCAATGCGCAGCCAGCCCAGTTCGTGTCCGTTACGGTCACGGCAACCACCATCCCCGCCAACGCGAAATCGGTGCATATCTGCCTGTGGAAAAACAAGAAAGGATTTCCAATCTGTTCGCCAACCGCAAGCCACCACGCAGTGGCGAAAAAGTCAGGTGAGAACTGGAGAGTATCTTTTCCCCGTATCCCGGTCGGAACCTATGCCATCAGTGGTTTTGCCGATCTAAACGGTGACGGGAAATTGAACCGGAACATTATCGGAATGCCAAAGGAACCAATAGGCCTCTCGGTTAAAGGTCAGTTGCAGGGCCGCCCAAAGGGCAGGCCGTCGTTCTCTAAAGCGGCAGTCACGATTACGAGCGACCTTGCCTATACGCTTCAGTTTATCACGATTTAGCCATCCAGAGTTTTCGCTGCAGCAAGTGCTAGTGGGTCGCTCCTTTAGGACTAGTACGTAGCGAAGGTGTCGCCGTAATGACCCCTCCCTGTCCCTCCCCCCAACGGTCAGAACGGCGACACCACTTTTAGATGCATATGAGGTCATGGGGCGTCATATTTTTCTGAAAACCAGCGACACTCCGCATATTTCGCGAAAGCAAAGCCGGTACCTGGAAAAATTTCTCACAGAGTATCAGGGATACCGAAACCGTATATATTACGGGGAATGCGGATAAAGCGCAACGCGCGTTATCCTGGCCAATAGCAACTTACGCATTTGACGACCGGGATTCATCACCTACGTTACGCCATTGCGAACAGACTACAACAGCCGTTCACAAATCACTGCCACCCTCCGCCCAGCGATTTGTACAGGGCAGCGGCGGCGCGGCCTAGCTGTGCTCGTGCGCCATCATAGTCGCTGGCCGCCACGATCAACGACAAGCGCGCCCGTTCCAGAGCAAGATGATCATCTTCGCCTGCCATTACCCGCTGTCGGGCCAGGGCAAAGGCCTCGGTTTCGCGACGCAGCGCGGCCTTGGCCGCGCTTTCCGCTGCTCTGGCGTTGGCGAAGCGATTGATTGCGCTTTCGCTGTCGGAAAGCGCGCCGTTGACCGCTTTCTCGTAGGTCGCGATCGCGGCATCGCTGCGGGCATCGGCCGCGCGGATTTGCGCGCGGATCCGTCCGGCTGAAAATATTGGCCAGGAAAAGCTCGGTCCGATGGAAAACCGGGTGCTGTCAGAAGAGGTGAGATCGCCAGTATTGCGTGCCTGTTGGCCGAGAGAACCGAATAGAGAGAAGCGCGGGAACAGATCCGCTGTCGCGACCCCGATATCGGCACTGGCGGCGGCCATATCGCGTTCCGCCTTGCGAACATCCGGGCGGCGCTCGAGCAAATCGGTGCGCACGCCGGCCAATATCCTGTCGGGACTTTCCGGTATCGGCCTGGTCTCGCGCAATTCGGGCACGATGGTTTCCGGGGCGACGCCGATCAATGCGGCGATCCGGTAGGCTGCGGCTGCGGCTGCGGCTTCCGCATTGCTCAGGGCCGCGCTATTGGCATCGCTTTCAGCTTCGGCTCTTTCCGCCTCCATGCGGCTTGCCTCGCCTGCTTTGAAGCGCAATGTTGTGAGCTGCGCCAGCGCCTGATTGCTGGCCAGACCCTGTCTGGCGCTCGCTGCGGTCGCTTGTGCTTCACGCAGATCAAAATAACTGCGCGCAACTTCTCCTGCCAGAGCAATCTGGATATCCCGCTTGGCTTCCAGTGCGGCATCGGCGCGAGCGTTGGCGCCTTCCAGACTGCGTCTGGTGCGGCCCCACAGGTCAATTTCCCAACTCGCATCGAAGCCCAGATCAAACAGGCTGTAATCGCGCGACAGGCCGGGGATATTGTCAGTAGGCAACAGGCCATTTTCACTGAGCCTGTTTTCGGTTGCGCTACCACTGGCATCGACATTCGGGAACTGCCGCCCGGCAACGGCATCGCGATTGGCCCGGGCCTCGGCAAGGCGGGCTTCGGCAATACGAATGTCGGGGCTGTTCGCCATGCTCTGTTCAACAAGCCGGGTCAGCAGCGGATCACCGAACTGATGCCACCATTGCAAATCAACCGCGCCGATGGCCGCTGGCTCGATCCAGTCGGCATTTACGGCTTCTCCGGCTTCCGGTGGCTGATAATCAGGCCCTACGGTCGTGCAGGACGAAGCCCCGATGGCGAGCAAGGCTGTGACGGCAAAGCTTCTGTATCTCAACATATATTCTTCACTCCATACGGGCACGGAAAAGCCAGGCCGATGCGCTGAGTGTAGCAAGTGCAATGAGACCAAGCGGCCATAGCTGTTGCATCACCATATCAAACGGCATCGCCTTCAGAAAAAGGCCTTGGACGAGCACGACAAAATAACGGGCCGGATTGATCAGTGTCGTCATTTGCAACCATTCGGGCATATTCTCGATCGGGCTGGCATAGCCGGAGAGCAATATGATCGGAACCATAGCCAGAAAGGAACCCAGAAATGCCTGTTGCTGGGTGGTGGAAGCAGCGGAAACAAACATCCCGACCCCGATCAGTGCCAGCATATAGACGGCCAGCGACAAGTAAAATAGGAACAGCGATCCGGTGAACGGGACGTGAAAGAAAAATGTCGAAACGGCGAAAAAAATTGTACCGTTCAGCATTCCGAGCAGCCACGGAGGAATCATTTTGCCGATCAGGATTTCGTGCACCCTCAGCGGACTAACCATCAACTGATCAAAGGTGCCGAGTTCGCGCTCGCGCGCGACGCTCTGCGCCGTCACCGAAAGCCCCGCAACCGCTGTCACAATCGCGATCAGCGACGGCAGGGTGAACCAGATATAATCAAGGCTTGGATTATACCAGTTGGTTACCGTGCTCCGGGCAGCGCTGTTCAGAACTGTTTTCTGTGTACCGCTACTGACATTGGTGCTCGCGATTATGCGGCCAATATAACCGGCGACAATTTGCGCTGCATTTGAACGGCGACCATCGAAAATTATCCCGACGGTTGCGGTTTTCCCTTTGGTCAGATTGCGATCAAATGTCGGCTGGAATGTGATTGCGGCGATAATCTCCTGATTATCGATGGCGCGCGCCAGGTCATCATGTGAAGATAGCTGCCGGATCTCGCCGAAATTGGCGCTGGCTGAAATCTGCTGCACCAGTTCGGCGCTGTGCACTCCGCCCGATCGGTCCAGGATGCCTATTTTGGCATCGTTCACGTCCAGTGTGGTGGCAAATGTGAAAACGAGTAATTGCAGCAGCGGCGGTACAAACAAAATGATCCGGCCCTTGGGGTCACGCAAAAGTGCCCAAATCTCCTTGAGTATGATTGCTTTAAGACGCTCCATTAACCGGGTCCTCCCATCAGTCGAGACTCCGGTGCGTGGTCAGAAACGACAGGAGGAAGAACCCGAAGCCAAATACCAGCATGATCAGGATGTTCGGTAGGAACAGTGTCCAGAAGTCCCCGGCCAGGAAAACGGTTTGCAGAGAGGGAATGAGATAGCGGGCGGGAACCAGGTAGGTAATCAGCTGGATGGGCAGGGGCATCGACGATATCTCGAACAGAAATCCCGACAGCATGAAACTCGGCAGGAAAGAACTGAGCAAGGCAATCTGGCTTGCCACAAACTGGTTCTTGGTAGCGGCTGAAATGAACAGTCCCATACCCAGCGAAGGCATCAGATATGCCGATGAGAGCACAAGCAGTGCAAAAATCGAACCGCGAAACGGTACGCCAAACAGAAAGACTGCGGTGAGACTGCAAATCGCCATGGAGCCCAGACCGAGCAGAAAATAGGGAACGACCTTGCTCGCGATAAAATCGTTCATCTGCATCGGCGTTGCCATCAGGGATTCCATTGTTCCGCGTTCCCATTCACGCGCGACAACCAGCGCAGTCAGCAGCGTCCCGATCATGGCCATGACAATTGCGATGGATCCCGGAACCAGAAAATAGCGGCTCTTGAGCGCGGGGTTATACCAATATCGGTTGGACGTCTGGAGCGGCTGGCTTGTTTTTTGCCCGCGGGGTGTTTCCAAAAGCCGGGATGCTGCCCAGTTGCCTAAAATGCCATCGGCGTAGGAGGTGGTAAAATTTGCGGTATTGGGTTGCGAGCCGTCCGTTATAATCTGGATCGGAGGGATCTGGCCTTTTTTGACCCCCTGCCCGAAACCTTGGGGGATGACCAGTATTGCGCGGGCCTCGCCATCGATCATCATGTTTCGGACCGGCTCGATCGAGCGCACCATGGTCACATCGAAATAGGGAGAATTTTGATAGGCCAATGCCAGACTGAGCGCGGGTTCGCTGCTGTCTTCCAGCACAAGGGCTACACGCGTGCGCGACGGGTCGAGCGATATCGCATAGCCAAACAGGAACAACAGGATCAGCGGCAACACAAACACAATCAATATGGTTGAGGGATCACGAACAACCTGCGTGAATTCCTTGGTCACCAGAGCGGTGAGTCTCGGTCTGTCAAAGGAGAGGGATCCGTTCACGCTGCCAGCTTCTCCCCGCTTTCATTTTCCGATTCTTCAATCAGCGCAATGAACGCATCTTCCATCGTCGGATCCGCCTGTTCGGTGAGTTGCGCCGCTCTGGCCTTGAGATCATCCGGAGTGCCCGTCGCAATCTGCTGCGCGCGGTAAATCAGCGTCACGTCGTCGCAATATTCGGCTTCGTCCATAAAATGGGTGGTCACCAGCACAGTCACGCCCTTTTCGACCAGACCGTTGATATGGGTCCAGAATTCGCGCCTGGTGACCGGATCAACGCCCGAGGTGGGTTCATCCAGAAACAGCACTGGAGGCTGGTGCATGACCGCGCAGGCGAGCGCCAGACGCTGCTTGAAACCCAGCGGCAAGGTTCCTGCATTGAATTTCAGTTTATCGCCAAGATCGAACAGCTCGATCATTTGCGCGATCGCGTCGCGGGCGGCCCTGCCGCCAAGATTATAGGCCCCGGCAAAAAAGGAGAGATTTTGCGCTACGCTCAGGTCGCTGTAGAGCGAAAACTTCTGCGCCATATAACCCAGCGACGCTCGCGCATTGGCGGAGGCTTTTCTGATATCGTTGCCAGCCACCGCACCGGCCCCCGACGTCGGAGTCAGCAGCCCGCAAAGCATCTTGAACGTTGTCGATTTGCCCGCGCCATTGGGGCCGAGCAGCCCGAATATCTGGCCGCGTCCGATCTCGAAGCTCATATCTTCCGCCGCGGTGAAGTCACCGAATGTCTTGGTCAGGCCCTGTGCCGAAATGGCTGGCACATCGCTTTCCGGGATTTCACGATAACTTTGCGCCAACTGGCTGGTGCCTTTGGGTCCGCCGCCCAGTATTTCAATAAAGCCGTCTTCGAAGCGCGCGCGCGCATCCGCGACAATCGTCTTGCTGCCCTCGTTCAATGCCTCGCTATCCGGCTTGTCGCTGCCGGATTTTACCAGCAATCGAATTGCCCGGCCCTGCAATGTACCATCGATAATGTCGCTGCGGTCGAGCGCCCGGGTCAGCACATGCCGCCGATTGCCGTCAAAGTCGGTCACCTTGATGACCCGGTCCTTGATCTTGTCGGTCAGGTCGTTGGGCGGCCCGTCAAACAGCAGTTCGCCGTAATTGAGCAGATAGACATAATCGCATTTTTCCGCCTCATCGAGATAGGCGGTGGACCATAGAACCCCGATCCCTTCGTCTGTCAGATCGCTGACCATCGCCCAAAGCTCGCGCCGTGAGATCGGATCGACGCCCACACCCGGTTCGTCCAGCAACAATAATTTGGGCGTCCGCACCAACGCACAGGCCAGTCCGAGTTTCTGCTTCATTCCGCCCGACAATTTTCCGGCGGGTCGGGACTGAAAGCGCTTCAGATCGGTAAACTCGAGCAGGCGATCAAACGCCGCCCCACGCTCTGCTTCCGGAAGCGCGCGCAATTTCGCATATAGAGTGAGATTCTCGATGACGCTCAAATCTTCGTAAAGACCAAAGCGCTGGGGCATATAACCGATATCTTCCAGCGCGAGAGCAGGCGGTCCGCCCAATATCTGGACCTCGCCGGCGGACGGTTTCATCAGTCCCGCAAGAACTCGGATCAGGGTTGTCTTTCCCGCGCCATCGGGGCCGACCAGCCCGGTCATGGCTCCCGCCCGGATTTCGATATTCACCTTGTCGAGCGCGGGCGGCGCGTCACCAAATATTTTGGTTAAGGCGTCGGCTACGGCAATATGTTGCTGATCGTGCATCACCGTTCTCTGGACGGACGAGCACCCGGAACACGGACCGTAACCGGCTGACCCTGACGCAGCGCATCATCGGGGTCCGTCACGATGATCCGCAGACGATATACCAGATCGGTGCGCAAATCCTGTGTCTCCACCGATTTCGGCGTAAATTCGGCTTGCGGTGAGATATAGCCTATCGTGCCTTTGTAGGTGCGCGGATTGCCGTCGACTAGGACTTCGACCGCCATTCCCGGACTGATCCGGGTGAGATCAGGTTCGCCGATATAGGCGCGCACGCGCATCGGTTTGTTGATCGATAGCGTCAAAATTGTGGAGCCCGGCTGCACAATCGCGCCGGGTTCCTGCGCGCGTGTCACCACCGTTCCGCTGGTCTTGGCAAACAGACGGGTGTCGGAAAGATCAACCTCGGCTCCGGTCCGCTGTGCCTTGGCCGCCTCTACCTGCGCCGCTGCGGCGGCAATATCCTCGCGCCGCGCGCCCGCCTCGAGCAGGGATAAAGCCGCACTGGCCTCTGCCGCCTGCGCTCTCGCGCGGTCGCGCGCGGCAACGGTCTGATCCCACAAATCACGGCTGATCGCGCCAGGCTCAACCAGCGGCGCACGCCGGCGATAATCTTTTTCCGCCTCCATGGCACTGGTCCGGGCTGCGACGAGCCTTGCTCGGGCCTGGGTAATATCCTGCGCCCGATTACCATTGCGTAACCTGGTCAGATTGGCCTGGGCTGCGGAGATTTCGGCATCGGCCTGACTGACCCTGCTTTCGAGGCTCGCCCGGTCCAGTGTTGCCAGCAGTTCCCCGGCCTTTACCTTTTCGCCTTCCTCGACGGCAATGCTCTCTATCCGTCCGCCAACCCTGAACCCCAGATCGACCTCGCGAATGTCGACATTGCCATAGAGCGTAAGCGCTCCATCGTTGTCATTGCCAAACAGTCCAAAACCGCGCGTGGCGATGGCGGCAATCAGCAGAGCAGCTATTGCCGCGATGATAATCAAACGTTTCCGGTTCACTGGGCATTCTCCGATATTGATGCGTTCTGATGTGCGCGCAGCACCACATGGCGAAGAAGCCGTGGCGATTGAGCAGAAATACCAGCGAGCCGCGGTCTTTGGCAACTGAAGGCAGCGGCAAGTCTCATCACTCGGCTCCGATTCCGGTCAAATAAATGTCGAAAATCCGTCCCGACATTTCGCGCATCGTGCCAAAGTCGCCCGTCATCATGACCTGCATGACCAGGCCCTGGATGATACCGAGGAACAATATGGCCGCTGCCGGTATATCCAGGTCATCCGCCACCAGTCCAGCCGCTTTCGACGCCGTGAGCCTCGCCGCCAGCCGGGTACCATAGCCCGCCATTAGTTGCTGTAACCGCGCTTTTGTCGGGGTTTCGCCGCTGCGCTGCAGTTCGCTGAAGAGAATAGGGGGGATGCCCGGATGGGCGATGACAAATTCAACATGGGCGGTGAACATGGCTCTCAGCCCGTCAATCGGATTATCGGTTTCAATTTCGTCCAGTCGGGCCAGCAAATTTTTGGCGGTCCAGTCCATAACCGCAGTCCAGATTTCCTCCTTGTTCGCAAAATGACGAAACAGGGCACCCTGTGTGACATCCATATATGCACCGATCTGGGCAGTGGTGATGTCGGCCGGATTCGACGTCGCCGCGAGCGCCAGCACGGCCTCAACCGTGGCGGTGCGGCGTTGGGCGGATGTCAGGTTTTTGCGATTCATATTGCGGCCTTACACAAAAGATAGTAATCAGTCACTAACTTTGTGTTAGCGAGTTGATTTCTGATCACATTGATTGGCTTGCAGTGCAATAAGCGAACCATCTTTGATCATTATAAAAGGCAGGAAAGACAATGAACCACGGCAAGACCAACATCGCATTTCCGCAAAGTCCTATATCCAGGAAACAATCTTCACGACGGCGTCGCAGTCCCGGAAGGCGCGTTTCACAATGTTAAAGCAACAGGGAGATCCCCGTTGCCGCATTATACGGTTTATTGGCCACCGGAACATTTCGATGGAAGGATCAGCGAGAAATGACTGACAGACGAGAAAGCGATGCCTCATCAAGACGCGCGCTGGTTCGGGCTCTGCTCGACAGCGAAGCATACAGGCCGGCAACCGATGATCCGGCATTCCTGAATCTTGACGATTTACGCTCTGCCCGGCTGCAACTGGAATTTCTGAAGCCTGACCTTGTCATGAAAAAAGAAGGCATCAATTCAACCGTTGTCGTCTTTGGCAGCGCGCGGATAGCATCGACAGGCTCTTGCAAAAAATCCCGATATTATGAGCAAGCCCGTGAGTTTGCAGCCATTGTTTCACGCAGATTTCAGCAGGAGGAGCGATCAGACTTCCTGGTCGTTACCGGTGGTGGACCGGGAATCATGGAGGCAGCCAACCGGGGAGCGAACGATGTTGGTGCGCGCTCTATCGGCCTCAATATCAATCTGCCGAGGGAGCAGAATCCTAACCCCTATATTACGCCAGAATTATGTTTTCAGTTTCGCTATTTTGGTATTCGCAAGATGCACTTTC
Organism: Parasphingorhabdus sp.; assembly: GCA_048270065.1. GTDB lineage: Bacteria > Pseudomonadota > Alphaproteobacteria > Sphingomonadales > Sphingomonadaceae > Parasphingorhabdus. The sequence goes on along the minus strand of JBLWTQ010000003.1, from coordinate 116,546 downwards.
TGATGCGGGCCAAAGCGCTTGTCGCTTTCCCCGGTGGATTTGGCACACTCGACGAAGTTGTGGAAGTGTTGACGCTTGTCCAGACGCGCAAAATTCCTCCTATTCCGATTCTTCTGCTGGGCAGGGAATACTGGACCCAGGTGATCAACTTCGAATTTCTCGTCAATGAAGGCTATATTGATCGGGAAGACCTTAATCTTTTTCAGATCGTGGATAGTGCGCGCGAAGCGGTACATCTGATGTGCGAGTTTTATAATGAAATACCGCCCAAATAGTCTTTGGCGTAATATCAAATGGAGAGAATGTTATGAAGATTACGTTTTTGGGTGCTGCCGGGGAAGTTACCGGTTCCTGCTATCTGGTCGAAGGAAATGGCTTTCGGTTTGTCGTCGACTGCGGGATGTTTCAGGGCGGAAGCGATGCCGGACCCAAGAATCGCAAACCATTCGCGTTTGATCCATCCTCTCTCGACTTCGTAATTCTGTCTCATGCACATATTGACCATAGCGGGCTATTGCCCAAACTATGTCGAGATGGGTTTGAGGGGGCAATATACACCACAAACGCAACCGCTGAACTGTTGGAGATAATGCTCCGTGACAGCGCTCACATTCATGAAAGCGCGGCAGAACGGGCAGCAAGAAAACGCAATCATTCCAAGGAAGATCTGGAGCCGCTGTACAAAATGATTGATGCCGAAAAGGCTCTTTCCCAGGTTGTGCCATATAGCTATGATGAAATGATTTCCCTGCATCCAGAAGTCGAACTGTGCATGCGTGATGCAGGACATATTTTGGGATCGGCGATCCTCGAGATCTGGATCAACACCAGTGGCGGAAAAAGGAAGCTGGTGTTTTCAGGGGACCTTGGCCAACCAGGTCGCCCGATAATTCGTGACCCATATATTGTCGAGGAGGCCGATTTTCTGGTTGTCGAATCAACCTATGGAAATCGAGATCACAAGGCGCTCGAACCCTCCCTCGATGAACTGGTTGAAATTACCAACGACACGCTGACGCGCAAAAAGGGAAATCTGATTATTCCCGCATTTGCCGTGGGACGAACGCAGGAACTGATATATTATTTTCACCATCTGACCCGTGAAGGTCAGCTGAATAATCTGAGTATTTTTCTCGATTCTCCAATGGCACAGAAGGCAACCGACCTCACGAAACGATATATGAAAATATTTGATGAAGAGGCGACGAGATTAGCCAAATGGCATAGCAAGTCGCCTTCATCGATTTTACTCAAATATACTGAAAGCGTGCAAGAATCGATCGCGTTAAACACCATAAAATCCGGCGCAATAATAATATCAGCAAGCGGAATGTGCACAGCAGGAAGAATTCTCCATCATCTTCGGCACGGATTGCCAAACAGCAGCAATACCGTCTTGATCGCTGGTTATCAGGCTCAAGGAACTCTGGGGCGGCGGCTTGTTGAAGGTGCTTCCAAAGTCCGGATTTTCGGTGACGAAATACCGGTGCGTGCGGAAATCCGGTCTATTGGTGGCTTTTCGGCACATGCGGATCGTACTGCGCTTCTTGCATGGGTGTCAGCGTTCAAAAAGGCACCCAAACAGATATTTGTCACCCATGGCGAAACAGACGCATCCATTGCGTTGAGTGGGGGCATCCGCTGCATCCTGAGCAGCGAAGTCACGATTCCCGGCCCTGGAGAACAAGCGATATTAAGCTAGATTTCAGGGAAATTATGTAATCAATATAGCCAAAGCCGTATGTAGTCCGATGCTGTGGATCGCGTGCAATCAAATTTGGATTGGCTTGGGAACGGTTGAAATTACTGGAGATAACCGTCGTTTGAGCCAATGCTGAACAGACGAACGTTTCGAGGCGTTACAAACAAAGCCGTGAATGTCGGGAATTGGCGAGTGATTTCACCGGTCGTCGCAACACAAGCATCGAACCGCTGGGCCGGCCGCGCGATGGACCGCAGCCAGCCGACCTCAAGCTTTGCTATCTTTGCCGCTATGTACAGCGGAGAAATTGAAACGCAATCTCACCATGTTTGCGCACGATAGTCCGAATGTTATTCAGATCGCAGTGCATCGATCGGGTTGAGCTTTGCAGCTCGCCGTGCAGGAAAATAGCCGAAAACGACCCCGATTGCCGCAGAGAACAAAAAGCTGATCACATTAATCTGGATATCAAATTGATATTCCAGCCCCATCATCGGCGCTGCAACCATACCTACAATTAGCGCGAGCAATATCCCTATCAGCCCCCCAAGACTGGACAGAACAATCGATTCCACCAAAAACTGCATCAGCACCTCCCTGCCAAGAGCGCCAATGGCGAGCCGGATGCCAATTTCTCTTGTTCTTTCGGTGACGCTTACCAGCATGATATTCATAATACCTATGCCACCAACCAGCAGGCTAACAGCCGCAACCGCGCCGAGCAATGTGGTGAGGATACCAACGGTGCCGGAAACTGTGTCGGCAATCTGCTTGGCATCAAGGACGTTGAAATCATCCTCTTCGTCTGGCCCCAGATTGCGGCGCTCGCGCAACAGAGCGATCATCGATTCCTTTACGCTGTTCGTTTCATAAGCAGGGTCAAGCCCGACCATGATCGAGTTGATGTCCTGATTGCCGGTCATTTGCCTCTGTACGGCTTTGAGCGGCATGATAACCGTGTCATCCTGGTCTCCGCCAAAGCCGCTTTGGCCTCGTTCTTCAAGGACGCCAATGACCTGGCAGCTGACGCCCTTGATCCGAAAATTCTCTCCAATAGGATCGCCATCCTGAAACAGATTTTCAACAATCGTTGAGCCGATCACGCAGACGCTTTTACCCGCCTGTTCCTCTTCGGGCGAAAATTCGCGCCCCTGCGCCAGTGGCCATTTCCGGGCGGTAAAAAAAGCGTTGGTGGTGCCATTGATTGTCGTTGTCCAGTTCTGGGCATTGCGAATAGCCGCACCACTGGTCTGAACCTGTCCGGTCACGGCAGTAACGCCACCAATCTGTTCAGCAATGGCATTGACGTCGGCTTGCTTAAACAGCGGAGGAGCCTCGCCCGCGCCGCTACCGGGGCGGGCGCGCTGCCCGGGATAGACCTGCAAAAGATCAGAGCCCAGCGCGCTGATGGATGTTTTGACAGCCTCGGTCGCCCCATTGCCCAAGGTGACCATCGTTATAACCGACAAAACTCCGATCATTATACCCAGCAAAGTCAGGAAGGAGCGCATGAGATGTCGGCGGATCGCGCGAAATGCCAACAGAAATGTTGTCGCCAGCATCAGTTGTGCTCCTCGCGTTCGACCAGGCCATCCTTGAAGATAACAATTCTGTGAGCGAATGCGGCGAGTTCAGGTTCGTGGGTTACCATCATGATGGTGATACCGCGCTCTTTATTGAACTGGGTCAGCAGTTCCATGATTTCCTCTGATCGTTCGCTGTCCAGATTGCCGGTTGGCTCATCCGCAAGCAGCACAGATGGCTCCGTCACGATTGCGCGGGCGATGGCAACCCGCTGCTGTTGCCCACCAGACAATTCATTCGGCGTATGATCCGCCCAGGGAACAAGGCCCACACTGTCAAGCGCGGCCAATGCAGACTTTCGCCTTTGTCCCGGGCTTTCTCCTCGGTAAAGCAAGGGCAGTTCAACATTTTCCAATGCAGACGTCCGGGGTAGAAGATTAAACCCCTGAAAAACAAATCCAAGATAGCGTCTGCGCAGCAAGGCACGCTGATTAACGTCAAGCTGTTCGATGGGCACGCCCTTGAAAAGATATGAGCCTGTGGTTTGCACATCAAGACAACCTACAATATTCATCATCGTAGATTTCCCTGATCCGCTGGCCCCCATAATGGCGACGAAATCACGCTCATTTATATCCAGATTGATGCCCTTCAGCGCCTGAAAGGCAGCTTCTCCTTCGCCAAATGTCTTTGTGATACCATCCAGCTTGATAAGCGGATCGCTCATTGGTTTACCGTGGTTTTCTGTCCGATAACAACACGTTGACCGGCTTTGAGAGCTTTCCCGGTAACGGCAGTATGGCGCCCATCACTTTGGCCCGTTATTACCGTGATCTTCTGCAACTTATTTTCTTCGTTCAGGATATGGATAGTTTGCCGACTGCCGACGCCAATTTCGGTCTCCTGTGTTACCTCGGTTCCATCCGAACGGGGCGGGCCAAATTCAAAGCCGCCGCTTTCTTCCGTCTCATCGCTTTTGGCAGGAATGTAGCGCAGCGCCGCATTGGGCACCATCAGCACATTCTTTTCGCCGCTCGTCCGGACGGTTGCGGTTGCGGTCATTCCCGGCCTCAATTTCAGATCATCATTATTGAAGTTTAACAACGCGGTATATGAAACGACGTCTGATGAAGAGCTCGTGCTTGAACTAGTGGCAAGATTTGTTGAGCCCAGATTCACCCTTAAAATTGTGGCTGGGAATTTTTCGCCGGGATAGGCATCGACTGTAAAGCTGCCTTTCTGTCCTGCCTCCACTTGTCCGACATCGGCTTCATCCACGGCGACTTCAAGCTGCATAAGCGACAAGTCTTCGGCGATAATGAAAAGCGACGGCGTGTTAAATGACGCCTGAACCGTCTGTCCCGGATCAACCAGGCGCTTGAGCACCACGCCTGACACAGGCGCACGAATGGTCGCGCGCGATAGCTGGGTTATGTTGGAAGACAGTTCGGCCTGCGCAGCCACGACATTGGCACGGGCCGAATTCAATGAGGCTACGGCTCTGGCTACGGCAGCTTGCTGTGCGGCCATTTCGGTTTTTGAAGGCACTTGGCCATCGGACAATCGAAAGACGTCCCTCAACCGCTGCAACTGCGCCTGCGCTTCGTTCAGCGTGGCACGGGTGCTGACAACCGACGCCTGGTTTGCCGACAGTGATGCCTTCGACTGCTTGACGATGTCAGAGAGTCGGTCGGTGTCGATTATCGCGATGACCTGCCCTGCGGTCACCCGGTCATTAACGTCCACCAGAACGCGCCTGACAATACCGGAAATCTCCGAACCAACTTCGACCTGCTCTGTCGGTGCCAGATTTCCTGTTGCAGTGACATACACAGTGATATCGCCGCGTTTGACGGTGTCCGTTACATATTCAATCTCATCGTTTTTGAAGAATAGCTGGCTAACCAGCAAAGCAATCAAAAGAACTGCAAACAGCAACAAAGCCCATTTGCCGTAACGCCATGCTGGCGACGGCGCTGGCGCTTCCAGAAACTCATCAAGGTCGGTGGTTTCGGCAGATGCGTTCATTTCGGGGTCTCTTCAATATCGATTTCGTGAGTTACAGGTTGCCATCCGCCGCCCAGCGCCAGATACATCTGTATAGCTGAAGTCAGCCGGTCTGCCTGAGCAACGGCGAGGCTGTCATTTGCCGACAGCAGGCTGCGCTCGGCTTCCAGGAGCTGCTGAAAGTCGGTCAATCCTGCCCGATAATTGGCGCGCGCCAAAAGCGCGGCATTGCTGGAGGCTTGACTTTGATCTGCAAAAGCGGAAATCCGTGCTTCTGCTGTGCGGCGGCCCACGGCGGCATTTTCCACTTCTTCCAATGCAATCAATATCGCTGAGCGATAGGCGGCAAACGCGCCTTGTGCGGCGGCGACTTGTGAGCGCACCACGGACCTTCGGCTTCCTGCATCAAAAATACTGGCGGCGATTGTTGCGAACAGACCACCTGAAAGATCATCAATGATATCGCCGATTTTACTCGACGTTGAACCGATATTGCCAGACAGTACCAGCGAAGGATAAAGCTGGGCCTTGGCAACGCCAATCAGAGCAGTGGCCGCAGCAAGGTCACGCTCTGAAGATATGATATCCGGGCGTTGGCGCAATATATTGGCCGGCGCACCTTTGGCGATAGAATTGGGTATTGATGGAATTTGGCGGTGATTGCCAAGCAACGTATCAACGGCACCAGGGGCCTGCCCCGCTAGTAAGGCGATACGATAGCGCGCAGCCGCTTCGGACTGTTCCAAAAGCGGAATCGCAGCAGCTGTCTGGGCTCTTTGTGCTTTGGCCTGTTCGACATCGATAGAAGAAACAAGTCCGGCTTGAGCCCGCCATTTTGCGATCTGCAAGTTATTTTCCTGGTTCCGAAGACTCTCCTGGGCAATGCGAATGCGGTCCTGCAACGAACGCACGGTGATATAATTGCGCGCCAGCTCGGCGGCAATAAGTGCTCTGGCATTGGCAAGGCTGTAACCTGCCGACTGGTATGAGGCGAGCGCGGCCTGCTTAGATCTTTTCAATCCGCCGAAGATATCCGCGCTCCAACTGGCATCAATCGAATGCGATAAATACCAGCTATCGAACGCGCCGGAGACGATATTTCTGCCATCAATGCTGGAGAATGTGACTTCTGGCAGTTGATCTGCCCCCGATTGAACAAACGATTCTCTAGCCTGTACGACAAGCGCCGCGGATTGTGCAATATCGAGATTCTCTGATAATGCCCTGTTGATTAGTTCCGTCAGAACGGGATCGTCAAACAGCGACCACCACTGGGAAATATCAGCAATTGGTATCTCCTCATTCCCGCTGACATACTGCTCGGGGACTGCAAGGTCAGCTGCAGAATGCGGCCGATATTCCGGGCCTTGCGTGCAACCGGCGAGAACGAGGAGCACCGCAGTTACTGTGCACGAAACACCATATCTCATTCGGTAGTCACACCATCGAAATGTTGGTGCGCGGCGTCAGCCTCTTTTTTTGTTTTGCGGATGGTTCCTTCGACCTGTTCGGGCGGGCCGTAAATCGTATATAGGCGCAGCGGTTCTAGTCCTTTGCAGATGATATTGTGGTGCGCACCTGCCGGAACGATGATGCCATCATCAGCGGCGATCTTTGTGCAGACACCGTCAATCCAGACCTCTCCTTCTCCGTCTTCGATACGGAAAAACTGGTCACGATCATCATGAACTTCTTCGCCAATTTCGACCTCGGGAAAGATCGTCATCAATACCGGTTGCAAATTCCTCCCGGTATAAAGCACCCTGCGAAAATCATCATTTTCCAGAGTGAGAAATTCAATATTGTCGGTAAACCCCTTCATCCAAACATTCCTATTGAGAGAATCCGTTCATGTTAAGAATTGGCATGAAAGGATTGCGCGATGAATACGTAATTTACCTATTCGGCATTGCGTCCATGGCCCACTGAATGATAGACGAAGAGGGCATCGCTCTTGCTGTGCGGGATATTTCTTTGCCCTTTGACAGCAGTACCAACGAAGGAATCGATGTTACCTACCTCGTTACCTAGAACGGATTTGAGGTTTTTCTGAACTCAAAGAACTGTTATTAACTTGTTGATATATTTGAATTAATGGTGAGCCCTGCTGGGTTCGAACCAGCGACCTACTGATTAAAAGTCAGTTGCTCTACCGACTGAGCTAAGGGCCCCTCGACCGGCTGGTGCAGTGCACACAGCCTTCAGGAAGCGCCTCCCTAGGGACGCTTTGTTGCATGGTCAAGCGGCTTTGGCGCTTTTTGCGGTCGTTTTTTGGGGCGCCGGTAGCGGGCGTCGAGTTGGGCGATCGTCAGGCCGGTCAGGGGATCGCGCCAATCGCCCGCAATTTTCGCTGCCGGGCCGAGCACGAAGCTGCGCTCGCGCATCAGGCGGTGCGGAATGGTGAGGGCAGGCGCGTCGCTGACAAACGCGCCGCCGTCCCACAGCAGGATATCCAGATCCAGTACCCGGCGTGCCCAGGCCTGGCCCCGGCGGCGACCGAATTCCGTTTCGGTGCGCTGGAGCATCGTCAGCAGAGTGGGCGGGGGCTGGTCCGATTCGATGATCGCGACGGCGTTGGCGTAGGATCGCCGGGACGGCCCGACCGGGCGCGATGCGATCACGCCCGATGCCTGCACGATGGTCAGGCCTTGCCCGGCCAGCCGCTGCAAGGCCGCCGCAAGGATGGCACGGGGCAAGCCAAAGCGCCGGTGGCGCTGGTTCGAACCGAGGGCGATCAGATAGAGCATAAGCGACAATCCGGCTCCTGCAAGACGGAGAAAAGACGGGAACGGAACAAATGGTTCCAAGCGGGTGGATCGGCTGCTATCATGCAATCAATGGCAAGGAAATCAAGGAGAAGCTTCGTGCGTCAGCATCACATTACTTTATCGGCCGTGGTCCTGTTGTCCCTCATCGCTGTAGGATGCAGCCAGGAAGGGGAATCGCCCGGCGAAGTCAGCGGCAATGTCGCGCGCGCGGCGCTGACCGGTGCTGATCAGACGCAATATGGCGAAGTGATCGTCGCCCAGGGCGACAATGGTCTGCTCGTCAATATCAAGGCACAGGGTTTGCCCCCCGGTGCGCACGGCGTGCATATTCACGAATTTGGCAAATGCGAAGGTCCCGATTTCAAATCCGCTGGCGGCCACTGGAATCCGGCGGCGAAAGAACATGGTTTCGACAATCCGCAAGGGGCGCATGCCGGGGATTTCTTCAATCTCGACATTGGTGCTGACGGGTCAGGTTCGCTCGAGGCTCTGGTGCCTGGTGCAACGCTCAGCGGCGGCGACAATGCGCTGCTCGACGCGGACGGCGCGGCTTTCGTGGTGCACGAGGGGCCGGATGATCTGAAGACCGATCCCTCCGGTGACAGCGGCGGCCGGATCGCCTGCGGCGTGTTCGTGGGCGGCCGCTAGACCGAGCCATCCGTTTGGTCATTTCCGTTTGTTGATATCCAGAGTAAAATCATGCGCCAGTCTGTCCTGTTTGTCTGTCTCGGCAATATCTGCCGCTCGCCGCTGGCGGAAGCCGCCTTGCGTCACGAATGCGCTGCCTCGGACCTGAATGTGATTATTGATTCCGCCGGCACCGGCGACTGGCATGTTGGGCACCCCCCGGACGAGCGCGCGCAGGCAGTCGCGGCCCGGAACGGCGTCGATATCGGACATTTGCGGGCGCGGCAGGTGACCGCATCGGACTTTCGCGATTTCGACCATATCATCGCCATGGACAACCAGAATTTGCGCGATTTGGCGGCGATGCGTCCGGCCAGTGCGGTTGCTAAACTGTCGCTGTTTTTCGACCATGTCGAGGGCAGGGCGGGCGAGGATGTTGCCGATCCCTATTATGGCGACGAGGATGGTTTCGAGCAGACCTGGGCAGAAGTCACCGGGACGGCCAGGATTCTCCGGAAATTGCTCGAGACCGTCTAGAAAATAAGGATTTTCGGAAGCGTCCAGCGGGATATTGCCGGACAGGCTGGCAGATGTCCGATCACGGGTGATCGTCGGCATTCGTCTGATGATCGGGAAATCTGGCGGAGACAAGCAAGTCTGATAGATTTTATCTATGAAATTGCAGCATCTTTTTTAATTATGCCACACCGGTTTTCCTTGAAAAATATGCGCTATTACCCGATATTGGGTCCATGAGAGCCTGTTTTTCGGCTCGCTAATTTGAGGAGTATCGATATTATGGCTTGGCAAGATCCAAGAACAACATTCGGGCAGCCCCCTGTCGGTACCGCGCCGCAAACGCAAGTTGCGTTCGACGCCGGCCTGCGGACCTACATGCTCAAGGTCTATAATTACATGGCGAGCGGTGTCTTGCTCACCGGCATTGTCGCGATGCTGTTTGCCGGCTCCGGTCTCGCTCAGGATATCATGTTCGGCGGTGGTCCGCTGAAATGGCTGATCATCCTTTCGCCGCTGGCCATCGTTTTCGCGATGAGCTTCGGGCAGCATAAATTCTCCACCTTTACGCTGCAAGCGATGTTCTGGGGCTTCGCGGCGCTGATGGGTCTGTCGATGTCGACGATCTTCCTGGTCTATACCGGGGCGTCGATTGCGCAGACATTTTTCGCCACCTCCGCCGCCTTTCTGGGCCTGAGCCTCTACGGTTACACGACCAAGAAAGACCTGTCCGGCTGGGGCAGCTTCCTGATCATGGGTGTGATCGGTTTGCTGGTCGCGATGGTGATCAACATTTTCCTGCAGTCGACGATGATGCACTTTGTCATCAGCGCGATCGGTGTTCTGATCTTCGCGGGCCTTACCGCCTATGATACGCAGCGGATCAAGAGCATGTACAGCTATGTCGCCGGAACCGACATGGTCGGCAAGACCGTCGTATTGAGCGCGCTCAGCCTGTATCTGGACTTTATCAACATGTTCCAGTTTCTGCTGACCTTCATGGGCAGCCAGGAATAGGCAAAAGCCTCGCTTCAGATTTTCGGAAAAGCCCGGCAGGAAACTGTCGGGCTTTTTCTTTTGGCGGTTCGTCGAGATTTGAGCGCAAGTGCTGGACAAAAGCCGGCACGAATCATAAGGAAATGGCTGTTGTTCCGGGAGAGTGATACGATGCCGCGTTTAAAGGATTTACGTCTACTATTGGCAGCTGGCGGACTGGCCTTTCTGGCCGCCTGTCAAACGGCACCGCCACCACCGCCACCCGCTCCGGTTGTCCAGCCGCAATATACGCCGCGCGCGCCAACCCCGCCATTCGGTGCGAGCGAGACGTCGATCATGCCCGCGCTGCGTGTTGACGGCCTGCGCGACACCATCAATCGTGATCTTGGACCACTCGAGACCCTATGGCATGTCAGGGCGGCCTTGAACGTCGCTGCGCTCAGCTGCACCGGCCCGATCTACGAGCGTCTGGTCGGCGATTATAACGCCTTCATCACCAACAACAGCGCTTCGCTGCGCAACGCCAACAACGCAATCATCCGCAAGTTTCAGCGGGATATTGGTGCGGGATACAAGACCGAACATGATCGCCACCAGACCCAGCTTTACAATTACTGGTCCTTCTCGCCCCTTCGCCGGCCGTTCTGTGATCAGGCCGTGCAGATAAGCCAACGGGCAATCGTGACCAAATCTGCCGATCTCGATGCGTTTGCCGAGCAAGCTTTGCCGGAACTGGAAAAGCCGTTCACCGATTTCTATCTCGCTTATGAGGAATATGAGCGCGACCTCGCAGCCTGGCGCGTGCAATATGGGCAGCCGGAAGCGCAGACTGTCGAGCCCGCCGCCGCTCTTGCGCCGCCATCGCTCGACAATGAGCAGCCCGAAACCGGCGGATGAACAGACTTCAAACGGTTAAAAACGGCCAGACGGGATGACCCTCTGGCCGTTTTGCTTGGCGGATCAATCGATCAGCTGTTTTCGGCAATCAATGCGTCATCGATCGCCTTGGCCGCCTTGAGGGCGGCCCGGTCTGTCAGCCGTTCTGCATAAGCGGTAAAGGCATCCCGCTCGGGCAGGGATCCGAACTGGACGCCCCACACCACCTGCGCGCCGACGTAGACGTCGGCCATGGTAAAGCGGGAACCACAGACATAATCATCCGCCCGGAGCTTGTCGTCGAGCACGTCGACAACCCGGTCGTAATTGCCGTAACCGGCCATTCTCTCCTTGTCCGGCTCGACTTCGAAGCCCATCGACCGGTTGGTGACCGCCGCTTCCACCGGGCCTGCCGCGAAGAATAGCCAGCGATAATAATCTGCCCGCTCGGCTTCCATCGGCGCGAGACCGGCATCCGGAAAGGCTTCTGCCAGATAGGCACAGATCGCAGCGCCTTCGGTCACGATCTTGCCATCATGATCGATGGCAGGGACCTTGCCCATCGGGTTGATCTGCAAATAATCTTCCGCTTTCATCGTCGTGCCATAATCCAGCAGCACCTGATCATAGTCCGCGCCCACTTCGTGCAGCGCCCAGCGGGCGATCTGGCCGCGCGACATCGGATTGGTATAGAATTTCAGGGTCATCTCAATTTTCTCCTTGGGTTGATCGGACAATTTGCTTCCGGTATTTCTCTCGCTGCTGGCGCGAAAATTCCTCCAGCGATCTTTGTGGATTAAGTGTGTATCTCTCTCCTGTCGGTGCAAGACGCGAAATGCGGTCGAGCCGGAACGCGCGGAAGTCATCCCGCAATTCGCACCATCCCACCAGTGTCCAGACCTTGCCCCAGAACCACAGCCCCAGCGGCTGGACGTTTCGGTCGGTCACCGCGCCATTCTCGTCGCAATAGTGCAAGGCCACGATTTCTTTCCTGTCGATCGCCTGTTCGCAGTGGTCGATCAACGCGCTGGCCTGGCCCGGCTGTCCCACGCGCGGTGAAAATATCTTGGTTTCAGCGACGCGGCTGCGCTCGGCTTCCGGCAAAACCGCCTCGATTTTGATCAACGCTTCTTCCGCCGCGGTAATCATCGCCGTGCCGCCCCATGCCCGGACCATCCGTGCGCCGGTGACCAGGGCGACAATTTCATCGCGGGTAAACATCAACGGCGGCAAGTCGAAGCCGCTGCGCATGATATAGCCGATACCGGCCTCGCCATCGATCGGTACCCCCGTCGACTGGAGATCAGCAATGTCACGGTATATCGTGCGCTCCGACACTTCCAGACGGTCGGCGAGCTTTGCTGCGGTAACGAGCCGACCACCCCGCAGATACTGGACGATCTGGAAAAGGCGGTCGGCTCTGCGCATCAATCGTTATATTTGAACATGGCGATGGAATTGCCTTCCGTATCCTTGGCGTAGAAAAATGCACCAACGGGCAGGGGAATGATATCGGACACCACCTCGCCGCCAGCCGATATTACCCGTTTCCTGGCATCGTCCAACGCTCCCGTGACCGACAAATGGGGAGTGGGACCATCGCCGACGGTGGCCGGTTTGCCCTCATACAGGTGGCCGCACATCGTATCGTTCTTGCTCGGGATCATCTGCATGGTATGGGGACCCTGATTGTCCTCGACGAGGCTTGTCTCGAGAACGGCCTCGTAGAATTTTTTGGCTCGGTTGAGATCGGTTGCGGGCAGTTCCACCCAAACAAGGCGATCTTTCATATTATCAGTCATTGGCTTGCTCCTTTTCTGTCGAATGAACAAGCATTGGATATCATGCCCCTCCTGACAGCATCATGTCAGGAGTGATTTCCTTTGTGCAGATAGTCCGACGGATTGTCTAACTCCGCGCACCGACCAGAGCAAAGGCTGCACCCTGCGGATCCATCGCGTTCACCGAAAAATCACCGCCCGGTATCTCCATCGGTCCGACCAGGATCTGGCCGCCTCCGCTGCGAATCGTTTCCACCGCAGCATCAATATCGGGCACGCGGAAATAATAGGTCCAGGCAGATACCGACATGTCTTCGGGCTTGGCCATGATCGCACCGATCATGAAATCGTGCCGCAGCATGGTATAGGCGCCCATCGGCCCCATATCCATTACTCCATCCTTCTCCCAACCGAATAGGTCGTGATAGAAGTTGAGCGCGGCATCGGGATCGCTGGTGGCAAGCTCGTTCCACGCGCAATGGCCGACCATCGGCTCGATCGCCGCAAAGGCCTCGCTGGAAAAATCCGGATCGCCGGCAGGCGGGATCGGTTTCATCACATAGAACATCGCGCCCTGCTGATCGGCGACGAGGGCAAGGCGCCCGACACTGGCCATGTCCTGCGGCGCCATGTGAACACTGCCACCGGCCGAGACCATCGCCTCCGCCATCCGGTCCACATCCTCGACATTGATATAGCCCATCCAGCAGGGCCGGGCACCGCCAGCCGTCATTTCGGATGTCAGCGGCAAGACACCGCCAATGCCCTTGCCGTTCATCGAAAATTCCCGATAATCCGTGTCAGCCTGACCGCTATCGGTAAAATCCCATCCCAGTAGCGATCCATAAAATTCCTGCGCTGCACCGGCGTCACTGGTCAGCAGTTCGTACCAGATGAAATCGCCATGCTTGTTGGTCATTGTTCCATCTCCCGGGTATCGAGGATGACCTCGAATCCGCCGTAGACCAGCCTTTTGCCGTCTAGCGGCATGTCTGATCCAGGCGACGGCATGCGCTTATCCTCTTGCATGCGGGCCGAGCCGGTTTCGAAGGCTGCTTTGGATGCCCATTCGGCATAGCCGAAGGCGATCGCTTCTCCGGTTTCGGCCTTCACGGCCCGCTTGAAATCGGTCACCTTACCGTCCTCGATATTATCCGCCCAGCCATCGGCTGCGTGCAATGCGCCGCAGTCGATCGCGACCGTTCGCATCGTCTCGCACATATCGGCGAAGGCCCCGCGATGGTCCTCTGGAACCGGCGCGACATATCCTTGCACATATCCCGTGGAGCTGCCGTCTCCCGTCTCTCCCAGAAGATCGAACCCGGCAAAGGTCATCCGCATCCCGTCAAACGGCATATCCTCGGGCGGGTTCTGCATCCGCTCGTCGGTCATCATTTTTTTGTGGGCTCTGTCACAGGCTGCCTTTGATTCCCAATCGATCCACGAAAAAACCAGTTTTTCATCGTTCTCGGCTTTGACCGCGCGGAACATGTCAGTGGTCTCGCCGTGCGGAACGTCTTTTTCCCAGCATTCGACGATCCGCCGGGCGCCGTAGTCCGTGAAAAGCGGCACCGCTTCGCGGGCCATCTTCTCGTAGGCTGCTTTTTTATCGCTAGGGACGGGAATCAGAAAACCTTGAAAATACGTCATTTTCAATCTCCTCTCGGACTTATATAGCAGAAATCGGCGCTCCGATAAATTGCACAAAAAAACGGCGTGGGACCAGACACGCCGTTTTTGGAGGGCTTTGGACCCTGCTTTGGGTAAAGCTATTTCGCCTTGTCGGCGGCCTTCTTCTTGCCTGGCGTTTTCTTTTTCTTCGCCTTGGGTGCCGCCGCCGTAACCTCGAAGGTCAGGGCATTGTCCTTCAGATGCACCTTGACCTCGCCGCCGTTCTTGAGTTTGCCGAACAACAGTTCCTCGGCCAGCGGTTGCTTGATCTTTTCCTGGATCAGGCGGCCCATCGGACGCGCGCCGTAGAGCTTGTCATAGCCGCGTTCGGTGAGCCATGCCTGGGCATCTTCATCCAGCGTGATGTGAACATTCTGGTCGGCCAGTTGCAGCTCGAGCTCGAGGATGAATTTCTCGACCACCCGGGCCACCACTTCCGGTGGCAGATAGGCGAAGGGAACAATCGCATCCAGACGGTTGCGGAATTCCGGCGAGAACATTTTCTTCACCGCCTCGTCACCGGCATCTTCCTTGGACATATTGCCAAAGCCGATGCCTTCCTTCGCCATGTCGGACGCACCGGCGTTGGTGGTCATGATCAGCACGACGTTGCGGAAATCGACGGTCTTTCCGTGGTGATCGGTAAGCTTGCCGTTGTCCATCACCTGCAGCAGGATATTGAACAGGTCGGGATGCGCTTTCTCGATTTCGTCGAGCAGCAGCACGCAATGCGGGTTCTGATCGACGGCGTCGGTCAGCAGACCGCCCTGATCATAGCCGACATAGCCTGGAGGCGCACCGATCAGGCGCGAGACGCTGTGGCGCTCCATATATTCTGACATGTCAAAGCGCTTGAGCGGAATGCCCATGATCGATGACAGTTGCCGTGCGACTTCGGTCTTGCCGACGCCGGTCGGCCCGCTGAACAGATAATTGCCGATCGGCTTGTCCGGCTCGCGCAGCCCTGCGCGGGACAGCTTGATCGCGCTGGCCAGCTTGCCGATCGCCTCGTCCTGACCAAAGACCACGCGCTTGAGGTCCTTCTCCAGATTCTCGAGCGTTTTCTTGTCGTCCTTGGACACCGATTTGGGCGGGATGCGCGCCATCGTTGCAATCACCGCCTCGATATCCTTGGTGGTGATCATCTTCTTGCGCCGCGAGGGGGGCAACAGCATCTGCATCGCGCCGACCTCGTCGATCACGTCGATCGCCTTGTCCGGCAGCTTGCGGTCGCTGATGTAGCGCGTCGACAATTCGACCGCCGACTTCAGCGCGTCGGGCGCATAGCGGACCTTGTGATGCTCTTCAAAGGCACCGCGCAGACCGGCTAGGATCTTGATAGTATCCTCGACCGAAGGCTCGTTGATGTCGATTTTCTGGAAGCGCCGCAGCAGGGCGCGGTCCTTCTCGAAATGGTTGCGGAATTCCTTATAGGTGGTCGATCCGATGCAGCGGATGATGCCGCCGGACAGCGCCGGTTTCAAGAGGTTTGAAGCATCCATCGCGCCGCCGCTGGTCGCGCCGGCACCAATGACAGTATGGATTTCGTCGATGAACAGGATCGCATCCGGCAGTTTTTCCAGTTCCGCGACAACCTGCTTCAGCCGTTCCTCGAAATCGCCGCGATAGCGGGTTCCGGCGAGCAGCGAGCCCATGTCGAGCGAATAGATTACCGCCGGTTTCAGCACGTCGGGGACATTTTCCTCGACGATCCGCAGCGCCAGACCTTCGGCAATCGCCGTTTTGCCGACGCCGGGCTCACCGACATAAAGCGGATTATTCTTCGACCGCCGGCACAGAATCTGGACCGTCCGGTCCACTTCCGCCTGGCGTCCGATCAACGGATCGATCCGGCCGTCAGCGGCCTTCTTGTTGAGGTTGACGGTGAACTGGTCGAGCGCCGTCTCTTTCTTGTTCTTTTCTTTCTTGTCCTCGTCGCTGTCCTGGCCGGACAATTCGGCCGGTTCGATGGTCTGACCGGCCTTGCCGACACCGTGGCTGATATAGCTGACTGCATCAAGCCGGCTCATATCCTGCTGCTGGAGGAAATAGACCGCATAGCTTTCCCGCTCGGAAAACAGCGCGACCAGCACGTTCGCGCCGGTGACTTCATCCTTGCCGGACGACTGGACATGCAGGATTGCACGCTGCACAACCCGCTGGAAACCAGATGTGGGGGAGGGGTCAATGGCTTTTTCGACCTTCAGCGAGTCGAGTTCGCTGTCGAGATAGAGAACCACGGCGTCTTCCAGTTCACCCAGATCCACGCCGCACGCGTTCATCACTTGCGACGCGTCGCCATCATCAATCAATGCGAGCAGAAGATGCTCGAGCGTCGCATATTCGTGACTGCGGTCCGAGGCATTTTTCAGGGCCTGATGCAGTGTTCTCTCGAGGGATTCCGCGAATGATGGCATATGTTTTACTCCAATATTGGGACGGTGTTGGCGCCCCGGTTGCCGATGCGGATGCTGTCATATCCGGTTACGGGCTTTAACCAATTACTTGCTTCCTAGATCGTGAGCCGGCCCCTAAACGTCAAGGGCGCGGAGCCTTGGATCTGCAAGAATCGGGCCAAAGCTGCCAGTTTTTTTCTCTCTCTTCTCCTGTTCGGTCCTATATGGAACGGTCGAACCCGACTATTATTAAACAAGGTTAACAAATGCTTTACCATATGCCAGCATTTATCACTTTTTGAACAGATTTTCTGCGCTGGCCCGGTGGGTCTCCGCAAAGCTTTTCTTTGCTTTGCAACGGCTTATTTCCGATTCGAGCAGGGAAATCCGCTGATCCAGCTCGTCCACCGATAGCGGGTCGAGATCCTGCCTGACCAGCAGGGCCACGGGATCATTGACATTGCGCGGTAAATTTTCATCATCATCCATGAATCGACATGCCTCCTGCAGGGTAATGTTGACCGCCCGCGCTTTGCTGTCAATAAGGGCCGCAAATATGAGGGGCGCATATTTTCCGGGGGATGTTTGATGACCGTAGCTGAATTGTTGCAAAAAGAAATGACCGCCATCGTGATCAGCGAGCCGGGCGGACCGGAAGTCCTCAAATCGGAAACCGTGCCGGTCCCGCAGCCGGATCGCGGCGAAGTGCTGATCCGCGTTGCCGCTGCCGGGGTGAACCGGCCGGACGTGGTCCAGCGCAAGGGCCTTTATCCTGCGCCGCCGGGCGCATCGCCCCTTCCGGGCCTCGAAGTTTCGGGGACCATCGTAGCGCTCGGCGAAGGTGTCGAGCCGGAATGGATCGGCCGCAAGATTTGCGCGCTGACCAATGGCGGCGGCTATGCCGAATTTTGTGTTGCACCCGTCGGACAATGCCTGCCGGTACCGGACTGCCTGACCATGGCCGAAGCGGCGGCGCTGCCCGAGACATTGTTCACCGTCTGGGGCAATCTGTTCAATCGCGGCTTTGCCCGGGAAGATGAAACGGTCCTGGTCCACGGCGGCACCAGCGGTATCGGCACGATGGCGATCAGGCTCGGCAAGCTGTTTGGGCTGACCGTTATCGTGACCTGCGGCAGCGATCAGAAATGCACCGCAGCCAAACAGATCGGCGCCGATCATGCGATCAACTACAAGAGCGAGGATTTTGTCGAGGAGATCAGCAAGATCACCGGCGGAGAAGGGGTTGAAGTCGTGCTCGATATGGTCGCCGGCGACTATGTCGCGCGCAACCTGCAATGTCTGAAGGAAGATGGCCGCCACGTGACCATCGCGGTCCAGGGCGGGGCGCAGGCCACGCTCAACATGGCGCATGTCATGATGAAGCGGCTGATCCTCACCGGCTCGACGCTTCGGCCCCAGTCTAACGAGCGCAAGGCGCTGCTGGCCGATGAACTGCACAACTATGTCTGGCCCGCGGTGGAGGCAGGCAAACTGAAACCGGTGATGGACGAAAGCTTCGCTCTGGCCGACGCCGCGAAAGCCCATGCCCATATGGAGGCCGGTGCGCATGTCGGGAAGATCGTGCTGACGGTCGAATAGCCCTGTGAGCGGTGAGGTGGACTTTCACGGCGCAAAGGTCGCGGTCTTCATTGACGACCATATTCTGGTCTATCGCCGGGACCACAGCCCGGACATCCCGTTCCCCAATATGCTCGACCTGCCGGGCGGAGGGCGCGAAAACGGCGAGGGCGGAGCACAATGCGTCGCTCGCGAAACATGGGAAGAATTTGGCATCCGGATCGCCTTGGACGAATTTGAACATGTGGCGACCTATCCGAACTGGCGGGGCGCGGGCCTGGCCGCACTGTTTTTCGTCTGCCGATTGTCGCCTCAGATGCTGGAAGAGATTGTCTTCGGGGAGGAGGGGCAGGGCTGGGAAACCATGCCGGTAAAAGCCTTTCTGGCCAGTGATGAAGCCGTTCCGCACCTGCAAATGCGACTGCGCGAATTTCTGGAAAGCTAGGCCTCCCGTCTTCAGAGCTATCTGAAACGGGAATCGGCTGTGCGCTGGTGAATATCTGGCAGAACCCATGCCAGGGCGATTTTTACGAGCGCCGAGCCAAATATCTTGCCGTATCCGCCCAAACCTCCTACATAAGCTTCCAACAGGCCGTCTCCGCAAGGGGGCGGCCCTTTATTTTTTATTTCCGCTGGCCCGAAACGCCGGCTTTTGGAAGGATGCCATCATGGCCGAACAAGCAACCCCTCTTATGCCGCATGCAACCGCCAGCTGGCTGGTCGACAACACGGCGCTCAGCTTTGAACAGATCGCCGCATTTTGCGGTATCCATATTCTTGAGGTCAACGCGATGGCCGATGATCTTGCCAGCTCTAAATATACCGGTCGCGACCCGGTGCAGGCGCACGAACTGACCCACGAGGAAATCGAAAAAGCCGAGAAAGACCCGGACTACCGGATGGTCCTGCAAAAGGGACCGGATCAGGTGCGCCGGACCAAGGGGCCGCGTTATACGCCGGTTTCCAAACGGCAGGACAAGCCGGACGGCATCGCCTGGCTGTTGCGCAATCACCCGGAAATTTCCGACGCCCAGGTCGGCAAGCTGATCGGCACGACGCGGACAACGATCAACGCCATCCGTGAGCGCGAGCATTGGAATATCGCCAATATCGTACCGAAAGACCCGGTGACCCTCGGCCTGTGTTCGCAGCGCGAACTCGACGCCGTTGTGGCGAAGGCAGCGAAAAAAGCGGGTATCGAGCCCGAAGTGGCAGATGACACCAAGCTGGGCGGAGACAGGGAAGCGCTGATCGCCGAACTGCGTGAAGAGCGCGCGCAAGCGGCTCGTGACGCCGAAGCAGCACTGTCCGGTGAATCGGACGAGGAAGACGCGGCTCCCGTCGAACATACGGCAGAGACGCTTTTCAAGGACAGCTAACCCGGCACGATTTGCGCCAGAGCCGGTTTAATCAACCAATTAAACCGGCTTGCGCTTCCCTTGGCCAAGGGTCTATGGCGGGGCTATGGATGCACCGCTCAAACCGCCGACTTACGAACCGGTTCTCGCCGATCATGGTTTTGACCCCATTGAATCGGACGGCCTGACCTATCCGCTCGGTGAGTATGAGCCGAAATTCGGCGAATATTTCGAACTGATGCCCGGCATCGGCTGGACCCGCACCCCGGTGCCCGGCCCGCTGGGCCATATCAACAACTGGGTGCTGTCGGACCGTCATGCCGATGGCAGCGCCGGATTTGCCATTGCCGACACCGGACTGTTCATGCCGCAGGTGATCGAGGCCTGGAAACATCTGTTTGAAGAGGGCGCGCTGCGGGGGCAGAGTGCCACCCGGATCATCGTCACCCATTATCATCCCGATCATGTCGGCTGTGCCGGCTGGCTGGCAAAGCGGTTCAAGGTTCCCCTGCACATGAACCGTACCGAATGGCTGCTGACGAAGATGCTGATCGCCGACAAGCGCGACGGGGTCCCGCAGGAGGCGCTGGATGAATGGCGGTTCTGCGGCTGGGATCAGGATCTGATCGACGATTTTGCGGCCAAGGGCTGGGGACGTTTTGCCCGGGCCGTTTCAGACCTGCCGATCGGTCACATCCGGATGGAAGAGGGGACGCGGCTGCGAACCGGTGACCATGAATGGCGGGTGATGATCGGCAATGGCCACACACCCGAACATGCCTGTCTGGTCGATGACACTGCCAGAGTGATGATCTCCGGCGACCAGATATTGCCGCGGATCACGTCGAATATCTCGACGATGCTGAGCGAACCGACCAGCGATCCTTTGGGGGAATGGCTGGCAAGCATCGCCCGGTTCCGCGTCGAACTGGACAATGATCTGCTGATATTGCCCGCCCATGGTCGTCCGTTTTTGGGCGCGCATCAGCGGCTCGATACGCTGGCGTTGCGGCATAACGAAGCGCTCGATGATCTCGAGCAGGGTCTGCGCGAAAGCCCCAAGCGCGTGGTCGACAGCTTCCCCTATCTGTTCAAGCGCCCGATCACCCCGGACGTGATCGGCATGGCCAGCGGCGAAGCGATGGCGACCCTCCGGCATCTGGAGTATACCGGCCGTGCCAGCCTTGAAATAAAGGACGGCACCGCCTGGTACAGCGCCGCTTGATTTGGTCGATCCCCATTCGGCTTTCATCGAAATTCTGATGTGATCCGCTTTTCAGGCTCCAGATTGGAGAGCCTGAAACAGGGAGGCATTGGATGAAAAAATCCACCGCAATATTACTTTGCATCTCGTTGTGCAGCGGAACGGGATATGCACAGACCACGAGTTTCCAGCTTAGCGCGGACTCCGCAGAGAAAATCATTCAGGGCTGCAAGCAACATGCCCGCGCCAGACAGCAGAGCCATGCCATCGCTGTCTACGATAAAGGCGGCAATCTGGTCGCGGCGTTGCGCATGGAGGGAAATGGTCCGGGGATCATGGCGTTCTCCCAGGCAAAGGCCAGGGCGGTTGCCAATTGGGGCTTTTCCACGGCACAAATGGAGCAGGCCATAAAGAGCACACCCGGGTTCGCCAATGCGCCCTTCATCGTGACCGTCCCGGGCGGTGTTACTATATATACTTCCGGTGGACACAATTTTATCGGCAGCGTCGGAGTGTCCGGTGAAACGCCAGGCGACGATGCTGCTTGCGCTGTCGCCGGGATTGAAGCGGCTGGCCTTTCCGCAGAACGTGCGCGCAATTAGGGCCGCCTAGCCGACAATGGTTTTCGCGTCCGGCGGTGGTTCGACTTCGCCGCTGGTGCAGTGCAACGCATAGCCACGCAGGAATATCGCAAGCGCGGTCAGTGAAATGACTCCCGCCAGCCCGAATGGCGCGCCAGGCAGATAATAGATTGATCCCGCCACCGTGAAGGCCGCGAAAACCGCGGCAAACATCGGTGGGCCGACGACCGACGCGATACTCTGCAGGCTCGCCACCGCGCCCTGCAATTCGCCTTGAGTATCATCGGATACGGCGTTGCTCATCAGGCCGTTGATCGAGGGCTGAAACAGCCCCTGGAGCGAGCCAATCGGAATGGCAAGGAAGATCAGCCATCCCTGATCAGGACCGGCGACGACATAGAAAACGGAGCTGACCGCCATCGAGAGCGCGGCGATAATCACCGCATTGCGCTCGCCGATACGCGGAATCAGCACCCGGATCAGCAGGCCCTGAACGATCGCGGCGCCGATACCGACGCAGGCGAGCGCCAGACCCACGGTCAACTCGCTCCAGCCAAAGGCTTCGATCGCGTAAAAGGCAAAGATGATCGGATAGACGACATGCGCTGTCATCCAGACCGTCAGGGACGCCGCATACCAGAAGACGATCTTGTTCTGGCCGTGGAGCCCCCTGAGCGCGACCAGCGCATTGGCGCGGGCGATCCTGAAAGGCCGCCGTTTTTCCGGAGGCAGGCTTTCCCTGAGCATGAAAAACCCGAAGAGCAGATTGAGGACAGCGAGAAGACTGGCGGCAAAAAAGGGCAGGCGGGTGCCATATTCGCCCAATATGCCGCCAAGCGCCGGGCCGAAGATGAACCCCAATCCGAAGGCGGCGCCGATCAGGCCGAAATTCTGCGACCGTTGCTTGGCCGATGAAACGTCGGCGATATAGGCATAGGCGGTGCTGAAGCTGGCGCCCATGATCCCGGCGATGATCCGCGCGGCAAACAGCCACAGCAGCGACGGTGCAAATCCCATCAGGACATAGGCGATGGCATAGCCTCCCAATGCGCCCAGCAACACCGGTCGCCGCCCGTAGCGGTCGGACAGGTTCCCGACGATCGGGCCAAAGACGAATTGCATCGCTGCGTAGGCAAAAGCCAGCCAGCCGGCATAGACCGCTGCGTCGGAGACGGAGTCGCCGGTGATGGTGGTGATCAGTTTCGGCAATACCGGCATGATGATGCCGAAGCCGAGCATATCGACCAGCACGACGAGAAAAACAAAGACCAGGGATGATCTGGCGGCGGGGGGATTGATGGATTCGGACATTTATCTGTTCCCTACACGCTGGTCCCGCGGAAAGGGAGCCATTAACCCGCAATTTTGATTGTCAGTTCAGGCGGCTTCACTTACGTAAATGTCGATGACCGAAAAATATCCTGCCCAGCCACCGATCTGGAAATCCCGCTATAATCACCCGACACCGTGGGACCAGTTTTACGCGCCCCTGTCGATGCCCGGAATGTTTTTCCGCTCGGCGGGCCGGCGCGGCGATGCCAATCTGCTGGATTTCATGGGCCGCAAATACAGCTACGCCGAGGTCGCCTCCGGGGTCGTCCGTGTGGCCAGGGGGCTTCAGGATCTGGGTGTTCAGAAAGGCGACCGGATCGGCCTGTTCCTGCCCAATGTCCCGCATTATGTCAGCGCTTATTATGGTGCGATGGCGATCGGTGCGACGGTGGTCAATTTCTCGCCGCTTTATACCGTGGAGGAACTCAGCCATCAGGTCGAGGACAGCGGTACCAGAATCCTGTTCACGCTGTCGGCCACCGCGGTTTTTCCGACAGCCTATGAGGTGCTCCAGCAGTCCAGTCTCGAACGGCTGGTGGTAGGCAGCGTCTCCGGTGCGCTGCCGGCGGGCAAGGCGCTGTTCTATTCGCTGTTCCGCCGCAAGGAGAACAGCCCGCAACCCGAAGATGACCGGATCACAGTTTTCTCGGATTTGATCAACAATGACGGCAATTATAAAGCGCCCAATATTCATCCGGACAAGGATATTGCGTTGCTGCAATATACCGGAGGCACCACCGGTACGCCCAAGGGCGCGATGTGCAGTCACCAGAACCTGACGGCCAATGCCCGGCAAATCAACGCCATCGACCCGTTCCTCGAGGAGTCGGATCGGGTGATGGGCGTTTTGCCGTTTTTCCACGTCTTCGCCAACAGTGCAGTGCTGAACCGCACCGTCGAACGCGGGGGAGAGATTGTCATGCTGCCCCGCTTCGATGCCAAGCAGACCCTGAAGGCGATCACGCGCACCAGGATTACCGCGATGCCCGGCGTGCCGACCATGTACCAGGCACTGCTCGACCACTCCGATATTGAGAAAACCAATTTTTCATCGCTCAAAGTCTGTGTGTCGGGCGGCGCGCCCTTGCCGATGGAACTCAAGAAGAAATTCGAGGCGACGACCGGGGCCAAGCTGGTCGAGGGCTATGGCCTGACCGAAAGCTGCGGCGTGGTCAGCGCCAATCCCTATATGGGGCTCAACAAACCCGGCACGATCGGTCAACCGGTCCCGGCAACCATTGTGAAGCTGGTCGACAAGAGCGATCCAACCCGGCCCGCGCCGGAAGGCGAGCCGGGGGAATTGATATTCTCCGGACCGCAGGTGATGAAGGGCTACTGGAACCTGCCGGAAGAAGATGAGCAGGTGTTCGTCGATGGCTTTCTGCGCACCGGCGATGTCGCGACGATTGACGAGGACGGCTATATCAAGATCGTCGACCGTCTGAAGGACATGATCGCGGTTGGCGGGTTCAAGGTTTTCCCGAGCCAGGTCGAGGAAGTGCTCTACAAGCATGAAGCGATCAGGGAAGCATTGGTGATCGGCGTCCCGGACGCCTATCGCGGCGAGAGTCCCAAGGCCTACGTCGCGCTCGAACCCGGAACGAGCGTCACCGGCGAAGGGCTTAAAACCTGGCTGAACCCGCAACTGGGCAAGCACGAACGGGTGGTGGATGTCGTGATCCGCGACAGCCTGCCCAAGACGATGATTGGCAAGCTGGACCGCAAAACGCTTCGCGAAGAGGAATTGGGCTAGGGCTTCCCGGTCAGTTTCCTGCCGGCAAGCTATCTATGAGGGTTGGCGCGGGCTGCGCGCCGCCAGCAACCGCTTGTTGCGTTTTTCGACCGCGCGAAAGGCCTGAAACACGCTCAGCCCCGGATCGGTTTTCCCATACCGGCCAAGATTTTCGAGCTGTTCGTAGAACCAGAAGATGACCGCGAAGCCGGCCACTGCCTTGATCATCTGGAAACGCATGAGAAAGCCCAGCCAGTCCGGGATCAGCTGGAGTTCGTCCTCGTAACGCGGTAATGCTTCCAAACCTTCCAACAACTGCTTGGGAGCATCGGTCATCACGCACATCGGCCGTCCCAGACCGATCAGATCGGCAGCGCCGCTTTCCAGCGCGGATTCCATTGCCGCGCGGGTCCGGAACCCGCCGGTGACCATCAGCGGCACCGTGACCGCATCCTGCATCGCTTTGGCGAAATCGACGAAATAGGCCTCGCGCGCCTTGGTTGAGGGCGCGACATTCTGCTGCTCTTTCTCTTCGATCCCGTCCGCTCCCATCAGCGCGGGCTGTTCATAGGTGCCGCCCGAAATTTCGACCAGGTCGACGCTGGCCTTCTCCAGCCACTTCACGACCTGCAGACTGTCGTCGAAATTGAACCCGCCTTTCTGGAAATCCGCGCTGTTCAGCTTGACCGAAATCGGGAAATCGGGACCGACCGCCGCGCGCGTCTTCCCCACGACAGCGAGCAGAAAGCGCGCCCGGTTCTCCAGACTGCCACCATATTCGTCGGTGCGCTGGTTGGCTCGCGGGCTGAGAAAGCTGCTGAGCAGATAGCCGTGCGCGGAATGGATCTGCGCGCCGGTGAAGCCCGCGGCCTGACAGGTTTTGGCGGCCAGCGCGAAGCGGTCGACCAGTTCGTCGATTTCTTCGACCGTTAGTGCAACCGGCTCGCCAAATTGTCCGCCCGGCAGGCCGAGCTTGACCGCCGAAGGTGCCTTGGGATGTGGGTTGACATTGCTCTGCGTCTGCCGGCCGGCGTGGCTGATCTGCGCCCAGAAATGATTGCCGTTGCGGGTGGCAGCCTGTGTCCACTTTTGCAGCGCCGCCATCATCCCGTCATTCGCCGGTCCGTCGATGACGACATTGCCGGGTCGTTCGAGATGGTCACGATCAATCTGGATATTGCCGCTCAGCAGCATCCCCGCCCCGCCGTCGGACCAGAGTCCGTACAGCCGTTCTAGTTCCGCCGTCGGCACACCGTCCGGACTGGCCATGCCTTCGGTCATGGCGGCCTTGCCGAGCCGGTTGGGCAGAGTGGCCCCGCAGGGCAAAGGCAGCGGATCGGAAAGAGAGATTGTCATGCAGATAAGCCCCGGATTTGAATTGCGATTAAAAACTGATTCTGTAGCCTGTTGGAATTTTTGGCAAGCGGAACCGCCTTTTAGCGATATAATATGCTTAAAAAAGGGTATAAATTTTGCTTTTTTCGGAATTAGGGTATAGTATTCCAGATGATCGCACGGAGGCAAACTACCGGCGGTCATTGGAGAGCTATTCTGAAGGGAATAAATATGGTTGCAGCAGCACCCCGCAAGTCGGTGAGCAAGCATCAAGCACGTCGCGATGTGCAAAATACCGGCATCCGTTGGGACAAGAAAATGAGCAACAATTGTGCGGCGGCCTTGCTCGTCTACACTATGGCGCAGATTTTCTTCGTGCTGAGCTTTATCGAGACCAAGGGCATGTCGATTGCTCCCTATTTTGGCTTGGTGTTGCTGGTTGCCGTGATCATTCCCTTTTGCCGCAAATTCGAAAAGCGCTGGGTAGATATCGGCAGCAGCGGCTTGTCCGAACAGAGCCTTGCCGCAAAATTCCGTTCCGATCAGGTGGTCCTGTGGTCGCTGGCTATCGGCTTGCCTTTTGTATTCGTCGGTTTGATCAAGGCCGTTGGCCCGCTGCTCTAGATACCGGATACTGAAAACCGGCCATTGTTTCTTTCTCAATTAACACCGCATCGTTGACCTTGCAGGGTGCCGCACCTATGTCCGGCGCATGCTGAAACCTACCGAAGCGCAGGACCGCGCCGACGCCCTCATATCCCAAGCCAAAAAAGCCGGCGCCGATGCCGCTGACGCGATCTATGTCTGCGACGCGGCAACCCAGGTGCAAATTCGCCTCGGCAATCTGGAAGATGTCGAGCGATCGGAAGGCGAGGAAATCGGCCTCAGGGTATTTGTTGGCAAGCGTTCGGCTACCGTGTCCTCCTCCGATATGGATCCGCAAATTCTGTCCGCTCTCGTCGGACGCGCACTGGATATGGCCAGAGAGGCGCCGGAAGACGAATATGCCGGCCTCGCGCCCGAAGAATTGCTACTGAAATCAGAACCGCATCCGATAGTAGGTGATGACGGACAGGACCCGGAACCCGAGCTGCTCCGCGAACTGGCGCTGAAAGCAGAGGATGCAGCACGGGCGGTCAAGGGCGTTACCAACAGCGAAGGCGGCGGCGCGAGCGCCGGACGCAGCATCGTTGCTCTGGCAACCAGCCATGGTTTTTCGGGGGCGTATTCAACCAGCGGTTACAGCCTGTCCGCCAGTGTGATTGCCGGGGAAGGCGACGGCATGGAACGCGACTATGCCTATGACAGCGTCCGCTTTCTGGAGGATCTCGACACACCCGAAGAAATCGGCAGGGAAGCGGGAGAGCGCGCCGTTGCACGGCTCAACCCCGTGGATTTTAACGCCGGTGCCATGCCGGTCGTCTACGATCCCCGCGTCGGCAATAGCCTGCTCGGCCATTTTGTCGGGGCCATTTCGGGCGCCAGCATCGCCCGCAAAACCAGTTTCCTGCTGGATGCGCTGGGTACGGAAGTCTTTGACAGCGCCGTGACGATCATCGACTGTCCCCACCGCAAGCGCGGTCTGCGGTCAAAGGCGTTTGACGGCGAAGGCCTGCCCACGGCGAAGACCAGATTGATCGACAATGGTCGCCTGACCCAGTGGCTGATGGAGAGCGCCTCGGCCCGCCAATTGGGCTTGCAGCCGACCGGACATGCCTCGCGCGGAGTCGGCGGCGCACCGGGTGTCAGCGTCACCAATCTGCATATGGGCAATGGTTCGGTCAGCAAGGCGGACCTGATCAAGGACATCAAGCACGGCGTCTATATCACCGAGCTGATCGGCATGGGGGTCAACCCGGTTACCGGCGACTACAGTCGGGGAGCGGGTGGTTTCCTGATTACCGATGGCGAGATCGGACCGCCGGTTTCGGAAATCACCATTGCCGGCAATCTGAAGGACATGTTCAGGAGTCTGATCGCCGCTGATGACCTGGAATATCGCTACAGCACCAATGTGCCGACCCTGCGCACCGACAGCATGACGGTGGCCGGTGGCTGACCACCTCCGTTGGTGGTAAGCTGGCCGAGCCTCGCCTGGCGGACTGGAGACGCCCTTCGACGAGTTCGGGGAAACGGAGAAACATGTGGTTGACATAGATTTCGATCGGGCCATAGCAATCGCCGAAGAGGGCGGGGCGCTCGCCATGCGCGATTGGAAACTCGGCGCGAAGGCTTACAAGACCTGGGAGAAATCACCGGGCCAGATCGTCAGCGATGCCGATTTGGCGGTCGACGTGTTTCTGCGATCCGAACTTGAAAAACTGCTTCCCGAAGCCGGCTGGCTTTCGGAGGAAACCCATATCGATCACAGCGGTGCCGGTGACGAACTGACCTGGGTGGTTGATCCGATCGACGGTACGAAAGACTATGTTGCCGGCAAGACCGGCTGGTGTGTTTCCGTTGCGTTGGTGCACGGCGATGACCCGGTCTTCGGCGTGCTCGTCGCTCCCGCGAAACAGGAAACCTGGGTTGGCAAGGCGGGCGGCCACAGCGAACTGAACGGCCGGGCCCTGACCGCCAGCGACCGGCGAGAATATGAGGGATGTCGGATTCCCGCCGAAACCCTGCCTGCGGATATTCATCTGACGGCGGTGCCAAAACCGAACAGCATCGCGCTGAGAATGGCTATGGTGGCGGACGACCGGGCGGATGTTGTCGCCTCGACCCGCTGGGGTCATGAATGGGATATCGCTGCCGCCCATGTCATTGCCGTTGAGGCGGGCGCGAGCGTCACCGATGCGCTGGGCCAGCCGCTCGTCTATAACGGCACCCACGGCAAGGCGCTCGGCGTCCTGTGCTGTTCGCGCAATCTGTTTGACCAGGCGGTGCAGCGGATCGGCAAATATGTTACCGATAACGGCGCCGACCACTAGGTCCTAGGTCGTGGGCACTCGCGTCCACAATCCCTCGCGGTCGCGCCCGGGCGCGCTGATCAACGCCTGGCCAAAGGCTTTCACGATCCAGCCCAGCTTATTGGCCTTGCTGGTGTATATCCGCCGCTCCAGCGAAGCGCCCCCGCTTTTTATGATCGCCCGGGCGATGTCGCCGTAAATTCCCGCCGCGGCCAGAACGGCCCAGCGGGACCGGAACGGCAGGCTGGACGCACCCACGCGTGCGGAATTTTCATACTCCCCGGCCAGAAGGCAAAGCCGGTTGATCAGCACGATCAGAGCATTCCGCTGGTCCGGTGCCATGATATCATCGGGATCAATGCCGGCTTCGTTCAGCCAGACTTTCGGCAGATAGCATCGCCCGGCCCGCGCATCCTCGGTCACGTCCCGCGCGATATTGGCGAGCTGGAACGCCAGCCCCAGATCACACGCGCGGTCCAGCACCTCCTGATTCCTTGCAGATACACCCATCACGATCGCCATCATGCATCCGACGGAGCCGGCGACATGATAGCAATATTGAAACAGATCATTCTCGGTTTCCGGTCGCCATCCGCGTGCGTCCAGTGCAAAACCGTCGATCATGTCATTGGCCAGGGAAAGCGGAATATTGCATTCCTGCGCGACAATGCCAAAGGCGTCGAACGGCGGATTGCCGGTCTGTTCGCCGCCATGCGCGCGCTCGGTCATCATCCGCATCACGGCGATCGTCTTTTCCGGATTCTGCACGGTCGCCATGCCATGGCCGTGATCCTGTCCGTCGGCCAGGTCATCGCAGGCGCGGCACCAGCTATAGAGCAGCCACGCGCGTTCGCGGGTCGGTCGGGAAAAAAGCTTGGAGGCCCGGGCAAAGGATTTTGACCCGCGCTCGATGCTGGTTCTGGCGTGAAGGACGAGATTCTTTCGATTCATAACGATGAGGCAAGAAAAACCGTTTGTCCTGAGCCTGTCGAAGGACGGATTGTGCGCACCAGGTTCGATTCAACGGTCCCGGTACCAAAGAAACAAGCCATCACGCCAAATCCTCCAGCATCAATTCCGCCGTCGCCTTGGCGCTGCCGACCACGCCGGGAATGCCCGCCCCCGGATGGGTGCCGGCGCCGACAAAATAGAGATTGTCGATCACGTCGTCACGATTGTGCACCCGGAACCAGGCGCTCTGCGTCAGCAGCGGTTCCAGGCTGAACGCGCTGCCGAGATGGGCGTTGAGGTCGGTGCCGAAATCCTGCGGCGTATAGTGAAAACTGGTGATGATGCGGTCATGAATGTCGGGGATCAGGCGCTTACCGATCTCGTCGAGAATTCGCTTCTTGTAGATCGGTCCCATGACTTCCCAGTCGATCGGCAGCTTGCCCTGATGGGGCACCGGCGCGAGGACGTAGAATGTGCTGTGACCTTCGGGCGCCATTCCCGGGTCGGTGACCGTGGGATGGTGCAGATAGAGTGAGAAATCGCTCGGCAGCACGCCATTGTCATAAATATCCTCGAGCAGGCCTTTGTAGCGCGGACCGAACAGGATCATATGGTGCGGTATCCCCGGCCAGCTGCCCTTCATGCCGAAATGGACAACAAACAGCGACGGTGAATATTTCTTCTTTTTCAGCTTGTTGGTGACCGTTTCGCTGCGATGCTTGTGGCCTAGAAGATCGCGATAGCTGTGCATCACATCGGCGTTGGAGGCGACGGCATCAAACTTCTCGCTCCAGCCGGATTTGCAGGTGACACCCGAAGCGTGATCGCCGATCGTATCGATCTTCGTTACCGGATCATCGAGCCGGATCACACCGCCGATCCGCTCGAAATGCTTGACCATCGCGGCGACCAGCATATTGGTCCCGCCCTTGGCAAACCAGACCCCGCCGAGCCTTTCGAGCTTGTGGATCAGACCGTAAATCGCGCTGGTCTTCATTGGATTGCCGCCCACCAGCAGCGACTGAAAGGACAGGAATTCCCGCAGCTTCTCGTTTTTCACAAAGCCGGAAACCTTGGCATAGACCGAGCGATAGGCTTCAAATTTCATCAGCGTAGGGGCCGCCTTGATCATCGACTTGAAATCGAGAAACGCCGTGGTGCCAAGCTTGACATAGCCCTCTTCATAGAGCCCGCCGCTATATTCGAGGAATTTCTTGTAACCGTCGACATCATCCGGATCGATCGCTGCGATATTGGCATAGAGCTCCTTAGGGTCGTTGACATAGTCAAAATTTGTCCCGTCCGGCCAGTTGAGCCGGTAGAATGGCGACACCGGCATGAGTTCGATGTCCTTGGCCATATCGTTGCCGGTCAATTCCCACAGCTGCGACAGACAGTCCGGGTCGGTGATGACGGTCGGACCCCCGTCGAAAATAAAGCCGTCCTTTTCCCAGTAATAGGCCCGGCCGCCCGGCTTGTCGCGGCCCTCCAATATGGTCGTCTGGATGCCCGCCGACTGCAGCCGGATGGCAAGCGCCAGACCGCCAAAGCCGGACCCGATCACGGCGGCTTTTTTGAACAATTCACTCTGGGATTTGGCAACGACACTCATGGAACAGGAATACTCATCTATATTTTAACAAAATGCGAATGGCGCGGGACACGGGAATCGGCGGTTTCCCGGTAAGCAGCCTGACCCGATCCATCCCGGTCGATGTGCCAGCATAAAACCGGGCGAGCAATTGTTCGTCCTTGGCATAGCTATGCTCCAGTGTCTTGTAACGCTTTTCGGGATCGGCACCCAAAAATAGGAAGGCGGCGAGCAGCCGGTAGAATTTGCCATTCTTCCAGTGCCGGGTCGCCAGATTGCGCAGCATCCTGTCGAGTGTGCTCTGGGTGATCTCGGGCATTTCGGCGATCAGCATCGCGGTTTTGACCGCCATCGGCAAGGAATAGCTGGTGATCGGCTGGATCAGCGCTGCTCGTGCTCCGGCGCGCGCATTGACGCCCGTATTGGCCTCCCAGAACGCCTCGAAATCGCCACCATAGATGACCGGCAGCTGGCCTTTCTCTTCGCTCAGCACCGCCTCGATTTCCCATCTCCGGGCCTCCGCATATTCGGTGATCCGGGCATGGGATGTCGCGCTGTCGAGTTCGCGGGTGTCCGCATAATAGGTGTCTTCGACGAATATCTCCGTGTCGCTGAACGGCAGGCAATAGACGAAGCGATAGCCGTCAATCTGCTCGACCGTCGCATCCATGATAATCGGCCGGTCAAGGCCGTGCGGTCGTTTCAGCCTGAGCATCCGGCCGCAAAATTTCTGCCAGCCGAGTTCCAGCGCGGACACATCACCGCCGCCGCGCACATCCAGCACCGCTCGTGCCGATATTTCGCTGCCATCTGCGAGATGCACGCTGCCATGTTCAACCTTGCGCGCCTTGTGTCCCGTTTTCAGCGCCTCTGCGGGCAGTCGCTTCCGCAATTCCCGGTCGAGATTTTTCGATTCAATCGAGCAGTAGCCGTTGTCCAGTCGGCGGCTATATTTCGGGAAATGCACATCATAACTGTCCCATTGGCGTGAGATGAGCGGGTCGACCAGCCAGCGATGCTCCGGTTCGACATCGCTTTCGAAAAAGGACCAGATATGATTGCCGCCGAAATGGTCCTCCGCCTCGATCAGGGCAATATCCAGATCGGGCCGCAATTCTGCCAGCGCCAGCGCCACCAGACCACCCGCCAGACCGCCGCCGGCGATGGCCAGATCATGGGACGGAGAAGCGGGCAGTTCACTCGGCATCGCACAGCCTTAGCCGAAGGCGAACACCGGCGAAAGCCTGTCTGAAAGCCGGTAGCCGTTTCCTGCTTTAGGCCTTGCCCCCCGGCGATCAGCGCCATATTCCTCGCATATGGACTATGCTCTTGCCATCCTGTTCTCGGCTCTTGCCATGACTTTTATCGTCGGCGGACGCTATCTGCTCAGCAGCGGCTTCTTTGCCTGGCTGACCGGGCGGGTGCGGCCGGGTCAATATGACCGGTTGAGACCCCAGATTGGCCGCGAAATCCGCTGGTCTCTCCTGTCCGCCGCGATTTATGGTGTGCCGGCGGGCATTGTCGCATGGGGCTGGCAGAATGCGGGCTGGACAAAGATTTACACCGACCCGGACCTGTACCCCTTGTGGTATTTGCCCGTGTCGTTTTTTCTTTACCTTTTCCTGCACGACACCTGGTTCTACTGGACCCACCGGCTGTTCCACCGGCCGCAATGGTTCAGGATCGCCCACGCGGTCCACCATGACAGCCGCCCGCCGACGGCCTGGGCCGCAATGAGCTTTCATCCGGTCGAGGCCATCAGCGGGGCTGTGGTCATCCCGGCTCTGGTCGTCGCGATCCCGATTCACGTCGGCGTTTTGGGGCTGGTATTGCTGGTGATGACGGTTATGGGCGTTTCCAATCATATGGGGTGGGAAATGTTTCCGCGCTGGCTGGTTCGCGGGCCGCCGGGGCGGTGGCTGATAACCGCGACCCACCATGAAAGACATCACGCGTTGTACAGGGGTAATTATGGGCTATATTTTCGCTTTTGGGACAAAGTCTGCGGCACGGATATCGGCCTTGCCGATTTTGGGAGCCATTTCTCTGGCCGTGCTGGGGGCCAACGCCTCCGCGAGTGAAGCCCCGATGGCTGTCGCACCGGCCCTTTCTGCCTCCATCGATCTCGCGATCACCGGCTTGCGCTCTGAAAAAGGCAATGTTCTGGTGTGCCTGAGCGCAAATCCCGAATATTTTCCGGATTGCAGCAAGGACAAGAACGCCCGCAAGTTGAAGATTTCGGCGGCTCGGGCCGAAAGCATTAAAATTGAAGACGTGAAGCCGGGCACCTATGCCGTCGCGCTGGTTCATGACGAAAATGCCAACGGGAAAATGGACCTGCGCCTGTTCCTGCCGCGCGAAGGTTTCGGTTTTTCGCGCAATCCAAAAATCGGCATGGGACCGCCGAAATTCAAATCCGCTCAATTCACCGTCGGCACCGGTGATGCCCATTATGCAGTTCGGATGAAATATATCCTGTAAAACCGGCTTGAATTAACCGATTGATAGGATTGGAACTGCATTATGCGGGGCAGTATAAGGAGTATCCGTAAATGTATCAGTCCAGACAATCAGTTTTCAAACAGCATGACAGTTCCGGACAAGTGCGATTGTCGGAAATCCTCGGTGCCTTTTCCTATGCTCTCGATCTGACCGAAGGACAGCCCGCTGGCCACAGTATCCGGGCCTGTTGGATTGGAACCCAGGTGGCTATGGCTCTGGGATTGAAGGACGACCAGTTGCGGGACATCTATTATGCGGTTCTGCTCAAGGACCTCGGCTGTAGCAGCAACGCCGCCCGGGTCAGCGAGATGTTTGTCGGAGACGACCGCAAGCTGAAACATGGTTTCAAGCTGATCGGCCCGCGACCGGAGGATTTTGGTGAGTTTGTTGCCTGCGAAGTCGGCGCGGACGCGGAGGCCGAGGTGCGCGAACAGGCGCTTTCCAACCTTGCCGAGAATGGCGGAGCAATCATGACCGAGCTCATGGCAACCCGTTGTTCCCGCGGTGCCGATATCGCCCGGCAATTGCGCTTTTCCGAGGATGTTGCCCAGGCAATCGCCCATCTCGATGAACATTGGGACGGGGCCGGCCTGCCGCTTGGCCTTGCCGGAACCGATATTCATCTGGGAGGCCGGATTGCTCTGCTGGCGCAGGTTGCTGATGTTTTCTATACCGCGAGGGGCAAGGATGCTGCGATTGCCGAGGTCCGCAATCGGGCCGGAAGCTGGCTCGATCCGGAGCTGTGCTCGGTGTTCGACAAGCTGTCTCAAGCTACCGGTTTCTGGGAGGAACTGGCTCTTGATGATCTGCCGCAACAATTGTTGGCGCTCGAACCGGCTACGCAATATGTCACGGTCGACGAGGACTTTCTTGACGATATCAGTCTGGCATTTGGCCGGGTTATTGATGCGAAAAGCCCCTATACCGCAGGCCATAGCGAGCGGGTGGGCTTGATCGCCGACAAGATTGCAGCAGAACTGGGAATGGACAAAGATAGTCGGCGGATATTGCGCCGTGCCGCCACGCTGCATGATGTCGGAAAATTGGGTGTCAGCAGCGCGATCCTCGAAAAACCGGGAAAGCTGGACGCCGGGGAATGGCAGCTCATGCAGGATCATGCGGTCCACACGACCAATATCCTCAGCCAGATTGGGGTGATGAACGAGATGGCGTTGGTTGCCGGTTCGCACCATGAACGGCTTGACGGCAAGGGATATCCGCTCGGTCTCGACGAACGCAGCATCGCCATGGAATCCCGGATCATTACGGTCGCCGACATCTATGACGCCCTGACCGCGGATCGGCCCTACCGGGCGGCCATGTCGTCCGAAAAAGCGATGGCCATTTTGGAAAGCGAAGTGGGCGTGGCGGTGGATCGGCAATGCTTTGAAGCCTTGCAGGCCGTTGTTGCCGAGGGTCCGCTGTAACAGAAGCGCTTTGCCAATTCGGGAATCGGACCCTATAATCAGATATGGAACTGAGACGCGGTCGGCGCGTTCGACCGTTACCAGACCAGATTGGAAATAGTCTTGAAAAACCCGAATATTCTTGGCCGCGTTGCCATATTCTCTCTCGCTGTCGGGATCGCATCCCCGCTGCTGGCGCAGGAGACCTTATCGCTAGGGCCGGTTGAGCGTTCCGTCTTTGACGGCGACTATCTGACCGCGGGCATCGGGGTGGCGGTCGGTCCGAGCTATGAAGGATCGGATGATTACACGGTTTCCCCGCTGCCGGTTGTTCTGGGCAGCTATGGCGGCGTCGATTTTCAACCGCGCGGTCCGGGCATAGCTTTCGATTTTATCCCCGACAAGAAAGACGCGAAAGTCGACTTCATATTCGGTCCGGTCGTGCGGGCGCGATTTGATCGCGAGAATTCGATCAAGGATCCGGTGGTGCGTTCTCTCGGCAAACTGGATTTTGCCGTCGAAGTGGGTCCCTTTGCGGGGGTTCAGATCAATCGCGTGCTCCATCCCTATGACTCGCTGACCGCTCAGGTCGACCTGCGCTGGGATGTCGCGGGTGCGCATGACGGTATGGTTGTCTTCCCCAGCCTGACCTATTTTACCCCGCTCAGCCGCAGCATCGTCACCAGCCTGGCAATCAGCGGTGAATATGTCGACGATGACTATGCCGATTATTATTTCAGCATTTCGCCGGCCGGATCAGCCGCCAGCGGGCTCCCGACGTTCACCGCCACCAGCGGCTGGAAAAATGCCGCTGCGACTTTGCTGACCGCCGTCGACCTCGACGGCGATATCACCAATGGTGGTCTCGGCCTGATATTCCTCGGCAGCTATTCCAGGATGCTCGGCGATCCGAAAATATCCCCGGTCACATCGATCCGCGGCAGCGCCAATCAATGGTTCGGTGCCGTCGGCCTGGGCTATACGTTCTAGGCAGCAGCTGCATTCGCTAGTCCCTGATCTCCGGCCCGGTTCTTCATCTTGTCGATGAATATTCGGGTAGCTGGCAAACTGCGCCGCGCGCTTTCGAACAACAGGTTGATGGGCAGCATTTTCGGCGCAGCAGGTTTCAGAACCTCAATCAACTTGCCTTGCCGGATGGGTTCGTCAACCTGATAGCTGAGCAAATTTGCTATACCCAGCCCGGCTTCCGCTGATGCAATAGCTGCATCCACTGTATTGACGAGCAGCCGTGGGGTGGTTTTAACCGGCTTGTTGTCCAATCGCCATTGGCCAACCGCGCGGGGTCCTGTCGTGCCGATAGTCGGGTATCGGGCAAGGTCGGACGGTTTGCCCGGATGTCCATGTTTCGCGAGATAGGCCGGGCTTGCGACCAGTTTTTGCCGGACAAAGCCAATCGGTACGGCCAGCAAGCTGCTATCTGCCAAGGGACCAATCCTGACGGCCACGTCAATACCCTCTTCGACAATGCGGACGTTGCGATCGATCAGCATCATCCGGACATCGAGATGCTCATGCTGTTCCAGCATCATCGCGATCACCGGTAGCACGTGCAAGCGTCCGAACATGACCGGGGCCGTGACATAAAATTGTCCCCGGGGTTGGCTCTGCGCCCCCGAAACCTGCCTTTCGGCATCCTGGACGTTGGTCAGTATCTGCCGCGCGTTGGGAAGAAAGCTGGCGCCATCATCGGTTAGCGACACGGCACGGGTGGAACGATGGAAGAGCGAAACGCCCAGTCGGCGTTCCAGTTCGCCAATGCCGCGCGTCACCGTTGGGGGAGATACCCGTAGCGCCTTGGCCGCCGCCGCAAACCCGCCTTTGTCGGCGACGGCGACAAACATTTCGAGCGTCTGCAGTCGATCCATAACTATTGCCAAATATGAAATGGTGAAGTTCAAAAATATAATATTATCGGTGATTATGCAATAGTCTATCTCTTGTCCTGCGCGGTCGGTAGAAACTCATCCCTCCCCGACCCACGGACCTTCCGGCCGCGCGAACGGGAGAATGACAATGGCGCAAAATTACATCCGGACACTTTTCACCGATGCCGCTCGCGCCATGCAGGACCAGGCCGGATCGCGCGACGCTTATGCAAGGATGGAGGAGGGAGCCGCTGGCCGTCCTGATATTCTGGGCAAGAAGGAGGCCATGTTTCTGGCTGCGCGCGACAGTTTCTATATTGCCAGTGTGACTGAAAAGGGGTGGCCCTATGTCCAGCATCGCGGGGGTCCCGCCGGTTTTCTCAAACTGCTCGACGGCAATCGTCTGGCCTTCGCCGACTATCGCGGCAACAAGCAATATGTCAGCACCGCCAATTTACAAGCCGAACCCCGCGTTTCGCTGTTTCTGATGGATTATCCCAACAAGCGCCGCCTGAAGATTCTGGGCCGGGCAACAATGGTGCAATTGGACGACAATCCCGCGCTCGTAACGTCGCTGATCGATGCAGATTACAAGGCCGTTCCCGAACGCATCTTTGTCATCGACGTAATCGGCTTCGACTGGAACTGTCCGCAGCACATCACGCCACGCTTTACCGAAGCGGAAATCGCAGAGGCAATTTTGCCGCTGACCGCCGAACTGGAGCAGCTTCGTGCCGAAATCGCGCATCTGCGTTCCCGACAGACTATTTCAAAACCCGAACAAGGAGAATGACCGATGACCAAATCCCTGACGACTGGAGTGCACCATGTTGGCCTAGCGCTCCCCGATATCGAAGCGGCACGCAATTTTTTCTGTGACGCGCTAGGCTATGAAGTGGTGGGCAGCGTGCCCGACTATCCGGCTCATTTTGTTTCTGATGGGACCAGCCTGATCACGCTGTGGCAGGTGAGTGATCCGAAGACCGCGACAGCCTTTGACCGCAAGAGCAATATCGGTCTCCACCATCTCGCAATCGGGGTCGCCGATAAGGCGGCCCTCGCGACCGTGTTCGAACGGGTCAGCGCTTGGCCGACGGTGGAGATCGAGTTCGAACCCTGTCCGATGCGAGAAGGGTCGGCGGTCCGTCATTTCATGTGCAATATTCCCGGTGGTGCGCGGGTTGAATTCGCCACGCCTTTTGCTTGAAGATAAGCGGTCGATCGACCTATGCTGATCGCCGGCGTCTGGCGGAACCGGACTGTGATCGATCGAAACAGCCGGCCTGTTCGTTGAACCTCCCGCATTATTCTGCAAACGGCATGGCAATGCTGCGACAATCATCTATCCTCGGTCCTCGTATCATGCTGGTGGGGACGAAGCGTTATGCAACTGAGGGTCAATGGAGAGCAACGCGAATTTGACGGCGACGGCGACATGCCGCTGCTGTGGTATTTGCGGGAAGACAGCAATCTCAAGGGGACAAAATTCGGATGTGGTGCCGGCTTGTGCGGCGCCTGCACAGTGCATGTTGACGGGAAAGCCGTCCGTTCCTGCGTGACTCCGATGTCGGCGATCGAGGGTTCGAAGATCGCAACCATTGAATCTCTGGCCGACGGGAACAAGCTGCATCCGGTCCAGCAAGCCTGGATCGAGGAAGATGTCGCCCAGTGCGGATATTGCCAGGCCGGCCAGATCATGGCGGTGGTCGATCTGCTCAAACGCATTCCCAACCCCACCGATGCAGAGATTGATGCCAATCTGACCAATATCTGTCGCTGCGGGACCTATTATCGTCTCCGCAAAGCCGTGCACCGTGCTGCAGAGCTGAGCGATACGGGGTGGTTGTCGTGAACGCGCCGGACATGCGGATTTCCCGTCGCCACCTGCTGCGCTACACCGCCGTCGCCGGCGCTCTGGTCATCACCACACCCCTGGTCTCCTGCGGTCGTCCCCGTGACGAGGCGGCAGCGGCAATGCCGCGCGGCGAACCCGTCGCAGCCGGGCCGTTTGTCGCCATCCGTCCCGATGAATCCGTGGTGATCGGCTTCCCCAACCCGGAAATGGGGCAGGGCGTGGATACGGCTCTCGCAATGCTCGTGGCCGAAGACCTGGACGTCGATTTCGGTCAAGTCGAAGCCAGACAAATGCCGCTTGGCCTGATGATCGGAGAAGACGGCAACGTCACCTGGAAAAACCTCCCCCAGGGTTCGGGCGGCAGCATGTCGGTTGTCAGCCATTGGGAGCCTCTGCGCAAGGCGGGTGCCCTGGCGCGGATGTTGCTGGTTGAGGCCGCCGCGCAGCAGTGGGAGGTGCCTGCCAGCGAGCTGGAAACCGAAAAGGGCAAGGTATTGCACAAGGCATCGCAACGCTCCGCGACTTATGGCGCCCTGGCGAGGGCGGCCGGGCAAATTGATCTCGGTGATGCCGAACCCGAGCTGGTGTCCAAAGCCAGGTTCCGGATCATCGGTACAGCGCAGAAGATGAAAAATGCGCGGGCCATTGTCACCGGACAGTCGCTCTTTGGTATTGATGCCGAATTGCCCGGCATGCTCCACGCGGTGATTGCCCGCTGTCCCTATTTTGATGGCACGGCAAACACGGTTGACGACAGCGCGACCCGAGCGATCCCGGGTGTCCGGGATGTGATCAAGATCGATCGCCCGCCGCTGGACGGTCCCTATGATGTGCAGGCCGAAGGCTATGCCGTGGTCGCGGACAGCCTCTGGGCAGCGATCAAGGGCCGTGACGCCCTGGAGGTCGAATGGGACAGGGGACCATTCGCCGACGAAAGCTCCGCCCGTTTCAAGCGACATTGCGCCGAACTGCTGGACGGCAAGGGGCAGGTTGTCCGCAATGACGGCAATTTTGATCGCGCGGCCCAGACAGCGGACGATCTCCACGAGGCGACCTATTGGCAACCCTATGTCAGTCATGCACCACTGGAACCGCAAAATTGCATCGCCGATGTTCGGCCCGATGGCGTCCATATTATCGGTCCGATGCAGATGCCGTCCGGGGCAAATCGATTGATCTCCGAGGCGATGGGGATCGAGGACCGGCTGTCGATCACGGTCGATATTACCCGGCTGGGCGGCGGTTTCGGCCGGCGACTGTCGAACGATTATGCGCTCGAGGCCGCTCTGGTCTCGAAAGCGGTCGGCAAGCCGGTCAGGGTCCAGTGGACGCGAGACGATGATCTGCGCCATGATTTTTTCCGCCCGTCCGGCATGCACCAGCTGAAGGCGACCTTCGATGCCGACGGCAATCTGACCGGCTGGACCCACCGTCTCGCCAGCGCCTCGAAATATTACCGGCGCCCCAATCTGCCGGAAACCGATTACTGGCAGGCGGAGCTCTATCCCGATAATTTTCCCGGTAATCTGGTCGACAATTACCGGGTGGAATATTTCTCCGCCAAATCGGGCGCGCCGCGTGGCTCCTGGCGCGCACCGGCGCATACCGCCAACGCCTTTGTCGTCGAATCTTTCCTCGACGAGATTGCGGCCCGGCGCAAGGAAGATCCGCTCGCGCTCAGACTGCGGATTCTCGGAGAGGACCGCGAATTGCCCTACGAGCAGCATGGCGGTCCTGTGTTCAACCCCGGACGGTTGGCCGGCGTGTTGAAACTAGTCGCCGAAAAAGGCGGGTTTGGCAAAAAAATGCCTGCGGGACAGGGACGAGGCATAGCCTGCCACTTCACCTTCGGCGGCTATGTCGCACAGGTCGTGGATGTTATGGTCGATGCCAGGGGCAAGCTAAAGGTCCTGAAAGTGGTCGGCGCGGTCGATATCGGGCAGGTGGTCAACCCCAATGGCGTCCGGGCCCAGCATGAAGGCGGCATCAACGACGGCCTGTCCACGGCGTTGCGGCTGGCCATCAACATCGAGGGCGGCCGCGTGTCCAACAGCAATTTCGACAGCTACCCGCTGATGAAAATTGCCGATGCACCGCCGGTCATCGAAACCCATATCGTCGCAAACGACCATCCGCCATCGGGCATGGGCGAAATGGGCCTGCCGCCGCTCGCCCCGGCGCTCGCCAACGCGATTTTCGCCGCTACCGGCAAGCGCATCCGCGAATTGCCGATCGGAGATCAGCTGGCCTGATCCGCGATCCATCGAGCTATCTCGGAACCGGGGATAGGCCTCGACAGAAGCATATATCAGGGTTACCATCCCGTCCATTCCCCGAGGAGGCGTCTGACCGGGAGGGGCGCGTAACGTCGCCCGACCCCCAGAACCTGATCCGGCACCGTGTAAACGGGCTTACCGGCGGAGGGAGCGGTGATTGGGATGGGGCCAGACACGCTCTTTCTCCATCGGGCCAGAAGGAGAGACGCGATGGGCAGTGCAGCCGATATCACCGGGTGGATCACCCTTTTCTTTGGCCTTTACGGTCTCGCCGCCGGCGTCGGCGAATATCGCAAGCCGGGTTTCTGGCGCAACATGGTGCGCGAAGTCCGGGCAAGCAGCGCGCTGCAATTTCTCACCGGTATTTTCACCTTGGCGCTTGGCGCGACCATCTATCTTGTCAATCCGTTCGATCCCGGTGACTGGCTGTCGATCCTGATTACCGTGATAG
Source organism: Parasphingorhabdus sp. (assembly GCA_048270065.1). Classification (GTDB taxonomy): domain Bacteria; phylum Pseudomonadota; class Alphaproteobacteria; order Sphingomonadales; family Sphingomonadaceae; genus Parasphingorhabdus. The sequence continues at coordinate 74,732 of JBLWTQ010000003.1, read as the reverse complement.
GCGGCTGGATTTTCATCGAAGGCATGCTGATAATGGCTGTCGGCGACTGGTTCATGGGTTTCGCAGGGCGATTGATGGGCAGTGGCGCACGGGTCTGGCCGCTGATCGCGATACTCTTTGGCCTGGCCGCGATTGTTACCGGACTGGTCAGGCTCCAGACGGCCTGACAGTCGGCGATTGCCGCAACCGGTTCAGACCGGTTCCATCATCCGGAAGCAATCGCGCACGGCAGCGGCAATCTGCTGCCGCGCCTCGTCGGCGGTCGGGATTGCACCCACCGCAGTGAAGGACGTATGGATCTGTCCCGGATAGGTTACATGGCGTGCCTGCGTTCCGGCAGCCGCAAGCGCTTCGGCATAGGCCTTGCCCTGGTCGCGCAGCGGATCAAATTCGCCGGTGATGATCAGCGCGGGCGGCAGGCCGGAGAGATCGCTGGCCAGCAGCGGCGACGCCTTGGGATCGGCCCGCTCGGACGGATCGGCATAATGATCCCAGAACCAGTCCATCAGCGCTTTGGTGAGCACAAAGCCTTCGGCATTGTCGGCCATCGACGGGCTGCTGTCCTCGGCATCGACCACCGGCGTGATCAGCACCTGACCTTTTATGTCCGGTCCACCGGCATCGCGCGCCAGCTGGCAGACGACGGCGGCGATATTGCCTCCCGCGCTCCAGCCGCAGACCGCCAGCTCACCCGGAATGCCGCCAAGCGCTTCGATATTGTCCGCAACCCAGTTGAGCGCCGCAAAGCCGTCATCCGCAGCCGCGGGGAAAGGGTGCTCCGGTGCATGCCGGTAGTTGGCGGAGATGATGATGCTGTCGCTGTTCACACACAGATCGCGGCAGAATGCATCATCCGAGGCGTGATCACCCAATACCCAGCCGCCGCCGTGGAAATAGAGTGTGATCGGATGCGGGCCTTCGGTTTTCGGTTTGTAGAGACGATATTCGAGCGAACCGTCGGCGCCGGGATATTCGCCATCGACCACGTCGCCTACCGCCGGTCCCGGGGGATTGCCGGCATTCATCGCCTCCGATGTGGCGCGCGCTTCCGCCGCCGACATGCTTTCGAACGGCGGCAGATCGAGATCATCCAGCATCTCGAGCAGGGCGACCACATCGGGCTGCTGCCGCCGGACCAGACCATCATTGCATCGCGCTCCGCCTGGGCCGTCAAAGCGGAAGCCGAGATAATCCTGCGCCGCGACATCATTGCAGGCCCGTCTATAGGCCCCGACCCCGCCGACATAGGGCAGGCACACGCGCGGTTTGCCGGGCACATTGGCGCCCATGTACCAGGATTTGGCCAGCGGAAAGAGCGTCATGTCGCTCGACGCCGTGCCATATTCGACCCAGCCGGTTTCGGCCGTTGCCGTGGCCTCGATCTCGGTGAGATTTTCCCGGCCCATACAGGTCAGGCAATCGGCAATCCATTCGACATGCTGCTCGATCGACAGGATCATGTTCGACAATACCGAAGGGCTGCCGGGGCCGGTGATCATGAAGAAATTGGGAAAGCCCTCGACCGCCAGCCCGAGATAGCTGACCGGACCGTCGGTCCATTTGTCCTTCAGGCTTTGCCCGTCCCGGCCGCGGATGTCGACCGCCAGCAGCGCCCCGGTCATCGCGTCAAACCCGGTCGCAAAGACGATCGCGTCAAATTCGAAATGCCGGTCCCGGGTCGCGATGCCGGTTTCGGTGATCGATCGGATCGGGTCTTTCTTGATGTCGACAATGTCGACATTGGGCCGGTTGAACGTCTCGAAATATCCGGTGTCGAGACACGGCCGCTTGGTGCATATGGGAAATTCCGTGGGTGTGAGAATTTCCGCCTTTTCGGGATCCTCGATCTTGCTGCGGATCCGCTTGCGGGCATACTCCCCAAGCGTTTCATTGGCCTCGAGATTGACCAGCAAATCGGCAAATTCCAGCGCGAGATGCGAAATCGCACCCTTGGCCCACAGCTTTTCATAGCGCTGCTCCCGTTCCTCTTCGGATGCGACCAGAGCAAAATCCATTGCCACCGGACCCGGCACACCGCCCCTGGTCCAGCGCGCTTCCTCGCGATATTCCTGGTACCGGTCCTTCACTGTCCGCTTTTCCGGGGCGATCGGGCCGTTGCCGGCCGGGATCGAATAATTTGCGGTGCGCTGGAACACTACCGTGCTCTCGGCCTGCTCGGCGATCAGCGGGATCGACTGGATCCCCGAAGACCCGGTGCCGATGATCCCGACCCTTTTGCCGGTGAAATCGACGCCATCATGCGGCCAGCTATGGGTGCGATAAATCTCGCCGGCAAAATTCCCGACGCCCTCGATATCGATATCCTTGGGCTGCGAAAGGCAACCTGTCGCCATGATGAAAAAGCGGCTCGATACCGAGTCGCCCCGATCGGTCGTGATGTTCCAGCGCGCCGCCTGTTCATCCCACACCGCCCGTTCGACGCTGGTTTCAAAAGCGATATCGCGGCGCAGGTTAAAGCGCTCGGCAACATGCTGGGCATAGCGCAGGATTTCCGGCTGGGTCGCGTATTTCTCGCTCCATTCCCACTCCTGCTCGAGTTCGGGGTCAAAGCTGAACGAATAGTCGATGCTCTCGATATCGCAGCGCGCGCCCGGATAGCGGTTCCAGTACCAGGTCCCGCCGACATCGTCGCCGGCCTCAAATGCGCGGGCGGACAGCCCCATCTGGCGGAACTTGTGCAGCAGATAGAGGCCGGCAAAGCCTGCCCCAACAATGATCACATCCGGATTTGCTTTGTTCGATTCCATCTCGGTCCACTCCAGTTTGCGCCTCTGCGGGCTTTGGTCACAAGATAACAGATAGCTACCGGGAATAGCAATGCGCTTAATCGTCTGATTAAATCACCATTGCGTCAACCCCGGGCCAGAATTGGCATGACATCCCGCCTGCTTGCCATTACCATCGCCGCATCCCCGGGGAGTCGCCATCCCATCAAATCTTGATGGGACTCGTCAATGCGTCTGAGAGGCAGGTGTAACGCCCTGCGACCCGCTGAACCTGATCCCGCCCCTCGATGATGAGGGCTTACGGGCGGAGGGAGGGAGCGGCGTTCACAAAAGCCCCGCCCTCGTTCCGTGAATGACAAAGGAACGAAGAAAAATGGCCGACCTACCCGCAAAAACCGAAATCGGCGTAACCACCGGCCCGATCAGCGGTTCGAAAAAAGTCCATGTTGCCGCGCATAGCGGCTCCGGGATCCGCGTCGCGATGCGCGAGATCAGCCTCGAAGGCGGCGAGGCTCCGGTGCGGGTCTATGACACCAGCGGGCCCTATACCGATCCCGAAGCCCTGATCGATATCAACACCGGCCTCAACGAATTGCGCTCCCCCTGGATCCGCGCGCGCGGTGATGTCGAGGAAGTCGACCAGCGCGAAGTGAAGCCGGAGGACAATGGCCAGCTCGGCCCGGACCGCTCCGGCGGCGTCGCGCCTTTTCCCAATGTCCGCCGCAAGGTGCTGCGCGCCAAGCCCGGCGCGAATGTCAGCCAGATGCACTACGCGCGTCAGGGTATCATCACCCCGGAAATGGAATATGTCGCCGAGCGCGAAAATCTCGGGCGCGAGCGGCTAAAGGAATATAAGCGCGACGGCGAAAGCTTTGGCGCGGCGATCCCCGACTATGTCACGCCCGAATTTGTCCGCGATGAAATTGCGCGGGGCAGGGCGATAATCCCGAACAACATCAACCACCCTGAATCCGAACCGATGGCGATCGGTCGCAATTTTCTCGTCAAGATCAACGCCAATATCGGCAACAGCGCGGTCGCGTCCGATGTCGCATCGGAAGTCGACAAGATGGTTTGGTCGATCCGCTGGGGCGCCGACACGGTGATGGATCTCTCCACCGGTCGCAACATCCACGACACCCGCGAATGGATCATCCGCAACAGCCCCGTCCCGATCGGCACCGTGCCCATCTATCAGGCGCTGGAAAAAGTCGGCGGCGTCGCCGAGGACCTGACCTGGGAAATCTTCCGCGACACGCTGATCGAACAGGCCGAACAGGGCGTCGACTATTTCACCATCCACGCCGGCGTCCGTCTGCCCTATGTCCCGATGGCGGCCAAGCGGGTCACCGGCATCGTCTCCCGCGGCGGCTCGATCATGGCCAAATGGTGCCTCGCCCATCACAAGGAAAGCTTCCTCTACGAACATTTCGACGACATCACCGCAATCATGAAGGCCTATGACATCGCCTACAGCCTCGGCGACGGCCTGCGCCCCGGCTCGATTGCCGACGCCAATGACGAGGCGCAATTCTCCGAACTCTACACGCTCGGCGAGCTGACCCACCGCGCGTGGAAGTCGGACGTGCAGGTGATGATCGAAGGCCCCGGCCACGTGCCGATGCACAAGATCAGGGAGAATATGGAAAAGCAGCTCGAGGTCTGCGGCGAGGCACCGTTCTACACGCTCGGCCCCCTCACGACCGACATCGCGCCCGGCTATGACCATATCACCAGCGGCATCGGCGCCGCCCAGATCGGCTGGTACGGCACGGCGATGCTCTGCTATGTCACGCCCAAGGAACATCTCGGCCTGCCCGACCGCGACGACGTCAAGGTCGGCGTCGTCACCTACAAGCTCGCCGCCCACGCCGCCGACCTCGCCAAGGGCCACCCCGCCGCCCAGGTCCGCGACGACGCGCTGTCAAAAGCCCGCTTCGAATTCCGCTGGCGCGACCAGTTCAACCTCAGCCTCGACCCCGACACGGCCGAGGAATATCACGACCAGACGCTCCCGGCCGAAGGCGCCAAGACCGCCCATTTCTGCAGCATGTGCGGCCCGAAATTCTGCAGCATGAAAATTTCGCAGGAAGTCCGCGATTTTGCCAGCAAGCAGAACCAGAGCGCCGAAGGCTTTATCGCGAGCGAGAAACTGGGCGCGGATACCGCAGCCGCGAGCAAGGCGGCAGCGGAAGAGGGGATGCGCGAGATGAGCGAGAAATATAAGGATATGGGCGATAGGCTGTATCTGCCGGCGGACGAGGTCGAAGAGAAGGTCGAACCGGCAGAGTGATCCACTAAAAAAGCCCCTCCTCTTCAGAGGAGGGGTTGGGGTGGTGCCTTGCATAGCAGAGGAGTCGAAAATTAACGGATATGGACGACGATCAAGCCACATCTTTTGATTTACCGGATGCAAATCAGGTTCTCGATGAACTAAGAGAAATCTGCGACGAAATACGACGGCTAATCAACACCCAGTATCCGCCGTCCCTGATCGGTTATTTCTGGAGTATGATGTTTCTTGCATTGATGGGAAAGTCTCAGGAATCGGAGAGTAAAGAACTTGCTCCGGCGAGCGCCGACGAGGCAAATATATTTTTTGCTATGGAGTATATTCATGCTGTTATAGCTAGCGATGGAATATCGAAAGGCGATTTCGCCAATGTCGAGGAAGATGTTGCTAACAGGATATTGGAGTTAGCATCATCAGCGTTAAGCAAATGCTTCCTCTATGGCATGGCTCAAAGCAAAAATGACACTGATTATCCTGATTTTGAAAACCAAAAGTTGGCATTTGAAATTCTAAGCAACTGGGTGATGATCCGAGGAAAGCGGTATCAAGTTTTGGAGGAGGAGTTTTTTGCTTACTCGCTCGCTACGCACGATGAGATTCTTTTAAAATTATATGGAATTGACAGCGCCAAAATAGCGCTTGAAATTCAGAAGATCACGGACTCCACCCGTGAGGGTCTTTCTAACGGTGCGAGCGCCATGGAAAAGCTAATGGATGAAGTTAACCTAGCAACGGAAGAAAAAGGGCTGGGTATGGACGAAACTTTTAAGGCGATGGTGGACGAAAATCCAGAAATTGCGGGTATAGCCAGAAACGCAATAAATGACATGTTCTTCGGTGGCAGTTTTAACCTGTCACGTCATACCGAGTTACCTGAATTGCTTCTACAAGACCTCGCGTTTGACCCAGGTGAAGATACGTCATTTCTGAGCGGTTCGGAGTATGCTGGAACACCTTTCAAGACGCTGCCCGCTCGGATTAGGCCGTTGGTTAAGATTGAGGACGACTTTTATTGCACAGAACCAAATTTTGTCAGAGACGCAGCATATCGAGCAATTCAACGAGCAATAGTCAAGCGACAACCAAGCTATCAAGAAGCTTGGAACACGAAACAGAAAGAACTATCTGAAAACTCCTTTCAAGCGATAATGGGTGGACATCTTAAAGGTGCCGAAGTCTTGGGTGAAGTGTTTTATCCTATCGGAAATGGGAACTGGGCTGAAACAGATTGTGTCATTTTATGCGACGACGTCCTAATTTCGATTGAGTGTAAAGCAGGGGTTGAGGCACTGCAGCCTCCAGCTGAAAATATGCAGGGCCATTTGGATAACGTCGAGCGGCTCCTACTATCGGCATACAGGCAGACAAAGCGGTTCATTGATTATCTATATTCGGATTCCAATACTCCTTTGTTTTCGAAGAAAGTCAAAGGAGGGCATCAAGAAATTAGAAGAATCAAGACTAAGAATTTGCGTCATGTTTTTCCGATCGGATTAACACTAGAATCTTTTACTCCTTTCTCCTCCACGATAAAAGAAATTAAAGAGGTGCAACCCATAGCAGAGAAGCATGACTTTTTTGCGCTTTCGGTCGATGATTTGATCGCAATGAAACATATACTTTCTGGGACAGGGGAGTTTCTGCATTATTTGGAAGTTCGACAAGCTCTTGCAGCCATGAAGAACGTAATGCTGTTTGACGAAATGGACCATCTCGGTGCGTATATTTCAAACAATCGAGTTGATCAAAATGTGAAAGAGCAGTTCGTCGAAGGTGAGAGTGCAGATTTTGTGTTTCTTGATGGATATGATCAAGATGTCATTAGTCCATTTTTTCAAGCTATGGATTGGCGCGAAAACAAACCGCCCCACCAAGAATATCCAGATCGAATGCTGGAGTTGTTTTCTGCGCTTGAACGATGTCGAATTCCCGGTTGGCTCGGGGGCGATGCATTTTTGCGAAATATGGGTAGCAATGCAAGAAACGACTTCGCAAAACATATTGATATGGTGCTACCAATTTTGGCCCAGAGACCGTTCACGTTTTTTGCGACGGGTGGGGGAGTTCCTGCTGTATTTTGCGTTACGAGGGCGGATGGAGTTGATCGCTCGATACAGAGCAAAAAGAAAGCGGAAGCGATGTGTTTGGCATTGAACGAGCAGAAGATGAAATTGTTTGAACTAGCGATATCCCAGGAGAAGAGAATTTCAACAGCAACCGCAAAAGAAGTCATTAAACCTTCAGTGATAAGCGCAGATTATCAGCAGCTTCTAGAGGAAGCCAATAAATTGAAGGGGAAAATCAAGATTCTGCAGAAATAAACTAATTAGGGCTACGGGATTACGTTGACAGTTTACTAAATGCAGAAAAATCTGAATTACACTGTCAGTGCACTTTTCCCCACTGTCCCTCAACCCCCCGGCACCAACTTCTCTACCAGCGCCCGTAGCTCGCTCGGCGTCGTATGCCCCGCCACCACCTCGTGATACCCAATCCCCGCCTTGCGCAGCGCTTCCTTTTTGACCGCATCGCGGGCGGCGGCGCAGTTGCCCGCATGGTGGCCGGATCCCTGATATTCCAGCGCGTGGACCACGCGGCAGCGGTCGTCCATCAGCGCGAAATCGACGCGCTTCGAATTGACGCTCAGAAAGGCGTCCTTGTCGGGGCTGGCGAGAAACTCGCCGAGCGAGACCTGCGCCATCACCTGCCAGCCGGGATTGCGCGCGATCACCGCATTGTCGAGCGCGGTGAAGACATTGGCCTCCGACTTGTTGAGCAGCGGCCGGGACGAGAATTTGGCGCGGCTGACCGTTCTGAGCTGGTCGGCGGCGAAATCGACGCCGGACTTCTTGCCGCCGGTGTGATATTGCGGCCCGTTCTTGCGCCGCCACGCCTCCCGGCGGACCTTGACGCGATACTGTTCGACCGCGCGGCCCAGCATGAACGCGATCACCAGGGCCGCCGCCCCGGGCAGGTTCAACAGGATGAAGGCAATCAGGCCGTCCATTTTCCGGTTCCATCTCTCCTGTCCTCATCATGCGCGGAAACGGTTGAGAAATCGTGTACGATATCCCTGCTGGCAGGCGCAGCAAACGCCAAAAGCCGGTCATTCCGAGCCAAAGCCTCGTCATCCTGAACTTGTTTCACGACCTCTTGCGATAGCACGCCGACGATGGGGATCCTGAAACGAATTCAGGATGACGACTGCTAAGCAGCCACAATATCCGCACTTCTCCAATCCTTGCCGCATCACGCAACCTTTCCCCCACCAGCGCGTAACCCCAGAATGAAACAAACCCTCTCCCTCCTCCCGCTCGCGCTCCTGGCGGCCTGTTCATCGCAGTCCTCCCCCGATGCCGAGCCGGCCGCGGACGAGACTGTTTCTGTAACGCCCGCGACGCCGATGGCCCCGGAGAAAACAGCCCCCGCTAACCCTCCGGCGCCATCGGCAAACACCCTCACGCTCGCCGGTCTCGGTGATCTGCGTATCGGCGCGGCGGTTCCCGCCACCAGCCGCTGGCGCGAAGAGGAGGTGCAGGCATCGGAGACCTGCCGGGTTCTGACCTCTCCCGACTATCCCCGCAGCTATGCGATTGCCGAAGGCGGCAAGATCCGCCGCATCTCGATTGGCGAGGGCTCCAAGGTCAGGCTGGCCCAGGGCATTGGTCCCGGCACCAGCGAAGCCGATGTCAAAAAACAGTTTCCCTTCACCGAAACGCCGCACAAATATGCCGACGCACCGGCCAAATATCTGACCGCGCCCAATGCCGCCAGCGGCGCAAGCGCGCTGCGCTTCGAGATCGGCGGCGATGGCAAGGTCAGCCAGGTCCACGTCGGCACGATGCCGGTACTCGGCTATGTCGAGGCCTGTTCCTAGCGCCTCCGCGTTATAAAAACCCGTTCGCCCTGAGCCTGTCGAAGGGTGCTTTGACAAGCCCGGCACTAACGGACTGCGCGCTGGTGGACGCCCCTGCTGGACGGCACGCCAAAAAAAGTTCAGGATAGCGAATATATTATACCGGAGTTCGCACCTATGTCCCCTTTCCTCCCATTGCCGCTGACGACCATCGCCATCCTGGCCTTCACCGCCTGCGCCGCCAGCGAGACGCCCGCCGCCGAGCGCGAGCCCGAGGCCGAGGAAAGCGCGCTCGAAGTTGAGGCGGCCGATCCCGCCGAGGACACGGTTCGCATCCGGATCGACGGCTTTGAATGCGGCGACAATTGCTATCTCGATTTTACCGAACTGGCTTCGACCGAAGACCCGGAGCCAGCCGATGAAAGCCAGACCGCTTTGTGCAATGTCGATGCCTGCTATCCGTGGTTTGACTTTCAGGACATGCCGCCGGAATTTATCGGACGCACCGCGACCGCGACCATCGGCATTGGCGAGCAATATGACAATGAAGGCAATGTGATGAGCGAGGATTTCCCCAAGATCCTGTCGATCACCCTTGATCCGGTGGAGTGAGATCAATACGCCTGCTCCCGCTTGTGTTTTGAACAGACTTAGAAGGAGACAATCATGCGCCTGACCTACCTGATTTCCGCCACCATCGCTGCCGCAACGCTCGCCGCCGCCCCGCTGCAAGCCAAGGAGGCGAAAGACGTCCTGATGCCCGAAAATGCCGAGGCTCTCGCCTTCCAGACCGCGGTCGGTTTTGCCGATGCGGTGATCGCGGGGGACGCGGTCTATCTGTCCGGGGTGGTTGCCGTACCCGATCCCGGCGAGACCGATGGCACAGCCGCCTATGACCGCGCGTTCAAACGGATCGAAGCGACGCTCGGCCGCGCCGGTGTCGGCTGGGACGATGTCGTCGACCTGACCACCTTCCACACCGACCTCGCGGGACAGATCAACGAATTTTCCGAGGTCAAGAACCGCTATATCAAGGCGCCATTCCCCGCGTGGACCGCGATCGGAATATCGGCGCTCTATGAACCAACCGGCCTGGTCGAGATCAAGATCGTCGCGCGCAAGGCGGACTGATCGCGATGCAGGGCACCCGGGGGTAACCAGGGCCGACGCGTCGCAGATCCCCGTTCGCCTTGAGCCTGTCGAAGGACCGCGTGGGCCCGGAAACATGCTTCGACAAGCTCAGCACGAACGGATCAGGGTGAGGCCGGAAAGGCACATCTGGTATCACCGTTCGCCCTGAGCCTGTCGAAGGGTGGCTTGCGCAAAGGTGCTTCGACAAGCTCAGCACGAACGGGTCGGAACCATCCCGCACCAAAAAAAAGCCGACCCGTGAGGGCCGGCTTTCTTTTGGCGCTGTCCGCAGGAGGAGGGAGAAAGCGGACAGCGCCAAGCTCGGGGGAAGTTCAGATATCGTCGCCGAGAGCGCCCTTGACCGCGCCCTTGACCTGCTGGGCCTTGCCCTTGGTTTCCTGCGCTTTGCCTTTGGCGCGGGTCTCGGGATTGTTGCTGTGCCGTTTGGCTTTGCCCACCGCCTCGTTCACATTGCCTTTGGTCTTGTCTATCAGTTTACCCATATTCTTGTTCCTTCTGTTGAGCCGGATTGCCGGCCCGTGGGGGGATGCAGGCGATAGCGCCCGCACAGATAACCTATGCATGAACCGCGGGATGGTTCCCGCCGTAATCGCCGCTAAGCGCCGGGCAGCACGGGCCCATCTTTCTCCTCGACCGACCGGCACGGTTTTGCGGTTTCTTAACCCTCCACCGCTATTTTCGCGGACCCGACAACCAGCGAGGACATGGCAGCCATGAGCGGTCCACCCTTTTCATCCGACATGATCGGCGCGCTGGCCGCCGCCTATCCGCTTGCCCCGCGCCAGCTTGCACACCAGATCGCCGATCACCCCCTGCTGCAGCTCGACGCGCTGGCCGCGCTCGCCCGCCGGCTGCGCCCGCAATCGCTCGAGCATAACGCCGCGACCGATCTGCCGCTCGGCATCAGCAATGCCGAGACGCCCCATACCGGCCTTGATATCCACCAGACCATCGCCCGGATCGAGACCTGCGGTTCCTGGGTGCTGCTCAAGACCATCGATCAGGACCCGGCCTATGCGCAGTTGATGCGCGATGTGCTCGCCGCGATCGAGCCGGTCGTCCGCCCGCGCACCGGACCGATGATGCGGCTCGAGGGCTTCGTGTTCATCTCCTCGCCGGGCGCGGTCACGCCGCTGCATTTCGATCCCGATTACAATATTCTGTTCCAGGCGCGCGGCGCCAAGACGATGACTCTCTTTCCCACCGCCGATCCCGACATCATTGGCGACCGCTTCTTCGAACAATATTTCGCCGGCGGCCCGCGCAACCTGCCGTGGCAGCCGGAATGGGCCGGGCGCGGCCGGCCGGTCGACCTCGCTCCCGGCGAGGCGGTCTACGTCCCGATCCTCAGCCCGCACTGGGTCAAGGTCCACGACGAGGTCTCGGTCTCGCTCTCGCTGACCTGGCGCAGCGAGTGGAGCTTCCACCACGCCGACGCCTGCCTGTTCAACCGCCGCCTGCGCACGCGGGGTCTTCACCCGTCCTCGCCGCGCCTCTACCCCGCCAACAACCGCCTAAAAAGCTACAGCCACCGCGCCCTCGCGCGGGCCGAACGGATGCTGGCGCGCGGATTGGGGAGCGGCGAGGGGAGAGGTGCCAAACCCACCGTTCGCCCTGAGGTTGTCGAAGGACAGCCACACCGTTCGCCCTGAGCCTGTCGAGCCGAAGGCGACCGTAGGTCAACGGCGGCGTCTATGAGGCAAGATTAGCTAATCCCACCCGTACTTCGACAAGCTCAGCACGAACGGGTTGGGTGAGGCAAGAACAGGCGCGTCCAACGCTACCGTTCGCCCTGAGCTTGTCGAAGGGTCAGCGTCTGCAGAGCAACAGTCGCCAGTTCCACCCATGCTTCGACAAGCTCAGCACGAACGGATTGGGGCGAGGCCGGAAAGATACGTCCAACCCCACCGTTCGTCCTGAGCCTGTCGAGCCGAAGGCGACCGCAGGTCAACGGCAGCTTTCGCGCGCCGGTGCTATTCCTGCGCTTCCTCCTGAACCTGCGCAAACAACTGTTCGCCGGTCATGTTCTCGGTATCCTCGGCAAAGCTGTAATAATCCGGCTTGGCGTCGATAAACACCTGCGACCGGAAACTCAGCCCGTCCTCGTCGTCGAACAGCCCGGCGCAGACCATATGCTCGCCCGATCCGGTCAGCCGATAGAACAGGTTGCTGCCGCAGGCCGAACAAAATGCCCGTTCCGCCCATTCGGACGAGGGATAGACAGTCACATTATCCATCCCCTCGATCATCACATCGGTGCCGCAGTCAATCTCCAGAAACGGCCCACCACCCCAGCGCCGGCACATCCGGCAATGACAGGCCCCGACATGGCTGGCGGCCTGTTTCGCGGTGATCTTGACCGCGCCGCACAGGCAGTGGCCGTGGCGTTCGGTTGTTTGGGTGTCTGTCATGGGTTTCCTCCTGCCTTTGTGGGTGGGAGGGAGGATATCAAAACCGGGTTGTTTTTGCATGGCGTAATATTAGTGTGCCGGGCTTGTTATTTGACGAGAATAATCTCGTCACCCTGAACTCTGTTTCAGGGCCCATTTCTCCATGCTCATAGGCTGTGATTTGGGCGCGATTGATTCTGAAACCAGTTTAACATGGCGGGCGTTATTGGGGGACCGCGCTGAAAGTGGCTCGAATTTGGTGCATTTAGTACACTGTCAGCGTATTCACCGTATTTCTGTATATCGCCAACGTTGCAGGCTTTAGACAATTGAGCTTTTACGGCAATATCTCGGCAATTTGAGCCGTGTGTCTTGGAGTGATTTTAATAAATTGTCACCATAGCCGTACTGAAATTTCGCGATCGGCTTGTATTGTTGGGTTAATTGATGCAACATTTGGGAAATTCGTCAGAATGCAGGTTTTAGGTATAGCCCGATTTGTAATTTGCTGAAACGATACATAGGTAATCACAAACAATGAATATTTTTGAGGCTTAAAATGACGGATGCATTACCAGATAGTTCCATGGACGAACGAACCCTAAGGCACAGGCTTGAGGATATCCCGCAAAATGTTACTCCGCATATTAAATTGGGGTTTGAGCTGTTAGCTGGCTTAGATGATGAGAAACGTCGAAATGTAGTAAATTACGTGCTCGAAAATTTTGCCGGTAAAGCACCTTATCGCTTAGCAGATGTGGCAAAACACAGTGGGCTCGATCGAAAAATTGCCGGTGATTTGATTTCGGCTCTGTCGCTGACGGTCGGCGCGATTTACGATTTGGATGTTACGACTGACGATTTTTTTCGATTCGTCAGCGATGAAATTGTGCCGGGTAATTGCTCCGCAGCTGTAAGAGAAGCGTTGGAAATTATACAAGATAAAAAGGCAGAGTTATCAAAAGAAGTTGAGTCGTTGCGATTGGGTAACACTGTTCTACCTTCATTTAGGACGATCGAAGGAGAAGTTGATGTTAGGTATGATTTCGATGATTTAAATGAAATTTCAGGTCAGGCTATCACTGCAGTGGTCTACATTAACACAGATTATAAAAAGGATCTTTTTTTCCAAGTAGACAAGAAAAACTTGAAGGATATAATTGAAAAATTAAAATCACTTATGGTAAGAATTGAAGTTTTGGAAAATAAAAAAGATTAAAATGGGTGGATTAGAATTTTCTTTCAATATTTATTTGTATTCGTTCTGTGTTTTCGGAGCTCTTCTGCTTTGGATTAGAACGTCTAAACGGAACAAGGAAATCCATGGTTTTGCTGACGTTATTGAAAAACTTTTCAAGAGCGAAAATAGAAAGTACATTGCACAATTCCTAATATTCTTGCTTGTGGGAGGATTTGCGGGGTATGTTATCGTTGCGCCTATAACTGCGGCACATGCAATGGCGGCTGGAATGGCTTGGAGCCGATTGGCCGCAAAAGATTAATGGAATCAATTTGAAGAATTATCTGAAAAAGGGAACTGTTCCGATCGATATCGCAATAGCATTGGTTGCTATTGCTTCTTGGCTCTCTATTTCTTATCCGACTTACATTCTTATTATCACTTGCGCAGCTGGATTCATAACTGTCGCCGGATGTGGTGTGACGATTTTTCTAAGTAAAAACAACCTCGAAGAAAAAACGGAAATTATCGCTTGGTCTGACCTTCAAGAGGAATCAGCAAAATCTTCAGAAGCATTAAATAGCTATATGGCTGAAATGCTCCGAACTCCAATTATCGATTCTGGAAGCTACTGGACGGTGCTTAAGGCTATCGAAAATGGTTCAGTTTACGGTTTCCCATCAACTCCAAAATCAACCGTAGACGACTTTCACGTAGTCATGCTTTCTTTAAGTAACAAAATTGAAGTTGCAGAAAGCGATGTCATAATTCCTTATGAATATAAAAGTCCACAAAGAGATAGGGTTTTTGAAAATGATGAATGGATGGATAATGTCAAATTAGCTCACTAGAATTTCAAATTAGCTCACTAGAATTAAGGTGACAGCTTACTTTTCTCCACCCCCTACAATCCCACCTCCTGCGCAATCATCCCCTCCCCAAAATAAGCCCGCTCACAAATAATCCGGTTCGTCCCCGGCGCAAATTCAAAGCTCGCGGCCATGCGGACGCGAAAGGCTTTGCCGGTCGGCTCGATCACCCGCTCGCTGATGGTCAGCGGGCCGAGATGGGTGCCGGTCAGCCAGAATTCGATCAGCACGACATCCGCGCCCGCCGCGCCGATCGCGATCACGTCATTGGCCTGGTCGGGAAAGGGCGTGCGCGACATCGCGAAATAGGCCCGCACCGCTTCCTCGCCGTCGAACACCGTGCCATTGCCGTATAATTCATAGCGCGGATGCTCGAACGTATCGATGACCGCATCCCATTCGTGGGTGATCTCCAGCGCCATATGATCGCGCACGGTCTTCAGCCGCGACTGTTCGAGGTCGGTCATGCTGTTTCTCCCGTTTTTCTGGGGAGTGTTTCGCGCAGGGGCGAGGGGAATGCAATCGGGTTTGCATGGCACGCGTCATTGCGAGGAGCCGCAGGCGACGCGGCAATCCAGAGCGTCTTGCCGCCCTTGTTGGTGATTGCCGCGCTGGATTGCTTCGGGGCGTCGCCCCTCGCAATGACGAAACAGGAAAATCCAGCTGTTCACGCTGCTTGACTTTTCTGAAAATCGTCATATATAAGTGACAATGTATCGGATCGAAAAAACGGCCGAGTTTGAAGATTGGCTAGACGGGCTGCGCGACCCAATGGCGAAGGCTAAAATAGCGGTGCGATTGGTGCGGGTAGAGTCCGGGTTGCTGGGTGACTGGAAATCGCTTGGTGACGGTGTGAGCGAGCTGCGGATTCGATATGGGCCGGGCTATCGACTATATTACACCCTGCAGGGGCAGACCTTGGTTTTTCTGCTCTACGGTAGCGACAAGAAAGGACAGGCAAAGGCCATAGCGAAAGCCAAGGAGATGGCGAAACAGATTTAAAGCAGGGACTTAATCCCTGTTTAGGTAACACAGGACATATAGAAATGACCAAATTGCAGACCACGCCCTTTGATGCGGCAAAATATATTACCGAACCGGCGCATGTCGTTGAACTGCTCAACGATGCACTGGAAAGCGGAGATGCGGGTTATATCGCCAATGCGCTCGGCGTTGTCGCGCGCAGCGAAGGCATGACCATGATCGCCGGGAAGGCGGGCGTGAAGCGGCAGGCGCTCTATCGCTCGCTGAGCGAGGACGGCAATCCGACGCTGGAAACATTGCTCGGCGTCCTCGGCGCGATGAATTTGCAACTGGCGGTGAAGGAAATCAGCGCGAAGGCTGCCTGAAACCACGGTCGTTATTCTGAGCCAAGCACCCGTCGCATCTAGGCACACACTCAATAAAGGAGAGTCGTCATCCTGAACTTGTTTCAGGACCCCTCTCGATTGCGCGGCTGCCGTAAGAAGTCCTGAAACAAGTTCAGAATGACGAATTTGGTAAAACCCCTTTCCTACACGCCCCCAAATATGCCTTAATCCCCGCATGCCCAACAACCGCCCCGACCCCCGCAGCAGCGCCGTCCAGAGCCGCCGCCTGTCCCGCATCCCCGCCTTCACCCCGGTCCCGCTGCGACCGCGCGCCGACGGCTGGACGCCGGTTCGCCAGGCGGAGTTTCTCGGCTATCTCGCCGAAACCCGCTGCGTCAAAAAGGCGGCAATGCTGGTCGGAATGAGCCGGGAGAGCGCCTATCGCCTCCGCCGCAAGCCGGGGGCGGAGGAATTTGCCGCGGCCTGGGACGGGATATTGGGCGCGCTGGGAACCCTCCGGCCAAAGGTCACACTCGAGGGGCTGTTCCAACAGATCAGGCTCGGCCGCTACCGCCCGGTCCTGCGCGGCGGGCGCTATGTCGGGACAGTCAGAAAACCCGACAATCGCGCGCTTCTGACGGCTCTGGCGCGGCTCGACCGCATCGTACCGCCGGAGCCCGACGCGGACGCGGAACCGGAAGGTCACGGAAAATAAAAAAGCGGTTCGGTGTGAACCAGCCGGCGCGGCGAAAGAACCAAAGATGACAAATGCCGGTTTTGGGTGTAACAGCGGCGGATCGATCACCGGGAGGGGATGGACTATGACGGACGCAACGCGAACCAGCAGTCCCGGCCTGTGGCTGATGACGATCGGAACCGCGATATACACCTTCATTCCGCCGGTCGTCGACATATTGACCCCGACCCATATCTTCCACCCCGACTGGGTGGCGCACGCGCGCTTTCACACCATGTGGGCGATCTTCTCGGCCTCGGCGGTCGGTCTGCTGGCGCTGTGGATGCTGTGGCGCGGCCCGCGGGCCGGGCAATTCGGCGTTCATGTGTCGGGCGCGATCAGCAGCTGCGTGCTCGGCGCGTTCATGCTCGCCGCCGCGACCATGCCGCTCTACGGCGGCGCGCTGAGCGATCCGGACGGGGTGCCGCCGCTGGGCAACGGAATGGATGCCAATCTCGTCACCTTCGGCGCGGCGCTGCTGCTGATCCTTGTCGGCTGGTGGCTGGTCGTGCGGTCGGCGCGGGACTGAGCGACGGCTTCCCGCGGGCGATTTGCCATTTTTGGTAATCGGGCCTAGCTTCGGCCCGGCTCGGCAATGGATGCGGGCATATGGGGGGGAAAAGAGATGATTGGACGCTATACATATCTGCAGGTCGCGCTGGTCCTGTTCGGGGCGATATTCTGCCTGGTCTATCCGCTGGCGCTGGTCTGGCCGTCGGGCTGGATGTGGCACGAAGGGCCGCCGGCGGCATCGAACTATTACATGATGATCGTCGGCGTTTACGCGACGCTCGGTATTTTCCTGATCCGCGCCGCCGCCGATCCCGCTGCCCATCGCTCGCTGATCTGGTTCACCGTCTGGTCGAGCGTGGTCCACGCCGCGATCATGGCGGTGCAATCATTCCAGAACCCGGAACATATGGGCCATATGCTCGGCGACGTCCCGGCGCTGCTGCTGGTCGCCGTGGTGCTCGGCCTGCTGATGCCGAAAGCGGTTGCCGAGGGCTAGGCAGGCTGGTGACGGGATAAAAGCCCGGGAGATGGTCCGATGGAGGCGGTGATCACCGCAACGCTCTGGTTCGCCGCGCTGTCGGCTGGCCTGATGGCGGGCATCTATTTCGCCTTCTCGGTCTTCGTCGTGCAGGCGCTGGACGCGGCGGGGCGAACGGTCGGCATGGCGGCGATGCAGGCGATCAACCGGGTCATTGTCCGATCGCTGTTCCTGCCGCTGTTCTTCGCTAGCGGCCTCGCCTGCCTGTTCCTCGCGGTCACGGGGGTGATGGTATCGGAGACCCCGGGGGCGTGGCAGATGGCGAGCGGCGGCGCGCTCTATCTGCTCGGCATGCTGCTGGTCACTATCATCGGCAATGTGCCCCTCAACAACGCGCTTGAGGCAACCGATGCCGCAGGGCCGGAGGGCGAGGCGATGTGGCGCCGCTACCGGCAGCGCTGGCTGGCGTGGAACCACGTCCGCACCCTGAGCTGCACCGGCACGCTGGCGCTGCTGATCGGCGCGATTGCCGCGCGATGACACTGGTCATCCGGCCCGAAACGCCCGCCGATTACGCGGCGATCCGCGCCATCACAAGGCGCGCTTTCGCGCCGATGCCGTTCGCTGGCGGCAATGAGCAGGACCTGATCGACCGGTTCCGCGATGCAGGGGCGCTGGCCCTGTCGCTGGTCGCGAAACAGGACGGCGCTGTCGTGGGACAGGTGACGTTTACCGAAGCGTTCGCGGCGGATGGCTCGCCCGGATGGTACGCGCTTGGCCCGATTGCGGTGGCACCGGAATGGCAGAAACGGCATATCGGTAGCCAGCTGATCGAGGCAGGCCTCGCGATGCTGCGTGAACGCGAGGCGGCGGGATGCGTGTTGGTCGGCGATCCCGTCTATTACAAGCGCTTCGGATTTCGGCTCTATCCCGATCTCTGCCCCGATGGCGAGCCGGCCGACTATTATCAGATCCTGCCGCTTCGGGTTACGGTGCCGGATGCTGTGATCGCCTTCCATCCGCTGTTCCACGGGTTAGGATGAGATACGGCTGCGCTCCGGCACTTCCCGGTTCCGCTCGACCGCCGCGACCCTGGCGACCAGCGCGTCGGCCTGACGCTGCCACGCGGCGCTGGCACCGGCCGGCCAGTCCGCACCGGCGCGGCTCGCCATGGTCCGGATGACCAGCGCGAACCAGGCGGCATAATCCTCCGGGGTGAAGTCGGCATAGTCATGGTGCAGGTCGACAAAGTTGGTCACTTCGTGATCGACCCAGGATTCGCCCGCCGCCAGACCGAGCATCGCCTCGAGCGTTTCGCGCGTCATCCGCTCGCGCGCCGCCTCGGGGTTGAGAAACACCGGCGCATATTGCGGGTGATCGGCGATAAACCGGTCGAACAGTTCGGCGGCCATCCCGTCATAGCGCTCGTCGAGCGCTTCGAGGCTGGCCTCCATCAGGCGATGATCCCTTGCTGCGTCCATCGGGACAGCATAGCCATAATCGGGGCAGCATTGTCAAATGCTCCGTGCAGGGGAACGGCGCGCCGGTCTCTCCGGCCGGTATCAGAAAGCCCCGGGAACCTCGCGCTGGGCGGGGGTTGGCCGGGTCGGCATCAGCAGCTCGCGGGGCACGGACAGCGGCTCGCGCTGCCCGGCGATTGTCGCACCCGCGCCGCTGATCGGCGTGCAGGCGGCGCCGGCAAGAAAGCCGAGCGCCCGCGCGGTCGACGCCTCGCCGGGATCACCGAGCGGCAGGGCAATGTCATCCGCCGCCTGGCAGCTGTTGGCAACCGAACCGGCAAGGCCGCTGAAATAGTCGGCGTTACCGGCGGCATTCTCGGTTGCAAAGGCGACGATCCGGATCCGGTCATCGCAGGCTTCGCGGTCGAGCCCGACCTGACCCACTGGCTTGCCGAACGTGTTGCTGCCGATCAGCGCCATATCGGGGTCGAGATAGGGGATCATCGCGTTGATCACCAGTTCGCTGGCCGAGGCCGAGCCGCCGGTGGTGATGAAGGCGATCCGGGTCGGCGCGACCGACTGTGGCTGGGTCTGGAAGTTGCGGGTCTCGTTGAAAGATGATTTGCTGGGCCGGAAGCGGGTCACCGACTGGACATCGCTGGCAAAGCGGTTGCGGCCGAGCAGGTCGGCGAACAGCTCGGCGGTCCGCACCAGCCCGCCGCCATTGTAGCGCAGGTCGACGACTAGCTCGGTCACCCCGGCGTCGCGGAACTGCAGAAAGGCATCGCGCAACTGCGGTTCGGCGGTGTCGATAAAGGTCCGCAGATTGACATAGCCGGTGCGGGTGCCGCCATTGTCGAGGATCTGCACCCCATAGCGCGGCGAGATTGGCTGGATGGCAAAATTGGCCTTGGTGACGGTGGTGGTGGTCTCGTTGCCCGCAGCGTTGCGAAAGCGCAGCACCCGGCTGGTGCCCGCGGTCGAGGGGCCCAGCGCCGCGCTGACCGCACCCGCGCCACCCTGGGCGAAGAGCGAGGTCACGGTCTGGAGATTGTCGGTGCTGGTCCCGATTGCCAGGATCTCGCCGCCGCGATCCATTCCGGCGGCCAGCCCCGGCGCGCCTTCAAAGGCGTCGAGAATGAACACCCGCGATGACGGGCTGTCGTAGCTCAGCCGGATACCAAAGCCCGCTGTCGCGCCGGAATTGAGAAAGGCATTCTCCTCGGCGATCGAGGTAACATAGGTGAAAAACCGGTCCCGCCCCTGACCGCGCGCCGTGGCGGTGAGGGCATCGACATAATCCTGCACCGAGGCATAAGGTGCCGGGCTCAGGCCGGCGGGTAGGGTTTCGGGGAACAAATACCATTCGTTGATCTGGTCAAACGCCCAGTTCTGACGGCTTTGCAACGAACAGGTCGTGTTGACCGGCGAAGGTGCCGGGGTCGCCCCGCCACCACCGGGTGGCAGGCTGACGACATTGCTGCTGCCCCCGCCGCCGCCACCGCAGGCCGAGAGCAGCGCCGCCAGCGCCAGGATAGAACCGGATTTCCGCAATGTCATGCTGCCCCCTGATACCCAACCGGACGATGGTTAGGCCCGACGGCCTTAACCCAATATGATCGTCCCTGATAGCGTCCTGGACAACGGTTTGCACAAAAAATCCGCCGACATTGCTGCCGACGGATAGTTTTTTCCTCCCCAGGAAAACTGTTTGGATCAGGTGCCCCGCGACGGGGGCATCGGGGGCACCCGAACTGCGCGTTCTATCCGAACTGGTTCATCGTGTTGTGCGCACCGCCAGCCTTCAGCGCGGCGTCGCCGGCGAAATATTCCTTGTGATCGTCGCCAATGTCGCTGCCAGACATGTTCTGGTGCTTGACACACGCAATGCCCTCGCGGATTTCCTTGCGCTGCACGCCCAGAACATAGCCCAGCATGCCGGCGTCGCCGAAATATTCCTTGGCCAGATTGTCGGTTGACAATGCCGCGGTGTGATAGGTCGGCAGCGTGATCAGATGATGGAAAATGCCGGCGCGTTTCGATCCATCGGCCTGGAAAGTGCGGATGCGCTTGTCAGCCGCTTCGCCCAGTTCGGTGTCGTCATATTTGGCGTCCATCAGGTCATCTCGGTCATATTCCGACACGTCGAGACCTTCCTTCGCCATCGCATCATAGACCTGCTGGCGGAAGTTCAGCGTCCAGTTGAACGACGGCGAATTGTTGTAGACCAGCTTCGCATTGGGAACGACTTCGCGTACCCGGTCCATCATCCCGGCGATCTGCTCGACATGCGGCTTCTCGGTTTCGATCCACAGCAGGTCGGCACCGTTCTGCAGCGAAGTGATGCTGTCGAGGACGCAGCGATCCTCGCCGGTGCCCGGCTTGAACTGGAAGAGGTTCGACGGCAGCCGCTTGGGCCGCATCAGCTTGCCGTCGCGGTTGAGGATGACATCGCCGTTCTTCGCGGTGGCGGGGTCAATCTCCTCGCAATCGAGGAAGCTGTTATACTGGTCGCCAAGATCGCCCGGTTCGTTGGAAACCGCGATCTGCTTGGTCAGGCCAGCGCCCAAAGAATCGGTGCGGGTGACGATGATGCCATCTTCCACGCCGAGTTCGAGGAAAGCATAGCGGCAGGCGCGGATCTTCGCGAGAAAATCTTCATGGGGCACGGTGACCTTGCCATCCTGATGGCCGCACTGCTTTTCGTCGGACACCTGGTTCTCGATCTGCAGCGCGCAGGCCCCCGCCTCGATCATCTTCTTGGCAAGCAGATAAGTGGCTTCTGCATTACCGAAGCCAGCATCGATATCGGCGATGATTGGAACAACATGGGTCTGGAAATTCTCGACCTTGTCCATCGCCGCTTTTTCGGCTGCCGTATCACCGGCTTCACGCGCCGCATCGATATCGCGGAACAACAGGTTGAGCTCGCGGGCATCGGCCTGACGCAGGAAGGTATAAAGCTCTTCGATCAAAGCAGGCACCGAGGTTTTCTCGTGCATCGACTGGTCGGGCAGGGGGCCAAATTCGCTGCGCAATGCCGCGACCATCCAGCCGGACAGATAGAGATAGCGTCTTTTGGTATCGCCAAAATGCTTCTTGATCGAAATCATCTTCTGCTGCGCGATAAACCCGTGCCAGCACCCCAGCGACTGGGTATATTTGGAGCTGTCGGCATCATAGGCATCCATATCCTCGCGCATGATCGCGGCGGTATATTTGGCAATGTCGAGACCAGTCTTGAACCGGTTCTGCAACTGCATCCGGGCAACGGACTCGGCGTCAATGCCGGTCCAGGCGCCGTTCTGGCTGTTGATCAGGCTGTTTGCGGACTTCTTGAAATCTTGATAGGACATGGGCTACTTCCTTAAACTGGGGAGGTGATTATCATTTTGCTGTCAAATTATTTGCAGCGTCTGGAATGATGTTTGGCCGAGTTTAAGGGAATGTGCCAGAGATTATTGTCAATTTTTGAGTCGGAATGTCGGGGAAATTGAGATTTTTGGTGTGAAGTTGTAAATATATTGACACAATCGAGTCAAGCTGACCAAGGAATCGAAGGTTAAAAATTCGGGTTTGCGAACTTGAGCATCAATTATGAAACGAGCGACAAAGCTTTTTATCGACGTCAGATAATGTATTCATTTTTTTGGGAATTTTATTTTGAATAACAATCTCAAAACTTTTTGAATAGTCTCTTCGTAATCATCAATTTGTTGATCGCTGATTGGGATTGTAGTCCGTTCATGTATAAGTTTGTTTCTCAATCCGTAATAGTGGTTCACTTTTTTGAGTAGCTCAGTTGTCAGTTGCGGAACATGACGCTTCACCTCGTTGATGACGCTAGTTCGTTGTTTGAAAAGCGACGTGATTTTTTTGTCAGTGTATTCAAATGGAGGAAATAGTGTGGTTTCGCTCACTATATATTCCTTCAAAGCAATTTCGAAATTGCTATCCAACAAAATAAGTGCGGCCCTGTTTTTTGTGAGTATTTTCTGCTTTCGGACGACTTCAACTAAACCCATCGCCTCTATCAACCCAGTCGTATAGGGCGCTTTCTTCATATTGCTCTTGTTGGCCTCAAGGAGTTTTTGGATATAAACCAGCTTTTGGCCCCGAGGGAGCTTTGGCATCACCATTTTTTTTCCGGTTTTGATGTCCTGAATATCTACATCTTCGAATTTTCCTTTATTGTGGCGAAATACATTGCTCTTCCAATCATTCTTCCAACGCCTTGACAGCTTACTATAAAATCCAACCAATGAGATGATCGTGGACCCGAGTTGCATAAATGCTGGGTGTGAAATATTGACATCGCTCTTGCTACTATTCCAAGGCATCAATTCTGGAGCGCCATCAATCTTGACGACAACTCGGCACAAGGACGCGTCCGGGTGAGGAACTCCAGCTTCCGTGCTAACGAAATAGCCGACTTCACGAGTACGCATTTCTTTAACAATCAGTCGGTTATTACAATATATGTAAACACCGTAATTTTCAGAGACAGGGTCCCGATCCAATATTAATCCAGCTACAATATCTACTTTGAGGAATTGATCAGAAGTCGGCCAGACTTCAAAAGTAGCATGACGAGGCAAATATGATGGGGGGTATGCCCAAGAGTTAAAATCGACAGGCTTTATCGCTTGATCATTGACTGATATTTCACAACCTTTTTTGATAAACCAGCTGTATATCTCGCCCAGGTGCGATTTGATTTTTTCGACTTCATTTTCATTGAAAACTTGACGCAATTTCGAGATTTCAACGGTGGTGCTACCTTCAGAAATGGAACTAACTTGAAAATAGTCTATGTCCCAATCATCGGACCCGAGCCACTCCGAATTTATGTCGATTTGGTATGTTGATGACTTGCCATACCTTGTTCGAATTTCCACCAGTTCACCAAGAGCCACTCCGGCTCTCTTTCCGCCCACTCCAAATATCCCAATCAAATCTAAACCCATTTCACCACGGCTTGCCCCCGGTGAAATGAGCAGCCTCAACTCACTTTCTTTGACGCCGCCAGCATTATCGGTAACAACTATTAGCTGTCGAGCTGCATCCAATTTTATCTCGACTTTCAAAGGTTTCTTGCGACCGTTGGCAGACCAATGATCCAAAGCATTATCTATGAGTTCGCACAGTCCCGTTTGCAAATTGTAATCAGCGATAATCGAACGAAAAATTCGTTTTTCAGGTTTCCCATCAATCGAATCTACCAATTTCTTGCCAACCATATTATGCCCCCGGCAGTTATTTAATAGTATTTGACTAGCACAAGTCTAAATATTGTTAAAATAGAAGAATTACTGTGAAAGGATCTCGGCTGGAATTCGAGAGGCTTTGATGTGGGACGATAGCACACCAAACCACCTCACCCCAACCACCGCTCCGCATCCATGGATTTGTGCAACACACGCAAGATCACAATCGCATCGTCGGCAATGTCGTAATAAATCCGGTGATTGTGACAGGATAGCGAGCGAACAATGCCGTTGTAGCGCTTGTGCCTGATGCCGCTCTCGGGAAAATCCAGCAGCTGCCGGAACGCTCTCTCGATGCTGTCGATATAGGCAATCGCCGGACCAAAGCCATATTGTTCAACGCCATAATGGCGAATGCCGGCGAGATCCGCCTGGGCAAGCTGGCTTAATTCAAGCCGCATTCTTCTTGGCGGCATCATCCTTTATGCTGTCGCGCAATTCGTCGAGAAATTCGAACGGGTCCCGATCGCTAATCCCCGAAGCGCGGCCCTCTTCGATCGCGGCGTGGAGGCGTTCCCGCTTGATCTCATATTCCTGGTCGCGGCGGACCAGATCGCGGATATAGTCGCTGCTGCTGGCGTAGCTGCCTTCGCTCACGCGGGATTCGACGTAGCTTTTGAGCTTTGCGGGGAGGGATATGTTCATCTGGGCCATGGCAAGACTTGTACAGAATTGCGCTAGGATTGGCAAGATGGTTGGGTTGTGTGGTTGTGGCTTCGTCATCGCATCGTCATCCTGAACTCGTTTCAGGATCCCTTTAGATAGCGCGCTTGCCGCACGAGGTCCTGAAACGAGTTCAGGATGACGAGGTACATGATATTAAATAGCCCCTCCTTTTTAAAGGAGGGGAAGGGGTGGTTTATGAGGAGGCTGGCTCGATGCCAGTCTCCGAATTTTGTGGGCGAGGACAGGCTCCACCCCAACCCCTCCCCTGAAGGAGAGGGGCTTAAGGACCAGGATTCCAAAACCCCTTTCCTACAACCAACCAAATGGGTTAATATCCCACCCATGACAGACAAAAAATTCCCCCAAACCCCCGCCACACCCGACGACTCGGATGTCGGCTCCTCCCAATCAGACGCCCCCGATTTAGACGCTCACGGCCACGACCCGACCGCCTATGACTGGGTCCCGGTCCTGCGCAAGCCTCGCAAGGACGGCTGGACGCCCGAGCGGCAGCGGGCGTTTATCGGGGCGCTGGCCGATAGCGGGGTGGTGATCGACGCGGCGCGCAGTGTCGGGATGTCGGATACCGCCGCCTACACGCTGCGTCGGGCGCCGGGGGCTGAGGGTTTTGCCGCCGCCTGGGAAGCGGCGCTGCACGCATCCTCCGGGCGGCTGGTCGATATTGCCTTTGACCGCGCGATCAACGGGGTCGACGATGTGGTGCTCGATAAGGAAGGGCAACATGTTTACACCAAGCGCAAATATAATGACCGGTTGCTGATGTTCCTGATCCGCGCCCATGCGCCCGAGCGCTACCGCCACGCCCACCGCGACGGCCGTGCCGCCGGGGAGGGACAGGAGACCGTGCCCGCGCATCCGCCGGTTGCGGAAGCACTGAAACTGCTCGGCCCCGAACCGCCGGCCGAACCGGAGAAATTGCTGTCGCCCGAAGAACTGGATGATGCGCTGGAAGTTGCCGATATCATGGACGGCAAATTGCCGCACTGGCAGCGTCAGGAGCGGACCGGTGATCAAGAGGAGCCTGTTGGACCGCCAAACTTAACAAGACTTACCGCAAGCAAGCTGCAAATATCTGACAATGATGATGAATCTAGCGGTGACGAGTGACAAAGGCGCATCCGGAAAAACCCGTTCTTGGCCCCAACTTTGACAAACTTTGGACTCTGTTCTCCCGCGGAGGCGGGAGTCCATCTCCCACCGGAGCCGCTAGAAGCACTCTCACGAGATGGACCCCTGCCGCCGCAGGGGCACAATGTAACACAATCAATCCAGCGCCGGGATAATCCACACTATCGACATAACCACGATCGCCAGCAGCAGCGAAACCGCCAGCACGATTCTTACATTATGCGGTCGGCGCGGCTTGTTGCTCGCCTCGCGTTCGGTGACTTCGATCTGATCGCCATGCTTTTCCATTTTCTGTTCCTTTGTTGTCTTCACATTATCAGATCGGACGATAACATACATACCCGATTATGGGCAGGTTTACCGCTGTTTGTTTCCAAGCGGCCAGTTGATGACGCCGCCCGCGATCAGTGCCCACCAGACAAACACCGGCTGCAAGGCCAGGCGAGGGCCATGGTAGAGCCAGCTCGCGGCCTCTCCGCCGATCGCGATATTGTTGATCGCGTGATTGATATTCGCCGGATAGACACACAGCGCATAGAGCGCGAGGCCAATACCCGATGCATAGCGGATGTACGGAATCAGGCGGGGCGGGATCATCAGCCCGATGGCGCCGGCGATCTCCGCAATCCCGGTCAGCAGGACGACCAGATCGGGATAGGGCACCCAGTCCGGCGTGATCCGGAGAAAGCCATCCGGGGACCGGATATGAGCGATACCGGCGAGCAGATAGAGGAACGCCAGCAACATCCGGAAAAAGCGTCTTGTCAGGCTTTCTTTCTCTCGGGACTGGTCGATTATGTGCGGCTCATGCGCGCGACAACGGTGACAAAGAAAGCGGTCGACCAGCCGAGCAGGATGAAGCCGTTGAGCCCCTCTATTGCGGCAACCATCTGCCATTCGGTGGCCAGGCCTTCGCTGTTATAGCCGGTGGTGGAATAGGTGATTGTTGAAAAATAGACCGCCTGTTCCAAGGTAGGGATGGCGTCGACCAGCCGGTAAACGATGGCATAGGCCCATATCTCTATGCCGTGCAATATGAAGAGCCCGAACACTAGGGCAAGCGTCACGACGATACCGCGCGGCGACATCGGGTGAATATGCTCGGCCGCTTCTTCGCGCGCCTCGACCCGCAGAAAGCGACCCAGTCCAAAGACGCCAACACCGTGGATTAATACGGTCAGCATGACCATCAGACTGCCTACCGCAAGATCTGCGAACATAGGCTTTCAACCTCCCCAGGGGGCCGGCGGAACGGGCACCGGATTGGACAGGTCGAATTCGACGCGGAAATGGCGCCCGTCCGCCGATTCCGGACGACGCAGTTCGTAAGCGAATTGTGCGTCGGACTGACCGGGCGGACTGATCTCGACGGCCCAGACGTTGGTCACCGACTGATCGAGGCCATTGGCCTTGAAAGCGGCGATGGATTCGGCATCGACGGGGAATTCCTGCCGGTCCGCGGTGCCTGCATTGGCAGTATCCCCGCCGTAGTTGGTCACGGCATCAAGACTGCCGTCTTCATGCCGGTGCCGGTGTTTCAGGCGCAGCCCCTCGCCGGTGCGGGTGATAATCCAGGTCCGCGACCGGTCCCAACTGTCCGGATCCTCGGCGATGTGGAAAGGAATCTGGATCTCGTCGGGTGTACAGGTGGCGGCGTGCATGATCATCGGCTTGCCCGCCATGGCGGCATCGGCCTCCTGCTCCGATACCAGTGTCCCGGCATAGGCCTTGCCGCAGAGCAGACCCAGCCGCTCGAAAAAGACTTCCTGTGCAGATGGCTCCGGCCGTTTATCCGGCGCGGAATCGCAAGCAATCAGTGGGATACAGAGAAAAAGAGCTGCCGAGCCAGTCAAAACGGATATGTTCATCGGCGCATTGCTACACAATTTTCGCGGTCCATGAAACCGTCGAAATACATCTCATTGCTTATTAACGAATAGGCTGCTATAGCTGGCACAGCTAATAAATCGCGTTACGACGAAATCATGGTTTCGCAACCCTTAAGGTCGCATACTCTTTTTCCCATATCTCGAAGTTGGCCAATCCCGTCCGGTTCTGCATTTTGCAAGATCGGGCATAATTAAGTTATGAATAGGAATAAGACTATGCCTACAGGCACCGTAAAATTTTTCAACACCGACAAGGGCTATGGCTTCATCGCTCCTGAAGACGGTGGTGATGACAGCTTCGTGCACATTACAGCTGTTCAGGCTGCTGGCATGCAGACGCTCGAAAAAGAGCAACGCCTGACCTATGATGTCGAAACCGGCAACAATGGCAAGAAAGCCGCTGTAAACCTGCAGCAGGCCTAAGCCTGATACCGAATACGGAGAAGGGCGGGAGTGCATGGCATTCCCGCCCTTTTTTTGTCCTCAATTGCTTGGCCGCCTAGCCCCAGTCGAAGGCGAGGCTGCCACGATTATAGAGGTCCGCGATCAATGCCACGACATCATCCGATGTGCGCCATTCGGGATCGATGACAAACAGCTCTTGCGCGCACAACCTCTCGGCCAGCGCGACCGCTTCGTCGGTGCAGGAAAAGCTTTCCCCATCAACAAAAAGCAAAAACTTGTTCTCGCTCTCCCGGATATAGGAAAAGCGGCTGGCAGGGTTGCGGAGCAGGGGATAGTCGGCGGTCAGCAGTTCACGCAAATGTTCCGTCTCAATCGCATCCCGTGGGCGCCAGTCCGTTTCCGGATAGCGCGGCGTGCTGTTATATTCGCCGAACCATTGTGCAAAAGCGTGACGATCAGTGAGTCTCTCGGTTACCATGGCGTGCAGCCGATCGATGGCGCTCGCGGATATTTCACCGGGATTCTGTTGAACCGCGAGATCGGGATCACCATAGCGATCACCATCGGGCAATTTGGGCAGCAGGTCGTCGCACCAGTTTCCGATCAGTTCCTTGCGCGACGGTGACCGAAAACCGATACTGTAAGTCATGCAATCCTCACCGACGGCGATGCCGTTATGGGCGATGCCCGGCGGGATATATAGCATGTCACCGGGATCCAATATCCATTCATCCACGGCTTCAAATTGGGCGAGCAGCAACAGATCTTCGTGCGAGCGCAGGGGAGTCTGATCGTCGCACATGCCTCCGATCTGCCACCGGCGCTGGCCGAGGCCCTGGACCAGAAAGACGTCATAATGGTCAAAATGCGGTCCCACCCCGCCGCCATCGCTGGCATAGCTGACCATCACGTCGTCGATCCGCCAGTTGGGTATGAAACGAAACGGCTCGATCAACGCGGCGACGTCCGGAACATGATGATCGACCGCCTGGACCAGCAGGGTCCATGGGGATTGGCCCAGTTCGCCGAAGCGCGCCTCGGGCAAGGGTCCATGTTCGGCGTTCCAGTCGTCGCTGGATTGCGTGATCAGGCGCGATTCGACATGGTCTTCGCAAGCGAGACCGGCAAGCTCGTCGGGCGACAGAGGGTTGTGCCACGATTGCCAGGGATTTCTGATCAGCAGCGGTCGCTTCTGCCAGTGGTCGCGCAGGAACGTGGTGATATTGAAATTATCGAATTGCATCGGCATCCGCTACACAATTTCCGGCGAGACCGGTAGCCATAGCGAAATATCAATGTCGTTGTCTCGTTGCCGATTGCCCGCGGCGCTGCCAAAGGGAAAGGATGACAAAGCTGATCCTGTTCAACAAACCCTTTGGCGTACTGCCGCAATTCACCGATCGCGGGTCTGTTACCAAGCGACCGACGCTGTCTGACTATATTGACCTGCCCGGCGTCTATCCGGCCGGTCGGCTGGACCGCGACAGCGAGGGACTGATGCTGCTGACCGGCGATGGCAAATTGCAGGCGCGGATCGCGGACCCCAGGTACAAGACACCGAAAACCTATCTGGTGCAGGTCGAGGGCGATGTTGCAGAACAGAGCCTCGCGATGCTCCGGCAGGGCGTCGAGTTGAAGGATGGCATGACCAGGCCCGCTGACGTGGAACGCATCGACGAGCCGGATCTGTGGCCGCGCGATCCACCGATCCGGGTGCGCAAGAATATTCCCGATTGCTGGCTCAAACTGACCATCAGCGAAGGCCGCAACCGGCAGGTCCGTCGGATGACGGCGGCCATCGGCCATCCGACCCTGCGGCTGGTCCGATGGCGTATCGGCGACTGGTCGCTCGATGGACTGCAGCCCGGCGAATGGCGACACGCGGTTTAATGCAACGGAAGAATAACCATAACCGGTAGGGAGTGATATCGATGGCCAGACCTTACATCGGCACCGTCCATAATCGTCTACAAAGCCGTTGAGGACGGGAGCTGGGTCCTGATCGATTGGCCCTGATGACCGCGACCGCACGGGCGATCCGTTGCCTGAGACGTTCTTTCACGGCAAGCTCCAGTCGATCGGAGCCAGTCCATTCTGCTCAAGGAATGCATTCGTCTTGCTGAAATGTCTGCATCCGAAAAACCCGTTATGGGCGGAGAGCGGCGAGGGGTGAGGGGCCGTCAATACCAGATGCCGGCCACCCTGTTCGATGCTTTGCACGACAGCCGCCTTTTTCTGGGCGTAACTGCCCCATAACAGAAACACCACGGGTTCGGGTTTCGCTGCAATCAGACGCACGATTGCGTCGGTAAACTGCTCCCACCCCTTGCCGCGATGGGAGGCGGCACTGGCCATTTCGACGGTCAACACGCTGTTGAGCAGCAACACGCCCTGTCGTGCCCAATGTTCAAGAAAACCGTGGTCAGGGCGGGGCAAGCCGAGATCGCTTTCCAGCTCCTTGTAAATATTGACCAGAGACGGCGGCGGCCGGACGCCTGGCTGCACGCTGAAACACAGCCCATGGGCCTGGCCAGATCCATGATAGGGGTCCTGCCCCAGTATTACCACGCGGACCCGATCGAGCGGGGTCAGGTCGAGCGCACGAAAAAATTCCTCGCCCTTGGGATAAATCTGTTTGCCCGCCGCTTTCTCCCGTATCAGGAATTCCCGCAAGGCGGTCATGTAATCGCTGTCAAATTCACCGGCGAGGGGTTTCTTCCAGCTATCGTCCAGTTTTACGCGGTCATTCATGATCTGCTGATAGCAAGCCGCTATTGATAGGCAAGGTCCGATTAACCTTGCTTGCCAGTTTCGCCGGGGAAGATTACCATCCCACTCTAGCGCCATTAGAAAGCGCAAACCCAGAAGGAAAAGCATCAGAGTATGACCGACGTCCCTGTTCCCGTTATCTCCGCAACCGGCCTGTTCACGCCGGAAAACAGTATCAGCAATGAAGAACTGGTTGCCAGCTTCAACGCCTATGTCGATCTCGCCAATCGTGAAAATGCAGAGGCGATTGCTGCGGGTGAGGTCGAAGAACTGCAACACAGTTCCGTGGAATTTATCGAAAAGGCATCGGGTATCAAGTCGCGGTTTGTGCTCTCCAAGGAGCCGATACTCGATCCGGAAGTGATGTGTCCGCGTCTGCCCGAGCGTCCGAACGAGCAAATCTCCATTCTCGCGGAAATCGGGGTAAAAGCCGCCCTTCAGGCGCTCGAACGGGCGGGGCGCACGCCGGAAGACGTCGACGCTGTGCTGTGCGCCTGTTCGAACCTGCAGCGCGCTTATCCGGCCATTGCAGTGGAAATTCAAGACGCTCTGGGAATGGCGGACGGCTTTGGTTTCGATATGAACGTCGCCTGTTCCTCGGCAACATTCGGGATTCAGACCGCAGCCGACTATATCCGTTCGGGCAGTGCTGGATCGGTGCTGGTGATCAATCCGGAAATCTGTTCCGGCCATCTTAACTGGCGCGACCGCGACAGCCATTTCATCTTCGGCGACGTGGCGACCGCGATCCTCGTCGAGTCCAAGGATATCGCGCCGGCTGAGCACTGGGAAATCGTCGGCACGAAACTCAAAACCCAGTTTTCCAACAATATCCGCAACAATTTCGGTTTCCTCAACCGCACCCATCCGGACAGCCGCGACGACAAGGACAAGCTGTTCGTCCAGGAAGGGCGCAAGGTGTTCAAGGAGGTGGTGCCGATGGTCGCGGCCATGATCAGCGAGCAGACCGAACGCCTCGGCATTGAGGCGTCCCAACTGCGCCGTCTCTGGCTGCATCAGGCCAATGCCGGGATGAACCGGTTGATCTCCCAGCGGGTGCTGGGCCATGAAGCCAGCGACGATGAAAGTCCGACGGTCCTTGATACTTACGCGAATACCTCGTCCGCCGGTTCGATCATTGCCTTTCATCAGCACAGCAACGATCTGGCGTCCGGGGATATCGGGCTGATCTGCTCGTTCGGAGCGGGCTATTCGGCCGGAACGGTGTTTGTCAGAAAACATGGCTGAGGCGCGCATCCGTTGCGGAATCGGGGGCTGGACCTTTGCGCCATGGCGCGGAACCTTTTATCCCAAGGGCCTGCGACAGGCCGATGAACTGCAATATGCCGGGGAACATCTCGGCGCGATCGAGATCAATGGCACCTATTACGGCACGCAAAAGCCCGAGAGCTTTGCCAAATGGCGCGATGCCGTGCCGGAGGATTTCAAATTCACGATAAAGGCATCGCGTTATTGCACCAACCGCAAGGATCTGCGCGAGACCGGTGAGAGCATTGAAAAATTCATGAGGCAGGGACTGGTTGAACTGGGCGACAAGCTGGGCCCGCTATTTTGGCAATTCATGCCGACCAAGAAATTTGATGCCGAAGAATTTGAGGGCTTCCTCAAGCTGCTGCCCGAAACGCTCCAGGGACTGCCGCTACGCCATGCGCTGGAAGTGCGGCACGACAGTTTCCTTTGCCCGGAATTTGTCAAACTCGCGCAAAAATATAACGCCGCGATTGTCTGCACCCACAGCGAGAAATATCCGCAGATCCCCGATCAGACTTCCGATTTTTCCTATGCCCGACTGATGAACTCGCGCGAGGACATCGAGACCGGCTATCCGGATACCGAGTTGGACGCATGGGCAGCGACCGCAGCCGACTGGCAGAATGGCAAGTCGCCCGATGGTCCGGAATATATCACGGCACCGGCAAAACTTGCTCCAGGCCGCGATGTATATATGTTCGTCATCAGCGGCGCAAAGGTAAGAGCGCCCGCAGCGGCCCAGGCGCTGATGAAAAAAATCGAAGGTTAGGAGACGTGCGATGACGATGACAGGTCGGTGCCTATGCGGGGCGGTGAACTACACAATCGAGGGTGACATCCAGATGTGCGGCGTCTGCCATTGCAAGAACTGCCAGCGACAGGCGGGCAGTTCTTATTCCGTGCTGTTCGGCGTGCTGGATGACCAGATCGAGATCAGCGGGGAACTCACCACCTATAAGGATCATGCCGAGAGCGGCAATATTGTTCATCGCCAATTTTGCGGCACCTGTGGATCGCCGGTCAAGACCTCGCTGCCGAGCCAGCCCGGGATGACCTACATCAAGGCCGGTACCCTGGACGACACCAGCGCGCTGCACCCGCAAATCCATTTCTGGACCGCCAGCAAGCAGCACTGGGTCGAGATTGATCCACGTGTTCCCCAGATGGAACGCAATCCCGGGTGATCATCGCCCGGCCAACAGCGGCGGCAGTCCCGAACTTGGCGAGTTTCCCGAAACAGCCGTTGTGGAGGGCAATATGATCAGTCTGAGGGCGCGGTTGCTGTTTTTCATGGTCCGGATTTCGAGATTGAAAAGCTATCTGCTCAAACCGGGAAGGGCCGAGAAAATTATCGCACGGGATCATGCCCGCGGTCACGCGACGCCGGTCCGCTGGTTGCGCAAGCATTGCAACATTGAGAAGACGGAAGTTGATGGCCAGCCGCTCTATCGGCTCAATCCGAGAAAAGATGGTAGTTCTTTGCACATCTTCTACCTGCATGGCGGCGGTTATGCGTTCAATATTGTTTCGCTTCACTGGCATTTCATCAAGAAATTGATCCGCAGAACCGGAGCAAGCGTTACCGTCCCGATCTACCCGTTAGCGCCGGAGAACAAATGGGACAGCAGCTATGCGATGGTGATGGAGGCGTTTGAACAGGCTGTATCCCGGCACGGCACCGAGAATATTATAATCATGGGAGACAGCGCGGGTGGCGGTTTCTCGCTCGGCGTGGCCCAGACGCTGCGCAATCGGGACAGCGCTTTGCCACGTAAACTGGTTCTGCTCAGCCCCTATCTTGATCAGACCGCTAGCGATCCGATGCAAGCGGAACTGGAAAAGACCGACATATTGATTTCGGTCGAGGGTATTCGCCGCCTCAGTTCTTGGTGGATGCGCGAAGGCGAGGACCCGGCAATGTTCCCGGCTAGCCCCCTGTTCGAGACGGTCGATCGGTTGCCGCCGATGCTGGTGTTTGCGGGAAGTGGTGAAGTGCTGCTTTCGGATTCCCTGCGCCTGAAACAAAAGGCCGATGAAAGTGGAGCGCAAATTGAACTCAAGGTCTATGACCGGATGCAGCATGTCTGGATGCTGCTGCCTATTCCGGAGGCGAAAAAGGCGTTGAACGAGATCGTCGAATTTCTACTCGCCCCGAAAGCCTAGCTCGAGCTGTACGCAAGCCGTCAGTCATCATCCCCGGCTTCGTATTTTCCCGCGACTTCCGCGCCCATCGCGGCGGTCATCGCGAAACATCGCTCGGGATCGCTTTGCCGCAACTGGGCAATCATCAGTTCCATGCCTTCGGCGATAATGAGTTCTGGGACATTATTGGCAACCGCTTCCAGTATCTGTCGTGCGCATTCCGCAGGTTCCATGCCGTTGTCGATCACCGCATCCGATTTTCCTCGGCTTTCACCCTCATTTGTCAACGCGTTGCGCGACACATTTGTGCGGACCGAGCCTGGCAGGATATTGGTAACATGAATGTCATGCAGCTTCTCGGTCTCGGCGCGCAAGGCATCCATATAGCCGATCAGCCCGTGCTTGGCGGCGGAATAGGCGGTGCGCAGGGGGGCGCCGATGCGGCCGGCCACGGAACTGATCCCGACAATATGCCCGCCACCGGCCGCGATCATGTGCGGTAGCAACAACTGGGTCAGCCAGATCGGGGCGAGGAGATCGACATTGATGATCTTGTGATGCACGTCAGGGTGGGTGTCGCGTGCCAGACTGCGCTGGCTGATCCCGGCATTGTTGACCAGAATGTCGATCCTGCCTTTCCAGTTGCGCGCTTCGTCGACCTTTGCCGGAAGAACATCATAGTCGGTCGTTTCAAACGGCAGGATCAGCGTGTCGGTCTTGATGCCCGCGGCCACTTGCTCGAGCGCATCCGTCCGGCGACCCGACAGGATGATATGCGCACCCTCTGCCGCGAACGCTTTCGCCAGCGCTTCGCCAATTCCGGAGGATGCTCCGGTGATCCAGACAATTTTATCGGCAAATGTCATCGGTCTGCTCCCGCTGGTTACTTGCTTTTGCTTATCTTTGGCGCATCATCGCCGAGATCTTCGAACCAGGCCTCGACCGCGCCGTTCAGCTTGATCAGCAACGGGTTGCCCTTGCGATCCATGGTCTTGCCTGCCTGAACCTTTACCCAGCCCTCTGACACGCAATATTCCTCGATATTATGCTTGCGAACACCACGAAAATTGATGCCGATACCGCGCGATAGCAAATCGCCGCCGTAATGCGGGCTGCGCGGGTTGATGGCAAGATGATCGGGTGGAATATCCTCTCCGGATGCTGCGCTTTTGGCCTGGTCTGATTGTTGGTCTTCGGTCATCTGTGAACTCCTGATGGTTTGGAGCGCATTGCCACAACCAACCGGATAATCAAGTGATCAACGCTCCTGCGATCATTATTCACAAGCTATGCGTGTCTCCAATATGGTCAGATATTTTTGGATCGGGACCAAAGCGATTGTCGCCACGCGTCCCCTCGAGCAACATGAACACCAGCAGGATTATTCCACCGACAAAAGGAATGAAGCCAAGCAGAATGAACCAGCCTGATTTATCCTGATCGTGAAACCGGCGGACCGTGACCGCCAGACTCGGTATGAAAATAGCGAGGGAATAGATACCCAGTATCACTCCCGCAATTCCAACCCCTGCCATCATTCCTGATGACGGCTGAACCGGTTCCATACCGGCCTCTGCCTGCATCATCGCTTCCGTGAATGATGGTCCCATCGCCAAGAACATGATGGCATACAACACGGTGAAAATAATGAAGTTCAGCAGTGCAAACATCCAATATTCTTTGCGGCGGGAACGCCCGCTGAAATCCGCATAGCGCCGCAATGGCATCAACATCCATTCCATGATTTTTCCCTTTCAAGCCGCAATCGACTTGAGATTACGATAAAAGATCAGATAATCAAGTCGTCTCCGCCCGAAATGCCGGTCATCTATACTGGTCTGCACTGGCTATGTTCCCATTGGACGTGCGCCGACAGATGCTTGGCAAGTTGGATAAGCCACCGATGTTCCGGTTCATTTTTGGCTTGGGAAATAATAAAAGCGCGCTTTTCACCTTCACTGTGCTTGAAAATAGCGCGGTAAAGCCATAGACGTCCCGGAATATAGTTCCTCACCAAACATAAAAATCAAAACTTGGGCCTCTGAAACTCGGCTTTATGTGGCTTTAATGTCACGCTTGAGCATTTTTGTTTTTGAGAAGGAACTATATGAACCGTCATTCGCTTGATGGGTCTTGTTGTTATTAAAAGTAAAAAGAGGAGTTTAGTATGTCCCCCACAAAATACGCACTTGCCGCAGCCACTATGCTGACAGCGACCATTGCGGTTCCCGCCCATGCACAAGAAGTTGAAAACACGGAATTCGACGGTTTCTATGTCGGAGGGTCGTTCGGCCTGGGCGCACAAACAAACGACCGGTACGAACGCGTAATATTCGATACTGATCGCAACGGCGCTTTTGACAACAGCGTTCGGACGGTTACGGGCGCGAATGCATTCTCGCCCGGTTTCTGCAACGGCGCCGCCAAGAGCAACGTCCGCAGCGCGGGTTGCCAGAATGACAAGGATGACCTGGATTATTACATCCGTGCCGGCGCGGACAAGCAATATGGCGATCTTGTGATTGGTTTCATGGTCGATGCAGGGCGCAGCGATTCCACCGACAGTGTAACGGCATTTAGCACAACGCCTGCGTCTTACACGTTCACTCGCCAGCTGGATTATGCCATTGGTGCTCGCGGACGCGTTGGTTATACTCCGGGCGGCGTTTTATTTTACGCAACCAGCGGTATTTCCTACGCCAAAATTGACAATAGCTTCACCACCACCAACGGTGCCAACAGCTTTACCGATAACGGCAAGACCGAAAGTTTCGGTTGGACCGGCGGCGTCGGTGCGGAGGCCAAAGTCACAGATAATATCACCATGGGTCTGGAATATCTCTTCACCCGCTATAATGATGACGATTATGTTGTGAATGTCGGGCCGGGCACCGCCGGAGCAACCAATCCGTTTCTCCTGGCATCGGGCGGCACGGACATGCGACGCAGTGACCCTGACTTCGATCTGCACAGCATCCGGTTGACAGCGGCGTTCCGCTTCTAGTCATCGGTTATTGCAACAGTTGAATATGAAAAAGGCGGCCTCAACAACCGCCTTTTTCGTTTTTTTGCGTGACACCATTTTTCGCGCACCCCGGTCAAGTCGGCTCTTGATCGGTCCGATGTCCACGGATCGCGATGATCTTGAACGATATACCGACAATCCAGATACTTATCATGAAAATAGCGACTCGTTGCCAGAATCCGGGGCCGACGATCCGCAGGTGTTCGACGACGCCTGACAGGAAGAAGAGCGCGATCCAGTAGCCGGCTGCCACCGCCAGTGCAAATAGATAGAAGCGCCGTTCCGGCCCACCATGAAACGCACGCAGGCCGAGCAGCAGCGGCGACAACAGCATGGCGCTGAAACCGGCACCCGAACCGACGATATGCAACTGCGCGCTGGCCAACTCGCTTGGTCGACAATCGACATCGCATTGTGCGGCACCGGCGAGTACAAATCCCAGGCCAGACAAGATCAGAAAGAGGCCGCTCAGCCACGCTAAAGGACCCGGAC
This sequence comes from Parasphingorhabdus sp., assembly GCA_048270065.1. Taxonomy (GTDB): domain Bacteria; phylum Pseudomonadota; class Alphaproteobacteria; order Sphingomonadales; family Sphingomonadaceae; genus Parasphingorhabdus. The sequence goes on along the minus strand of JBLWTQ010000003.1, from coordinate 36,672 downwards.
GAAAGACGGCTACCAGCAACATACCGCAGGCAAGCGCTGCGAATGCCAACGGCATGATACCGAGCCAGTTCATGAGCCACGGATAAGGCGAATCGATCGCCCCAAGCTCACTGACTTGGTCAAGCGCATGCGAATAACCCGGGGTTATGGCCCCGGCCAACAACAGTATGGCCCAGAAGAGGAGAGCGCCGACGATGGAAGCCCTGGCAACCGCTGTTTGAAACGCGGTGCTGGTGATTCCAGTCATGATTCCACCCCCTTTCCTCCAATCGAAACAGGAGGAGGGGCTGGATACCATTAAAGGGCCGGTTTGGCTAGGCCGCCGCTGCCTGACGGGACGCCTTCTTGCGCTCGTTCGGATCGAGATAGCGTTTGCGCAGACGGATGTTCTGGGGAGTGACCTCGACCAGTTCGTCATCGTCAATATAGGCAATGGCCTGTTCCAGCGTCATCACCTTTGGCGTGGTCAGGCGGATCGCGTCCTCTTTTCCGGATACCCGGAAATTGGTCAGGGCCTTTGACTTCATCGGGTTGACATCAAGGTCGCCGGGCTTCGCATTTTCGCCAATGATCATGCCTTCGTAAACCGGTGTTTGCGCGCCGATAAACAGCACACCGCGTTCTTCCAGCATGTTCAGCGCATAGGCCGCAGTATTACCGGTACCGTTGGATACCAGCACGCCAACCGGACGGCCTTCGATAACGCCCTTATATTCACCATATTTTTCGAACAGACGGTTCATCAGGCCGGTGCCACGCGTATCGGACAGAAACTCGCCGTGATAGCCGATCAATCCGCGAGACGGTGCGGAGAAGGTTAGGCGAGTCTTGCCTGCGCCGGAGGGGCGCTGTTCGGTCAGCTCCGCCTTGCGACGCTGCATTTTGGACACAACCGTGCTGGCATATTCATCATCCACGTCGATGACGACCGTTTCATAGGGTTCCTGGCGCTTGCCATTTTCTTCACGATAGAGAACACGTGGACGGGAAATCCCGAGCTCAAAACCTTCGCGGCGCATCGTTTCGATAAGCACGCCCAGCTGCAATTCGCCGCGGCCGGCGACGTCGAAGCTGTCCTTGTCGTCGCTTTCGGTCACTCTGATCGCCACGTTGGATTCGGCTTCACGCGCGAGGCGGTCGCGGATCACGCGGCTGGTGACCTTGTCGCCCTCGCGGCCGGCAACCGGACTGTCGTTCACCGCAAAGCGCATCGACAGCGTTGGCGGATCGATCGGCTGGGCAGCGATAGGTTCGGTAACAGAAATATCGCATATCGTGTTGGAAACAGTCGCTTTTGTAAGGCCTGCGAGAGAGATAATATCACCCGCCTTGGCGCTTTCCACGGGAACCCGTTCCAGGCCGTTGAACGCCATGATCTTCGTTGCACGGCCGGTTTCCACGACCTTGCCGTCCATGTCGATGGCGTGGATCGGCATGTTGATGTCGATCTTTCCGCTTTCGACCTTGCCGGTCAATATGCGGCCCACGAAATTGTCGCGGTCGAGCAGGGTGACGAGAAACTTGAATTCAGCATCCGGGTCAACATCGGGTTCCGGCACATGCTCGATAATCTTGTCGAACAACGGAGACAGGTCGCCTTCGCGCACATCGGGTGTCTCGCCGGCATAGCCGTTGCGGCCGCTGGCGAACAGAGCCGGAAAATCGAGTTGTTCGTCATTGGCGTCGAGATTGACGAACAGGTCGAACACTTCGTCGAGTACTTCTTCTGCACGGCCATCCGGACGGTCAATTTTGTTGACAACGACGATCGGTTTCAACCCGAGAGCGAGCGCCTTGCCGGTGACGAATTTGGTTTGCGGCATGGCGCCTTCAGCGCTGTCGACGAGCAGGATCACGCCATCGACCATCGACAGGATGCGTTCCACTTCGCCGCCAAAGTCGGCATGGCCCGGGGTATCGACAATATTGATCCGCGTGCCCTTCCACTCGACGCTGGTGCATTTGGCAAGAATCGTGATGCCGCGTTCTTTCTCGAGATCGTTCGAATCCATCGCCCGTTCCTCGACCCGTTCATTGTCGCGAAAGGTGCCGGATTGGCGGAAAAGCTGGTCAACCAGCGTGGTTTTGCCGTGATCGACGTGCGCAATGATTGCGATATTGCGAAGGGACATATGAATTCTACCGTAAGAAGAGGAAAGGGCGGCGATGAGCAACGCCCCAATATTGTCGCGCCCTTAGCCTGTTTGGTGCTGCACCGCAACATCAGAAAGCTTGCTAATTTGTTCGGGGCCATCCATCTGGCTCCACGAACATGCAAACCCTTCGCCTGATCCTAACCGATAAATTCATCTGGCTGCTCAGCGGCGCTGTCCTGCTGGCGACACTGGTACCCGTGCAGGGGCAGGCCAGGGATATCGCGGCGATTTTGTTCAACGCCGGAATTTTTGCGGTATTTCTGCTCCATGGCATCCGTCTCGAACGGCACGAAGTGAAAGCCGGGCTGGGCAATATCCGGTTACAGGGGACGATATTTGTCTGGGTATTCGGGGTGATGCTGATCATCGGCTTGCTGCTGTCCAAAGCAGTCGCTCAGGTTCTCCCCGCCGATGTTGCGCTGGGCTTTCTGTTCCTGGGTGTGCTGCCGTCAACTGTGCAGTCGGCCACCAGCTATTGCGCAATCGCAAGGGGAAATGTTGCAGCCTCTATTGTCGCCAGCGGATCCGTAAATCTTGTCGGGGTGTTTTTGTCGCCGCTGCTGTTCGCGCTGCTGGCCAGCGCAGCAGGGGTCGAAATCACTTCCGAAACGATCGTCAGGCTCGCTGCAATTTTGGTGCTGCCGTTTATTCTTGGTCAGCTTTTCCAGAAATGGCTGCGGCCCTGGGTGATGCGGCACAAAAATCTGACGGGCTGGATCGACCGGGGTGCAATCGCGCTGGCGGTCTATGTGTCTTTTTCCGCCGCCATCATTGCCGGGATGTGGAGTAGGGTCAGCGGGATCGAGTTTGTCTGGCTGGTCGCCGCCCTGCTGCTTTGGCTGGGGCTGGCTTTTGGCGGTACCTGGCTGCTTGGCGGGTTGATGGGTTTTGTCCGCGCAGACCGCAAGACGTTGCTGTTTTCCGGGGCGCAGAAAAGCGTGGCGATCGGTGCTCCCCTCGCTGCGATCATCTTTGCACCCGAGCGCGCAGGACTGGTGATATTACCGCTGATTTTCTATCATCTTGCACAACTGTTTCTTTCCGCGCCGGTCGCGGTAAGATTGGCCGGGGATGAGCGTTAGCGAACCATTGCCGTTCGTCCTGAGCTTGTCGAAGGACCGAGTGTGGACGATAAAAGCACTTCGACAAGCTCAGTGCGAACGGGATAGTTTAAAGCTCTCTTAGCGCCCGAGCCGGTTTGGCAGACAGTACCGGGATAGAACCCAGCAAGCCGATTCCCAGGGTGACAATCGCCCCTATGCCCAGTGTCAGCAATACGATGCCCCAGTCCGGCTGCCAGGTAAATTCGAAAATCTGGGTGATGACAAACCAGCCGGCAAACAGGCCGAGGCCGAGCGCCACCGCCGATAACAGAAACGCCAGCAGCGCATATTCGATTGCCTGGGTCGACAAGATCTGTGCGCGGGTCGCGCCGAGCAGTTTCAGGATCACGCTATCATAGACCCGGGTCTGGCGGGACGCTGCGATCGCACCGATCAGCACCGCAATGCCGGAGAAGATCGCGATCGAGGCGGCGGCGGCAATCGCGGTGGCCATCTGGTTCAGTATATCGCCAATCTGGGACGCGATTTCCTTGACCTTGACCATCGAAATCGAAGGAAATTCCTGCGGCAATATGCTCAGCAGACTGTCTTCCTTGGCAGTTTCCAGCTGGATCGTTGCAGCGACATTATGGGGTACATCGGCAAATACATTGGGCGGGAATACCAGTACATAGTTGAAACCGAAATTGCGCCAGTTGACTTTGCGGAAGGAGGCAACTTTGGCCGGGATCTCCACGCCGAGCAGGCTGACGGTCAGGCTGTCTCCGATCTTGAGACCCAATGCCGAGCCCTGTTCTTCATCGACCGAGACCAGTGGTGGTCCGTCATAATCGGCATCCCACCATTCGCCTCCGGCGATTTCGCTGCCTTCGGGAATGGTCGCGCTATAGGTAAGGCCGCGATCGCCGCGCAGCACCCATGCGCCTTCAGGGAGGGTTTCCAGTTCTGACACCCGCTGGCCGCGAAATTCGGTGATTGTTCCGCGCAAGGTGGGCACAATATTGATGTCCGCATCGCTGGCGGTTTCCCTGACTTTGGAGCGGAATTCGTCCGCGCGTTCGACCGGGATGTCGAGCACGAAAAAGCTCGGCGCATCGCGCGGAACGGTCGAGCGTATTTCATTGTTCAGGCTGGTCTGGATCGCGGCAAGCGTGGCGAAAAGCGTCAGCCCCAGTCCCAGCGCCACCACCAGCTGACCGGTCTGGGCACCGGGACGATGGAGGCTGGTCAATGCGAGGCGCAGCAGTGGTTGTTTGGGTCGCGGTGCCTTGCTCGCCAGCCAGCGGATCAGCGCGCCCAAGGCTGTCAGCAGCAGCAATATCGCCGCCGCCGCACCGATGAAGGAGGCAGAGAATAGCGGCTCATTGGCGGTGCCCAATGCCAGCGCCAATATCGCGGCAATCGCCAGACCGACGCCGATCCAGCTCTGGCGATCAATCTGGTGCCATGACCGGCCCTCGCCCCGGATGATGCCGGCAGCCGGTATGGTTTTGGCGCGCGACAAGGGCGGCAGTGCAAAGATGATGGCAATCAGCAAGCCGTAAAGCGCGCTGACCAGCAGCGGCAAGGGATAGATCGCGAATTCCGGCTTGATCGGCAGGACATCACCGGCGATCTGGATGATCGCCAGGGGCGCCAGCGCACCAATCACGAGACCCAGAGCGATAGCGCCGAGCGCCACCGCCATGATCTGGAGCAGATAGATGCGAAAGATCATCGCGCTGTCCGCACCGAGAATCTTGAGCGTAGCGATCGCGCCCTGCTTGCCGCGCAAATAGGAGGCGACGCCATTGCCGACACCGATGCCGGCGATCACCAGCGAGGCGAGGCCGACCAGCGTCAGAAATTGTCCCATACGCTCGATAAAGCGCCTGGTGCTGGGCGCGCCATCGTCGCGCGTCTTGATTTCCCATGCAGCATTGGGAAATTGCTCGGCCAGCCGGTCGCCGATCTCGCGGGGAATGGCAGTCTTGGGCAGTTCGATGCGGTATTTGCTCTCGAACAGGCTGCCCGGCTGAATCAGCTCGGTCGCCCGCAGGCCTTCCAGCGAGGTGATGGCTACCGGGCCAAGCGAAAGGCCTTCGCTGAGCCGGTCCGGTTCGTCGGCAATGATTCCGGAAATGGTGAAGCTGGCCTCGCCAAAGGCAATCTTGTCGCCGATTTCCAGCGCCAGGCGCTGCATCAGGGCAGGGGTGACATAGATTTGCTGCGGCTCTGGCGCGGAGACTATATTCCCGTTCTCCAGCGTGAATTTGCCGTATAGCGGGTAAGCGCTATCCACGCCTTTCAGTTCGACAAGTTGCGTGTCGCTGCCGTCCGGCAGCCGGGCCATCGCCTGCATGCGCAGCGTTTCGGACAACGTTCCGGCCTGATTGAGCGCCGCGAGTTCCGCGCTGGTTGCCTCGCGCTGGGCAACCGAGACTTCCAGATCACCGCCCAATATCGCCTGACCGCGATTGGCCAGCTCTTCGGTGATCGCGTTGGTCAGGCTGCCGATCGCCGCCAGCGTGGCAACGCCGAGAAACAGGCAGATGATCAGCAGCCGCAGCCCGACAAATCGTCCGCGCAAATCGCGCCGCGCAATCGTCCAGGCTTTTCCGAGGTCGGCGTTGCTCATGCGTCACTGTCCCGTTCGATCAAGCCGTCGCGCAGTTCGATGATCCGGTCGCAGCGCTTGGCGAGTTCGGAATCATGGGTGATGATCAGCAGCGTCGCAGCGGTGGCTTTCTGGCGATCGAACAACAGGGAAATGATTTTTTCACCGGTCGCGCCGTCAAGGTTGCCGGTCGGTTCATCGGCGAAGATAATGGTCGGCCGGGACGCCATCGCCCGGGCTATTGCCACCCGTTGTTGTTCGCCACCGGAAAGCTGGGTCGGATAATGACCCAGCCGGTCGCCAAGACCCACTGCGGCCAGTTCTTTTGCCGCGATTCCAAAGGGATTGGGCTGGCCATCCAGTTCAAGCGGCACCGCGACATTTTCCAGCGCGGTCATCGTTGGAAGCAGATGAAAGGCTTGCAGGACGATGCCCACCCGGCCCCGTCGCGCAACCGCCAGCTGGTCCTCGTTCATCGCGCCGAAGTCGGCACCGGCTATATTCACCGCGCCGCCGCTGGCGCGTTCGAGCCCGGACAGGACCGCCATCAGCGATGATTTGCCGGATCCCGACGGTCCCAGCAAGGCAACGGTCTTGCCCTCTTCGATCGAAAGATCGATGCCGCGCAGAATATCGACCCGCGCTTCCCCTTCCCCCAAAGAGAGGGTGACATTCCGGGCGGCAATCGCAATATGGGGTTCAATCGTGGCGGCGTCGCCCGATGCGGCGTTTTTTTGGATCATGGGGGTAAGGATATCCGATGTTGAAGAATTTGGTTCTATATGGGTTCACGCTGGCGTTTCTGCAACTTTTGATCGGCTGTGGTCCATCGCCGGAAGAAGGACAAGCTGTTCTCAAGGACGTAGAAACGGTCTCGACAGAAACAGACGCCGATCAATTGTCCGAAGCGAACGAGGCTGAAATCCTGATCGTCGCTTTTGGCGACAGTCTTTTCGCAGGCTACGGTCTGGACCAGAAAGAGGGCTTTGCCCCGGAACTGCAGGCGACGCTGAAAGCAGCCGGCAAGGACGTCCGGGTGCACAATGCCGGCGTGTCGGGAGATACCACCGCGGCCGGGTTGCGGCGGCTGGATTTCGTCCTTGACAGTCTCTCGCGCAAGCCGGATCTGGTGATTCTGGGCCTGGGCGGCAATGATCTGCTACGCGGCCTGAAACCGGTGGATACGCGCGCCAATATGGAAGCGATGGTGCGAAAGCTCGACGAGCGCGGGATTCCGGTGATGTTGACCGGGATGCTCGCCCCGCCCAATCTGGGGACAGAATTCAGCGATGAATTCAACATCATCTATCCCGCGCTGGCCAAAAAATACGATATCGCGCTTTATCCGTTTTTCATGGACGGGGTGGTGGGGCAACCCGATCTGTTTCTGCCCGACGGTATCCATCCAAACGCGGAGGGCATCGATATTATCGTCGGGAAAATCGCGCCGCAGGTGGTGGAAGTGCTGGAAGGCTGAGCTTGGTCAAAGATGGAAGATATGGAAGCATGTTGCACAGTTCCATAAAAACTGTATTATTTTACTAATACAGCAGTTGAAACGCTTGAAAAGCGCGGCATTTGCATCCATTTATGTAGAAAGCTCCGCATCAGTGCCGGGGCAGGGAGGCTGAACAATATGGCGACCGAAACAACAACCGCGACCGACGACCTGAAATTGACCCCGCCAGACCCGGTGGTTGCTGTCGCGCCCGAAAAGGCGGGAGGCCTTGTGTCGATCGGCGACGAGGTAAAGTCCAAGCTGGAAGAAAAGGTCGACAGTTTTATCGACGATTTGATCGCACAGGACGAAAACAGCCCCGAATTTGGCAAAAAAGTCGACCAGATTACCAATATGGGGCGCAAGGAAATTTCCGAAGCGGCGGGCCAGTCCAACCGCTTCCTCGATCGCCCGATCCGGTCGATGGACGAAGAAAGCGGCATCGGCGCCGATCTGGCGGAATTGCGGCGCACTGTCGAGGATCTCGACCCCGGCAAGCGCGGCAACCTGACCGCCAGGAAGAAGATTTTCGGAATCATTCCCTTCGGCAACAAACTGCGCAACTATTTCGACGGCTATAAAAGCGCGCAGGGCCATATCGGCTCGATCCTTGATCGGCTTCGCTCGGGCAAGGACGAATTGCTGATGGACAACGCCGCGATCGATGTTGAACGCAAGAATCTCTGGGCGGCGATGGGCCGGCTGGAGCAGATGATTCACGTCTCCAAGGTCATGGACCAGCGGCTCGAAGACAAGGCGGCAGAGCTGGACGCCACCGATCCGGCCAAGGCCAAGGCGATCCGCGAAAGCGCGTTATTCTATGTCCGGCAGCGCACCCAGGATCTGCTGACCCAGATGGCGGTCACGGTGCAGGGCTATCTCGCGCTCGATCTGGTGAAGCGCAACAATGTCGAACTGGTCAAGGGTGTCGACCGGGCGAGCACGACGACGGTCGGCGCGCTGCGCACGGGTGTCACCGTCGCCCAGGCCCTGACCAACCAGAAGCTGGTCCTCGACCAGATCACCGCGCTCAATACCACCACCGCGGGCGTGATCGACAGCACCAGCGAGATGCTGAAAAACCAGACCGGCCAGATTCACGAGCAGGCCGCGTCGGCAACCATACCGCTGGAAACGCTGCAGCGGGCGTTCCAGAATGTCTATGACACAATGGACAATATCGACACGTTCAAGCTCAAGGCGCTGGAAAACATGAAGGCCACGGTTAACAGCCTGTCTGGCGAGATCGAGAAGTCGAAAGGCTATATTGCCCGGTCCGAGGGGCAGGCAAAGGCGCAACTCGAAGCGCCGTCGGACAATCCGCTCACGGCTCTGGAGGACTAGAGACAGGTGCCAGAAACCAATCAGGAAATTTACGATGGCGCCGCACGGGCGTTGCGGGAATCCCAGTTCCGCCGCTCGATCGGCAACCGATCGCACAAGCTGAAGCAGGGCCATTTCTTCAAGAAGCTGGGCCGCGCCGCATTATGGACCGCAGGGGTTCTGGTCGGTGCCAGCATCATCGGCGGCATATTGAGCGGTATCGGCTTCTGGGGCGTTATGATTTCTGCGGGACTGATTGCTGGCGGGGTCTGGGCGTCGATGAAATTTCCGAAAATGAAAGTCCCGACTCCAGAAACAATCGTAAAGTCGGACCTCAAGTCATTGGCAGGAAAGACAGAAATCTGGCTGGAAAGCCAGCGCCCGGCCTTGCCGCCACCGGCGGTACAGATTGTAAACGGCATTGGCGTCCAGCTCGATATGCTGTCTCCGCAACTGCAGAAGCTCAACGAAGGGGACGCCGCGGCCTACGAGGTGCGCAAGCTGGTTGGCGAGCATCTGCCGGAACTGATCAACGGCTATCGGGCGATTCCCGTCTCCATGCGGAGCAAGGCGACCGATGGCGGCAAATCGCCCGACGAGCAGCTGATCGGCGGATTGTCGCTGATCGAGAAAGAGATTTCCGGCGTCACCCAGCAGATCGCCAAGGGCGATATCGACAATCTGTCGATCCGCGGCCGCTATCTCGAACTCAAATATGACCAGAGCGCCGAAGCCGAATAAGGCTTTTCGGTCAGCGTGATATCATTGCAGATCGCGGCGTTGCTCGCGTGCCGATCGATGTGTTCGACCGAATCGGAAATCCGGGCGACCGGCCTGAAGTTTGCTTGAACGCTGCGATTTCCAACGGTGGATGCAACTCGTCAATATTGCGGTTTTGAGCCGCGGTTTACTATGAAAAACTGGATCCCCCGTGAGGATTCGAACCTCAATTAACGGAGTCAGAGTCCGTGGTATTACCATTATACGACAGGGGAGTGCCGGTGCGCGGCAATAGGCAGAGAGCGTTCGTCGGTCAAGCCCTTTGGTGGCGGCGATGCGGAAATATCCGTGGCAGTTGGTCTGCTGCCCGACGGGCGGTTTCACTGCTAGCAACGCGGCCCAGGTCCACCATGGATTGCCGAATTCGGTTCCAGGCATGATGTTTTGCGGCGAACAAGGTTACCGCCCTTGCATCGCGGACGTCGCGCCGTTATCTTTGCTGCCAAGTACCGGCGGTATTATCCGATCCGGAGAACATAAGAGTACGGTTATGGCGGATCAAGAGTCCCCATCGCCGCAAGATGTAAACGGCGGGTCATCCGCAAGGAAATCCGGCCCGCACCATGCGGCGACACATAATGGACACAGTCGAGTTGCGGCTCCCGTCCTTCGAGGCACGGCGCGTTGGCCCCGATTGCGGTCCTATGCAGCGATAGATCTCGGCACCAATAACTGCCGGTTGCTGGTAGCAAAGCCTTCATCTGACGGCTTCATCGTTACCGATGCCTTTTCGCGCGTCGTGCGTTTGGGAGAAGGGCTGGTCGAAACCGGCCAGATCAGCAGCAGGGCGATGGACCGGGCGGTCGCCGCCCTGTCCATCTGCGCCGACAAGCTGCGGCGTCGCAATGTGACGCTTGCCCGGTCGGTGGCCACCGAGGCGTGTCGGCGGGCGAGCAACGGCGACAAGTTTATCGAGCGTGTCCGCCGCGAAACCGGGATCGCGCTCGACGTGATCTCCGCGGAAGAAGAAGCGCGGCTGGCGGTGCTCGGCTGTCAGATACTGCTTGAACCGGGAGAGGGGCCGGCGCTTATTTTCGATATCGGCGGAGGATCGACAGAGCTGGTGCTCGTCGACACGTCCGGATCGGCGCCGGAGATCATCGACTGGCTGAGCGTGCCCTGGGGCGTCGTTTCGCTGACCGAAAGCCAGAAATTTGATGCGAGTGATCCGGTCGCCCGAGGCGAGGCCTTTGCGGCTATGCGGCGACAGGTAGCGGACAGTTTTGCCACTTTCGCCGAACGGTTGCCCCGGCTCGAACAGTGCGACTATCGCTTGCTGGGAACGAGCGGAACGGTGACCACCCTGGCCAGCCTGCACCTGAAACTGCCGCAATATGATCGCAAGGTGATCGATGGCCTGATCGTTCCGACGGAATCGATGCGCGAAATCAGCGCCATGCTTGCCAGTGTCTCGCCGGACGAGCGGGCGGATATCCCGTGCATTGGTCGGGAGCGCGCCGATCTGGTTGTCGGCGGCTGCGCCATATTTGAATCGATTCTCGATATCTGGCCGGCACCCCGTGTCGGTGTGGCTGATCGCGGTATCCGCGAAGGAATATTGCGCTCGCTCATGTCGGCCAACGAACGGCATGCCGTCCGATGAGTCGGGGAAGGTCAGGAACCAGGCAGCGCGTCAAAACCGCCAAGGGCCGGAAGATCGGCTCGACCCGCTGGCTCGAACGGCAGCTGAACGATCCCTATGTCAAGCAGGCAAGGGCCGAAGGCTATCGCTCGCGGGCCGCCTATAAATTGCTGGAGCTGGACGAACGGTTCAAGCTGGTGCGCAGCGCCAAAGCGGTGGTGGATCTCGGAATTGCTCCGGGAGGCTGGGCCCAGGTGATGCGCAAATATGCGCCCAGGGCTGCGGTTGTCGGGATTGATTTGCTCGACGTTGATCCGATCGAAGGGATCACCATTTTCAAGATGGATTTCATGGATGACGCCGCGCCGGACATGTTACTGGAGGCGCTCGGCAGCAAACCGGACCTGGTGCTCTCGGACATGGCCGCCAATACGGTTGGCCATCAGCAAACCGACCATTTGCGGACGATGGGACTGGTCGAGGCTGCCGCTTATTTTGCGGTTGAAAATCTGCAAAAGGGCGGCGCGTTCGTCGCGAAAGTATTGGCAGGCGGGACCGACAACGAGCTGCTGACTTTGCTCAAAAAGCATTTCGAGGTGGTAAAACACGCGAAGCCGCCGGCGAGCCGCAAGGGTTCATCGGAATGGTATGTGATTGCCCAGGGGTTTAAGGATAACGCGAAATTGCTCTAATTGGCGGCGCGCGCCCTGGCGACCATTTCTTTCAGCCCGTCATAGCCCACGGCCCCGATTTCCGACTGATTGCCGACGATCCAGGCCGGTGTTCCGGTAAACCGCATTTGCTGGGCGATCGCGATATTATTCTGGATTTCATTTTTCGCTTCGGGTGACGCGATAAAGGCCCGCGCGGCAGCCATGTCCAGCCCGACCTCGTTGGCAGCAGCCTGAATGGTGGAAGGCGTCGGGCGGCCGGTGGCGAACATCGTTTTGTGAAATGCATAATATTTGCCCTGTTTCGCCGCCGCCAGTGCCATCAGCGCGGCGTCATTGCTGGTTTCGCTGAGGATCGGCAGCTCGCGGAACACGACTTTCACATTCTTGTCCTCTGCGATCAGTCTGGCGATATCCCGCTCGGTCTGCTTGCAATAGGGGCAGTTGAAATCGGAATATTCGACTACAATGACATCACCATCGGGATTGCCGGCGAAAGCGTTTCCGGCAAAGGGCGTTTCGACCTGCTCGCGCACGGCATCGATCGCGGAAATCTTCTGGCGGCTTTGCAATATTTCCACCGCTTCGGGAATAATTTCCGGGTTCTGCAGGATATAGTTGCGGACAATCGCCTCGATCGCTTTTTGTTCCTGCGCATCGATACCGGCCGCCAGCACCGCTTCGCTGGTCGCCTCGGTCGAGGAGACGCTGCCGGTCTGCCAGAACCAAACGCCCAATGCCGCCGCTATGGCCAGTCCGCCACCCGCCATAATCATCCACTTTCTGTTTGAACTATAATCCACAATCAGGTTCTCTCGTTGAAGCATGGCCATTGGCCATGACGGCACAGCTTGTCCAGCCCAAATGGCTTTCGTGAGGGGATCGCCGGGTTAGCGGCGCTTGTTATCTCTCTCGAATTCGGCCTTGGCGATAAAGGAAATGTCCTGCGCCCGAATCCAGTCTGGCGTATTTTCGGCGATGCCGGCCATGGCGATCTGCGAACTGCGGATGGCGGCGGCATAGTTGCGTTGCAGCAGGGAGCTTTCCGCCGTCGCCAGTTGCGCGCGCGGGATATCCCCCTGTTGCGAATAGACCACGCCGAGCTGGTACCAGGCAAAGGGGTTGCGATTGTCCTTGTTGACAGCGGCCTTGAGGATTCTTGTCGCCTCGTCAAAATATTGTGCGTCTTCGGTGGCGATCAGGGCATGGCCGAACAGGCTGGCGATCAGCGGCTGGTTATTGGTCAGCTGCACAGCCCGGCGCAACGATTTCAGCGCCTCGTCCGGTTGGCCGGACTCAAGCAGGATCTGGCCCTGCAACTCCAGGAAATACGGATCGTCCGGTGCGGACTTGAGCAGATTATTGACTTCGTAGAGCGCCCGGTCCGGATAAGCGCTTTTGTGCCAGGCATAGGCACGGGCATAGCGGGCGGGAACCGATTGATCGTTTTCGGGATATTCGCGCAAGGTCACCGTCGGGTCAGCAGTATAGCCAAGCAGCTTGGCCTTGACCCGCTGGAAGCGGGCCTCGATGTCAGGATCGGACGGCTTGTTCCAGGCGGCGTCGGCCTGGTACACGTCCCTTAACAGGGTGACGCGTTCACCGGACAAGGGGTGGGTGCGACCGTAACTGTCCTCCTGCGGAATGCCGAGGCGGAATTCGTAATTTTGCAGCTTCTTGAAAAAATCAATCGAACCTTTGCCCGAGATACCGGCTTCGGAAAGATAGCGGGCACCGGCCGAATCAGCCGACCGCTCCTGCACCCGGCTGAAGGCGAGAAACTTGCCCATCGCCGCTTGCTGGCCCGCTGCCAGGATGCCCATACCGGCGTCGCCGGCTCCGGCTGCGATCGCCGCCGCCCCGAGGATAAGGCTGAGAATGGTGATCCCGGTCGCGGTTTTCATGCCCTCGTCGAAACGGATGATATGCCCGCCGGTGATGTGGCCCAGCTCGTGCGCCATAACGCCTTGCACCTCATTGGCGCTATCCGCCGTTTCAATGAGACCGGAATAGAAATATATGCGTTGTCCGCCAGCGACAAAGGCGTTGACCTGGCTGTCATTGATCAGGACGACCTCGACTTCATCGGCATCCAGTTCCGACACCGCTACCAGCGGTGCGACCATATCGCTGAACAGAGCTTCGGTTTCGGCATCTCGCAAGATGGACTGGGCGGCAACCGGCTGCACGATGATCGCAACCATCGCCAGAAATGCCACCATGAAACGGGTCAGCCGGCCGAAGACAGGCAGGCCGATGCGGGGAAATGAAACAGCAAGAGCGTTGCGCATGTAAATCCTCAGCCTGAAAGTCCGGTTGGAGTGATCTTCCCTGGCATCATCTGCCTGAACCGCGGATGAAAATGCTACCGTTCCCGCCCCAAACCTGGAGCGGGAACGGTATTGTTTCGCTTATCCGAACGTGCGTTGCCACCAGCCGTTGCGCGGTGGTCCGTCGCTGGACTCCGCGGCGTCGCTATCAGACGTTTTGGCCAGCGCCTCATCCTTCGGCTTGGCGGCGGTTTTTGCTCTCGATTTCCGTGGCTTGGCAGGCGCTTTTTCCTTGGCCGCTTCCGGGGCGGCCTTGTCAGAAGCTTCCACATTGTCGGTCTTTTTGGCGCGCGCCCTCGGGGTTCTTTTTGCCGGCGGCTTTTCGTCTGCGGCTTCGCCAGTAGCTTCCGCAGCCGGTGTGGCGGCTGTTGCCCTGGCTTTTCGCGGAGCACGGCGGCGTTTTGGCTTTTCCTCCGTCGCTTCCGTTTCCGGTTGCGCGCCTACCTCTGGCTGTCGCGCCTCGGCTTCGCTCTTGGCCGAACGGCGTCGGGTGCGCGGCTTGGCCTCGGTCTGTGGCTGCTCGTCACCGTCGTTTTCGGCTGCAGCGACGGGTGCTGTTTCCGCTTTGCGGGCGGCGCCGCGGCGCGGGCGAGATTGCCGTTTTTCTGCCTGATCGCCAGCATCGGTGCTTTGCGGTTGCGCTCCTGCCTCGCCGTTATTTTCGGAACCGCCGGAGTCCGAACGATCAGCACCACCGCGGTTGCGTCTTCCCCGCCGCCGCCGTTTGCGCTTGGTCGGTTCGCCGCCTTCTTCCGCTTTTACATTTTCCGCTTCCTGGCCCTGTTGGTCATCATCCTCATCATCATCAACGATCGGTTCGAATTTGGGCATGTTTTTCGGTGGGCTACCGGAGGTCTGGATTTCCATCCGGGCACCTTCGGTTTCACCATCGGGCACGATTTCGATCGAGACGCCATAGCGCTTCTCGATATCCTCGATCTCCTGGCGTTTGCTGTTCAGCACGTAAATGCAGGCTTCCTGGCTGGTGCGCAAGCTGATCTGGCTGGCCTTGCCCTTCGCAGCTTCTTCTTCCAGCATACGGAGAGCAGAGAGTGCTGCCGACGAAGCCGTCCGGACCAGTCCGGTACCTTCACAATGCGGGCAGACTTTGGTGGACGCTTCCAGCACACCGGTGCGCAGCCGCTGACGGCTCATTTCCATCAGGCCAAAGCTTGAAATCCGTCCGACCTGAATACGCGCGCGATCATTTTTCAGCGCATCGCGCATCGCCCGCTCGACTTTCCGGACATTGCCGTTGCGGTCCATGTCGATAAAATCGATCACCACCAGCCCGGCCATATCGCGCAATCGCAATTGCCGCGCGATCTCTGCGGCGGCTTCCATGTTGGTCTTGACCGCGGTCGCCTCGATCCCGTGTTCGCGGGTTGACCGTCCGGAGTTGATGTCGATCGACACCAGCGCCTCGGTAGGGTTGATCACCAGATAGCCGCCGGATTTCAGCTGGACTTCCGGCGAGTACATCGCCGAAAGCTGGTCCTCGACACCATATCTCTGGAACAATGAAACCGGGTCGGCGTAGCTTTTCACGCGTTTGCTGTGGCTGGGCATCAGCAGCTTCATGAAGTTTTTCGCAGCCGTATAGCCGCTGGCCCCCTCGACCAGCACTTCCTCGATCTCGCGATTGTAAATGTCCCGGATCGCACGTTTGACGAGATCGCTGTCGCTGTGGATCAGGCTCGGTGCCGTCGCGCTCAGGGTTTTTTCGCGGATTTCGTCCCACAGCCGGGCGAGATAGTCAAAATCGCGCTTGATTTCCGGTTTGGTCCGCGAAAGTCCGGCGGTGCGGACGATACAGCCCATGCTGGTCGGCAATTTCAGGTCGGCGATGATCGATTTCAGCCGCTTGCGATCGCCGACATTGTTGATCTTCCGGCTGATCCCGCCGCCGTGCGAGGTGTTTGGCATCAGCACGCAATAGCGGCCCGCGAGACTGAGATAGGTGGTCAGCGCGGCGCCCTTGTTGCCGCGTTCTTCCTTGACCACCTGGACGAGCACAACCTGCCGCCGCTGGATTACGTCCTGGATCTTGTAACGTTTGCGCAGGGCCATGCGTTTCTGACGCGCCTGGTCGCTGGCTTTGGGCATATTTCCCTTGCCGCGACCGCGCGTGCGGCCACCACGTCCGCGCCGGCCTCCGCTCTTGGCTTTGCTATTGTCTCCGGATGAATCATTCTCGGATTCGTCGGAATCACTGTCGTCGGAGTCACTGTCGTCGTCATCATCGTCATCGTCGTTATTCTCTACCGGAATTTCGCCTTCGGTAACGTCGATCGTGTCAATGCTGTCGTCCTTGTCGACCTCAACCAGTGCGGTATCGAGTTCCTCGGTCGCATCGCTGCGCACCATATCGGCGGGCGAATCGCCTTCTTCCTCTTCCTGCGCGCGCAGTGCGGCTTCTTCCGCTGCATGCTCGGCTTCTTCGGCCAGCAGCGCTTCACGATCTTCTCTCGGGATCTGGTAGTAGTCGGGATGAATTTCGGAAAATGCGAGGAATCCGTGACGGTTGCCGCCGTAATCCACGAAAGCAGCCTGTAACGAGGGTTCGACCCGGGTTACTTTTGCCAGATAGATGTTGCCTTTGAGTTGTTTATGTTCGGACGATTCAAAATCGAATTCTTCAATTTTGTTCCCTTTTACGACCGCCACCCGGGTTTCTTCCTGGTGGCGCGCGTCGATTAACATGCGCGTAGTCATTCAATAGTCTCCTGGCATGGCACAAAGGGCCGGAGTCCGTTAGGGCCATGCGATATGGTAGGGATAACGAGTGTTCGCGCGCGGTCCTTTGAATAGGGGCGGGCGGCGTCATCCGGTTGATTTGAAATATTTCAGATAAAATTGCGTCTGCAACAACTGCATGGCCCTGGCCGTTAGCCAAAGTCCGTCCGCCTGTGGAAGCGCTTCCGATACGGAGAGCTTCAAAGCCGGAGATGTCATGCCTCATGTTGCGTCAACCTGGTAGATGCCGAATGATTTCCGGCATTTAGACGAACCGCTTCGGGACTGTTCCCGAGTGGTTCGAAAGGTCTGCTAGCACTGCTGACGCCGATCGGCAACATAAACTGTGACGAACCGGAAACGTCTTCGGGACTATGGTTACGTTCAATATCATGCTTAACGGGCCGTTTACCATGTGATTTTACGGCCCCTTACCAAACCTTGCTTAATGGCGTTTTTACTCCGTTTTATGTTGTGATTTAGCCAGGAAACCAGACGTGATGAAATTTGACTGGACCAAAAAGGCCCACGCAAGGCATAAGCAAATCATGACACTGGCAACAATATTGGTCTCCGCTTTGCTGATGTCCCAGCCGGCCCAGGCGGGTTCGGTCAGCCGGATAGAAGCGAGCGGATCGCAAATCACCGTTTCCTTCGATGATCTGGTGGAAGGGGCCTCTACCTTTTCGCTGGCCGGGCCTGACCGAATCGCGATCGACGTTCGCGGTGGCCAGGCCGGGCAGGGCGGCTACGGGTCCGGTATTGTCAAATCTGTACGGCAAGGGCAATATGATCCCAACACCGCGCGGATCGTATTCGATCTGGATCGGCCGGCTGTGGTCACCGGTGGCAGCTTTTCCAGAGATGGCAAAAGTCTGCAGCTTAGGCTGCAATCCGTTGGCCGGAATCAGATCTCTCTGGGCAGAAAGACCTTTCTGCCACCGGTGAAGTTTCGTGCCGAGCCGCCGAAAAACAGATATAGTGTCAAGGTCCCGCTGGGCAAGCCGCTCGATTCCGTCAGCCTGCCCAAAATATACGGGCCAGATGATCCGAGCCGACCGCTGGTGGTTATCGATGCCGGACATGGCGGGCACGATCCAGGGGCGATTTCTCCCCATGGCGCCGCCCGCGAGAAGAACGTAACTCTCGCAATCGCGCGGGCAATCCGGGACCGACTGGTCGCGGGTGGCCGGGTTCGGGTGGCGCTAACCCGCGATAGCGACGATTTTCTCGTGTTAGAGGAGCGTTACGGGATTGCCCGCCGGCTCGATGCGGACCTGTTCATGTCGATCCATGCCGATGCCGCTGGCAATCAGGAAGCATCCGGAGCTACCGTCTATACATTGTCCGAAGTTGCCTCGGATCGCGAAGCTGCGAAGCTGGCGGCGCGCGAGAACCGGGCCAACATCATCAATGGCATCAATCTTGGCGGTGCGACGCAGGACGTTTCATCGATCCTGATCGACCTGACCCAGCGTGAAACCATGAACGTCTCCGCGGATTTTGCCAAACTGCTGCATCGCGAAAGCAGCCGGCAGATGAATTTTCGAAAAATACCACATCGCTATGCGTCGTTTGTCGTGCTCAAGGCGCCCGATACACCGTCGGTCTTGTTCGAGACCGGCTATCTGACCAACAAGGATGATGTCGCTTTCCTGAATTCCCGCGAAGGCCGGACCAGGGTCGCAACGGGTGTCGCAAGCGCGATAGAATCGCATTTTGCCCGGAAACTCGCTCTGCGCTGAAATATTATAGCAGCACATTTTTATCCGTTCGTGTTGTCCGGATGCAGTGCGCGATTTTCATCGATAATCGCTGGAAAATGGGCGCGAGGCGGTTTAGATAGCGCAGCCTATGGTAAATGATGCGTCCGATACGGCGGGGGAAAGCCTCGCCTACAAGCTGGAACGAAGCACCGGCAGCTTTTTCGAGTGGATCGAAAATTTCTGGCAGAAGCGATGGTTCCGGTTGCTCGTGGCCTTCCTTGGCTTGTGCATCCTGGGCTGGCTCCTGATCTGGCTGATCTTTGCCCGGGATTTGCCCGATGCGACGGCACTCCAGACCTACGAGCCGCCTTTGCCGACAACGGTCCGCGCCTATGATGGCGAACCGGTTCACAGCTACGCCCGGGAACGGCGAGTCCAACTGCAATTTTCGGAATATCCGGCGCTTCTTGTGCGCGCCTATCTGGCTGCTGAAGACCGGACATTTTTCGAGCATGGCGGGCTGGACTATCCGGGCATCGCGACCGCCATAATAAGCAATATTACCAACAGCGGGCGACCGATCGGGGCCTCGACGATCACCCAGCAGGTCGCGAAAAACCTCTTGCTGTCAAGCGAGGTATCCTATCGCCGGAAAGTGCGCGAGGCGATCCTGGCCTATCGGATAGAGGATGTGCTGACCAAGGAGGAAATTCTCGAGCTCTATCTCAACCAGATATTCCTTGGTCGCAACGCTTATGGGGTGCAGGCCGCCGCGCAAGCCTATTTCGGCAAGGATGTCGACGCGCTCGCGCTGCACGAAATCGCCTATCTGGCGATCCTGCCCAAAGGTCCGTCCAACTATCGCCCCGAAGTGCACGAACAGCGTGCGATCAGTCGGCGCAACTGGGTTTTGAAAGGGATGCGGGACAATGGCTGGATCACCTCCGGGCAATATCAGGCCGCGGTGGCACAGCCGCTCGGTACCATTTCCCGGGCCGGTCCCCGGTTCGAACGGGTTGGCGGTTATTTTATCGAGGAAGTGCGCCGGCAGCTGATCGAGCGTTTTGGCGATAACGAAAAAGCGGGTCCCTATAGCGTCTATTCCGGCGGTCTGTGGGTGCGCACGTCGCTGAACCCGGAATTGCAGGAATATACCAAGGAAGCCCTGCGCGGCGGGTTGCTGCGCTACAGCCGGGGCAAGGGCTGGTCGGGCCCGATCAACAGGATCGAGATTGATGACCAGTGGGCCCAGCGTCTGAGTTCGACCTTTATCGGTACGGACTATGCAAACTGGCAGATCGCGGTCGCCATCCGGACGGCTGGAGGCGGAGCGGAAATCGGCTTCGGCGATGGCACCACCGGCCGCATCAATGCCGTACCCGGCGCATTGAAAGCCGGAGATATTATCGCTGTCAGTCCGCTGGGCGGGAGCAATTACAGGCTCGAAAACGTACCCGAAGTCTCTGGCGGAATGGTCGTCCAGAACCCGCGCAATGGCCGTATATGGGCGATGCAGGGCGGCTTTGACGACCGGATGAGCGCGTTCAACCGCGCCACCCAGGCAGAACGCCAGCCCGGCTCGACGATCAAGCCGTTTGTCTACGCGACCGCGCTGGATCAGGGCATGACTCCGGCGACGCTGATCGCCGACAGCCCGTTCTGCGTCTATCAGTCGGCGTCACTCGGGCGCAAATGTTTCCAGAATTTCGGCAATGCGCGCAGCGCCGGAGAGCAGACCCTGCGCTGGGGCGTCGAACAGTCGCGCAACCTGATGACGGTTCGGGCCGCCAATGACTCCGGCATGGAAAATGTCGTCAAGACGATCAAGACCATGGGGATCGGCGACTACAAGCCCTATCTCGCCTTTGCCCTTGGCGCGGGCGATACCACGGTGATGAAGCTGACCAATGCCTATTCGATGCTCGCCAATCATGGCCGCGAACTGCAGCCCACGGTGATCGACTTTGTCCAGGACCGCGACGGCAAGGTGATTTTCCGCGCCGACAAGCGGCAATGCGAGAATTGCAATATGCGCGACTGGGACGGGCAGCCGATGCCGCGTCCGCGCGCCGCCGGAAAACAGCTGATGGACCCGATGACCGCCTATCAGATGATCGACATCCTGCAGGGCGTGATCACCCGCGGCACCGCGCAGAATCTGAGAAGTCTCGAGCGGCCGCTGTTCGGCAAGACCGGCACCTCCAGTGGTCCGACCAATGTCTGGTTTGTCGGCGGATCGCCCGACATGGTGGCCGGGGTCTATCTCGGTTACGACCAGCCGCGCAACATGGGCGGCTATGCCCAGGGCGGCACGCTGGCCGCGCCGGTCTTCCGCCGTTTTGCCGAAAAGGCGATGGCCGGGATGCCGAAAACCCCGTTTGTTGCGCCGAAGGGCGTGCGCATGGTGCGCATCGACCGCCGGTCGGGCAAGCGCGTCTATGGCGGCTGGCCGACCGACGATCCGAAGTCAGCGGTGATCTGGGATGTTTTCAAGCCCGAAACCGAACCCCGCAGGTCGATCCGCAAGGACGAGTTGCTGGCCCGGCTCGAGGCCCGCAAGGCCCAGCTGATCGCGCAGCGCGCTGCGGCGCTGGCGCGCGCGCGGGAAGCCGGTCGCAATCGCGGTCCGGCGAAAACCGACGACGAGTTCCTGCAGGCCGAGGGCGGCATCTATTAGCGGCTGCCGGTCAAGCCGCCGGTGCTGAGCGCAGCGGACATCGCGCCGGCGCCGGGCATCCATACCGTCGGGCCGGAGAGCGTCGCGACGCTCGCCGCGATCACCGCCGATGCTTTCCGCGATGATCCGTTCAACCGCTGGCTGTTCGGCGGCTTTGCACCGATGCAGCGGACCTTCGCCAATCTCGCGCGCCATGTCTACGCGCCCCACGGCCTGTGCCAGATGCTGACCGACGATGGCGAAGACCGCGCTGCGGCGATGTGGCTGATGCCCGGCGACCGGGCCGATGCGCCGCTGGCCGGCACGCTGCAGACCTACTGGGGCCTGTTTGCCAGCGGCGGCTTCGGCGCGCTGAAGCGGGGCAAGGCGGCGGGCGAGGCGATGGCCAGACACCATCCCCGTAAACCGCACGCCTATCTGTTCACCGTCGGCGTCGCCGGCACCGGAAGGGGCAGGGGCCTTGGCCGGCGCCTGATCGGGCCGGTGCTGGACGCCTGCGACCGCACCGGCACGATGGCCTATCTCGAGAACAGCAATCCGGCGAACCGGCGCTTTTACGCCAGCCTCGGCTTCGAGCGGGTCGAACTGTTCCATGCCAGGCCCGACAGCCCGCCGCTAGAGGCGATGCAGCGGCTGCCGCGCCAGGCGTCCGCGCCGGTTTAGAAGCTCAGCTGGAACCGCCCGGCAAAGCTGTCGACCGAATAATTGCCGCTGCCAGCCGCGAGCACCGCCGCGTTATTATAGTCGAGCCGGGAGTAGGTCAGCAGGAACCGGACATAGTCGACCGGGGTCCAGATCAGCGAGGCCTGATAGGCGTCCTGGGTGCCGCCGCTGATTCCGGCATCGACCAGGTCGAGCCGGTCATAGCGGGCATTGACCTGCCACGCGCCGAGACCGCCTTCGCCGACCGGGTTGGAAACCTTGACCCCCTTGAACACGCCCTTCTTGTAGCCGCGCGTATCGTCGGTGAGGAAGAATCCGGCCTCGACCGAACCACCGAAGAAGGTCGGGTCGGCCAGCGCGCCGGTGCGGTTGAGCTTGAGCCAGTGACCCTCGGCCGCGGCGTGGAAACGCCCGGAAATCACCGCCGCTTCCAGACCATAGCTGGACTCCGATTTGGCATCGCTGATCGTGCCGGTGTTGATAAACCGCGTGTCGGTGAAATGCACCGCCGGGCGCTGGCGATAGCGGCGCGTGGTCATCGCATCGCCGAGGTCGCTATAATGGTAGGAGGCCCCGAAATGGGTCTGGACATCACCGAATTTCGGCATTGCCACGGCGCGGAGGTCAAAGCCGATGGCGTTGTTCTCGTCATCGTTGAGATCGCCGATATTGTCGGTGAACACGCCGGCCTGGAACAGCAGGTCCGAAACGCCATATTGCGCGGAAAGCCCGACCTTCCGTTGAAAACCGAAAGCGTCGGTAAAGGCCGCGCGCTCGATAAAGCTGGTGTCGTTGCTGCTCGACAGTTCCTCGAGACTCTGGAAATTATTATGCTGGCCCGCCGTCACCGTCAGACCGCCATTTTCATAGTCCAGAAAGGCGTCGGTCAGATCGACGTCATTGCCGGCGAAATCCGCTTCCAGCTTGTAGCCGAAGCCGCCCGGGATCGATCCCGATACGCCGAGCCGGATGCGCCGGGCTTCACTGGCAAAGCCCAGTCCCGGATCGACGATGCTGTCGGGGGCGTTCACCGTGCCAAAGTCATAGAGGATGCGCCCGCGCGGCTTGAAGCTCCAGCCACCTTCGCCCTTGATCTCGGGCGCGCCTTTCCAGCTGATCTTGACCGGCTTTTGCTCCGCCAGCTTTTCCTCGGTCGCGGCAATTTTTGCCTCGGTCGCGGCGATCGCGCTGGTCGATGCCTGCTGGTTCTGCTGCACGTTGCCGAGCTGCGCTTTCAGACCGGCGACTTCGCGTTCGAGCTGGTTCAGCTTGGTCAGCAGCGCTGCCGCCTGTTCCTCGCTGAGCGGTGCCGCCATCGCCGCGGCGGGGTAGAGTGCGATGGCCGCGCTGCCGGCCAGCAGGCCGATGGATTTGAGCATATGGGATTTCATAAGAGAGCCTTGTCCGTTCTGTTTGGGTTGCGTCATGCCCAGCGCTCTAGGACCCGTGCGTTGCCCTTTCATGGCAAAATTGTTTCACCTTTATGACAGGGCGGCGGTGGCGCGCCGGCGCGGGCCGCGCGCAGTGGCGGCTCAAGTGGCGGCGGGCAGACGGCGCTTGCCCCTGGTGCGGCCGGTCAGATGATAACGCAGGCAGCGGTCACAGCGATAGGGACGGAGGCCGATGGTGGCGGTTTGCGCCGCGGCAATGGCGTCCGCTTCGGTGGGGAAGCGCTTTTTCTTGCGGCAGATGGAGAGGCGGGTGCGCATGGGGTCGGTTTACCGGCTTGCGGTGAGGTGGACAAGCCACATGTCCTCCTGCCGCGCAGCGGCGGGGAGGGGGACCGCGCGCAGCGTGGTGGAGGGGCCGGTCGGGCTGGGCGCGGACCCCAAGGAGAATATCCACAGCCCACCGGCGATTTTTGCCGCACCCGCCCCTCCGTCACGCCTTCGGCGCGCCACCTCCCCATCGCTTCGCGACAGGGAGGAAGGGAGTACAGGTGATTTTGGCCGCGACGGACAAATTTAGCGGCTTGCGGGGAGGCGGGCTAGGCGGCAAAGATGGGGTGATGGTCAGGGGATTGGAAATATGCGTCTAGGCTGGGAAGAAATTAGACGGCGCGCCCGTGAGTTTTCCGTAGAGTGGAAAGACGCCCACTATGAAAAGGGCGAAACCCAAACCTTCTATAATGATTTCTTCGAAGTATTCGGTATAAACCGTCGCCGTGTCGCAATATTTGAAAAAAAAGTGGAAATGATCGACCAGAATAGACGCGGGTTTATCGACCTGTTTTGGCCTGCTGTTCTGCTCGTGGAACAGAAAAGCGCGGGTAAGAATCTCGACCTCGCACAAAGCCAAGCTCTTGATTATGTTCTGGGCCTAAAAGAACGAGACGAACCCAAATTTGTTCTGACTTGCGATTTTCAGCGTTTCCGATTGCTTGAGTTGGAAACACGTCAGGAAATCAAATTCACGCTTCCTGAACTACACAAGCATGTAGAGGCTTTCGCCTTCATGCTGGGTGTCCAGCGCCGTCATTTCGGTACCCAAGCGGTGGTGAATATCAAGGCGGCGGAACTGCTGGGCAAAATTCACGATGCGGTCGAGGCCAAAGGATATACCGGCAAGCAGCTAGAACAACTGATGGTTCGGCTGCTATTCTGTCTGTTCGCCGATGATACGGGTATTTTTGAAAATAAAGACGATTTCATGTTTCTCATCGATGAGCGCACCGATGAAGATGGTGCCAATGTCGGTCGTGTCGTTAAAGAAGTGTTTGAGATCCTTGATACTCCACTTGATCAAAGGCTGGCGGGGCAGGATCCGGAATTTACTAAATTCCCATATGTGAATGGCGAACTTTTTAAAGGTGATATTCGTACACCCGTTTTTGACGCCGAAATGCGGGATGACCTGTTGACTGCTTGCCGATTTGACTGGGGTAAGGTTAGTCCGGCCATTTTCGGCTCGCTGTTTCAATCGGTGATGGACAGCGAGGAGCGTCGCAAGAAGGGTGCGCATTACACTACCGAGCCGAATATCATGAAAGTGATTGGCCCTTTATTTCTCGATGAATTGCATGCCGAGTTTGAGCATTTGAAGGCGCGGCGCGATGGTGGCAAGCGCGCGGCCTTGCTTAAGTTTCAAGAAAAGCTCGGCACGCTGAATTTTTTCGATCCGGCCTGTGGATGTGGCAATTTTCTGGTTGTCACTTACCGCGAACTTCGCAAGCTGGAACAGGAAGTGCTCGAGTTGGTCTATGACAAAAACTCGCCGCTGCTACTGGATGTCGAGGCGATGAGCGTCGTTTCTCTGAACCAGTTCTTTGGTATAGAACTGGAGGAATTTCCCGCTCATATTGCTGAGGTGGCGATGTGGATGACGGAACATCTCGCTAATGTCGATCTTGGTCGGACCTTCGGCAAGGTGTTTGCCGATATTCCCCTGAATGACAGCGCGACCATCCATCATGGTGATGCTCTAGAAATCGAATGGAGCGAAGTTCTACCTGCGCGAGAATGCTATGCGATGATGGGTAATCCGCCTTTCGTCGGAGCAAAATATCAGTCGCCGGAGCAAAGGCAACAAGTTCGTGATCTGGCTGTACTGGGCAAATCTGGCGGAACATTGGATTTTGTCTGCGCCTGGTTTTTGAAGGCAGGGGCATACATCAACGAGACTTCTTCCTCTAGTAATCGTAGTGACAAAGAAGGCAGCGAAGCTGCGAAAGCCACCCGCAGCGGCTTCGTCGCGACCAACTCAATCACACAGGGCGAACAAGTGGCCCAGCTCTGGCCGATACTTTTTGATCGTTTTGGCTTGGAAATCAGTTTTGCACATCGGACCTTTGCTTGGGGTTCGGATGCTCGCGGCAAGGCGCATGTACACGTAGTGATTATCGGACTGACCCACCACAGCCATGAGCCAAAACAAAAGCGGTTGTTCAGCTATGATGACATCAATGGCGAGCCGGATGAAGTGGGAGTCAGTAGGGTTAATCCCTATCTGATCGATGCGGCTAAACTGAAGAATCCTAGGTTATTGGTATCGAGCGTAGGTAGTCCGATCAACGAAGCACGCAAAATCCGCATTGGTTCGAAACCGATAGATGGCGGTTATTTGCTTCTCAAGCCTCACGAGAGATCAGCAATTTTGGAAGAGTATCCGAAAACATCCGAATGGATACGACCTTATGTGGGAACCGAAGAATTTCTGAATAGCGCCGAACGGTATATTTTGGCTCTTCAGGACGTCGCACCAAGTGAAATAAAATCGGTACCCGTCGTCTTCCAAAGGATTTCTGCAGTAAAAGAGTATCGAGCTGGTAAACGGGCTAACCGAAAAAACGATGGGGCCACAGATTTTAAACAACCTGGCCTATCTGCCAAAAAACTCTCTAACTTTCCCACCCAGTTTCACGTCACCGTACTGCCAAAAGGACCCTTTTTAGCAATTCCCGAAAACAGCTCTGAAAATAGAGAATACATTCCAATAGGATGGATGGAGCCCCCGGTAATTCCGAGCAACAAAATCCGACTGCTGAGTGACGCGAGCCTGTTTGAATTTGGTGTTCTCACGAGCCGCATTCATATGGATTGGATGAGGCAGGTTGGTGGTAGGCTCGAAAGCCGGTATCAATACAGCATAAAGGTGGTCTACAATAATTACCCTTGGCCCGAAGCCTCTAAAAAGCAACGAGGCGATATTGAAATACTGGCTCAGGCGGTGCTCGACGCTCGGGCGGTGCATGTCACGTCCAGCCTCGCAGACCTGTATGATCCTGACGCGATGCCCGGAAACTTGCGTAAGGCTCACGCTGCGCTCGATCAGGCGGTGGACCGGCTCTACCGCAAAAAACCCTTCGACAGCGACCGCGACAGGGTGGAGCATTTGTTCGGGCTTTATGAAAAGCTCGTCGATCCGCTTACCGCTGGCGGTGAAAAGGAAATCAAGCGCGTGGCGCGTAATGTGAAGCGGAGAAAAGAAAATGAGTGAAATCAAACTTTTCAAAAGCGATGCGACTGGCATAACCGAACTCGAAGGCGGTGCGGTGGATCTCGAAAGATCACTGCAAAACCAGTTTGAAAAGCACTTGGATGCTCTGCTCGGCGTCCGCTTTCTGGCTTCCGAGTATATAATGACGGAAGGTAGAATGGATACGCTTGGGATTGACGAAAATCATAGTCCGGTGATTATCGAATATAAACGGTCATCGAATGAAAATGTCATAAACCAAGGTTTGTTTTATCTGAATTGGCTGGTCGATCATCGGGGGGATTTCGAACTTTTGGTTCAAAAGCAACTGGGTATCGAAACGGCAAGTCAGATAGATTGGTCGTGGCCAAGACTGATATGTATCGCAAATAATTTCACGAAATTTGATGAACATGCCGTTCGTCAAATGAACCGCAACATTGATTTGATCAGATATCGCCAGTTTCCGCCAGACCTCTTGCTGCTCGAACTTCTGACTTCCGCATCGGCACAAAGCAGTTCGTCGTCTTTACAAGGAAACAAATTGAACGGGCCGACTTCCGTTAAGGCCACTGTTTCTGATCATTTGGCTGGAGCTTCCGAGGAAATGTTGGATCGTTACCAAGCGGTACGAGATTATCTCGTTGCCAGCGGTGATGATGTTCAGGAAAAGACACTAGACAATTATGTTGCATTTCGACGGATCAAAAATTTCGCGTGCGTTCAATTGCGAAACCAAATCGGCAAAATCCTTGTATATGTTCGCGTTGATCCGACCAAAGTGGAAATCGAAGATGGCTTCACTCGCGATATGACAAACAAGGGACATTATGGAACGGGCGATCTTGAGATCAGCTTGTTGACCGATGAAGATTTTGAACGCGCCAAGCCTCTGTTTGATCGAGCCTATAATAACGGTTAAGGCCAATGACTCCGACCGGACCATGAACCAAATTAGCCTCCCAGACTGACTTTCCTCCCTGCCGCGCAGCGGTGGGGAGGGGGACCGCGCGCAGCGTGGGGGAGGGGCCGGTCGGTCCGGGCGCGGACCGCAATGAGAAGATCAACAGCCCGCCGGCGATGTCTGCCGCACCCGCCCCTCCGTCAGCCGTTCCGGCTGCCACCTCCCCACCGCTGCGCGGCAGGGAGGATGAGATTTTTCGGCCGCACGCGCCCCTCCGACGCGCCTTCGGCGCGCCACCTCCCCATTGCTGCGCAACAGGGAGGAAATTCTCCTCACCAACCCTCTTTCCTACACACGCCTCCCTATGGCATATTCCAAAATGGCTCTTTGAAAATTGAATCCTGCTCCAGCATTTCGGCGGAAGTGGAAACGGCACGCTCCGGGCTATCCTCTGCTTGCCTTTCTTCCGCTTGTTCAGCCCGCCTGCTCCGAAACTGAACGAATCGGCCGTTAGCGGGTTTGGAATGCGGTGAATATGATTTTGAAAACCCCAAAGGCTTTTGAATTCATAACAGTGTAAAGTTTGTAAAGTTCGATTCCGGCGGGCGGGGCAGATGGCGGTTAAAATCTGCGGCGGCGGGGCGGTCGTTTCCTGCTGACATTGCGGCAAGCCCCTGCTAACGGGCGCGCATGACCGAACCATCCTCTCCCCGGGCCTACAACCAGGCCCGTATCCGCAACTTCTCGATTATCGCCCATATCGACCACGGCAAATCGACGCTCGCCGACCGGCTGATCCAGCATACCGGCGGGCTGACCGCGCGCGAGATGAGCGAGCAGGTGCTCGACAATATGGATATCGAGCGCGAGCGCGGGATCACGATCAAGGCGCAGACGGTGCGGCTCAACTATACCGCCCGGGACGGCGAGACCTACGAGCTCAACCTGATGGACACGCCGGGCCACGTCGATTTTGCCTACGAGGTGTCGCGGAGCCTGGCGGCGTGCGAGGGCGCGCTGCTGGTGGTCGACGCGGCGCAGGGGGTCGAGGCGCAGACGCTGGCCAATGTCTACCAGTCGATCGAGCATGACCACGAGATCATCCCGGTGCTCAACAAGATCGACCTGCCGGCCGCCGAGCCGGAGCGGGTGCGCAACGAGATCGAGGAGATCATCGGGCTCGACGCGTCGGACGCGGTGATGGCGAGCGCCAAGTCGGGGATCGGCATCGAGGACATACTCGAGCAGATCGTCGCCAAGATTCCGCCGCCGGGCGGCGACCGCGACAAGCCCTTGAAGGCGATGCTGGTCGACAGCTGGTACGATCCCTATCTCGGCGTGGTGATTCTGGTGCGGGTGATCGACGGGGTGCTGACCAAGGGGCTGAAGATCAAGTTCATGGCCCAGGGCACCGAACATCTGGTCGACCGGGTCGGCTGCATGCGGCCGAAGATCGAGCAGCTGCCGGAACTGGCGGCGGGCGAGATCGGCTTTATCACGGCGCAGATCAAGGAGGTCAGCCAGACCGCGGTCGGCGACACGATCACCACGGTGAAGAACCCGGCGGCGGAGCCGTTGCCGGGGTTCAAGGAAGTGCAGTCGGTGGTGTTCTGCGGGCTGTTTCCGGTCGACGCGGCGGACTTCGAGAAGCTGCGTGAGAGCATTGGCAAGCTCAGGCTCAACGACGCCAGCTTCACCTTCGAGATGGAGACCAGCGCGGCATTGGGGCAGGGCTTTCGCTGCGGCTTTCTCGGGCTGCTGCATCTCGAGATCGTCCAGGAACGGCTGACCCGTGAATATGATCTCGACCTGATCACCACGGCGCCGTCGGTGGTCTACCGGATCGAAATGAACGACGGCAGCGAGCTATATCTGCACAACCCGGCGGATATGCCCGATGTGGTCAAGATCGCGCAGATCGAGGAGCCGTGGATCGAGGCGACAATCTACTGTCCGGACGAGTATCTCGGCGGCATTCTGAAACTCTGCCAGGACCGCCGCGGGGTGCAGAAGAACCTGACCTATGTCGGCGACCGCGCGCAGGTGGTCTATGAACTGCCGCTCAACGAGGTGGTGTTCGACTTCTACGACCGGCTCAAGAGCATCTCGCGCGGCTATGCCAGCTTCGACTATCACCAGATCGGGCTGCGCCCGGGACAGCTGGTCAAGATGAACATCATGGTCAACGGCGATCCGGTCGACGCGCTGAGCATGATCGTCCACCGCGACGCCGCCGAAGCGCGCGGCCGGCATATGTGCGAGCGGCTCAAGGACCTGATCCCGCGCCATCTGTTCAAGATCCCGATCCAGGCCGCGATCGGCGGCAAGGTGATCGCCCGCGAAACGATCTCCGCGATGCGCAAGGATGTCACCGCGAAATGCTACGGCGGCGACATCAGCCGCAAGAAGAAGCTGCTCGACAAGCAGAAGAAGGGCAAGGCCAAGATGCGCGAATATGGCAATGTCAGCATCCCGCAGGAAGCGTTTATCGCGGCGCTGAAGATGGGCGACGAAGGCTAGACCATTGTAAACAGCGCTGATTCGGGGCGTTTCTGCGAGAAGCTGATGGTTAATGGCGGTTGAACCCTGGTGTAACTTTGGTTATAGATAAGGCCACGTAATCGGAACAGGGTCCAGACTGCTACCGGGAGCGACCTATGTTTGGTCTTTTTGAATCACGCCGTCGTCGGACCAAGGACGAGCGGGAAGTGCGGGACTATTTCAACAGATACGGAGAAGATGCGCCGACCGTTTTGGGCGAGCGGGCAAACGATCCCGCGCTGTCGTCCCGTGATCGTCGCCACTGGCGGCGGCTGGCCCGCAAGGCGCGCTCGAACAAAGCGAATGGCAGGACGGATTGAATCCAGAATGAACCATTCTCGCCTCGTCCATCCTTTCGCTTATGATCCATTGTCCCGCTGATAGGGGCAGGGCCTGATCTTGCCCGGCAATATTGCCGGACCCTTCGCCCTGAACCGGGCGAAATAGCCGCCGAGCTCGGGCCGCTCCATGAACCCGACCAGTTCATAGCCGACCGCCTCGAATTCGCAGAACAGCTGCTTCGGCGGAATGCCGTGCTGCTCGACATCGCGGTTGACGTCGACCACGATCACCTCGCCGGAACCATCCAGCAGCGCCGGCCGCAGCCGCGACAGAAACGCGTAGGGCTCGCGCACCTCGTGATACATGTGGACCAGGAAAATCCGGTCAAAACTATTCTCCGGCAGCCGCGGATCATCCGGTGCACCGAGCTTGATCGAGACATTGTCGAGACTCTCCCGGTTGACCCGTTCGGCCAGCCGGTCGATCGCGCCCTCGTCGATATCCTGCGCCAGCACCCGCCCCGCGGCGCCGACTTTCTCGGCCAGCCGCACGGTATAATAGCCTTCCCCCGCGCCGATATCGGCGACCGTCATGCCCGGCTCAAGCCCCGCCGCCTTCATGATCTCCTCGGCCTCGCCGCGCCTGTCGCGGGCGGTCTCGGTCGACCACTGGTTGCCGGCCAGCTCCGACACCGGCCGCGACGCCGGCGGATAGGCGCGCGCGCTTTCCGCGCGCAGTTCATCCGCCTCGGAAACCCGCTTGCACGCG
The DNA here is from genome assembly GCA_048270065.1 of Parasphingorhabdus sp. Taxonomy (GTDB): domain Bacteria; phylum Pseudomonadota; class Alphaproteobacteria; order Sphingomonadales; family Sphingomonadaceae; genus Parasphingorhabdus. The sequence continues at coordinate 5,481 of JBLWTQ010000003.1, read as the reverse complement.
GTCAGCGGCGTGGTCAGCAGGGCCAGCGCGGCCAGACCCGCCACCAGGCGGGCAAGGGGCAGGCGGGCCGCCAACAGCGTTGCAGATTTTGCAGCAATATTTTTCATCGACAAAAGACTAGGCGAGCGCAGGGCGCGGTTCAATCCCTGTTCGGGCATAAACAAAAAACGCCGACAGACGGCGCGCGGCGGACGGCAGAACCGGCCCCGGGGTCACACGGGTCACACCCCCCAACGCGGAAAAACGGACGGCGGCCCGGAACCGCTGAAAACCGCGGCCAGTTCGTTGTTTTGTGTCAATATTGATGCAGGTTTTTGCGCAGCGCCGCTGGCAGTGGGCGCCGCCGAAAGGGGCTGCAGTGGTTCCGGCGGCCAGCGGTGGTGGCGGTGATATGTCTTCGGCGCGGAGGGGCAGGGGAGCGGGGTGGCGCTGGCGGGGTCGCGCGGATGGTTGCTGATATTTTTGAGGGAAGGGTCGGTCGTCATTTTTGCCTCGGTTTAAGGCGGGAGGATAATGATTTTGTTGTGTGTAGGAAAGAGGGATTAAAGGATTGAGTGGCGCTCAGGTCAAACAAGTTAATAGGAATGTTTCCAGAGTCTAAAAATTCTGATCGCTGGCTGAAAATTTGCGTGTCCTTCAAAGCAGAATAATGTTAGACATCATTCGAAGCTTTGCCATACGATCGTCTAAGGTCCGAGGGTCTCTTTTGGCATTGAAATTTTATTTGGGAACAGACTTTATGGGACGTTATTCCGAGTTGCTTGAGGGTCAACTTGACAGTGAAAAAGCCTATAACCGGGTTTTGCTGGATTTTGAAAAATATGTTGTGGCGCCAACACTTGGTTCGATTTTGCCGAAGTGGTTTTTGCTGATTCCGAAGTGTGATTATTCAAATTTGAATGATTTTGTAGATAATGAGCGGGTCGATGTTCCATCGATGATTGAGTCGGTTCTTAATGAGTTAGATTGCTCTCCGGAGCGTGCATTGTGGTTCGAGCACGGTGCCAAAGAAATGGGAAGCAAGATAGGTTGTGGCGTTGATCATGCCCACCTTCATTTGTTAATTGATGTGCCTTTTTCACTGGACGATTTAGCTGCCGTTACCGAAGGCGCTTTGGGTGGGAAATGGTCGCATTTTGAAGGAGAGCTCGATTATGAGCTGATATCAAACGAGCAACCATATTTAGCTGCATCATCTTATCATTCGTCAATAATTCATCAACCAGTCGGGGCAATTGGTTCTCAATTTTTTAGACGAGCAATCGCTAGGTTGGCTGGAATTCCAAATGAATGGGATTATCGAAGTTTTCAACATCTAGATAACGTTCGGGATAGTATCAGCTTTTTTGATGCTCAACGCAAAGCTGACGCTTAATGTCTGTTGATGAAAGTGATCCTCTTCCCGAGAACGTTTCGGATAAAGCTTCGGCAGAAATAGAATGCGTAGAAGACGAATTTGCCGACAACCGACGGTTGTGGGATTGGCAATCCAAATACCCGCTCGAAGCAAGAAGCGAAATAAAATGGGAAGCTAGAATACTTGGAACCAGTTTGGTGATTGCCTTGCTCTTGGCAGGGTTGTTTTTGAGCCTTGCAAGCACTTCAAATAAATTTGAAATGCTCAGTTTGACGATGACTCTCCAATGGAAATTTGTTGCATTATTTTTGGTTGGCAGTGTTGGAGGACTCACTTTTTCGATAAAGTGGTTAGTGCATGCGGCAGCGAAAGGCAGATGGCATCTTGATAGAAGGTATTGGCGCCTATTAGTTCCACTGATGGGCGGGGTGTATGCGTGTGTTGTACTAACCCTCTGGGATGCTGGCTTATTCCAATCCAGTACTGGAACATCAACTCCGTTACCAACCACTTCTGCATTGGCGTTTTTGATCGGTTATTTCTCCGATGGTGTGAGTGGCTTGCTCACAAATATAGCAAATGCGGTCTTTGGCACAATTGAGAAAAAGTGAACCGCAAGTATTTATTTTCGAAGGAGGCTGAACCATCCGATTGGTCGGATCGGCACACGATACAACAAATTTTCGGAACTAAGGCCGCCTATTTGACAACATTGCCTCGAGCTTGGACACCACAGTTCGCCTTGATTTCCGTAGAAGCGACCAGGATTTGGTTAAGTTCCGGAGTCGACAAGCTTCCGGCGAAAACTATGTCAAAAATCAGGAAGCTTACAGATATCAACGGACACTTGATCGTAAGGTCAAGTGTTGTCGATGAAAGTATATGGGAAAAAGGCACTTACGAAAGTATTGTGATTCAAGCGTCCGCGTGCGGTTTCAGTGATAGGCTGTATCAAGCTATTGAAAAAGTTGTTTTATCGGCAAAGAATCGAGCAATAGCTGTTATTATTCAAAGGTTTGTTGAGCCAAGGTTCCGTGGTGAGTTTGGGAATCTTTTAAGAATCTCGAAGACTCGCGACCATTGGGAGCTCAATACTGTTGACTCGTTAGGGAATCCAAAAAAACAGCGTTTAAATGTGCAACGCGATGAAGCCGCCGACACGCTCTCGCCGCTCGCGGCTAGAGTAGGACAACCTGCTGAAAGACTATTTGGAGCTATTGGAGCATGGATAAACAACGATCTTTTGGCCGGTAAATCCTTAAGAATAAATTGCGAATGGGTTACCGACAATAAGAATTTCTACCTCGTACAACTCGACGAAGAAACGACCGATCCTTCGGGCGTAAATCCATTTCAGATTCGTGTTCCTCGTTCAAGTCCGCCAGCCAGAGAAAATGGCGTTTATCTAATGGCGGCAGATGAAACTGCTATTCAAAAGTGGGACAAGTTGAAAGTTCTTGAAGAGTTGTCCGAGCCAAATTTGCCACATCAACCAACTCTCTTTTTTCTTCCGTTTGATGAATTGCCAAAGGCAAACACAGAGGAACTGAAGCAACTAGCAGAGGAATTTTCTAAGTTTCTTGGAAGATCTGGAATTATTGTGCGAAGTAGCGGATTGGCAGGTTCAAAGAAGATTCCTAATTTGCCCCGAACGGAATGTTTAACACCTAGCGAAGCTGCCAAATGGTGTGTCGATACGGCAAATAATTTTGCCTATGGCGATAGAGCAGCGAACGAATTTGCCTTCGTCGTGCATCGTTTCATCGCGGCGCGAGCGAGCGCGTGGGTTAAAGCATCGCCGAATGAAGCCATGGTAGAAATTCATGCTACTTGGGGTTTGCCCGACGCCTTACAGTACTGCCCTCACGACACGTGGGAGGTCCATTTGCCTACCGAAACTGCCACTGAATATACAGACTATAAATCCGAAATACTATTAGCAAAGCCAGATGGGAGTTGGAAGCATAGTAGAGTTAAAAATGAGTTTGCTAGGAGCAACTCAATTGGTAGACCTACGGCATTAGACCTCGCAAAACGATCACACCAAATTTCGAAGAATTTGGGGCACTCCTGCCATATTATGTGGTTTGTTGGTTGTGTTGATTCAAAAGGAGAATCTTTCAATCTTCCTTGGTATTGGACTAATGCGCACGATTCTGATCGAAACACAGACAGATCAAATTATCGGATATTCCAAGTATCTGATCGAGAAACTTTGGATAAATTCCGTAAGTGGAATGGATCAAGAAACCGCCAAGCATTGGAGTTTTTACCAAATGATTTGAATTTGATGCGTGATAGTAGTTTTATTGAAGAAGTAGGAGCGGCAGCGAAGGACGCGAATGTGCCAATTATTCTTGCAGGTTCTACATTGGCTCATGCCTATTATCAATTGTGCAGTTTAGATTGTACAGTGATTACAACGGGTGAAAAAGTTCATTCCAGAATTCGAAAAAGTGCTCATTTTGGCAAATTGGTCCGTGATAAAATTCCGGACCGTATTGAAGCGAGAAGTGAAGCGAGTCTTACTCAAAAAGTACCTGGCACTATCAAAAAAGGCTTTCTGATAAGCAAGCTTTTAGAGGAAGCTTTAGAACTACGAGAAGCTGATAAAGCAGATGATAAAGTTAGCGAGCTTGGTGACCTCTATGAGGTGGTTCGAGCAATTGCTCAGAATGAAGGCATCTCAATAAATAATGTAAAAAAAGCGTCCGTTGAAAAGAGAAAAAGGGCAGGAGGCTTTGATCAAGGTCATGTTCTTTTGCAAACGGGTATAACGGACAGCAAGTTTTCTAATCCAACTGGCGAGATATCATTGTCTCAATCACTCGCGTCAAAAGTATCGGCTAATGAGATCGAATTACCGTTTTCTTTTTTTGGGTTTATGGAACTTGATCAACCCCGCTCTATTTTTCTGGAAGACCATCATACAAGGATAGAAATAACTTTAAAAAGTGACAGAATACTAATTAGACTTCGTGAAAATTCTGAACAATTGGATTTGCCGTTGGATGAAGCAATTGAAATGGAAAAGTAAAAACATTAAACGCACTTCCGTTGCTTATTTCGGAAAATCCTTAGAATTCCCAAACCCCATCTCCTCCCTTATCTCCTTTCCCAAATCCCCTCCATCCGCACCGTCGCCCCCGGTCCCGCCGCTCACCTCGTCGTAAACCAGCAGCTCCATCGCGCTGGCGCCTTTGGGGTCGAAGCGTTGCGACGGTTCTCCGGTGGCGGGGTCGTTGGTGCAATAGACGGCGATCATGCGCTGGCGCAGTTGCTCGATCCTGGCGTGGAGCTCGGCTTGCTGTTTGTGCTGCTGCTCGGCCCTGGCCTTCTGAAATTCCTCCATTGCGGCCTCGGCCTTTTGCTTGCGCTCGGCCTCCCATTCCGCGCGCCACTGTTTCTTCAGGCTGTTGATCCGCTGGTCGGACAGGGCGGGGCCATGGTCCGGAGAGAGGCTGAACTGGTCCGGCTTGTGGTGGCTCAGCAGCCACATCATCAGCCGGTGATCGAAGCGGCGAAACTCGCCGACCTGCTCGCCGCCATACATGATCGGTTCGGGCGCGCCGTTGACCGCGTGATCGACCAGCACATCATGGATTTTGCCGGTGGCCTTCTGAATCGCATCGTCCCACGCCGCGCGGAATTCCTCCGCGCCCTCGTGATTGCGCAGGTCATAGACGCGCCCATAAGCCATGCCGACGCTGCGCGCCGCGTTCGGGACGCTGCCGCATCGGGCGAGCGCCGCGATAAAGCCGCGCTGCCGCTCCGGGGTCCATCCGTCATGGCGGTAATATTTTAGAGGGACCGGGGTGAAATCGGGTGGGGGTGGTGGTTCGTCGGGGTTGTCGGGGTCGTCGGGGGCGTCGGTCATGCTGGGATGATAAGTCAGCAGGGGGTGTGTAGGACAGGGTTTTTTGTGCCGTTAGGGTTGACCTTAACGGACTATGTTTATGGGCGCACGGGGTCCTTCGACGGGCTCAGGACGAACGGGGTGGGGCTGTCTTTGTGCCCCTGCGCAGGCAGGGGTCCATCTCCAGAAATATTGGCAATAAGCAAAAGTTGTAGGATGGGCTGCGCGGCGGCCTAAGCGCCACCACCCCACCATTCTTCTACCGGCA
>JBLWTQ010000002.1:0-278719 GCA_048270065.1 Parasphingorhabdus sp. | reverse complement strand
TATCTGTCCGCCGGGTAAAACCAGCGCGTCAAAATCGCTCTCTTTGGCGTTGTCGAGAGTCCGGTCGACGTCGATGCTCTCGCCCCAGTCGGTTTGGTCCCAGCTTTTGATCGAGCCGGATTCGAGCGACACTATCGTGACATCGGCGCCCGCGTCGACGAGTTGTTTGCGAGGCTCAAAAAGCTCAGATTTCTCAAAACCATCGGTCGCCAGGATTGCTATTTTTGCGTTTGAAATGTTCGTCATTTCTATCGTCCTTTCGTTAGAGGTTGCACCAGGTCTACGCGGCACCCGGCGGATTGGTTCCCCGAAGCAGGTGCCCTTCGGCCGTCTTGTCGTTGCTGATTGATACCAGACTCCTTCTTTATCTTTTCGAATGCGGGAGGAACCAGATCACGATCGACACGTAGATTTGACAGAGACCGTGCTCCGGCCATTCGCCGAGCACATCAAACAGAATGAAAGAAAGGCTACCCTATGACTGTCAAGACCGCAGACCTTCGCGAAATGAAGAGCGATATCAAGAAGACCGACCGGGCCAAGATGGCCGAGAAGCTGGGCGCGGCCCTGGCATCGACCTATGTGCTTTACCAGAAGACCCAGTCGGTGCACTGGAACGTCACCGGACCATTGTTCGTCAGTGTCCACAAGCTGACCGAAGCCCAGTATGAGGATCTTGCCGCGTCGATCGATGAAATTGCCGAACGAATCCGGGCGCTGGGCGCGAAAACGCCGGTTGGCCTGTCGACCTATATCAACAACAGCGTGATCGACGACCAGACCGAATGGGGCGATGTCGAGGCGATGCTGAAGCAGCTGTCAGGCGACAATCTTGCCGTGGCAGACCAGATGCGGGAATTTGTGAACATCGCCGACGAAGCCGATGATGTCTTTACCGCAGACCTGCTGACCTCTCGGATCGGTGCGCTGGAAGAAGCCTCGTGGATGCTTTCCGCGAGCCTGTAATCTATCCTCAATCAATTGCAAAAACAGGAAAACCATATGAAGAAACAGTTGGATAAAACCAGCGCCCGTCAGGGCTTCACCACTCGGTACATGACCATTGTGCTCGGCGTATCAATTGTGCTTGCGATCATCGCGCTAGCCGCCGTGACGGGTTTTTTCTGACCTGATTTTTCGGTTCCCGAGCATCCCTTTCCGCTCCTGCGTCAAGCAGGAGCGGTTTTTTATTGGGTGCTGTTTCTATTTCGGCTTGGTCAGCTTCAGGATAAACCGGTCGGTCTTGCCACGTACCGCCGGATCAAAAACATTCTTGTTATGATCATCACCATCACCCGCGAGCAGATCATCATTGCGCTCTACTGTGAAACCTGCGGCTTCGGCAGCGGCCACTGCAAGCGCCGGGTCAATCCGGTGGGCGGTCTTATTATCTCCATGGGGATCACCAGCATGGTCAATCACCCCGAACGTCCCGCCCGGTTTCAACTTGGCCTTGACGGCAAGCAACATGCCCGTCGCCGCCGCAGCCCCGTAACTATTGTAAACGTCGTGGAAGTTGAGCGCGGTGATCGCCACATCGATACTGTTGTCCGGCACGTCAAGGTCGGCGATTTCCCGGTTCAGCCGTTCAATCTGCGGCAGGTCATTGGCAGCGAGCCTTGCGGTGATTTCCCTTTCATAAGCACCATCGCGCAATTGCAGCGCCGCCGCCGGATTCTGTGCATATACCTTGCCTTCCGATCCGGTCGCAATGGCCGCAGCGATGCTGTACCAACCGCCGGACGCAATCAGATCGAGTACGGTGTCGCCCGGTTTCAGCCCGAGAAACGCCAGCACTTCTGCAGGCTTGCGGCTTGAATCGCGAGCCTTGTCTTCGTCGGAACGGCCTTCGGCGATCGCCAGCGCGGCATTGGTGGCTGCCACATCAATCACCGCCATTTCACCAGTTTCATGGTGCTCAGCGAGCGCCAGAGAGGGCACCAAGGCGGTGGTTGCAAGGCAAAATACCGATAATCTGAGTAAGATTGCTTTCATGACTGTTCTCCTCCGGGGCATGTTCGTCAACCCGAGGGTCTGGGTCAACTATTATGCGATGAACCTTGTTTCGCCTGACCCCCAAATTGTGAACGGGCTTGACCAAATCCGTCCGTTCTATAAATTAGAACAAACCATGAACAATATCGATTCGGAACCGGAACGGGCGAGCAGGCCCGCGTCGGATCATACTCCTGCTGTGCCCCGGAATCCACCGGCAAGGCCGTCCGCATTGCGGGCACGGCTGGCGAAGATATTGGCTGCGTCCGGCACCAGACCAACGGCAGACGACGGTGTGGCATCCCATTTCACCCTGGGGGTCGAGCGGATCGACACCGCCTTGCGCGGTAACGCAGGCACCGACGGCCTGCCGCGCGCGGCGCTGCATGAACTGCATGCAGCGAGCAGGGAAGACCGGACCAGCGCGGCGGCCATGGCGCTGCTGCTGGCGCAGCGTTGCCGGATTGCGGGCCGGGGCGAGCGGCCCGTCTTGTGGATCAGCGAAAGCGGCGAGGCAAGGCGGCAGGGCCGGCTCTATCCGCCGGGGCTGGCGGAACTGGGACTGGATCCGTCCAGCCTTGTCCATGTCGATGCACCGGACAGCATCGCGGCGCTGCGCGCAGCCGCCGACGGCGTGCGGTCCGCGGCCATGGGAGCGGTGATTGTCGAGCTGGCCGGGAAGCAGCCCAGGGGTCTCGATCTGACCGCGACAAGGCGGCTTTCCCTGTCGGCGCAAAAGTCGGGCGTGCTCAGCCTGTGCCTGCGATCCGGCAGCGATCCGGAAAACCCCCTGCCGACCGCGGCCTTCAGTCGCTGGCAGGTGGCCGCGACGCCGTCCATCCCGCTGGAGGCCAATGCTCCCGGCCATAGTGTTTTTGATATCAGCCTGCTGCGCCATCGCAGCGGCCTTTACGGGCTTAGCGCCCGACTGGAGTGGAACCGTGACCAACAAATCTTCCGCGAGCAGCAGAGCGAGCAGAACACGCCGTGCTCTGGCGCTGTTCCTGCCCTGGCTGCCATCCGAGCGGATCATCCGGGCACACGGGCCGCCTGACCATCCCTTTGCGCTGACCGAGAAAATCCGCGGCGCGATGGTGATCGTGGCGGCGGACCGGCAGGCGGTGGCTTTGGGTCTGGGGCCGGGCATGAAGCTCGCCGACGCCCGGGCGCGGGTGCCGGACCTGCTCGCCTTTGACCATGAGCCGCTGGCCGACGCAGACCTGCTGTCGCGGCTGGCGGAGGCTTGCGAGCGCTACACACCGATGGTGGCGGTCGATCCACCCTATGCGCTGATCCTCGATATCACCGGCGCAGCGCATCTCCACGGGAATGAGGAAACACTCGCGCAGGATGCCGAGGACCGGCTCGACGCGGCGGGCTATTGCGCCTGCTGGGCTCTGGCCGGGACCCCCGATGCCGCGCTCGCGTTGGCCAGACATGGCCTGAAGGAAGGGGCAGCGGCGCAGCTGCCGGTATCGGCGCTGGCCATGGATGCAAAGACCCATCAGGCGCTGGAGCGGGCCGGGCTTTACAAGATTGGCGATATTGCCGAACGCCCGCGCGCCAATCTGGCGGCACGCTTCGGAATGGAACTGACCTTACGGCTGGACCGGATTCTCGGACTCGAAGACCGCCCGGTCGACCCGCTGCGCAGGATTGGCAATGTCGTCACCGAGCGCCGCTTTGCCGAGCCGCTGACCCATATCGATGCCGCCTTGGAATGCCTGTCGGAACTGTTTGCGGAAGCGTCCGAACGGCTCAACGAACGTGGCCAGGGCGCGCGGATGATCCGGATGCTGCTGTTCCGCTGCGATGGCGATGTCGCACGCCTCGGTCTCGAAACCGGTGCACCGACCCGCGATACGGCCCTCTTCAAACGGCTGCTGCGCGAGCGGATCGAAGCGCTCAACGACCCGCTCAACCCCGGCTTCGGCTATGACCTGATCCGGCTGAGCATCGTCGTTTGGGAACCGCTGGCAGCGCAACAATTGCGGCTCGAGGGCGGCGAGGACCGGCAGGGCGATGAGATCGCTCTGGTGAGCCAGCTGAGCACAAGGCTGGGCCGCGACCGGGTACAGAAATTTATGCCCGCCGACAGCCATATCCCCGAGCAGGGCCTGCTCGCGCTGCCCGCGCTCGACGCCCCGCCCCCTGCGCCGTGGAAGATGCGCCCTGCCGACAATCCGCCGATGCGCCCGCTGCACATGTTCGACCCGCCGCAGCGGGTGCAGGTGATTGCCGAAGTCCCCGACGGCCCGCCCTATCGCTTCACCTGGCGGCGCAAGATCCATCAGGTGATCCGCTATGAAGGCCCGGAGCGCATCGCGTCGGAATGGTGGCAGCGCAAGGACGGACAACAGCCCGGCAATGGCGGCCTGACCCGCGACTATTACCGCGTCGAGGATGCCCGCGGGCGCCGCTACTGGCTGTTCCGGCACGGGCTTTATGGCGAGGAAAAAGCGAATCCCGACTGGTATGTTCATGGGCTGTTTGCGTAAACTTCGGCTGCCAGAGATCGCGTCATTGCGAGCGAAGCGAAGCAATCCAGTGCGTCTTTCCGTCGCTCTGGATTGCCGCGCCGCCTGCGGCTCCTCGCAATGACGATATTCGCCGAACTCGCCGCCTCCACGCACTATTCCTTCCTGCGCGGGGCCTCTTCCCCCGTCGATATGGTGATGCAGGCGATGGCAATCGGCATGACCGGCATCGGCATCGCCGACCGCAACAGCGTCGCCGGCGTCGTCCGGGCGCACGCGGCGCTCCGGCGCGCGCGGGAGGATGCGGTGGAGGAAGGCGTCACGCTGCCCGATCTGAAATTGATCGTCGGGTCACGGCTGGTCTTTGCCGATGATACGCCGGAGGTGATTGTCTATCCGCTGAACCGGTCCGGCTGGGGCCGGCTAACAAGAATGCTCTCGACCGGAAACTTGCGGGCGGAGAAGGGCGATTGTTTTCTATATGAGGCGGATTTGCTGAAATGGTGCAGCGAGGATTGGGCGCTGATCATCCTCCCTGAAGCGTCAGCTTCGGGGAGGGGGACCGTCAGCCAGAGCGAAGCGGCGGCGGATGGTCCCCCTCCCCCCGCTGCGCGCGGGGAGGATATTATCAAGCACCTCCGCGCCCGCACCCCCCATATCTGGCTCGGCGCAACGATGCCGCGCTCCGGTCCCGACAAGCGCCATCTCGCCCGGCTGCACAGCCTGTCGCAAACCACCGGCATTCCCTTGCTCGCCACCAACGACCCGCTCTATGCGACAGCGGAGCAACGCCCCCTCCACGATATTCTCACCTGCATTGCCGAAAAGACCACGATCGACAAAGCGGGCCGCCTGCTCGCCGCCAATGCCGAGCGCTTTCTCAAGCCTCCGGCGGAAATGGCGCGTCTGTTCCGCGACCATCCCGCAGCCATTGCCGAGACGCAGAAGCTGCTCGACATAGTGGATTTCACCCTCGACGAGTTGAGCTACCATTATCCCGATGAGCCGGTCCCCCGGGGCTGGACGCCGCAGGACTGGCTCGAACATCTGACCTGGTCCGCCGCCCATGCGCGCCATGGCACCACCCTGCCCGAGCGGTTGCGCGCGAAGACCGAGGAGGAACTGCGGCTGATCGCAAAAATGGACTATGCGCCCTATTTCCTGACCGTCCACGATATTGTCAAATTTGCGCAGGATCGGAAGATTCTCTGTCAGGGGCGCGGGTCGGCGGCGAACAGCGCGGTCTGTTACCTGCTCGGCATCACCTCGGCCGATCCGATGGAGCATGACCTGCTCTTCTCGCGCTTCATTTCGGAGGAACGCCGCGAGCCCCCCGACATCGACGTCGATTTTGAGCACGAGCGGCGCGAGGAGGTGATCCAGTATATTTACGAACGCTATGGCCGCCACCGCGCCGGCATTGCCGCCACCGTGGTCCATTATCGCTCGCGCAGCGCGATCCGCGAGGTCGGCAAGGCGCTCGGCCTGTCGGAAGATATTACCAGCCGCCTGTCGAGCACCGTCTGGGGCAGCTATGCGAGCAAGGCGCCCGACAATCGCTTCGCTGAAACCGGACTCGACCCGGACAATCCCGAGATCCGGCGGCTCGGCGATCTGGTGCGGCAAATCCTGCAATTCCCCCGCCACCTGTCGCAGCATGTCGGCGGTTTTGTCCTGACCCAGGACCGGCTCGACGAGACCGTGCCGATCCACAATGCCGCGATGGACGACCGCACGTTCATTGAGTGGGACAAGGACGATATCGACGCCCTCGGCCTGATGAAGGTCGATATCCTGGCGCTCGGCATGCTGACCTGCATCAGGAAAGCGTTCGATATGCTGGAGAGCATCAACATCCTCCCCGAAGCAGCAGCTTCGGGGAGGGGAACCGTCAGCCAGAGCGCAGCGGCGGCTGATGGTGGAGGGGCTGGCGGCGGGATCGCTGGACCCCTCCACCATCCTTCGGATGGTCCCCCTCCCCATGCTGCGCACGGGGAGGAAAAATGGACCCTGCAGAACATCCCGCACGAGGACCCGGCCACCTATGACATGCTCTGCAAGGGCGACAGTATCGGCGTGTTCCAGGTCGAAAGCCGGGCCCAGATCAATATGCTGCCGCGGCTGAAACCGCGTGAATTTTACGATCTGGTGATCCAGGTCGCGATTGTCCGCCCCGGTCCGATCGAGGGCGACATGGTCCATCCCTATTTACGGCGGCGCTCGGGTGTGGAGAAAATCACCCTGCCTGCACCCAGGCCACCGCATGATCCCGACGAACTCAAATCCGTGCTCGGCCGGACCTTCGGCGTGCCCCTGTTTCAGGAACAGGCGATGAAGCTGGCGATTGTCGCCGCCGATTTCACTCCCGGCGATGCCAACAAGCTGCGCCGCGCGATGGCGACCTTTCGCAACGTCGGTACGATCCATCATTTCCGGGAGAAGATGGTCGAGGGCATGGCCGCCAAGGGCTATGAACGGGACTTCGCCGAGCGTTGCTACAAGCAGATCCAGGGCTTTGGCAGCTATGGTTTCCCGGAAAGCCACGCGATCAGCTTTGCCCGGCTGGTCTATGTCTCGAGCTGGATAAAATGCCATCACCCGGCGGTGTTCGCGGCAGCGCTGCTCAACTCGCAGCCGATGGGCTTTTACGCACCGGCGCAGATTGTCAGGGACGCCCGCGAACATGGGGTGGAAGTGCGGGAGGTTGATGTGAATTATAGCGGGTGGGATAATCGGGTGGAGAGAAACATCCTCCCTGAAGCGTCAGCTTCGGGGAGGGGGACCGTCAGCCAGAGCGAAGCGGCGGCTGATGGTGGAGGGGCCGGTGATACCACAGCTGCTGCGCGCCGCCCCCTCCACCATTCTGCGGATGGTCCCCCTCCCCCCGCTTCGCGCGGGGAGGGAATATTACTCCGCATCGGTTTCCGCCAGATCGACGGTTTCCGCGAAGCCTGGGCCGAACAGATCCTCGCCGCGCGGCCTTTCCGGTCGATCGAGGAGCTTGCCCGCAAGGCGAACCTCCCGGCCCGTGCGCTGCGCCTGCTCGCCGATGCCGATGCCTGCCGGTCGCTGGGGCTCGACCGGCGGCAGGCGCTGTGGGAAGTACGCCGGACTCCGGTCAACACCCTGCCTCTGTTCGAGGCCGCACAGGCGAAGGAACTGGCCGCCGAACCCGACGCGCGCCTCCCCGCCATGACCAGGGGCGAGCATGTCGTCGCGGACTATCAGAGCGTCCGGCTGTCGCTGAAGGGCCATCCGATGGAATTTCTGCGCGAGCGGTTCCGGGAGATGGGCGTGCTCAGCTGCGCAGAGCTTGCGCGGGCCAAAAACGGGTCGCCGGCAAAAGTCGCCGGCGTTGTCCTGATCCGCCAGCGCCCGGGCAAGGGCAATGCGGTATTCATCACGCTGGAGGACGAAAGCGGCATCGCCAACCTGCTGCTCTGGGCGAGCCGGTTCGAGAAGATGCGGCGCCCGGTGATGGCCGCCCGGCTGATGATCGCCAGCGGCGAGGTACAGAAGAGCCGCGAGGGCGTGACCCACCTGATGGTCAGCCAGGTCGAGGATGCCACCCATATGCTCGATAAAATTACCGAAGATGGTGCCCCGCCCATTTCCCTGTCACGAGGCGATGCGGTCACCGGATCCCGGGACACGCGCACAAGAGCTCCGGTAACGACGGCGCGCGCCGATGAAGCAAACCGGGCGATGCATCATCTTGCCGACAGGGAAGACGAAGGAACAATGCGGCAATTCGGGCAGACCGCAAAACCGGAGCAACCCCGGCCCGCCTATCCCCGGCACGGCCACCCCCGCAATGTCCGTATATTACCCAAATCGCGGGATTTTCATTGAAAGAAGCAGATAAAATCCCGTGTCTGCACGAGCGGATCATCCACCGAACGCGCTACGCTTCATAGGTCTTTCTTCCACCCTGCTTTCCTTTTCGATATATGAAAGCAGTTCAATTGCAGTCATCGGCATACCGAATAGATATCCCTGAACCAGATGCGTTCCCACCCGTTTCGCCATGATCAGCTGAATGTCATTCTCTATCCCCTCAAGGAGACAATCAACGCCAAGTGTTCTGGCCATTCCAACCAGTGAATACAGAATTTTCTCTGTCATGGGATCCCCGACATTTTCCATGAACGAGCGGTCAACTTTAAGTTTACTGATCGGAAGCGTCCGCAGATAATTGAAATTGGAATAGCCGGTTCCGAAATCGTCGAGCGCCAGCGGATGACCAAGTTCGGACAAGCGAAGCATATTGCTGCTGGCTTTACACGTATCCGTCATCATCGCCGTTTCGGTAACCTCAAATTCGAGCAAGGCCGGGTTCAATCCGCTGTCTTTGACTTGTTCAATAATCTGATCGATGATTGAATCGGAAATGAGATCATGGCCCGAGAGATTTATTGAAAGCGGAACCGGATCTTCCGAATTTTCTAGGAAAGCAAGCGCCTTTTTGACGACCGCCAGTGTAATATTGGCAATCAGGCCGCTTTCCTCGGCAACCTCGATGAAACGGCCGGGCATTATATCGCCAATGATTGGGCTGTTCCATCGCGCGAGCGCTTCAGCGCGGACAATCCTGTTATTTCCTAGCTCAAATTGCGGCTGAAAGAGCAGTTGAATTTCGGAATCGAAATCGGCAACACGCAGGGCTTGTTCGATCTTGAAACGTTCTGCAGCGACCCGCGCATGTTCATCACGAAAAACGACCACTCTGTTTTTACCATTTTTTTTCGCATGCAAAAGTGCGTAGTCGGCATCTCGAATGAGGTGTGCGTCGCTTTTTTCAGGGTCAATTTGAGTACAGCCAATGGAAGCGGATATCTGAACCGGCCTGTCCTCGATCAGAAATACTTCGGCGACATGATCCAAAAGCCTCTGGCACCAGGTTTCAACAGTGCCTTCCTCCGGGCTGTTGGGAAGAATTATGTTGAATTCGTCGCCTCCCATACGGCTGAGATGCACTTCGGAATCACAATAATCCTGCATTCGGGTTGCAACCGCTTTCAACAATTCATCGCCGATCAAATGTCCGTAACCGTCGTTCACCGCCTTGAAGCCATCCAGATCAAGCAAAATAAGCCAAATAGCGCCGCCCCAGCCTGCCTCTTTCTTGCTCCTCCTGAAAGCTTCAAAGAAGGAACGGCGATTCGGCAAACCGGTCAGACTGTCCGACAGGGATCGTTGACGCATTTTTTCGCCAAGCTTCTCAGCTTCTTGAAGCCTGTTTTCCACCTCATGCCTTGCAAAGGCGGTCTGGCCGAGCGCCCGACGCAGAAAAAATGTGATTGCAATGGAACTCATTGCCGTAGAAAAGGTGATAAAACCATAGATCGTCATCTCTTCGGGGGCGTGTTCCAGAATCAGGTAAAATAGCCCGGCAATCACCGCCGCAATGGAAATCAGCGCTTGCCTGATACCGGTGCAGGCCAGTGCGAACATCATTACCATGATGACGAAATAAACCAGATTCTCCTGAGCAAATTCGATTTCCATCGCCATCATTACATTTGCGAGCATGGTCAGGTTGGCAATAGTTATAATGACAGGAAGACTTGTAGTGGCAAGAGCATTGCGAAGGGCATACCAGGAACTGGCGAAGACTATACTGGCGGTAGTCGAGGCCGTTACCATAGCCAGTAAATCTGTTCCACTCAGCACCCAGAAATGTATCAGCGTCATCACGACATAATAGACGGCAGCAACCCCGAAATAGCCCCTGATCATGGGCCGGTAGATTTTTGCTACGAACGGAGCGATGTCCGGACTGATTGAGGCGGGGGCAATGGTCATACTCTATAGCGGCAAGCGCATTCCAGACAATATTGTTATTATATATTTACATCATTACTTTGGAACACTTAATAGGCACTTAATCCAGAGGATTGCAGCGCGTAACCTGCCTTCCGCCATCTTTCGAAGCGCCTCGAAGCCAATCTTTGTGAGACCTGTTCCGTAACGGATTGATGATCATAGAGCCGGTTTTTTTGTTGAATCGCCACATCAAAACCGGAACTTGCGCAGGCTAGCTAAAATGGGTCGCAGGCCAAAAATGCCGACGGTGCGCTGATCCGCCAGATCCAGTGGCGGCTACCCCCGCAATGTCCGGATATTGCCCAAATCGCGGGATTTCCACTAGGCCGGTGCGGTCTCGAACTGGCGTTCTCCGCTGCCGAAGACAAGATAGAAGACCAGGCCAAAGGCCGCCACCGCTGCTGCCACCTGAAACACCAGCGCCCACGATCCGGTGACGTCCAGGATCCACCCGCTGACCAGCACGCCGACGATGCCGGGAATTGTGCCCGCGGTATTGGTGATTCCCATCAGCGTCCCGGCATGTTCCGGCGCAATATCCATGTGGTTGACGAAAAAGCCGCTGACCGCAAAGGCGCCGAGCGCGCTGCCTATGGTCATGATGGTGATCGCGGTAACCGCATCGTCGGCCTGTCCGACAAGCAACAGCGCTGTGATACTGCCGCCAAAACCGATCAACATCATCAGCTTGCGCACCCGGGTGATCGTCATGCCCCTACCGATCAGCCTGTCCGCGACAACCCCGGACAGGTTGATGAAGAGGAATAGCGCGATATGCGGCATCATCGCAAAAAGACCGACCGAGGCATAATCGACGTCGAGTCCCTTGGTGACAAAGGTCGGCAGCCATGCGAGCAGAACATAGAACCACCAGTTGTTGCAGAAATGGGCGACGATGACCGCCCAGACCGGCATATTGGTCATCAGCGCACGCCAGGGCGTGGCACCAGCGGGCGCATCGGCAATTGTGTCGGCGGCAATCAGGTCCAGCTCTGTCTGGCTGATGCCGGCTTGCCGGCGCGGGTTCGAGGCAATGAGAAAATACCAGACCGCGCACCAGCCGAAACCGACGCCGCCGAATATGTAGAACACCCATTCCCAGCCCCAGGCCGCGACAATCACCGGCGTTGCCAACAGCGCGAAAACCGTGCCGAGCGGGATGCCACTGTTGGAAAAGGCCGCAGACCGTGAGCGTTCCCTGACCGGTATCCAGCGAGCGTAAAGTGCGTAAATCGCCGGAAAGGTGACCGCTTCGCCCATGCCCATCAATATCCGGGCGATGACCAGAACCGCGATACCCAGCGCTGCTGCGGGTGGGACGATCAATGTGAACAGCGACCAGATCAGCACCCCGAAGCCGAGAACGACCTTGCCGCCGTAAAGATCGGCCAGCTTTCCGCCGACAACCTGGGTCAGCAAATAGCCGATGAAGAAGCTCGACAGCACCAGCCCTTGCGTCGACAGATTCCAGCCATAGGTTTCAACCATCGGGATGATCGCAACCGAAATCGCGACGCGGTCCATATAACAGATGAAAATGGCCAGAAAGGCCATGAATACCAGTTGATGGCGTTTTTGCATATGCATCCTCCCCCGATGAGTCCGCTGTCTTGTTTCATATGAACAGGTTGGACTCCTATGCACTTGCATATCTGGCGCAAATCCCCTATAGTATCATTTGTAACTATATTGCGCCTATGCGCATCTTTATCTCAAGGGAATTTTTGTGGCTGATCTGTTTGAAAACCCCGTTGGTCTCGACGGCTTTGAATTTGTCGAATTCTGCGCCCCCGAGCGCGGCGTCCTCGAACCGGTGTTTGAAGTTATGGGCTTTAGCCGGATCGCGCAGCATCGCAGCAAGGATGTCCATCTGTGGCGGCAGGGCGGAATCAACCTGATTATCAACTATGAGCCCAAATCGCCAGCCTGGTATTTTGCCCGCGAGCACGGCCCGTCGGCCTGCGGCATGGCATTCCGGGTGAAGGACGCGCGCAAAGCTTACGAATATCTGCTCGAAAAAGGTGCCGAACCCGTCCATGTCGAAACCGGACCGATGGAATTGCATATTCCCGCGATCCGCGGCATCGGCGGCGCCATCCTTTATCTCGTCGATCGCTATGATGGCGGCGAACGCGGCGAAAATCTCTCCATCTATGATATTGACTTTGAATATTTGCCGGACGTGGACCGCAACCCCGTCGGGGCCGGCTTCAAGATCATCGATCACCTGACCCACAATGTCTACGGCGGCCGGATGAAATATTGGGCGGATTATTACGAGACCCTGTTCAATTTCCGCGAAATCCGTTTCTTCGATATCAAGGGCGAATATACCGGCCTGACCTCCAAGGCGCTGACCGCGCCCGACGGCAAGATCCGTATTCCGCTAAACGAGGAAGGCGAAGGCGGCAAGGGCCAGATCGAGGAATTCCTGCGCGAATTCAACGGCGAGGGCATCCAGCATATCGCGCTGATCTGCGACGATCTGGTCACCTGCTGGGACCGGCTCAAGAAACTCGGCGTGCCGTTTATGACCGCGCCGCCCAACACCTATTACGACATGCTCGACGAACGCCTGCCCGGGCACGGCGAGGATGTCGAGGCGCTCAAGACCCGTGGCATATTGCTCGACGGGACCACGGAAGGCGGCGAACCGCGCCTGCTGCTGCAAATCTTCGCAGAAGCGCAGGTCGGCCCGGTTTTCTTTGAATTTATCCAAAGAAAAGGGGATGACGGTTTTGGTGAGGGCAATTTCAAAGCCCTGTTCGAAAGCATCGAACGCGACCAGGTCGCGCGCGGGGTGCTCAATGTAGAGGAGCCGGTATAATGGCTGCACCAAAGATCAACGGCATCCACCATGTCGCCTATCGCTGCAAGGATGCGAAACGGACGGTTGATTTCTACAAGCGGGTGATGGGCATGGATTTCCAGCTCGCCTTTGCCGAGAATGAAGTCCCGTCGACCGGCGAACACGATCCGTACATGCATATCTTCCTCGACGCCGGCGGCGGCAATATCCTCGCCTTTTTCGAACTGCCCGAGCAGCCGGACATGGACCGCGACCAGAACACCCCGGCCTGGGTCCAGCATATCGCGTTCAAGGTGGATTCGCTCGACGATTTGATGGCGGCCAAGGCCAATGCGGAGGCCGAGGGCCTCGAGGTTATCGGCCCCACCCATCACGGCATTTTCAAGTCGATCTATTTCTTCGATCCCAACGGCCACCGGCTGGAACTGGCCTGCGATATCGGCACCGACGAGGAAATGGCCGAGCTTCGGCGGGTGGCTCCCGAAATGCTCGAGGAATGGAGCCGCACCAAGAAGGCGCCGCAACATGCCGCCTGGCTGCACGCAAAAGCCCGCGAAGAATATTGAACTTAGCCGTGCTCCTGCGTAGGCAGGAGTCCATCTCCTGAAGCTGCGGCCCGCGGCACTGGCAAGAGATGGACCCTCGCCTTCGCGGGAGTACCGAGCACGAAGAAAGAACGCACATGAAACTCGCCACCCTGAAAAATGATACCCGCGATGGCCGTCTTGTCGTCGTCTCCAAAGATCTGACCCGCTGCTGCGAAGCGAGCAATATTGCCCCGACCCTGCAGGCGGCGCTTGATGACTGGGAGCAATGCGCGCCCAAGCTGGAAGCGCTCTACCGCGATGTCGAGCATGAAACCGTGCCCTGCGAGCGCTTTCACGAGCGTCTGGCCGAATCGCCGCTGCCCCGCGCCTATCAATGGGCCGACGGCAGCGCCTATATCAATCATGTCGAACTGGTCCGCAAAGCGCGCGGTGCGGAAGTGCCGGAGAGTTTCTATTCCGATCCGCTGATGTATCAGGGCGGGAGCGATGCCTTCCTCGGCCCGCGCGACGATATCCCGCTCTGCGATCCGGCCTGGGGCTGCGACATGGAGGGCGAAATTGCGGTCATCACCGATGATGTGCCACCGGGTGTCAGCGCCGAAGACGCCGCCGGCCATATCAAGCTGGTCATGTTGTGCAACGACGTCAGCCTGCGCGGCCTGATCCCCGGCGAACTGGCCAAGGGCTTCGGCTTTTTCCAGTCCAAGCCACCCTCGGCTTTCTCCCCGGTCTGCGTGACCCCCGACGAACTGGGCGATGCGTGGAAAGGCTCGGTCATCCATCTGCCGCTGCAGGTCGACTATAACCGCGAACCCTTCGGCCGCGCCAATGCCGGCAAGGACGCCACCTTCAGCCTAGCCGACCTGGTCGCCCATGCCGCCAAGACCCGGCCGCTGTCAGCCGGTACGATCATCGGCTCCGGCACCGTCTCCAACCAGGGTCCCGATGGCGATCCCGGCAAACCGGTCAGCGAAGGCGGCCTCGGCTACAGCTGCATCGCCGAAATCCGCATGATCGAGACAATTAACGATGGCGAAGCGAAGACCCCGTTTATGAGCGCTGGCGACAGCGTGAAAATCCAGATGCTGGATGCGGATGGTCATTCGATTTTCGGCGCGATCCGGCAGGAGGTTGTGGCGGTTTGATGGGGTTGGTTCTCGGCAGGTGATGCGGAGGGTATGGCGAGTTTCATCAGACGTGCGCACGGCGACCACATGATACTAATCTTACAACTACTGGTTGAGATCGCACCCGATAGCGGACGCTAGGATTTATTAATTTTTTGTGAAATACCGTCAAAAATCACGTGGTGGCTGATGTCGATAAACCGTCGTGTGAATATCTGCTAGTTGGGTAGCGTCATTGTCCAAAGAAGCGCCCATTCGTTGTGCCAAATCAATTGATCGATGGTTATCGGTAGCAATGTAGCTGACAAGAGTGTTCCATCTAAGTTCGTTAAAAGCAAATTTCTTGGCCTCAGACGCAGCTTCGATAGCATAGCCGTTGCCTTCGTAAGTTTCCCATAGAAGCCAACCTAGTTCACGTTCTTCCGAATGTTTGATTGGGTGGTTCAAGGACACCACACCAACACACGTCTGGTCGATTAGCCGATCAACGGCCCATGCGCCATAACCGACCAATGGCCATCGACCTACACCTGCGGCGAACCAAGCCCATGCAGTTGATTGCGACACTGGTCCATCTGCAAATCGTGAACGTAGGGATGAGTAGAACTTTGCAAACTGTTCGAAATCTTCGTTTTTGTAGGCGCGAAGTCGGAGGCGATCAGTTTCCAAGGTAGGTGCGCTTAAAAACCTCATTCTTCTAAGTTATCAACTAGGTTGTGCCCGTCAAGCCAATCTCCATTTTACGCCCACAGCAGATATTAGGCTTGGGAAGCTTTATTCCGCGCACATGACGCAGAGACAAGATCAAACCGGCACCGCCGTCTCATACTTAATCCGCTCCTTCGCGAAGCTCGCCGACACGTCGGACAGCGGCACCGCCTTGATCAGTTTCTTGTACACCCGGTCATAGTCGGCGACATCGCGGACCAGCAGTTTGAGCAGATAGTCCACTTCGCCCGCCATCCGGTAGAGTTCGACCACTTCCTAGACCGCCGAGGCGGCATGCGCAAAGCGGTCACGACTGTTATGGGACTCCCGAGAATCGAATTGCTGGATAGGCAGACTATCCGCTGAGCTTGGCGATATTGCGCTCGTCCGCAGTGGTGATATCAACCGCTAACCCAATCAGATCGGTATCCTCCGGCGCATCGGGCAAGACCCCGATTGCGGGCAGGCCCAGCTCATCTTCCAACCAAAGGCTCGCCGCGCCGCGGCTCGCCTTGCCATAGGGCATAGCATAGCTTCGGATCACCGCTTTGCCGTTGAAATAATGCTCCTCTTTCACATGATCCGGCTTCGGTATCCGCACCGGCGCGGCGATCCGGTCGGGTGACCAGCCGCCCGCAACCGGCTGAGCCGCGTAAATCCCGACCGATTCCTTGTTGATCACCCCGCCATTGGCGGAAATCATCCCCGGCTTGCTGCCGTCTTTGCGCAACGCCTGGACCAGCGCGACCATGCCGTGGGCGCTGTAGCTGTTGCCGGGCCCTCCGAAAAAGCTGAGCCCGCCGGTCAGCGTATAGGAAGACAAGGGCCGGTCAGGCGAACCGAGCGCGTCCATCGCCAGCGACACTGCTACCGGAAAACAACTGTAAATATCGATTGGGCCGAGATCCGCGGCGTCCATTTCCGCCAGTTCCAGCGCCTTGGGGAAGGCGACTTCCATCGCTGGCGAAATCGACAGGTCGTCCTGGTGACTCATCAGCGGCACGCTGGCGTCGGCACCGCTGTGCAGGTAGATCAGCTTGTCTTCGGCGATGCCCAGTTCCGTCGCATGGCCCGCGGTCGTCAGGATCACCGCCGCACCCAGCTCGACCGCGTCCTGCGCCACCATCCAGCGGCGATAGGGATCGTTGAGCCGGTAGTTGCCATGATCGTCGGCGAGCAATTCTTCCGCCGTCCAGTTGCGGGCGAACTGCGCATGCTCGCGGGTCAGCGACACACCGGCAAAGGCTTCCCACAACTCGGCCATGTCTTTCGCATAGCTGTCCCGGTCCATGCCGAGCCGCGCGCGCCGGGCATTTTCGACAATGCCATAGGCCATCGGCATGCTGATAATCCCCTGCCGCCATTCATAGGCAGTAAGGATCTTGTCTTCATCGGTCCTGAGATCGGTCATTGCGCGGGTCGCCGGCTGGCTCCAGTCCAGTTCCTGGCCGCTCCGCCGGGCCCGCTTGACCGTCCCCACATTCTCCGCGCTGGAGAGAACCACCGCCTTATATTCCCCGTCGTGGATCTGGCAGGCGAGCTTGTTGAGATGTTTTTGCGGGCTTTGTCCGCCAATATCCCCGTAGAGCAGGGTTGCGGGATCGAGGCCCGATGCCGTCGCCACCGCTTCGGGGAGATTTTCCGGCGATCCGCAGTCATGCGGCACGCCGCTGTCGTAGAACAGGCGAATTGAGAGCAAACAGTCGATCGCGCGCGCCAGCTTTTCGCCGGCACCGCTGTCCGCAAGCGCTTCCGCGATCGCCGCCGATGCCAGATCAACCGTCGAGGGCCATTCAAGCCCCTGCGATTGCTTCAGTTTCGCGCCGCTTGCCTCGCCGACACCGATCAGCACCGGTGCCTTGGGATCTGCCATTACCATCCTAATTCCCTCAAAATAAACAGTTCATCAATCGATTAAACATGATAACAGCATGATGGAATCATGCACTAGCTAAAATGGAGAATATTGGATGAGCGGCTGGCCGGAACTGAAATGGGATACCGAACCGACAGGACCGCTCAAGGGGTTGAAAATCGTCGACATGTCTACCGTCGTCCTCGGTCCGTTCGCAACACTCAATTTTGCCGACATGGGCGCCGACGTCATCAAGATCGAAAATGGCGAGGGAAAATTTGCCGGCGACATGATGCGCCACGCCGGTGACAGCCCGACCGGCGATCTCGGGCCGATTTTTGCCTCGCTCAACCGCAACAAGAAGTCGGTCACCCTCAACGGCAAGGATGACAGCGACAAGGCCGTCATTCTCGAACTGCTCAGACATGCCGACGTGTTCTTCCACAATGTCCGGCTGGCCGGCATGGAACGGCTGGGGCTCGATTACGAAAGCGTCAAGGCGGTCAATCCCGGCATCGTCTATGTCCATTGCGCCGGCTTCGGCCAGGGCGGCGAATATTCCCACCGCCAGGCCTATGATGACCTGATCCAGTGCGTCTCCGGCTTTGCGTCGCTATTCGAGATGCGCGGTGACAGCGGGCGGCCGCTCTATGCGCCATCGCTGATTGCCGACAAGACCATCGGCCTGTTTGCGGTCAACGCCACGCTTGCGGCGATGTATCACAAGGAGAAAACCGGCGAGGGACAATTTGTCCAGGTCCCGATGTTCGAGGCCTTCACCTGGTTCAACATGGTCGAAAATCTCTGGGGCGAAACCTTCATCCCCGGCAATGGCAAGCTCGCCTATTCCCGATCAATCAACGCCAATCGCAAGCCCTATCCTACCAGCGACGGTTATATCGGCCTCGTCCCCTACAACGATGCGCAGTGGCAGAAATTCTTTGAACTGGGCGGACGACCCGGCGTGTTCCAGGAACCGCGCTTTGCCACCTACAAGGAACGCACCAAGAATATCACCGCGCTCTATGGCCTGATTGAGGAAATCGCCTCGACCAAAACTTCGGAAGAATGGCTGGCGCTGCTCGACGAGCATAATATCCCGGCAATGCGCTACAACCAGATGGAAGACGTTCTGACCGATCCGCATCTCCAGCAGGTCGGTTTCTGGCAGGAACGGGAAGGCGAAAAAATGGGCAAATATCGCACGATCAAGCACCCGGTCCATTATTCCGCCAGTCCGGCGAACATCTATGCCGACCCGCCAACGCTGGGTGCGGACAATGAAGAAATACGCGGGGCTCTTGGTATGCCCGCAAACGACCAATAGAGTATAACAGGACAGGAACCGCACGATGAATTTTGATTTCTCTGACGACCAGAAATTTCTCCGCGACGAAGCGCGCAAGTTTCTCGAAGCCCAGTGCACGATGGCGCATGTGCGCGAAGTGCTGGACGATGACACCAAAAGCCACAATGAAGCCGTGTGGCAGAAGATTGTCGAAATGGGCTGGCTCGGCGCTGCGATACCCGAGGAATATGGCGGGCTGGGCCTCGGCATGCTGGAGCTTTGCGTGATTGCCGAGGAACTCGGCCGGACCCTGGCGCCGGTGCCGTTCGGATCATCGACCTATTTCTTTGCCGAAGCGCTGAAGCTGGCGGGCAGCGAGGAACAGAAGTCGGAATTGCTGCCCAAGGTGGCAGACGGTTCGGTGGTCGGCTGTATCGCCATCAGCGAAGGCCCGGGTGAGATCAAGGCAGGTTCGATCACGACGCGGCTGAAGGACGGCAAAATCTCGGGCAAGAAAATCCCGGTGACCGATGGCGATATCGCCACCCACGCGGTGGTGCTGGCAAAGGACGGCAGCGGCGCGAGCCTGGTTGTCGTCGACCTCAATCAGGACGGCGTATCGCGCGAGCCGATCAAGACGCTCGAACCAACCCGCAGCCATGCAACGATCAGCTTTGACGGCGCGTCGGCCGACCTGCTCGGCGAAGCGGGCGACGGCATGCCGCTGCTCGACCGGATCAACGACCGCGCTGCGGTGCTGCTTGCCTTCGAACAATTGGGCGGTGCTTCGCGCTGCCTCGAAATGGCCACCGAATATGCCAAGGAACGCCAGGCCTTCGGCCGCGCCATTGGCGGCTATCAGGCGATCAAGCACAAGCTCGCCGACATGTATGTGAAGAACGAAGTCGCCCGTTCCAACGCCTATTACGGCGCCTGGGCGCTGTCGAGCAACGCGGCGGAGCTGCCCGAAGCGGCGGCCGCTGCTCGGGTGGCGGCCTCGGAAGCCTTCTGGTTTGCGTCCAAGGAGAATATCCAGACCCACGGCGGCATGGGCTTTACCTGGGAGGTAGACTGCCATCTCTTCTACCGCCGCGCCAAATTGCTCTCCGTCCAGGCGGGCAGCCCGGCGGTCTGGAAAGAGAAGCTGGTCAGCGCGCTCGAAGCGAAAAATGACTGAATATGGAACAAAGAGTGCCGTTCGTCCTGAGCCTGTCGAAGGACAGCTTGATGCGCGCACTCGTACTTCGACAAGCTCAGCACGAACGGACGGTCGGACCTGGGTCAAAAGAATGAAGGAATAGACTATGGACTTCAATGATACCCCCGAAGAAGCAGAATTTCGCGCCGAAGCGCATGCGTTTCTGTCGCAGCATCTCAAGCCCAAGACACCCGGCGCGCTGCGCTCAGGTGGCCGCGCAGATTTTCTCGACCGCGCCAAAGCCTGGCAGAAGACCAAGGCGGAAGGCGGCTTTGCGCAAATCACCTGGCCCAGGGAAATGGGCGGTCGCGGCGGCACTGTCATGCAGCAGGTGATCTGGGGACAGGAAGAAGCCAAATTTGACGCGCCGACCGGCCCCTTTGCCATCGGTCTCGGCATGTGCGTGCCGACCGTGATCGCCTTTGGCTCGGACGAGCACAAGAAACGCTATGTCGAAAAAGCACTGATGGGCGAGGAAATCTGGTGCCAGCTGTTCTCCGAACCAGCGGCCGGTTCCGATGTTGCCGGTCTCAAGACAAAAGCGGTCAAGGATGGCGACGAATGGGTCATAAATGGCCAGAAAGTGTGGACGTCCGGTGCCCATTATTCGGATTATGGCATCCTGCTGGTGCGCACCGATCCCAATGTGCCCAAGCACAAGGGCCTGACCATGTTCATCGTCGACATGAAGCAAAAAGGCGTCGATGTGCGTCCGATCCATCAGGCCTCGGGGGGCAAGGAGTTCAACGAGGTCTATTTCACCGATGTCCGGATCCCCGACAGCGACCGGCTCGGCGAACCCGGCATGGGCTGGAAGGTTGCGCTGGTCACCCTGATGAACGAGCGGCTGGCTGTGGGCGGTTCACCGGGACCCGACTGGAAGGAAATCATGGATTATGCGCGCTCGGCGGGCACGATCTCGGACCAGGCGTTCCGCGCCAAGCTGGCCGACTGGTATGTCGCGGCGCAGGGCTACAAGCTGACCAAATTCCGCACCCAGACCGCCCTCTCGCGCGGCGAAACACCGGGGCCGGAAAATGCCATCGGCAAGATCATCAACGCCAACCATCTGCAGGATATCTGCAACAGCGCAATCGAGATGCAGGACCATTACGGCCTGATTGTCGACAAGGACGAGGCGCCGGCTGATGCGGTTTTCCAGGAAAGCTTCCTGTGGGCGCCAGGCCTCAGGATCGCCGGCGGCACCGATGAAATTCTCAAGAATATCATCGCCGAGCGGGTGCTCGGTCTGCCGCAGGACGTCCGTGTCGACAAGGACAAGACGTTTGCCGAAATGAACTAGGAGAAACCCGTGTCGGATCTTCCCGTCCACATCGTCGCCAATTTCACCGTGCAGGATGCGGCCCGATATCGCGAATATGAAAAGGGGTTTTTCCCGATCCTGAAACGACATGGCGGGGAGTTCATCACCTTTGACGACAGCAGCATCACCTTCGAGGGTGCTTCTCCTCCGGAAGGCCGGGTCGTATTGTTCAAATTTCCGAACGAGGCGGCCGCAACCGCCTGGTATCATGACCCCGACTATCAGGCCCTGTCCGAACATCGCCGCGCAGGGACGACGCTGCAATTTCTGACCATGGTGCACAGCATCCCGCCAAGAAAATAGGCGACCGTCATAAATCCGCTTGGTACGGGCAGAGAAAAACTTGCGTGATCGGCGTGGTCGCAAATGCTAGCAGTCGTCCGAAACAGAAAACAGGAGCTTTCCGATGTCCGAAAAAAGTCCCGAATATACACCCCCGAAAGTCTGGAAATGGGACAAGGAAAGCGGCGGCCGCTTTGCCAATATCAACCGGCCGATCGCTGGGGCGACCCACGAAAAGGAGCTGCCGATCGGAAAGCATCCGCTGCAGCTCTACTCACTGGGGACCCCCAATGGCCTCAAGGTCACGATCATGCTGGAAGAGTTGCTGGCGCTTGGTCATCAAGGGGCCGAATATGATGCCTGGCTGATCGATATTGGCGAAGGGGAACAGTTTGGCAGCGATTTTGTCGCGATCAACCCGAACAGCAAGATCCCGGCGATGATGGATCACAGCAGCAACCCGCCGATCCGCCTGTTCGAATCGGGGTCGATCCTCCTGCATCTGGCAGAAAAGTTTGACGCGTTCTTGCCGCATGGCGGGAAAGCGCGGGCCGAGACCTTTAACTGGCTGTTCTGGCAGATGGGCAGCGCGCCGTTCCTCGGTGGCGGCTTTGGCCATTTCTATGCCTATGCGCCGGAGAAATTCGAATATCCGATCAATCGCTATGCGATGGAAGTCAAACGCCAGCTCGACGTGCTCGACAAGCATTTTGCCGATCACAAGTTTTTCGCCGGCGATGAATATACGATCGCCGATATGGCGACCGTGCCCTGGTACGGCTCGCTGGTGATGGGCCTGGTCTATGATGCCGCCGAATTCCTGCAGGTGCAGGATTACAAGAACGTCCTGCGCTGGACCGGCGACGTTTTTGCCCGCCCGGCGGTGCAGCGCGGCCTCAAGGTCAACCGCACAACCGGCACGCCGGAAATGCAGCTGCGCGAACGCCACGACGCCAGCGATTTTGAACTGCGCACGCAGGACAAGCTGGAACCGGAAGGCGAAGCGGCGGAGTGAGCGGTTCTAGGTAAGTCTAGCCGATCCCTTGACTTTAGGATGGACAGTTCGAAGATGCTGCAGAAGTATCTTAGCTTCGGCGATCAGTTCCTCGTCAAATTTCGCTAACTGCTGTTGGAAGGGTAATTCGTTAAAGTACCAAGTTGACCCATCCATATCTTGGGCATGCTGAAATTCCCGATACCATGTGAACATGTATTCCAGCCCTAACTCCTGACCGGCATATCTTGTTGGATCCTCAACGTTCCGCTTGGGATGACAAACAAGCGCCTCAGAGCGAGGCTTGCCACCATTATCGTAGTGGTCGCGATGCAAATCATCTAACGCAGCCATGCCAGCCATTGGAGGTATCCGATGGTTGACAATCGCATCCAAGTAGATGTGGAGGGATTTCAGAAGCGATGTCTCGACGTCAGGGAAACGGACTTCCATTTCTTTTAAAGCGGCATCAAATAAAAGCCCAGCATCACTCAGTTCAGATGGTTTATTCAACGCCAGCACCGCTAGCTCGGAGGAGCCGCGATCTAGACCTTGGTCCAGCCAAAAACTCGCAAGCGTCGCCATGTCATCAGCGTTCAACAGTTTTTGCTTTCTGAGCGCAGCTGCTTGGTCGGGAGAAACAAATTTTAGATCAAGGCTACCGAATTTTCTTTTAGCAATAGCCTCAAGATTCCTGGCAAGTTTCGAAGAATTCCGATTATTCATTGGATGTCCAAGAAAACGAGCCACCGAATTCCTACTACTCCCGCGTCAGGCTCGCATAAACGCGGCTGAGAAAGCTTGACAGCATCATGTCGTTGGCTTGGAATTCGGTGTCAAATTCCGCCGTCGGTTTCGCGGCGATGATGTACTGTAGCGATTGGCCATCGTCGATCAGCGCCTGCACCCGGCCCTGAATGATCGTCAGCACCTCGATATAGCGGGCGAGCTTTGCGCGATCCGTGACCGGACCATGGCCCGGAATAACCTTGGTTTCGTCGTCGATCGCATCGTGAACCGCCTGACAAAAGGCGATCATCCCGGCAAGGTCGCCGCCATTGTCTGCGTCGATGAAGGGATAGCCGCTATTGTTGAACACATCGCCCAGATGCACGGCGTTCACGCCGCGGAATATGACGGCGGCATCCCCGCTCGTGTGCGCGGGACCAATATGCAGTAGCTCAATCTTCTGATCGTTAATGTGGAACTGCATCGTCTCGTCAAAAGTGATGTCGGACAAGGCATGCTTTGGATAAGCTTTCTGTTCGGCAGCAAAAGGTCCGAAATTGACGACATGATCGTCGAGCATCTTCTCCCGGCTATTGGACTGCGAAACGATCCAGCTGCCTTCCTTGCCAAGCGTCAAGTTTCCGTCGGCATGATCAAAATGCCAGTGGGTGTTGATCACGAAACCGACCTTGTCGCTGCCAATCTCCTTGAGGGCGGCCTTGATCTTGGACATCAGCTGCGGGAACTGATCATCGACGATGATCGTGCCATCTTCACCAACCGACACGGCGATATTGCCGCCCAGGCCGAACAGGACATAAAAACCATCAGCAATTTTCTGGGTCTTGATCTCGGCCTTGTCAAAATCCCAACCGAAAGCTGTCGCCAGCTCATCCATTGGAGTGAGGGTGCCATAGGATGGTGCCGGCTTTTCTGCATGGTCTTGCGATCCATGGGCCAGAGCGGGCGTTGCAAGCGCAAATGCCAGAGTGGTTCCAACCAGTGTCGACCCAAATTTCATCTATCCGATCCCCGTTGTAAATTCAGTTTTTCAAGATGCCGGACATGATCAGATCGACCGTCTGCTCGCGATAGGCATCGCGCATCCGCGTGTCGAAATCCTCACGGCCATAACAATATTTCCAGACCAGCCTGCCGGTAAAGAACCGGTCTGCCGCGCCGGTAACAGCAGAATAGAAGAGATCGGCATCAACCGTACGGAACACGTCCGACTTGATCCCTTCGCCGACAAAAATATTATAGGCTTCGGAAAGCGGTTTCAGATATTTGTCCGCGATGTTGCGCGCGCCTTCCGGCGGCAATTCGCGAATCAGGCGCATGGTCAGGCGGTTGAGATAGGGAAATTCATAATAGGTATCGATCACCGCACCGATATGATGGCGCAGCTTGTCTTCCGGTGGCATGTCCTTTTTGATCAGCAGACCGACCTGGACCAGGATATTATCCATATCGCGCTCAAGAATCGCCTCGAGCAGGCCATCCTTGTTGCCGAAATAATATTTGACCAGAGCGCTGTTGAGGCCGGACAGGACCGACAGCTCGCTGAAGGAAATATCAATCGTATCGCCCTGGCGCATGATCTGGCTGGCCGTCTCGATCAGCTTATCCCGTGCGCCTGCTTCATTTTCTTTGGCTACCAATTTATCGATGCCCATTTGTCTTCCTCCGTGTGCACAACGGCACATTTTTGTCACTTATAAGCAGGTTCTTCCCACCATGGAAAGCCGTCTGGCAAGTCACTCGACACTTTATCCGGAAAGTCTGGACTACGCTTCTCCAGAAAGCTCGCAATTCCCTCTTTCGCATCGGCAGATTTCGCGCGATTATAGATGATCCGGCTGTCCACCTTGTGCGCTTCCATCGGGTGAGCCGCGGCGGGTAATTGCCACAGCATCTGCCGGGTCACGGCCACTGATACGGGCGCCGTATTGTCGATAATCTCGCCCGCCAGAGCATAAGCGGCGGGCAGCAATTCTTCCGGTTTGTGGAGCGACCGGACAAGACCGCCCTTGCGCGCTTCCTCGGCATCGAATACCCGACCGGTCAGGCACCATTCCAGCGCCTGCGCCCGTCCGACAAGATTGGGCAGAAACCAGCTGGCCGCGCCGTCGGGTGCAATCCCGCGCCGGGCGAATACAAATCCGAAGCGCGCGGTCTCGCTGGCGAGCCGCATGTCCATCGGCAGCAGCATGGTGGCGCCCACACCAACCGCGACGCCGTTGATCGCGCCAATCACCGGTTTCAGGCACTGATAGATTCGCAGCACCAGCAAACCGCCGCCATCGCGCATCCGGGGATCGGAATAATCCTCTATCGGGTCATCACTGGCAAACGGTCCGCCGCCGCCTTCGGGCGTCAGGTCGGCACCCGCACAAAAAGCGCGGTCCCCTGCACCGGTGACGACCACCGCACGCACATCATCATCCGCATCG
Organism: Parasphingorhabdus sp.; assembly: GCA_048270065.1. Classification (GTDB taxonomy): domain Bacteria; phylum Pseudomonadota; class Alphaproteobacteria; order Sphingomonadales; family Sphingomonadaceae; genus Parasphingorhabdus. The sequence continues at coordinate 253,106 of JBLWTQ010000002.1, read as the reverse complement.
ATCCGGTCGAAGGCGTCGATCATTTCCTTCATCATCGTTCCGGTAAAAGCGTTCATCTTCTCCGGCCGGTTGATCGTGATCGTCGCGATATGGTCGGCGACGTCATAGAGTATCTGGGTATAGTCGGTCATGCTAGTCTCCTGCGGACACAAAAAGGGCCGCGAGTTTCTCGCAGCCCCTGATTGTCTTGTGATCAGCGCGGTGCCATCCGGATACCGCCATCAAGACGGACATCCTCGCCGTTGAAATATTGCGTCTCGATCATGCACATCGCGAGCGCGGCATATTCGTCCGGCTGGCCGAGGCGCGGCGGATGCGGCACCATCGCGCCCAGCGCATCGCGAACATTTTGCGGCGCGCCGGCGAGCAGCGGCGTGTCAAAAATGCCCGGCAGGATGGTGTTGACGCGAATGCCTTCGCGCGACAGATCCCGCGCAATCGGCAGGGTCATGCCGACCACGCCGCCCTTCGACGCCGAATAGGCCGCCTGGCCGATCTGGCCGTCCTCGGCCGCAACCGAAGCAGTATTGACCATCGCACCACGATCACCGTCTTCCAGCGGATCGAGCGTCAACATACCCGCTGCCGACTTGGCGATGCAGCGAAAGGTACCGACCAGATTCACCTGGATGACGAAGTTGAAGGCATCCATCGGGAAATGCTTGATCGAACCGTCTTCCTTGGAACGGCTGGCGGTCTTGATCGCGTTGCCGATACCGGCACAGTTGACCAGGATCCGTTCCTGCCCGTTCGCCGCCCGCGCCTTTTCAAAACCCGCGTCGACGCTGTCATCTTCGGTAACATTGACCTTGCAGAAGGTGCCACCCAGTTCGGATGCCAGCGCCTCGCCTTTTTCCTCGTTGAGGTCGAACAGGGCAACCTTGACGCCCTTTGCCGCCAGACGGCGGGCGGTTGCCGCACCGAGGCCGGATGCGCCGCCGGTGATAATGGCCGAGATATTGCTGTTGAGTTCCATATTTTTGTCTTTCTTCTATCATTCGTCATCCTGAACTTGTTTCAGGATCTCAGGCCGCATCGTGCTGACCGGCTAGGGATACTGAAACAGGTTCAGCATGACGAAACATTTAATTTAACCGAGACGCTCGATAATCGTCACATTGGCCTGTCCGCCGCCCTCGCACATCGTTTGCAGGCCGTATTTGCTGCCGCGCTGTTCCATCGCGTTGAGCAGGGTCGCCATCAATTTGGTGCCGGATGCGCCAAGCGGATGGCCGAGAGCGATGGCCCCGCCGTGGACGTTGATCTTGGCACGGTCTGCTCCGACATGCTTGAGCCACGCCAGCGGAACCGGGGCAAAGGCCTCGTTCACTTCGTAGAGGTCGATATCGCCGATGTTCATGCCGGCGCGCTGCAGTGCGCGGTCGGTCGCAAACAATGGTTCTTCGAGCATGATCACCGGATCACCGGCGGTCACCGTGAGGTTGACGATCCGCGCCCGCGGAGTCAGCCCATGATCCTTCAGCGCCTGTTCCGAGCAGACCAGCACCGCGCTGGAGCCATCGCAAATCTGGCTGGCGTTGGCAGCCGTAATCGCGCCGCCCTCTTGCAGCACTTTGACGCTGCCGATGCTTTCCTTGCTGGCGTCAAAGCGAATGCCTTCGTCAACCTTGTGGACCTCTTCACCTTCCGGTGTTTCGATCTTTACGCCGACAATCTCATTGTCAAAAGCACCGGATTCGGTTGCCTTGATCGCCTTCTGGTGGCTTTCCAGCGCGAACTCGTCGAGGTCATCCCGGGTGAAGCCGTGTTTCTTCACCATCATTTCGGCGCCCATGAACTGGCTGAACTGGATGCCGGGATAGGCTTCTTTCAGACGTTCCGACATGCTGGTGCCGAGGCCGGCATCCTTGAACAGCTTGAACGTCGAACCCATCGGCACCCGGGTCATGCTCTCGACGCCGTGCGCCAGAACCATATCCTGGGTGCCGGACATCACGCCTTGCGCCGCGAACTGGATCGCCTGCTGCGAAGAGCCGCACTGCCGGTCGATCGAAACCGACGGGATGCTGTCCGGCAGCTTCGACGCCAGAACCGCATTGCGGCCGACGTCACCGGATTGCTCTCCGCCCTGCATCACGCAGCCGGTGATCACGTCTTCAATGGAGCTGGCGTCAAAATCGTTGCGGTCAGCAATGGCGTCCAGTGTCGCCGCCCCGAGATCAACCGGGTGCACGCCAGCAAGACGGCCGCCGCGACGGCCCCCGGCGGTACGGACCGCGTCAACAATATAGGCTTCTGCCATAGTTTTATTCCTTTGATTGGTTGAGAGTCGAAAATTTAACTGACCGGTTAAACCGCGCGAGCGCTAGCGTCAAATGAAAAAGCCGGTCATCACATTTGTGATTACCGGCTCATTCAAATCAAGTCGTGCCCGATCAGGCCGGTATATTGTCCTTCTTGACCGTGATCACCTGCGGATAGGTGAATTCGAGCAGGCCTTCCTTGCCATATTCGGCGCCAAAACCGGACTGCTTGTGCCCGCCAAACGGGGCGAATGGCGACAGGTGAAGAAATTCATTGACCCACACGGTGCCGGTTTCAAGCTGCTCGGCCACCCGGACACCTTCATCGGGGTCGGCCGTCCAGACCGCGCCGGCAAGACCATATTCGCTATGGTTGGCGCGGCTGATCGCCTCGTCGGTGCTGCTGAACTTCATCAGCGGCATGACCGGGCCAAATTGTTCCTCGGCCACGATCCGCGCATCCTCCGGCGGGTTATCGAGAATCGTGATCGGCACATAATAGCCCGGGATATTCTCATCCTTGGCTTCGCCGCCGACCAGGAACTTGTAGCCATTGTCCTTGGCGTCCTGGATCAGTTCCAGCACCCGTTCATACTGCTTCTTGTTCTGGATCGGGCCAACCGCCGTGCCCTGTTGCGAGCCGTCACCGACCTTCACATTCTTGGCATATTCGGCGATTGCAGTGCTGAGTTCGTCGTAAATATCCTCGTGGATATAGATGCGCTTCGCCGCGACGCAGATCTGTCCGGCATTGGTAAAGCTTGACCAGAACAGCTGTTCAGCGACCTTTTCGACATTGGCATCGGGCAGAACGATCGAGGCGTCATTGCCACCGAGTTCGAGCGTGATCCGCTTGAGATCCTTGGACGCGCCTTCCATGATCTTCTTGCCGGTCGCCGTCGAGCCGGTGAAGGTGATCTTGTCGATATCCGGGTGCGAAGTGATCAGCGGCCCCAGGCTGTCTTCACCGGTGATGATATTGACCACACCCGGAGGTGCAGCATCCTTGATCAGTTCCGCCAGCCGCAGCGTGGTCAGCGGCGTGAACGGTGAAGGTTTCAGGATAATCGTGCAGCCCGACAGCAGCGCCGGAGCAATTTTCTGCACCGCCATCATGATTGGGAAATTCCAGGGCACGATGCCGCCAACAACGCCCACCGGTACCCGGCGGGTTCGGCTCAGCCGCTCATCGCTATCCTCGTTGATTTCATCGTCCATGTCCAGCGTCGACTGGGCCCCCGCCATCATCGATGCACCGATAATCTCGCCCTGTGCCTGGGCATGCGGCTTGCCCTGTTCGGCGGTAAGCAGGCGGAAAAGCTCGTCGGCATTCTCCTTTATGATTCCCGAAATCGCCTGCACCACCTGGCGGCGTTCCTCGATCGGCTTTTTCGACCAGGTCTTGAAAGCAGCCCTGGCGGCGGCAACCGCCTGATCCAGTTCGGCGGCACCGGAGGCCGGTACCTGGCCGATCACTTCCTCGTTCGCCGGATTGACGACGTCCAGAACCTCGTTGGTGCCGACCATCTCGCCATTGATCAAATTTTTATACTGGGTAACCATTTCACTCTCCTTTGGGATTTGCCGTCAGTTTCTGTTTGAGTCGCTTATAGCGCATTGCAGGGCATTGCGCGTCATTCATTTTGATAGAGTATATTTTATCGGTAGCGTTTTCAGTCCGCCGACAAAGGTTGATTTGGCACGCTTGGGTTCTCCTGCCAGTTCGAGAGTCTCGATCCGGTCGAGCAGTTCGTTGAACAATATCCGCATCTCGAGTCGCGCCAGATGCAGACCCAGACACTGGTGGGCTCCGGCACCGAACGCGAGATGCCGGTTGGGCGAACGCGTAGCGTCAAACTTCCGCGGATTGTCAAACTGGGTTGGATCGTGATTGGCGGCGACATAATTGATCATCAGCCAGTCATCCTTGGCGATTTTCTGGCCGCCGACGTCGGTATCTTCAGCCGCTGTGCGCATGAAATGCTGGACCGGACTGGTCCAGCGAATCGCCTCCTCGACGATCCCGGGCAGCAGGCTGCGGTCCGCCTTGACCATGGCGAATTGCTCGGGATCCTGCGCCAGCGCCATCATCGCTCCCGCCGTCGACGCTGAGGTGGTATCATGACCCGCGCTGGCGACGATGATATAATAGCCCGCCATGTCGCGGTCGTTCAGCGGTTCGCCATCGACGGTGGCGTTCGCAATCACGCTTGCAACGTCGTTCGTCGGATTAGCGCGGCGGTCCGCCGCCAACGCGGCAAAATAACGTTCAAATTCGGCCACAGCACCGGCCACCACCTGCGTGATCTGCTCCGGCGTCATATCCTTCATCCCCGTGCCCGACAGGTCCTCGTCCTGCCCGCCGAACATCTGCTGGGTCAGGAACAGCATTTTTTGCTCGTCCGCTTCGGGCACGCCCAATATCTGCATGACCACATGCAACGGATAAGGCGCGGAAACCAGCGGGACAAAATCCACTTCCTCGCCGGCATCAACCAACCGGTCGACCGTGGTACGAGCCAATGATTCGAGTTCCGTTTCCAGGGTTTTCAGATTTTTCGGCATGAACCAATCCTGGGTCAGCCGGCGGTATTTGGGATGAATTGGCGCGTCAAAGGTCACCAGCGAATCGACCAGCATCTTGCTGCCGGTCACGTTCATTGAAAACTCGATGGTGTCTTTGGTCGACAAAACCACCGGCCGCGGATGGTTGAGGAAAGTCTGGTTATCCTTTGAAATCCGCATCACATCCTCATAGCGTGTGATCAGCCAGAACGGGTCAAAGCTGCCGTCTTGCGCGACGACCTGGGCAACCGGACGTTTCTCCCGTAGCCAGTCAAACGTGTCGAGCAGGCCATCCCATTCTGCATAGCTGGCCGGATCAATAACCTTTATGCCCATTTCCGGAGATAGGGTTGGGATTGCTTCAGTGGCCATATCAGGACTCCTTCAGGCGACCTTGCTGTCCGACTTGCCCCAATACTCATCGCGCAGCAGGCGTTTGTAGAGCTTGCCGGTGGCATGACGGGGCAATTCTGCGCGAAAGTCGATCTGGCGCGGAATCTTAACGCCGGAGAGCGACTGGCGAAGATACGCTTCCAGCTCCTGCGCCAGCTCCGCACCTGCGTTTGCCATGTCCGCCGGCTGCACGATCGCCACGACTTTCTCGCCCATATCCTCGTCCGGCGCGCCGATGACGGCGGCATCGGCGACCTTGTCATGGCTGACCAGCAGATTCTCGATTTCCTGAGGGTAGATATTGACCCCGCCCGATATGATCATGAAACTTTTGCGGTCGGTCAGATAGAGGAAGCCATCATCGTCCAGCTTCCCGACATCGCCTAGCGAGGTCCAGCCCTTGGGGTGAGTCGCCGCCTTGGTTTTTTCCGGATCATTATGATATTCGAATTTGGAGCCGCCTTCGAAAAAGATCTGGCCTTCCTTACCCACGGGTACTTCCTCGCCATTTTCATCGCAGATATGGACGGTGCAATTGACCGGCTGTCCGACGGTTCCCTTGTGGGTCATCCAGCTTTCGCTGTTGCAGAATACAAAGCCATTGCCCTCAGTTCCGGCATAATATTCGTTCAGCACCGGCCCCCACCATTTTATCATCGCTTCCTTGATCGGAACCGGCACGGGGGCTGCGGCGTGCACCGCGCTCTTCATTGAGGAAACGTCATATTTGGCGCGGATTTCTTCCGGCAATTTCAGCATCCGGACGAAATGGGTCGGCACAAATTGCCCGACATCACAGCGATGTTTTTCGATCAGCCGCAGCGTCTCTTCGGGGTCAAATTTTTCCATGATGACACTGGTGCCGCCGAGCGCCTGCACGGCGATGTTCCAGCGCAGCGGAGCGGCGTGGTACAGCGGCGCCGGAGACAGGTAGACACAATCCTTGTGAAATCCGAAGATCATCTGGGCGAGCATCGCAAGGCCATTGGGGCCGGCAATGTCTTCATCCTCCGGCAGCGGCAGCCTGATCCCCTTTGGCCTGCCGGTGGTTCCCGAGCTATAGAGCATGTCGACGCCAGCCCGTTCGTCGGCAATCGGCGTGGTCGGCATCGACTCCAGTGCCGCCTCCATGCTCCGGTCGTCTGTGGCACCGAAAACCAGTTGCACGACATCGGGATTCGAGGTCCGCACCTGATCGATAATGGGTAACATCTGTTCTGATGCGATCAGCATCTTGGCCCCGGAATCTTGCAGGATATAGCTGACCTCATCGGCGGTCAGGCGGCTGGAGATGGCGACCTGGATCAGGCCCGAGCGCTGCGACCCCCAGGTGACGGGAAAGAATTCCGGATTATTTTCCATGCAAATCGCAACGGTATCGCCAATCTCGAGACCCCGAGACCGATAAAGCTGGGCGACCTGATTGGAGCGTTTGTCGAGTTCACCATAGGTGATGACTTTCCCGGATCCGGCCATGATAACGGCTGGCTTGTCAGGATTCTCCCGGGCGTGCAGATAGGGATGCATAGGTTGGCGCTCTCCAATTGAACGATCGCCTTATCTAGCGATTCGCAATGGCAGCACCATGGTTTAATCGTACAGTTAAATCAATGGGCAGTGATATCATTTGCAATAGCAGGCTGCGATCGCCGCTAATTCTCGACGTAGATATCGACTGGGACGGTCAAATCGGTAAAGACCCGACCGATGGGAGCCATGCTCGTTGCGCCCTGGTCGATTTCTCTTTCGAGCATCGCCCTGCTGTCTGCCCCCTTGAGCAGAACCATGACAGTGCGCGCTTCGCAAATGGCAGCCTTGGTAATGGTTACCAGCGGCGTATCGCCATCATCGGGGAGCAGGCCCACGGCTATTTTTTCCGGAGGGCCGTCGAGCGCCTCTTCCATATCCGCGCTTTCCATGATTCCGGCGGTGCTGCCGTCGGCTCCCATGCCAAGCCAGACCAGATCGGGGGGCCATTTGGTATCGCGCAGCCGCGCGTCGGCGGCAGCACCCGCCATATGATAATCCTCGTGATCCGGCGCCAGCGGCAGCACCCGCGCACCGCGGGTCAAAAACAGTTCAGCCAATTTTTTGACATGGCTGCGCGGATCATCGAGCGGCACCAGAAGGTCGTCGGTCGGAATGATCGTGACATATTTCCATTTGATCTGCTTTTCGGCCAGCGCTTCCAGCACCGGCATGGCTTCGTCGCTGACCGGCAGAGCCAACAGGGCGTCTCCGCGCGCATCGAGGGCGCTCTCGATAATGAACTGGATATCTCCGGCGACGGCATCCACCATCTCGGCAGGATCGTCAAAATCCCACCATTCGAGCGTCGATTCCTCGTCTTCCGGCAAGTCGTCCATATCCAAATTTTCTAATGCATCTTCGAGTTTGCTCATCGCCATATCCAGATCTGTATCAAGTCTCCCGCGCTTCTAATCGCTGCAGACATCAGCACAAGGGGAAATCCCGCTTTTCAAATTCTCGACTTTAGGCCAATTGGGGGCCGAAAAGGCGATTTCCGTATGACCAACAGCTATATTCTTACATTCACGGCAAAAGACCGGGTCGGCCTGGTAGCCGCCGTCGCCGGATTTCTGGCGGAACATGAAGGCTTCATTCTCGACAGCCAGCAATATGCCGATCTGGAGCAGGACCGTTTTTTCATGCGGGTCGAGTTCCAGGGCGCGGGCGAGAAGTTTCCGACAAGCCTTGATGAACTTACCGGGAAATTCTCGCTGATCGGCAAGCAATATGCTCTTGACTGGACCTTGGTAAGCGCCGCGGTCAAGCCCAATATCATCATCGCGGTCTCGAAAGGAAGCCACTGCCTCAATGATTTGCTTCACCGCTGGAAAACAGGCGGATTGCCCGTCAATATTGCCGGCGTTGTCAGCAATCATGAAAGCCTGCGCGACCTGACCGAGTGGCATAATGTCCGCTTCCACCATTTGCCAGTAACCGGCGACAATCGTGCGGAACAGGAACAGGCAATATTGGACGTGATGGAGCGGGAACAGGCCGATTATCTGATCCTCGCGCGCTATATGCAGATATTGTCCGATGACCTGAGCGCCAGACTGGCGGGCCGCTGCATCAATATCCATCACAGCTTCCTGCCCGGCTTCAAGGGCGCAAAACCCTATCACCGGGCGCACGCGCGCGGCGTCAAGCTGATCGGCGCAACCGCCCATTTCGTCAGCGGCGATCTCGACGAAGGGCCGATCATCGAGCAGGCCGTCGAACGCGTCGACCACCGCGCCAGTGTCGAGGAAATGATCCGCATCGGCCGCGACATCGAGGCACAGGTTCTGGCCAGGGCGGTAAAATGGGCCGGAGAGCATCGTATATTGCTCAACGGCAACCGGACGGTGGTGTTTCGCTAGCGAAACCAAGGAACCGTTCCGGCAGTGCTAGTCAGCCGGCAATTGCGTCTCTGCTTCGAGCAACATCCCGGCGGGCCGCAATATCGTCAGCGAGGCAGGGGCACCGCTGATCTCTTCCCGGGCCGTGATATCGACTTGCACCAACCGGCCTTCGTCGGTCAAGCGGGCGCTTTGCGTCCATGTCCAGTCGAGACCGCCATTTTCCTCCCGGCCGCTGCTATCGCCAAGACTTGGCGGGAGCGGATCGGTGAGGATTTCGACCGCCCGGTTGCGGACCACCGATTGCGCGACCACGCGCAGTTCCAGCTCGGCGGCATTGTGCGTCGTAAACGCCTGGAGCCGGATCAAGGCGAGCGCCGCGAGGCTGAATACCGACAATGCAACCAGCATTTCGACCAGGGTAAAACCGCGCTCGCCGGATGTGCCTTCCGATTTGGTCGCAAATCTTATCACGGCGCCGCTCCCGCCAGCTTCACGTCGCCCATCGGCGCAATCAGAACACGGCGGCTCTGCGCTTCGCCCTGCAAGACAAGTTCGGCCTGATCGCTGGGCAGGCCGGTGCTTTCAAAACTGATCATCATCGGGCCCGTTTCGCCGATTTTTGCGGTCACCCCGTTCGACCAGCGGGTCGACGCGAACGGCTTGTCGTCGATGACCGACCAGCTGCCCTTGCGCCGTTCCAGAAAGCTGTAGCCGGAGGGCGTGACCTGCACCGCCATCGGACGCGATTGCAAGATGGCATTATCACGCAGCGCCGCTGTGCGCGCAGCAAAACGCTGGGCATCTTCCTGCAGCGCGCTATTGCCGCTCGAGAAGGAAAATATCACTACCGAGGCCATCAGTCCGATAATCAGCAGCACCACCATCAATTCCACCAGGGTGAAGCCGGCAGCATCATGGCCGGAGATTGGTTTGTTCTGCCGGATCATCTATAGCCATTTAGCGATTTGATCGGAGCGAGTCTTGCAGAATCCGCCGGCCCCTGCAATGACAGCGGAATGATATAAGAAATACAGGGCAAAGGAATTTTCAATGGCTGACGTCGTCCTCTACGAGAAGAATGACCGCATCGTGACGATCACGCTCAACAAGCCGGAAAGCCGCAACGCCCTTTCCAAGGACCTGTGCGAAGCCCTGGTAGACGCGATCAACAAGGCCGATGCCGATACCGGCGTCAGTTGCGTTGTGCTCGCCGCCAACGGCAAAAGCTTTTCCTCCGGCGGCAATCTGCACGAGATCAGGGCGATGACCGCCGAGCAGAAAATGACCCCGCTGGAAATCGAGAACTGGTACAAGACCGGCATCCAGCGCATTCCGCTCACCTTTTCCCAGATTTCCGTACCGGTGATCGCCGCGGTCAACGGCCATGCGATCGGTGCGGGCAACGACCTGACGACGATGTGCGATATCCGCATTGCCGGCGAAGATGCGATATTTGCCGAAAGCTTCCTGCGCGTGGGGATCATTCCCGGCGATGGCGGGGCCTGGCTATTGCCACGGATCATCGGTCAGGCAAAGGCAAACCAGATGCTGTTCACCGGCGAATTTATCGATGCCGGGAAGGCGCTGGACTATGGTCTGGTGTCGGAAGTTGTGCCCAACGAGACGTTGCTCAACCGCGCTTATGAACTGGCCGAAATGGTCGTGGGTCTGCCGCCGCTGGCGATCCGCAAGACCAAGGAGCTGGTGCGCACCGCGCAGAGCGTGACACTCAAGGAAAATCTCGATCAGGCGGCCCTGTTCCAGGGCGTGTTGCAGCAGCTGGACGATCACCGCGAAGCGATTGATGCGATACTCGAGAAAAGAAAACCGGTGTTCAAGGGGGCGTGATCGAAGGCAAGAGAGACTGTTCTCCCGCGAAGGCGGGAGTCCATCTCCAAATAGTGCCTATAGGAAATTTCGGGAGATGGACCCCTGCCTGCGCAGGGGAACAAGAAGGAGAGATAAAATGAAAAAAACCGCTGTTTCGCTGATTGCCTTGATATTGGCAGCTCCGATACAGGCTGCTCCGCCCGAAGGCATCGCAACCGAAGCCACCAGGGCCGCCAACGCCGAAGTTGCCGCCAGCCTGCCCATCGCCGACCAGACAGATTTCGAAAATGCCAAGCGCGGTTTCCTGGCCAGAATCGAGAACGACAGGATCCTCAATGAGGACGGCACCGTCGCCTGGGATTCAAGCCAGTTCGACTTCATCGACGGCGCCGCTCCGGATACGGTGAACCCGTCGCTCTGGCGTCAGGGCAAGCTCAACAGCATCCACGGCCTGTTCGAGGTGGTTCCCGGCATCTATCAAATTCGCGGCTATGATCTGGCGCAGATGACCCTGATCGCGGGCAAGACCGGCTGGATCGTCGTCGATCCGCTGACCACGCCCGCCCCGGCGAAAGCCGGGCTGGCGCTCGCCAACAAGACGCTTGGCGAACGACCGGTGGTGGCGGTGATTTTCACCCATAGCCATGGCGACCATTTTGGCGGAGTCCCCGGAGTGGCCTCGTCAGAGGATATTCATTCGGGCAAGATCGAGGTGATCGCCCCGCACGGCTTTCTCGCCGAATCCATCGGCGAAAGCGTGATCGCCGGAACCGCGATGAACCGGCGGGTGCAATTTCAATTTGGCACCGCCTTGCCGGTTGGCATGACGGGCCATGTCGGAGGCGGTCTCGGCCAGAAGCTGTCGAGCGGAGACGTTGCGCTGGTGCCACCGACGAAATCGATCAGCAAGGATGGCGAGACGATGATCGTCGATGGCATATCCTTTGACTTCATGGATGCCGGCGAAACCGAAGCACCCGCCGAACTGGTTTTCTACCTGCCGCAGTTCAACGCGCTCCACACCGCCGAAGTCGCCACCCGCACGTTCCACAATGTCCTCACCCCGCGCGGCGCGCTGGTGCGCGACACGCTGAAATGGAGCAAAGTAATCGACGCCATGCTGGCCAGATATGGCGCGAAATCCGATGTCATGCTGGCCTCCCATCACTGGCCGACCTGGGGCGGCGACAATGTGCAGACGTCGCTGAAAAACCAGCGCGGCATCTATCGCTATGTCCATGACCAGACCATGCGGCAGGCCAATCAGGGCGCGACCATGGACGAGATTGCCGAGAATATCGGCGAGCCGGATTTCGCCAAGACCGACTTTGGCGTGCGCGACTATTACGGGACGCTCAACCACAACAGCAAGGCCGTCTACCAGCGCTATTTCGGATGGTGGGATGCGGTTCCCGCGCATTATCACCAGCTCCCGCCGGTTGAAGCTTCGAAAAAATATATTGCGGCGATGGGCGGTGCCGAAAAGGCACTGGCGGTTGGCGAGAAAGCCTTTGACGCAGGGGATTACCGCTGGGCGGCGACAGTTTTCAACCATCTGGTGTTCGCCGATCCGGCGGATGATGCGGCCAGGAAATGGCTCGCCTCCACCTACGAGCAGCTTGGTTTCCAGGCTGAGGCCGGAACTTGGCGGAACATCTATCTGGTCGGTGCCAAGGAATTACGTGAAGGCAATAACGTCAAGGATTCGATCAGCACCGCCAGCGCCAGGGTGCTCAGCGGCATCCCCGCGGTCGACCTGTTCGACGCCATGGCGACCCGCTTCAATCCGGCGAAGATGCAGGGCGATGGCGGGATCATCCGCTTCTGGTTCCCGGATCGCAAAGAGGCGGTCAGCATCGATCTCGGCAAGAGCGTGATGTTTCCGCGCGCCGAAGATTATGCGATCACGGCGGACGGGTCCGATACCCAGATCACCATAAGCCGCGCGCTGTTCACGAAATTGCTGATGCGCGAGGCAAGCCCGCCGGAACTGATCCAAAACAAGCAGATGATCGTCAGCGGAAATACCGCCCTGATGGCAGCTATGTTTGGCGCTCTCGACGAAGTGGATCCGCAATTTGATATCGTGACGCCGTGAACCGGCCCACGCCAATCGCCGTTCGCACTGAGCCTGTCGAAGTGCGATTGTCCCCACCCCCCGTACTTCGACAAGCTCAGGACGAACGGAATAAAGCCCATGCAAAGATTTAACTTTCCCGTTGTCCAGCCCGATCCGGCGCTTGAAGAATTGCGCGGCGAATTGCAGGCGTTCCTGAGCGAAGAGCGAAGAACCGGCAATTTCAGACCCGAACCGGAATGCTGGATGGCCTCTGCCGATCCCGAATTCTCGCAGAAAATGGGCAAGCGCGGCTGGATTGGCCTGACCTGGTCGTCAAAATATGGCGGCCACGACAAGACCGCGCTGGAACGCTATATCGTGACCGAGGAAACGCTGCGGGCGGGCGCACCCGTCGGCGCCCACTGGATCGCGGATCGTCAACACGCACCGATGCTGCTCGAACACGGCACCGAGGAACAGAAACTGGATATTCTGCCGCGCATCGCCGCGGGCGAATGCTATTTCGCCATCGGCCTCAGCGAACCGGGCGCGGGATCCGACCTCGCCAATGTCAAGACCAGGGCCGAGAAGGTCGCTGACGGCTGGAAGATCAACGGCCAGAAAATCTGGTCCTCCGGTGCCCAGATCTCGCATTATATGGTCGCGCTGCTGCGCACCTCGCCCGCCGATGGCCGCAACCGCCATGTCGGCCTGTCCCAGGTCCTGATCGATCTGAGCCTGCCCGGCGTGACCATCAAGCCGATTGTCGACCTGTCGGGTGACGCCCATTTCAACGAAGTCTATTTCGAGGATGTGATTGTCCCCGATGACTGCCTGCTCGGCGAAGAGGGTGGCGGCTGGAAGCAGGTGACCGGCGAACTGGCGATGGAACGGTCCGGGCCCGAACGCTTTCTCTCCAGCTATATCACGCTGGAAACCGCGCTGTACCAGCTCGGCGGAAAAATGGGCTCGGACAGCCATGCCCGGCTGGGAAAGCTGATCGCCAGTCTGCGCACGCTGAAGGGCATGTCCTGGGGCATCGCCAATCTTCTCTCTCAGGGCGTGTCGCCCGAAACCGAAGCGGCGCTGGTCAAGGATCTCGGCAACCGGCTGGAAAATGACCTGACCCAGCAAGTGCGCGCGATGCTCAACGACCTGCCACCCGAAGACTGGAGTCCCGACATGCGCCGGATCATGAACAGCGGCGTGCTGCGCGCGCCACCCAACACCTTGCGCGGCGGGACCACCGAGGTGATGCGCGGCATCACCGCACGACAACTGGGGTTACGCTGATGACAGAAACCATACAGTCCACTCCGTTCGTCCTGAGCCTGTCGAAGGACAACTCCCGGCAACACAAGCACTTCGACAAGCTTAGTGCGAGCGGCTCTAATCAAGGCGTCTTATTACCATGATAAACACCGAAGGTATGGTCGCCGAAACGGCCACGAAAATTTACACCGACCTGTGCGGCCGCGAAGTACCACACAAGGCGGAGGCCGGAGAATATCCGCAAGCGCTGTGGGATGCGCTCGCGGAAAACGGCCTGCCGCTCGCCTGGTCCGGCGAAGCCAATGGCGGCTTTGGCGCCGATTATGACGAGGTCTTCGGGGCGATCTGGGCTTCGGCACAGACGGCCTCTCCGGTACCCTTTGCCGAGACTCTGATCGCCAACTGGATGCTCGACCGGGCCGGCCTTGCGCCAGCCGACGGCAGCGCCAGCTTCGCCCTCAGCGGCCACACGCCGAGCGCCGACATCCCCTTCGGCATGCACGCCGACAAGATTGTTCTGTTCGACGAGGCCCATCAGGAAATATCGCTGTTCGACAATCGCCTGGCGGTCCGCTCGCCCGAGGAAGCGCTGTCCCCGGATGGCATGACGCAGTTTATATTTTCCGGCCATCTGGCAGAACAGTCGGCCAAGACCGATCTGTCCCGCCGGGCGGTGGAAGCGCTGATCCTGACCGTTCGGGCGGTGCAAATGGCCGCAGCCATGGAAACGGCGCTCAATCTGTCGATCGAATATGTCTCGCAGCGCGAACAATTCGGCCGACCCCTGTCGAAATTTCAGGCAATCCAGCACCAGCTGGCGGTTGCCGCTTCCGAATGCGCGGCCGCGACCATGGCAGCCACCCAGGCCGCCAGCAGCATCGCCCGCCACGCCGATAACCCTGAAAAAGCCTGGCACGAAGCGGTGATTGCCAAAGTCCAGATCGGCCACAGCGTCGAGGCGGTCACCGTGCCTTTCCATCAGGTCCACGGCGCGATGGGCTATACCCAGGAATATGACCTGCACCATTATACAAGGCGGCTCTGGGCCTGGCGCGACGCCCTGGGCAACGAACATCACTGGTCAAAAATGCTTGGAGCGGAGCTTGCCGTAACGTCGCCGGACGATATCTGGAAAGGCGTGACAACTGGCCAATGGATTGCTAGTTAATCGCACGATTAAAGATTCCGGAAGGGGGCAAACATGCTTCCATATCTTCCAACGGCAGGAGCAAAATCCCATGAAAACACGCATCACCGAACTGTTCGGCATCGAGCATCCGATCATCCAGGGCGGCATGCATTATGTGGGATTCGCCGAATTGGCCGCCGCTGTGTCCAATGCGGGCGGGCTCGGCATCATCACCGCGCTGACTCAGCCATCGGCGGAGGCACTGGCCGACGAGATCGCCAAGTGCAACGACATGACCGACAAGCCATTCGGCGTGAACCTGACCTTCCTGCCGGTCGTCAATTCGCCCGATTATGAAGGAATGGTCAAGGCGATCATCAAGGGTGGCGTCAAGGTCGTCGAAACCGCCGGCAACAACCCCCAGCAAGTCCTGCCCGCACTGCACGATGCGGGGATCAAGGTGATCCACAAATGCACCGCCGTCCGCCATGCCCTGAAAGCCCAGAGCATTGGCTGCGACGCGGTTTCCGTCGATGGCTTCGAATGCGGTGGTCATCCCGGCGAAGATGATATTCCGAACATGATCCTGCTGCCCCGCGCTGCCGACGAACTCGATATACCGTTTGTGTCCTCCGGCGGTCAGGCCGACGGTCGCAGCCTTGTTGCCTCGCTCGCGATGGGCGCGGAGGGCATGAACATGGGCACCCGCTTCATCGCAACCAAGGAAGCGCCGGTGCACCAGAATGTGAAGGACGCGATTGTAGCCGCGAGCGAACTGGACACCCGCCTCGTGATGCGCCCGCTACGCAACACCGAACGCGTGCTCAACAACCCCGCCGTCGAGCGGCTGCTGGAAATCGAAAAGGAAAAGGGCGCGGATCTGCAATTTTCCGATATCATCGAACAGGTCGCGGGCGTCTATCCCAAGATCATGATGGAAGGCGACATGGACATCGGCGCCTGGAGCTGCGGCATGGTCGCCGGCCTGATCAACGATATACCAACCTGTCAGGAACTGATCGACCGGATCATGGCCGAAGCGGAAGAGATCATCAATCAGCGCTTGAAGGGGTTTATGGCGGGGTAACTTCACGCTGTATTGTGACGGCACAATGTTAGCTGCGCAACGTCAGCGTTGCCTGAATGCTTTAACAACGTAGGGGTTAGATCTCAGTCAGTATTTCTGGAAGGATAGTTATTTTGCTGTGCCTTCAAACTATAGGGAAGCAGCTTCTAACCAAATCTCCGTTGATCGCATCCGTTACAAAGTTTACTTTAGAGAAGGGATTGTTAGTTATAGGTTAGAAATTGACCGGCCCAAAATATTTTGGAACCTGCACTATGATCTTATCCAGCATGACTTCGTTTCTAAGATTTTTGGCAGCGATATCAATCACGCTTATCTCAGCCATGGCGAACGCGGCTGAGATAACAGACCTTCAGTTGGATGACGGCACGCATGCTATTCTCATTACCGGAAACATTGAAGAGGGAGATAATAAAAAATTTGGAAATATTGCGGCCACCCTTCCCGATGCAATTGTGGCTTTGGACAGCAACGGTGGCAACCTACTTGATGCTATAGAAATCGGAAAAAGCATCAGAGTGAAAGGGTTTCAGACAGTCGTGCTGTCGAATTCCAATTGCAACTCTAGCTGTGGGTTAATCTGGCTTGCAGGATCACAACGCTTTCTTTCAGAACGGGCGAGAATAGGCCTCCATGCCAGCTATACGTTGCGGGACGGGCAGACAAGTGAGTCTGGAGTTGGGAACGCAATAGTAGGCAGATACCTTACCCTGCTAAATCTGCCGGAAAAATTTATCATCTTTGCGACTCTTGCAAGCCCTCAAAGTGCAAATTGGATAACCAACGACAACGCCTCTAATTACGGTCTGGAAGTGCGGAGATTGTCTGATGAGGCCGATGATAATGATAAATCAACAAACGGCAACACGGAGATAGGTTCATCTTCTGTACTTGCCAAAGAAATATTGAAGTCCGAAACGACACTTTGGAAACAGAGCAGTGGATGGACGATATTTATTGACCACAGCATATCTGATGCTTGTTATATGGCAGCCCAATTCCCCGGAGGTACAATTTTCAGGATCGGATTTACCGGGACACAAGATTTATCAAGTTATTTGATGCTGCTAAACAAAAGTTGGCAATCGTTGGATAAAGCGAAAAATTACAAATTGGAATTCAAATTCGATTCGGATGATCCTTGGACAGCTGATGCAACGGCAAGCACTGTTTCTAAAACGCCCGGCCTGTCGATTATATTCTCCAATGAAGATTTTTGGAAAGATATTATTAGAAAAAATACGCTCTTGGTCCGTTTTGAGGACAAGCAGATAGAAAAACTTAGCTTGGCTGGGACAGATGAAGCTTTTGTTGAGCTTGCAGCCTGTGAAAAGGTCCAACGGAAAAACAAAATAGACCCGTTTGCTGAATAGATTCAAGACACTAATCCGCCAAATCGTTGCGAGAAATCAAAAAAATCCCCCGGAATTGCTTCCGGAGGATTTTGCCTCAGTTTAAACGGATCGATCTTACCGGTAAATCGCGTTGCCGATTACTGCTCCGACGATGCCGCTGGTCAGTCCGATCAGCACCGCATCATTGCCGGACCGGACCCATTGATAGCCGCGCGGCGCATTGGACAAGCGGTAGACATGCGGGTTGTTGATCACCCGGTAATTGGTAGCATAACGCCGATCAAACTTCTGGCCCTTGGCCCAGTTTCTCTGGTTCTGCTTCACTGCATAACGCGTCGTGCTGTAACGGGCGGGAGCCGCCTTTTGTACGTCGACTGTTCTGGTCACCACGCGCTTGGTCTGCTTGTTTGCAACGGTTTTCTTTGCCGTCCTCTGTGTCGACTTCTTGACCGTTTGATATCTGGATTGTTCGGCGTTACTGCGCGGAGCAGCCTCAGCCTGCGCGGTAACCACCGGTGATACTGCCATTGTCGTGACTGCCAAAGCCATCAGAAACTTTTTCATGTTCCATTCCTTTCTATCTGGCGCCAACTGCGGCGTCAGAAACAGAAATAGGGGAGACCTGTCGCAGACATATGCCAAATTCGCGGTTTTTTGTACTTGATTGTCGCAACCACCGGACTTGGTTCATCTGGCGATCAGCTAGCGGGTCATCATTCTGCCCAAAGCGCCAATATCGACCGCAGCGCGGTGACAAATGCAAGCGGCTGGTCGAGCATCAGATGATGCTCTGCCTCGGGCACAGCGATCATCGGAATATGGTTGCCGCCCAGTTCCCGCAGATAGGCGGCGCTGTCACCGTCAAACAGCTTGCTCTTCTCGCCATAGACAATCGCCAGCCGGTGCGGCAAATCAACGATCCGCTGCGGAGCTTTCATCCATTGTGCCTGATCATTCTCGCTGCGATGGAAAACCATCGGATCAAATTTCCAGGTCCAGCCCCCCTCGACCCGGCGCATGCTGTGATAGGCCATATAGTCGGTGAGAAACGGGGTTTTCACATCCTGCGGCGGGGCCAGGACAAAACGTCCCCGCGCCGTCTCATAGTCGGGATAGACATTGGTCGGCCGGTCTGATTTGCCGGAGCCAGGAGGGCCGCCACCACCCTTGAAATGGGCAATGAGCTTGTCAGGCCGCATGATCATCAGATCGCAGATAATCAGCCCGCCAAAACGCTCGCCCGCCATCTCCATTGCGGTGAGGGCAACGCCGGAACCAAAGCTGTGCGCGATGATCTTCGGCTTCACTGGTCCGGAGAACAGATCAAGCGCTTCGGCCACGGCAACCATGCCTTTGGCGCGCTTGTCGCCATCGCAATCGGCCATCATCTCGCTGTCGCCCATGCCCGCCAGATCATAGGCAATGATGTCATAATCCTCCGCAAGAAACGGCGCGATAAAGGCAAAGCAGCGGGCATGAGCGAGAAACCCGTGAGTCATCAGCAGCGGCGGATTGCCGCGCTTGCCCCAGCGGAAATAATGCACTTGCCGGCCGTCTATCTCGACGAAAGCTTCTTCGCGCGGCACCGCCATCGCTTCGACGAACCATGCGGGCAGGTCTTGCGATCCCGCCCACAGATCAACAATATCAGTGCTTGTCATAGCTACTATTATTCACCCTTCCAGTCAGGCTTGCGCTTCTGGGCAAAGGCCAGCGAACCTTCCTGCGCATCTTTCGAAGCGAACACCGGCATGGTGATTTCGGCCTGTTTCTTCCAGGCTTCTTCGCTGGTCCAGTCATAGCTTTCGTTGATGATTTTCTTGGTCGCTTTCAGCGCCAACGGCCCATTGGCGGCGACCGTGGTCGCCAGTTCGATGGCGGCATCGAGAGCGGCGCCTTCGGTCACGCGATTGACAAAACCCACTTCATAAGCCCGCTGGGCGGAGAAGAAATCGCCGGTCAACGCCCATTCCATGGCGATGCGTTTGCCAACCAGTTGCTGGAGCTTGATCACTCCTCCCGCCGCCGCGACCAGACTGCGCTTCACTTCCGGAATGCCGAATTTGGCGTTGACATTGGCGACGCACAGATCGCACGCCAAGGCCAGTTCGAGACCACCCGCCAGTGCATAGCCTTCGACCGCAGCAATCAGCGGCTTTTCCGGACCCTTTTCGGTGATCCCGCCAAAGCCATAGCCTTTGACCGACGGGGTCTCACCGCGCAGAAAGCCCTTGAGATCCATGCCCGAACAGAATGTCCCGCCAGCGCCGGTGATGATCCCGGCGTTGAGGCTGTTGTCATTGTCGAGCTGCTCCATCGCCGCGCGTATCCCCTCCGCAGCCGCCCTGGTCATCGCATTCTTGGCTTCGGGCCGGTTGATCGTGACGATGATAAAACCGTCCTGAATATCGGTGAGTACTTCTGACATGTGAATTCTCCTTTATAATATAATGGTTCCAGCGGCAGCTGGAGCCTCATTGCATCAAATTTTTACCCCTTTGTCCTCCCGCTACTGCGGGCTTTTTCAATCAAACAGCAAACCTGCCAGTTTCGACCGCTGATAAGCCGCATCACCAATCAGCGCGCCGCCCATGATCGCCTTGCGCCGGTGCAGCTGGGCATCGCAATCATGGGTGAAGCCAAAACCGCCGTGAAACTGGATCGACCGATCGGCCGCCGTCGCATAACTGCTGTGCGCCTGCGCCGCTGCCATCCGCACCGCGACCTCGCCGCGCCCCTGGTCGCCCCAGCTGTGCGCCGCGCTGTAGAGATGCGTGCGCGCCTTTTCATATTCGACATAATTGTTAACGGTCGGGTGTTTCAGCGCTTGGTAGCTGCCGATAATCTTGCCGAACTGCTTGCGGGTCTTGAGATATTCCAATGTATAGTCGATCACCGCCTGGGCCCCGCCGGTCATTTCCGCGGCGTGAATCAGGCCCGCAGCGAGTTCGATCTTCTCCAGCGTTTCGCGGGTTCGGCCAGCATCAAACAGTGCATCGGCTGGCACGGTCAGGCCGTCCAAAGTCACTTCATAGCTGCGCGCGGTTTCATCGATCACCGTTTCCCGGCGCAGCGCCTTGTCGCTCAGCACCGAACGCTCAATCAGGACAAAGCGAACCGCGCCGTCAATCTTCACCGAGGCGATGATCAGCTCCGCGCTATTCGCCCAGAGGACCAGCTGTTTCTTGCCAGACAAAGTCACTGTGCCGCCCTTCTCAACTCCGGTGGCCGCAATGTTCGACAGATCCCAGTCGCCATTGTCTTCCCGCAAGGCGAGCGTTGCCGCAGCACCTTCGGCAATTTTCGTCAGCCACTCTGCCTGTTGGGCTTCGCTGCCACCGGCCAGCAGAGCCTGCGCCGCCAGCGTGGTCGATCCAAAAGGCGTGCTCATCAGATTGCGGCCCATCTGCTCGACAATCGGGACGACTTCGGCCATCGACAGGCCAACCCCGCCATGCGCTTCCGGAATCGCGATCGCCAGCCAGCCGAGCTCCCCAATCTCGCGCCAGATCGCGGGATCGTAGCCAAGATCGTCGTCGATCAGCGCACGGACCTTGTCGACCGGACTTTTGTCGCGACAGAAATTGGTCGCCACATCCATCAGTTCGATCTGCTCTTCGGTGGTCCCGATTGTGCCTAGATTATCCATATATTTCCTCAATTCCCAAATTGGTCGCAAGACCGTTCGTGGTGAGCCTGTCGAACCACATCTCTCGTCGAAAAATGTCCTTCGACAAGCTCAGGACGAACGGCAGCTCTGAGCTCCAAATTCTATCTCGTTTTCGGCAATCCCAGCGCGTGCTCCGCGACAATATTGCGTTGAATTTCGGATGTGCCGCCACCGATGGTCGCCGAGAAACTGTTCAGATAGCTGCGATGCCAATAGCCATCGTCAACGGCATTCTCATCGCCGACATAATAGCCCGCCTTGGTGCCCTGAAAGGCAAGCGAGAATTCGGTCAGCTCGCGGATCAGCTCGGTCCGCGCCAGCTTGTTCATCAGCGGCAGACCCATCGGCCGGTCCTGCATCAGCTGTGGCATCCGCCGCCGGGTATTGTTCAGATTGAGCGCCTGGATGTCGATCATATATTGCGTCATCTTGTCGCGCATCACCGGATCGTCGAGCAATGGCTTGCCGTTGCGGACCGAATTTTTCGCCAGCTCGACTATCTCCATCACGTCGAGTTCCTTGACGAAATAGCCACCGACCGGCTTGACCTTGGCGCCGCGCTCATATTCCAGCGTCTTCATCGCCATCGACCAGCCATTGCCCTCGCCGCCGAACAGACAATCACCGGAAATGCGGGCATCGGTGAAGAAGGTCTGCACGAAGCCATATTCGCCGGTCAGCTTCTTGATCCGGCTGGTGGTGATGCCATCGATCTTCATCGGATTGAGGAAGAAGCTGAGGCCGGCATATTTGTTCGGCGCGTCGAAATCGGTCCGCGCGAGCAGGATCATATATTTGGCGCGGTCGCCGAGCGAGGTCCAGATTTTCGAGCCGTTGAGGACATATTCATCGCCATCCTTCACCGCCTTCAACTGCGCGTTACCGAGGTCGGACCCGTTCTCCGGTTCGGAAAAGCCCTGGCACCAAATATCTTCGGCGCTCAGCATCGGTTTGATATATTTCTGCTTCTGCTCTTCGGTGCCGAGATCGAGAATCAGCGGTCCGGCCCAGCCGTTGCCGATCGCGTTGAGCATGATCGGCGCGTCATATTTCTTCATCGCCCGGGTGGCGACCCGTTGATATTCGCTGTGCAGACCGCCGCCGCCATATTCCTTCGGCCAGCTCGCGCCGAGATAGCCCGCTTCGTAGACTGTGCGCTGCCAGTCGCGCAGAAAATCAAACTGCTGGTCGGTCGACACTTCCATGAAGGTCAGCGGCAGCATGAAGCCGGGATCGCGCACCGTATTTTCCTTGAACCAGGCATCGGCAGCCTCACCAAATTCCTTTAACTCGGTTGCGCTTGGTTTTTCGGCCATGATGTTGCTCCTGAACGTCTCTTACCAATAGGTCAGTGGCAGGGCCTTCTGCCCCTCAATATTGCTTGAATCACTCGCAGGTTAATTGAACGATTAAATTACAAAAAGCAATGGCTGGTGCCTGCTAATTTATCCTTCTGGAGAGAAAGATGTTCAGCGAGGCACATACCCGTCCAGACCATATCAAGTGCTGCGCAAGCGAAGCCCATATTGGAATGGTTGCCGTACCAATAAACCCAACGGCACAGATCTATCTCGCCATGGCGACGACAATCGGCAGGCACCGGCAAATTTTGTCCGGTGGGCGGCACGTTTTTGCCGGTTCTTTCGTCCCTGCCCACGATTGATAATTGAACAAGGCGCCAAAAAGTGCCGCAAATTGCGCGCCGGTCGCATTTTCCCGAAACTGGCACAAGCTTTGCTCCGGTGAGCGGGAGATCGCCAAATTTTCTGTGCGTCCTCGGGCCTGTTTGGCCGGAACACGGGATCACAGGGGCAGACAAGGTCAACATGAAGGAACCGAAAGCTATGAAAGAAACCGTTGCTGCCTGGGAAATCGATACGCTTCTTGACGGGCTGGATGACAATTTGGAAATATTATCGCTGGACTGTTTCGACACCTTGATCTGGCGTAACGTCAACCGGCCGACGGATGTTTTCCATGATCTGGACATCCCCAGTTGCAATATGGAATTGCGGGTTCTGGCGGAGAAACGCGCGCGCAAGGCGCTGGTACTCAACGCACAGAAAAACGATGTCACGATCGATGAAATATATGAAAATATGTTCCGCGAAGCCGACGAGAAGCGGACGGCTCAATGTATCGAGGAAGAACTTTTGGCGGAAGCCCGCCACTGTTTTGCGTTCCAGCCGGTTTGCGACTTGATCACGCGCGCGAAAGAGCGCGGACTGAAAGTCATCATCGTATCCGATACCTATTTGCCGGAACCCTTGTTGCGCCGATTGATCACGGACGCTGCCGGACCGCAAATTGCCGACAAAATTGACCGGATATTCTGTTCCTGCGAATATGGTATGGGCAAAGCGGGCGGCCTTTTCAAACCAGTCCTCGCCGACCTCGGTATCTCGCCCGGGAAGATCGTTCATTTGGGCGATAATCTGGACGCCGACTTCAAGGCACCGCAACAGCTTGGAATCCACGGTGTCCATTTTGAACAATTTGATGATGAGGCATCGGAGCGTTTGCGACTGGAAGCAGTTGCAGCCACAATATTGGAGAAGGATACGCGCAAATCAATCCCGGCTTTGCAGCCGCACCGCGCACAAATCTCGTTGCGCAAAGAGGATGATGCCACTTTCCAATTCGGCCACGATGTTCTGGGGCCGATATTGCATGGCTTCTCGCGCTGGATAGCCGACGAGGCGGATGAGATAGAAACAAAGTCTGGCAAGAAACCCAAATTGCTTTTTCTCCTGCGCGACGGCTATTTGCCGGCCGAAGCGTTCAAGATAGCCTACCCCCAATATGCTGATCAGGTCGGCATGATCGAACTCAGTCGTTTCACTGCCAATGCCGCCAGCTTTACCAACCGTGAAGCCATTGAGTCGTTTTTAACCGCCGAAGCAACGAACAACAAGAAGGACGCCTATTCAAACCAGCGGCAAGCCGCTTACTGCCGCCAGTTGCTGTTCCCGAAAGGCGAGATAGCAAAACTGTCCGGGATCAAGACGCCCGAAGCCTTTATCCGGGAAATTCTGAAGCAGAAAAATGTCAAGAAAATCGTCGCAAGGGCCAAAAACTTCAGGGCAGGATTTCTCGCGCACCTCCGGGCCAATGGTGTCGAGCCAGGCGATTCCGTCGTTTTTGTCGACCTCGGATATAACGGATCGGTCCAGAATGTGATCGAGCCTGTGCTCAAATCGGAAATGGATCTGGAAATATCGGGGCGTTACCTTCTGCTTCGCGAGCTGATGATAACAGACCTCGACAAAAAAGGCCTCATCGACATCCGTCATTACGACAACAGCGCGCTCAACGCATTGTGTGAATCGATTGCGGTTATGGAGCAGCTTTGCACCGTGTCCGATGGATCGGTTCTGGGTTACAACGAAGCCGGTGAACCCAGACGGGACACGGCTGATATCAAAGGCAAACAAAGTGAGTACCGGGATAACGCGCAGACGGCCTGTCTGACCTATATTGAACAAATCGGTTGTGGATGGGCTACGACGCCGCGCTCGTGGAACAGTGATTGCGCACGCCAGATGACGGCTGCCTCGCTTTCGCGCCTGCTATTTCTTCCGGTTGCCCGGGAAATCGAAATTTTCGAGAATTTCCATCACGACGTGAATCTCGGTACCAAGGACATACTCAAATTTATCGATTCAAAATCGGCCGAGCAGGGGATCAGACGCCGCGGACTATTCTATACCAAGACTATCAGCCGGATATATCTCCCGGGAGAATTGAAACAGCGCGGAATGGAAGCACTGCTGCCATTGTTCACGGGGAACCGTTTCGGGCTTGATCTGCGGCAAAGCGATTTTCAGAGCGGCGGCATCAAAATACCGGTCATGCTCGCTGACGATCAGGAGAATCTGCAGATTGAAATCGATGCCTACCCGACCAGCGACGGCTATTATCAGGCCCTGATCCCGGCAGGCACCGGGCAATTCAATATCGCCATCATGCTCGGCCAGATTTGCGACTGGCTGCAGGTTGAAGAAGTCAATTTCCAGGAAATCGAGAATTTTATGGCAAAGAAGATCGACGATGATTCGATCAATGCGCATCCCGTGTTCGAAGCAATGACCGAAAATGCACCGGGCCTTTATCGCTGTGCCCGGCAGGATGCATTCATGTTCATTCCACCCCCGGCCATTTCGACTGGTCAGACTCTGATGCTGAACTTTGTCTTCCGGCCGACGGTGCTCAAAAGTTCTGCCAACAATGCTTTAAGAAAGGTCGCCTAGATATGACGCTACTCATTCATTCCATGTCCGAATTTTCAGATATAATCGTGAGCGCGATGGAAACTGCTCACGTTTCGCAAATTGCAGAAATCGGAGCAGAATATGGTGGCATGACGAGTGTCTTGGCCGACTACGCAGCGACAAATGAAGGCCATCTTTTCAGTGTAGATCCGACCCCGAAGGACGAATTTCTGGATTGGGTGGATGCGCACGAGCAGGTGACTCATATAGCCAAACCGAGCCTGTCCGCCTTTGCGGATCTAAAAGATATCGACCTGTGGTTGGTCGACGGTGATCACAATTGGTACACGGTCTATCATGAACTGAAGGCCATCAAGGCCGCCTGCGAGCGGGACAAGAAACCCCTGTTCACGATATTGCATGATGTTTGCTGGCCCGCCGCCAACCGCGACATGTATTATGCACCCGATAGAATTCCGGCCGAATATCGTCATGACTATTGCATGGATGGCGGGACCAAGCCCGGACAAGCCGGATTGCTGCAGGAGCAAGGTTTTCGCGGGATGGGACAATTCGGTTTGGCATTGCATGAGGGTGGCGAACGCAACGGCGTGAAATGCGCGGTTGTCGATTTTATAAACGAAGCAGAAGCAAGCGGATACCCATTGGCCTACGCAGAAATTCCGGCCGTTTTTGGTCTGGGCATCCTGTTCGACATCAGCGCGCCCTGGGCCGACCCGCTAAGCGACCTGCTGATACCCTATCATGATAATCCGCTTATCGCCAAACTGGAACAAAACCGCCTTGCCAACTATCTGACCGTGCTTGATTGGCAGGACGGCGTGATCCATCCAATATAAAAGTCGAACAGAGCGCTGCGGCTTCATCGGCGATCGCGTTAGTGGGCGGTGGGATTTTCGAAATGAGAGCTTTCGGCTCGGAAAATCAGTGCATTCAATCTGATCTTGAATTATTCCTGTTGCTCGGCGTTTAGTCGGTCCTCTCAATGGCGGCGGGTGCAATTGGCAAAGAAATTTGTCCCGGCTTTCCACGTCCCCTTCCCGCTTTTGCGCGCAAATTGCTGGGCTTTGGCGTCCATCGCCCCTTTTTACCTTGGCTTGCGGTAAAATTGCCCGAACCGGCCAGCCAAAGCGCACCAATGGCAATATCGAGCTCCGGAGGATCAAACGGATCAAGTCCCGACCCGGGATAAAAAGTGACTTCACCAAATTTTGGTTCTCCAGCGATTTCGTAAAAATCGATTCGCGCGAAATCAAAGTCACTTGCAATTTTTTCGGCGCTATCCAGCATTTTCTCCAGGTTCTTCGGGGCGGTCGGAAGATCGGCACAACCGAGCCTCGAAACTTGGCGCCATTGTCGATCAAACAATATCCAGCGGTGATTGGAATAACGGTCCAGGTGGACTTGAATGAAAGCCGCCTTGCCGGAGAACACGTATATTTTATAGTCGATAGGCAGCTCGTCCGCAGTGCCGAGATAGGGTTCTACAATATAGCTTCGCGGAATATCGCGGTACGCCCATTCATCCAGCCAGAGTCCATAAGGAGCGCGAATCCATTTAACGGACCGCCGGCGCGCCTGTTTCCAATCGGCCGGATCACGGCAAACCATATTCTGGTTGCAGCCATGGCTCGCCTTCAGAATGAAAGGATAAGGCCATGATGGCCGTTCGGGCAGGTCTCGACCGCTCCAATAAGTCGGAATGGTCCATTCGGTCCCTATTGTCCGTCCGACATGATTTTTTACCGCGATCTTGTCCGCCAGAATCGGCATCAACGGGTTGCGGTCATGGAGTTTGCGCCACTGCACCAATTCTGAAAACCGGCGCGGATTCAACAGATCGGGCCATCGACCATGCCGCCACAAGTAGATGATGTATATTCTTAGACTGGCAGACGGAATGAGCCAGTACGGCAGGGAAGGGAAGAGCCGCATGTTCACTGCCGCCTTACGCATAAACGGCCGCCTGGTTCCTTCAACCCGGATTGACCGGTTCAAGGCCCGCAGTTGGTTCGGGAACTGACCGACAGCTGCCATATCTATATTGCCTCCTTCCATGCCCACAACCGCCTCTGGAAATTATCCGGGCGCGGTTGGGAAACGGGTCGCCAAATCAACCGGGGTCAGGGTCGCGAAATCATGCCCCCATCCAGAACCAGTGCCTGCCCGATCATCCAGGACGATGCGCGGGAGCACAGATAAAGCGCGGTGCCGGCAATATCTTCCGGCGCGCCCATCCGGCCGCGCGGGATCTGTGAGATGGCCATTTTCGTCATTTCGTCATTATCAACAATCTGCTTGGTCATATTGCCCGGGAAAAAGCCCGGCGCAATCGCGTTGACGTTGATGTTGTGGTGAGCGAGATCGTTTGCCAGATGTTCCGTCAACTGGATAACGCCCGACTTGCTGGCAGTGTAGGCATAGGTAGGCATGCCCGAATTTCTGATGCCGTTGATCAACGCGATATTGATGACACGAGAAGGATCCTCTGCGGCTCCCACAGCTTTCAATAGCGGCAGAAACTTCTGAATAGCAAAAAGATCGACTTTATGTTGATGTCCATCACCTTGTCCCAGCCCTTTTCGGGAAATTCCTCGATCGGCGCGCTCCAGTTTGCGCCGGCATTGTTGATCAGTATATCGATTTTCTCTTCACGTTTGCTGATCGCCGCGACCAGCGCTTCGATACGTTCAACGTTTGACAGATCGGCCGGGATACCGATGCACTCCCCCAACCCGGAAAGCTCCGCAGCTTTCGCCATAAGGCGCTCTTCCTTGCGGGCCGTGATGTAGACCTTCGCACCATTTTCGATCAAGCCGCGCGCCATCATCGCCCCGATTCCGCTGGAACCGCCGCTCACCAAACCTGATCGAAGCCAGTCCTTTCCGTAAATCTCCTGATTTTCTATTCTGTCATTGCACGATATAATCCGGGGCGAAGCAATCGGAAGGTTTAGCTCATCATGCCACCGCAACACCAACCAGACCCGCACCCGGACAGTCCGCCGAAAGAACCGGATTATCCCTTCACGCATCCGGATGACAGGCCGGACGACACACCAATCGAACAACCGCCGGTCGAGCCTAGCCGCCAACCTGACGAATCACCATGGACTCCGGAGCGGGGAGATGGCGGCGTTGCGATCGCGATCGACAATGGGTCCTGCATTCGTGATTTCGCGGTATCTCGTCATGCAGCGAACCCAGGGCCGATCTAGCAGGAGAAGATCATGAGCAGATTGATCCGTTCCCGGAAAGTTGCCATTGTCATCGCCGCCATGACGTTGGCGCAGACTGTCGAAACTTCGGCAATGGATTGGGCCAATGGTGATCAGGACGGCACGCAGGACCCAAGCTGGATGTGTGACACTCCCCAAGACTGCAATCGCGTTGTCGATCCGCAAATCGAACCCGGTCAGGATGAACAGGTGAAGCCAGAGAAAGTTGTTGATCCCCATTTCAAACCGGAACGGGAACCAGATTCTGAGCCCATGATTGATTCGGCCATCGAACCTGTCGAGAGGCCGGAAGAAAACCGCATCATTGATCCACCGGAGAAAATCGACCCGGACTGCCAGGCAAACCGGCACAGGTTGAGTGATCTGGAAATGGACGACAGGGGGCGATCCCTTGCATACAGGCAAGCCAGTGGCTCATAATGACAGGCCACTAATGTTTTGCCTCAACGGCAGCCGCAAGCTCGGCGAAGCGGTGGCCGACCGGTTGGGATGGCCGCTCAGCGACCATGAGGAGCGCGAATTCGAAAGTGGCGAGCACAAGGCTCGACCACTGGTCGAAGTCGGTGGCAGGGATGTGTATCTGCTGCACCATCTGGAAGGCGAAGCATCGCAATCGGCAAATGACAAACTCGTCCGGATATTGTTTTTTATCGGCGCGTTGAAACATGCCGGGGCCCGATCGGTAACGGCAATAACGCCCTATTTGCCCTATGCCCGGAAGGATCGCCGCACCAAGCCGCGGGACCCGGTCAGCATGCGTTACGTCGCCATGCTCTTCGAAACCATGGATACCGACACGCTGGTTACCCTAGACATCCACAATCTTGCCGCGTTCGAAAATGCCTTCCGGCATTGCCGGGCAGAAAATCTGACGGCGGCGGGCGTGCTGGCCGAGGCCATTATTCCCATGCTGGGAGATGAACCGATCGCGGTTGTCTCGCCCGACGCCGGGGGCGAGAAGAGAGCCGAACTTTTTCGCGTCGTGTTGGAACAGCGAACCGGGAAGCCGGTCGGCAAGGCGCTAGTGGAAAAGCACCGTAGCGGCGGGGTGGTTACAGGCTCGCTTTTTGCTGGGAATGTGAACGGTCGCACAGCAATCATCATCGACGATATGATCAGCAGCGGAGGAACCATAATGCGCGCCGCGCAAATGTGTCGCGAAAATGGCGCGGACCGGGTATTCGCAGCGGCTACGCACGGCCTGTTGAGCGAAGGCGCAAGTCAGCTGTTTGAACATGGCGGACCTGATCGAGTATTTGTTACCGACAGCGTGACGATTCCAACTGACCCTGTTCCGGACCGGCTGCAGATCGTATCCGCTGCTTCTCTGCTGGCTGATGCGATTGCCTGTCTCAGCAGCGGCGCGCCCTTTTACGATCTCGTGCCCTACAATTGATGGACGGCATATTTTGCTGCCAGCTTCAGGCCGTCGAGCGCCTGTTTTCGCCGATATTCGGCAAGTTCCGGCTGGTATCGCAGATGCTCAATCGCAAGCCGCGCACGCACGCAACCGTGAAGCCCAGTATAGAAGCCCAGCAGGTCCTTGCTGATGTCACCGCCCAATAAGGGCGTCATCCTTTCCAGCAGGAGCGGATAAATCCATGGAGCACCAAGCCTGTCGCATTCGAGTCCAAGATCGGCGATCTCCTCGAAGGGGTCGTGCTGGCGCAGGCTGTCATTGAATTCCAGCCGGTCAATCAAACGGACCGGAGGGCCGAGATAGACATGTTCGGGTCGCAAGTCGCCATGACAATCGCGGATCCAGCCTTGCTCCGCTCGGCCCAGAATCAGGTCTTGCCTGTCATTCAGGAACCACCGAACCGCGGTGAGGACCGGTTCGACAATATCCGGCAACAGTCCGAAATCGCGATTCCGCAGGGACTGCTCGTTGCGATCCAGCAGAGACTGGATGCTCAGAATCACGTCAGCATTGTCCGCGGCAACTATTTCTGCCTGCCGGTAAAAATTGCCAAGTATTTCAGCAAGGTCCGAAATATGCGCTGCGGTCACGGCCTGGGCGGCAATAGCATGATCCAGTAGCAGGTTTTCGTCCAGACGGCGCATCACCACAAGCCATTCAACCGGTTCACCCGCCCCGCCGACCTTGAACGCACCTTGCTGGTCAGCTGTAACCGGGGTGAGATCCAGATAGATATCCGGAGACACTGCGCGGTTCAGTTCCAGTTCCCTGCGGCAGTTTTTTTGCCGCTGCGCGAGGGTCAGATTGTCGAGAAGATCGAGCTTCATCGGCTTTTTCATCTTGTAGACCCGGTCGCCAATCAGGAACAGCAAGGACATATGGCTCTCGATCAGCTTCAGCGCACCGCCAGGTTGGCCATAGCTGGCCGGGTCCAGCAAAAAATTCATCAGCGCCGGGTCGATGGCGTGTTTTTCTTCCCGGCATGCCGATTGCCCGGAATTACCCGACAAGGCGCCGCTCCGGTTGGGCGGCCTATGATGCGAATTTTGGGCCGTCTGTCATTCCTCTCACGCTGCGATAGTTCCTATGCCAGTGTGATTCGCCTGCCATTCCGTAACATTACGGAATGGCAGCGACGAAACCGGGGTCCATCATCGAATTAGTAGCGGAGGCAGTGTGCGTGATTGAATGCAGGATAGATGGAGAAGCGATATCGGTTGAAAGCGGTGCGACCCTGCTCGAAGCCGCGGCCAGCGCCAGCATCGAAATTCCGTCCATCTGCCACGAAAGCCGCTGCGCTCCGATCGGTTCGTGCCGGATGTGTCTCGTCGAAATCCAGGGCAAGGAAAATCTCGTCACCGCCTGCCAGACCGAGGTCGAGGAAGGGATGTGGGTGGCGACCCGCAACTCGCGACTCGATAAATTTCGCGCAACCGAACTGACATGGTACGCGGCCCAAGTTTCACCCCGAGCTTTCGCTGCCTATCCTGACAAACTGCTCCACCGGATGATGCGTGCGAATCAGGTCGAACCGGCAGGCAAGCAGGCAGAGCCCGGCGAGCTCGATCTCTCGATGCCGCAAATCCGGGTGGACATGAGCCAATGCATCGACTGTTTGCGTTGCGTCAATATTTGCGAGGAAGTCCAGGGCGAGAACGTCTGGCACGAGATATCGCGCGGAGACCGGAGTCGCATTGTGCCGAAGCGCGGTTCGCTGCTTTCGGAGGGTGGCTGCGTGGCCTGCGGTGCCTGTGTCGACAGCTGTCCGACCGCCGCCCTGACCGATGCCGCGAATGGACGGGCAGAAAGCTGGGCACGCACTACCTGCGCCTATTGCGGGGTTGGTTGTGAACTGGAATATGGTGTGTCATCAGGTCATATTGTCGCGTCGCGGCCAGCAGCGGGGCGACCGGTCAACAAGGGACATGCCTGCGCCAAGGGGCGGTACAGCTTTGGCTTCACCCATAGCGAAGATCGCATATTGCAGCCGCAAGTCCGCAGCGGCAAAGACTGGCAACCAGCAACCTGGGACAGTGCATTGCGCAGCGCAGCCGACCAGCTCAATGCGATAATTGGCGAGCACGGTTCGGACGCGATCGGGGTGCTGGCTTCGTCGCGCTCGACCAATGAAGACAGCTATCTCGTCCAGAAATTTGCGCGAATGGTGATCGGCACCAACAATGTCGATTGCTGCGCTCGGGTTTGTCACACGCCAACGGCGGCGGCGATGAAGGCGATATTAGGCGCCGGGGCGGCAACAAACAGCTTCGACGATATCGAGCGTGCGGCAACGATACTGGTCGCTGGTGCCAATCCGCTGGAATGCCATCCGGTCATTGGTGCGCGCATCCGGCAACAGGTTCTGCGAGGCGGCAGCAAATTGATCGTTATCGACCCGCGCCGGACCGGACTTGCGGAGATCGCAACCGTTCATCTCCCGCTCAAGCCCGGCACCGACATCGCGCTTCAGAACGCCATGGCCCATGTGATTATCGCCGAACAATTGCACGACACCGCATTCATTGCAGAGCGGGTCGAAGACTTCGATGCCTATGCGGAAAATATCGCCGATTGGACACCGCAACGCGCTGCCGAAATCTGCGAAGTACCCGCCGAGGACATAACGGCTGCGGCGCGGATATACGCAAGCGAAGGGCCGACTTACTGCGCACATGGGCTTGGGGTTACCGAACATGTGCAGGGTACCGAAGGCGTGATGGGCCTGGTCAATCTTGCGCTTGTAACCGGCAATATCGGCAAGCCCGGCGCGGGCATCAACCCATTGCGGGGCCAGAATAATGTGCAGGGCACAGCCCATATGGGCTGTGATCCCGGTATCCTCACCGGGGCGCAGCCGGTCAAGGAGTCGCGTAAGGCATTTGAACAGGCCTGGAATGCGATATTGCCGGACCAGCAAGGGCTCCATCTCATGCAGATGATGGACGCCGCCGCCGCTGGAAAACTGAAAGCATTGATCGTGGTCGGTTATGACATCGCCGCAACCCTCGCGAACGAGCGCGAAACAGTCAAAGCGCTGTCGAAGATCGATCTGATAATCGTTGTAGACCTGTTCCAAACCGAAACGGCAGCGCGATTCGGGCATATATTCCTGCCGGCGGCCTCAAGTTTCGAGAAAGACGGCACGTTCATGAATGCCGAACGCCGGATTCAGCGCGTCCGCAAGCTGATCGAACCGCCCGGGACAGTTCGGGCTGATTGGGAGATTATTTGCGATTTGGCGCAGCATATGGGGCATCGAGAGGCATTTACCTATGCTTCGCCAGAAGCGATCTGGGATGAAATCCGCGCAGTCTGGCCGGCCGCCGCCGGCATCAACTATGATCGATTGGACCATCATGGATTGCAATGGCCCTGCCCGACTGAGGATCATCCCGGGACCACCATATTGCATCAGAAAGCCTTCCCGCATGGACCGAAAGCGCGTTTGAGACCCCTGCACTTTCGTCCATCGCCGGAGGTCGCCGACAAGGACTTTCCGATCCTGTTGTTCACCGGCCGCAACCTCTATCAATTCAATGTCGGAACAATGACGCGCCGGTCGAGCCTGTTGCAGCTGCGCACTACTGATACGCTTGATATCTCTCCCCAAGATGCTGTTGATTGGGGAATGTCGGAGGGTGAGACGGTAACCATCCAAAGCCGATATGGTTCGGCAAAGCTACCCGTCCATGTCGAAGAAGGCATAAGAAGAGGCCGCGCGTTCACGACATTCCACGATCCCGCACGTCATACCAACCGGATAACCGGTCCTCATCGAGACCGGATGGTCGGCGCGCCAGAATATAAACTGACGGCAGTGCGGATTGGCCGGGATCAAGCGCAACCGGTGATGCCTGATGCATCGTGATGCTCGAAAAGAAAGGATTGGCCGGTGAAGATTAAACCGCTGCATAAATCAACAACTATGAGCAAATCCGCGAATATGCCGGACTATGATCAGGCCGTCGCCGAATTTTCATGGGAGAATGTCAGGCAATCCATGGGCGGCCCGGCTCCGGGCATGCTCAATATCGCCTATGAGGCGGTAGATCGCCATGTTGCCGAAGGGCGAGGCGGCGTGCCAGCGCTCCACTGGGTCGCGCGGGATGGCACCCGGCGGGAATATAGCTATTCGAAAATGAAGACGGAGACTGACCGTTTTGCGAGACTGTTGCAGGATTTGGGCGTAAAACCCGGTGACAAAGTCTTTTCGCTGCTTGGCCGCGTTCCGGAACTCTATTTTGCCGCGCTCGGCAGCCTGAAAGCCGGCGCGATATTCTGTCCGCTTTTTTCGGTATTCGGCCCTGAACCGGTCCGCGCGAGAATGGAAATCGGCGAGGCCAATGTCCTGATCACGCGCCAGAAGGACTATCTTCGCAAAGTCGCGCCGGTGCGCTCCGATCTCCCGTCGCTGCGCCATGTACTGCTGGTCGATGCGGACAAGGAAGCGCCGGCCGGGACGGTCAGCTTGCCTGAGTTGCTCGCGACCACCGATGCTGAATTCGAAGTCGTCAAGACCCGTCCGGATGATATTGCCTTGCTGCATTTTACCAGCGGGACAACCGGCAAGCCGAAGGGCGCCTTGCACGCACATGATGCCGTGATTGCCCATCGAACAACCGGCCGTCTCGCGCTCGACCTGAGACCGGGCGATATTTACTGGTGTACCGCAGATCCGGGCTGGGTCACAGGCATGTCCTACGGAATCATCGCGCCGCTGACCAATGGCGTGACGATGCTGATTGATGCCGGCGAGTTTGATGCCGAAAATTGGTACAAATTGCTGGAATCCGAGCGGGTCAATGTCTGGTACACCGCTCCGACCGCCATACGATTGTTGATGATGGCCGGCGATGATCTGCCGCGCAGCCACAATCTCTCGGCACTCCGGTTCCTCGCCAGTGTTGGCGAGCCGCTCAATCCCGAAGCGGTGATCTGGAGCAATCGGGTTTTTGGCAAACCGTTTCACGATAACTGGTGGCAGACCGAGACCGGCGGCATCATGATTGCCAACTACGCTTCGCTGGATGTAAAACCGGGATCGATGGGCAAACCCCTGCCCGGGATAGAAGCTGCAATTGTGGAAGTCGATGACCGGGATGACGAGGATGGCCTGACCTTCACGGGCGCGCCGATGACACCCGGCCAGCTGGCCCTGAAATCCGGTTGGCCGTCGATGTTCCGCGGCTATCTGAACGAAGCGGCGCGTTACCATGCCTGTTTCAGGGATGGTTGGTATCTGTCCGGGGATCTCGCGATGCGCGACAGCGACGGCTATTTCTGGTTCGTCGGACGCGCCGACGACGTGATCAAATCCGCCGGCCACCTGATCGGTCCGTTCGAAGTGGAAAGCGCGCTGATCGAACATCCTGCGGTTGCCGAGGCAGGGGTGATTGGTGTGCCCGACGAGCGTGCGGGCGAGATCGTCAAGGCTTATGTCATGCTCAACCCCGGTCAGATGAAAGGCGACGCCTTGTGCAAGGCGATTCTCGGTCATGCGCGTAAAAGGCTCGGGCCAGCGATAGCGCCGCGGGAGATTGTCATTGTGGACGACCTGCCGAGGACAAAGTCCGGAAAAATCATGCGCCGGCTATTGAAGGCGCGCGAACTGGGATTGCCCGAGGGCGACCTTTCAACTCTCGAAAAGGCATCGTCATGACCGGGACGAAACTGCGCCTCGATCACGACCATTGTCGGCTTCTCTTGAAACAAATGCTGCGTGTACGGCGGTTTGAGGAAAAATGCGCCGAGCTTTATACCAAGGAGAAAATTCGCGGCTTCCTGCATCTCTATATCGGTGAAGAAGCCGTCGCGACCGGCATCATGCAGGCTCTTGATGAACAAGACGCGGTGGTCGCAACCTACCGGGAACATGGCCACGCGCTGCTGCGCGGCGTGCCCGCGGGTAAAATCATGGCGGAAATGTACGGCAAGCAGGAAGGGTGCAGCCGCGGGCGCGGGGGTTCGATGCATTTGTTCCACGCGCCGACCCGCTTTTATGGCGGCAATGCGATTGTCGGCGGCGGCTTGCCGATGGCCGTCGGCCTCGCGCTGGCGGACAAGATGCAGAGCCAGACCAGTGTCACGGTCTGCTTCTTTGGCGAAGGGGCGGCGGCAGAAGGCGAGTTTCACGAAAGCCTGAACCTTGCCGCCTTGTGGCAGCTGCCGGTGCTCTTTGTCTGCGAAAATAATCTCTATGCCATGGGCACCGCATTGGACCTGTCTGAATCGGAGACGGATATTCACGCCAAGGCATCGTCCTACAAAATGCAATCTGAAATCGTCGACGGCATGAATGTCGTTGATGTCGAAGTGGCCGCACGGCGAGCGGTGGACGCTATCCGGAACGGCAAGGGGCCGGTCTTTCTGGAATGCCGAACCTACCGGTTTCGCGCGCATTCGATGTTCGACCCCGAACTCTATCGCGAAAAGCAGGAGGTCAAGAAATGGGTGGAAATCGGCCCGATCCGGCGGTTCCAAAACTGGGCACTGGAATCGGGGGAACTCAATCAGGCCGATATTGACGCGATTGAGAAAGAGGTCGCGCAGGAAGTCTCGGAAGCGGTTGCCTTTGCCGAAGCGGGATCATGGGAGCCGGTCGCCGACCTGCTGCATGATGTAGGCGCGGAGACGCGGGCATGACCAAAATAATGACCTATCGAGAAGCCATGCGCGAGGCGATCCGCGAAGCGATGAACGCCGATGAAAAAGTCTTTCTGATGGGCGAGGACGTGGGCCATTATGGCGGCTGTTACGCAGTGAGCAAGGGCTTGCTGGATGAATTTGGTCCGGACCGTGTGCGGGACACTCCCCTGTCGGAATCGGGCTTTACCGGCGCAGGCATCGGTGCTGCGCTCGGCGGAATGCGGCCGATCGTGGAGATCATGACCTGCAATTTTGCCCTGCTCGCGCTCGACCAGATCATGAATACGGCAGCGACCATGCGACACATGTCAGGCGGACAATTTCATGTGCCTGTCGTCATCCGCATGGCGACCGGGGCCGGACGGCAACTGGCAGCCCAGCATTCGCACAGTCTGGAAGGATGGTTCGCCCATATTCCCGGTCTTCGCGTTCTAGCTCCAGCGACCGTAGCAGATGCACGGGCCATGCTGGCCAGGGCGCTGGAAGACCCTGACCCGGTGCTGATTTTCGAAAATGCTTTGCTCTACAACCAGGAAGGCGAACTTCCCGAGGATCCTGATGCGATTGACATTGATCACGCCGCCATCCGTCGCGAAGGCAAAGATGTCAGCCTGATTACCTATGGCGGGTCGCTCTGGAAATGCCTGGATGCTGCCGAACAACTCTCGGACATCGGCATTTCCGCCGAAGTGATTGACTTGCGCACGCTGCGTCCGCTCGACGATCAGGCCATAATGGCTTCGGTGACGAAAACGCGGCGGCCACTGATTGTGGATGAAGGCTGGCGCTCGGGCAGCCTCTCGGCAGAGATCATGAGCCGCATCATGGAACAGGGCTTCTGGACGCTGGATACGCCGCCGACACGGCTGTGCAGTGCCGAGGTACCCATTCCCTATGCCAAGCATATGGAAGAGGCTGCGCTTCCGCAGGTCGCCGGAATCGTTCAAGCGGCCCGAGCGCTGGTGGGTGCCTGAGCAATGGGCATATTTGCCATGCCCTCACTCGGTGCCGACATGGAGGACGGCATACTTGTCGAATGGCTGAAGGGAGAAGGCGACCGGGTGGCGCGCGGCGATATCATTGCGGTGGTCGAAACGGAAAAGGGCGCGATTGAAATAGAGATATTCGAAAACGGAAAGATCGAGGAGATTCTGGTGGCACAGGGTCGCAAGGTACCGGTCGGTACAGCATTGGCGACCATATCGGGAGTCGCCGACACGACGGCTCCCGAAGGCAGCGAGAAGGCCGTTTCCGTAACAGCGGGAGTGCCGCCGGAAACGAAGCCTGCATTGATGGACATTCCCCCGATGAAGCGCACGCCTTCGGAAATTCGCGCTTCTCCCGCCGCCCGCCTGTTTGCCAGAGAGCATCATGTCGATCTGAAGGGCGTGAGGGGCACCGGACCGGACGGCGCCATCCGACTGTGCGATGTGGAGATCGCGCAGCCCGGACCAGCCAGAGGAGCTATAGATCTGGACGCGATGCGCCATGCGATTGCAGCCGCAATGTCACGGTCAAAACGGGAAATTCCCCATTATTATCTGACCCACAGGATTGACGTCACCACGGCACGGGACTGGCTCGAAACCTACAATGCTGAACGCACGCCTCCGGAAAGAATCCTGTTCGGAGCCCTGCTGGTCAAGGCCGCCGCCTCGGTGGTTCGGGACTTTCCCGAATTCAACGGACATTTTGAACAGGACAATTTTGTGCCAAGCGAAACGGTTCACGCCGGCATTGCGGTCGCGATCCGTGGTGGCGGTCTGGTAGCGCCGGCCATCCGGAACGCTGGCACGCTGCCGCTGGCGGACCTCATGGCCCAGATGCGCGATTTGATCGGGCGGGTGCGGAGAGGCCGCTTTCGTGCCTCCGAACTGACCAGTTCGACGATCACGATCAACAGTCTCGGCGACCGCGGCGTCGAAGGGGTGCTGCCGATCATTTATCCGCCACAGGTTGCGATTGTCGGTTTCGGCAGCATCGTGGAGCGGCCATGGGTGCAAGACGGAAAAATCGTTCCGCGTGCCATTCTTCAGATGTCATTGGCAGCAGACCACAGGGTCAGCAACGGCCACAGTGGAGCGTTGTTCCTGAATGCGATGGCCGGGAAACTCAATGCACCGGAGGACCTATGAAGCGCGAGGAACTGAAAAGAATATTTGCCGACGAACTGGAATCCATCGCGCCCGAAGTCGATCTGTCGAATATCGCCGATACGGACAATATTCAGGAATATTTCGATCTGGATTCCATGGACATCTACAATCTGCTGGCAGCGCTCCATCAGAGGTTGGGCATCGCCATTCCGGATAGGGACGCATCGGAACTTCTGACTGTCGAAACGGCGCTGGACTATCTGATGGCCGAACTGACGAAATGACAGGATATTTGCCGAAACTCCCAACAGCGCGGATCGATCATGGCTGAACCCAATCCGACGGGCGTGGATGCCTACAAGCCTTCCGAAATCTATGCGCTGGTGGATCGCGCGGGTGTGCAGAAAGCCGAGCTTGGGCTGCCTCAGCTGCTGGTTCTCTCCATCCTGGCTGGCGCATTTATCGCATTGGGCGCGGCGGCCTTCACGATGGTCATAATTGGTACCGACATGTCCTTCGGCCCGGCGCGGTTTCTGGGCGGCATTGTATTTTCGCTCGGGCTGATTCTGGTCATCGTGGCGGGTGCCGAGCTGTTTACGGGCAATGCGCTGCTCGTGATCGCTGTGGTGGAAAAACTTGTCTCGCCGGCCCAGTTGCTGCGCAACTGGGCCATTGTCTACATCTGTCTACATCGGCAATTTTGCCGGCGCCTTGCTGATCGCTGCACTCGTCTGGGCATCGGGTCTTTTGAATGGCAGTCCGGGCGAGACGGCGATCCGAATCGCTGAATCGAAGACCTCCCTCGGCATGTCCGAAGCTTTCGCCCGCGCATTTTGCCATTCACATAAGTTTTGCGAATTTCCCTACGCTTCGATCCGTGCTGGTCGTTCGGGCGCGTTGCTTGCATTTCACGCCTACTTAATAGTAGAAAACTTTCGACATGCACTCGAAGGCAAGGACCGGGCTGCGAATGGTAATGGACGGGCATCAATGCAAGATTGTCGATCGCATCGTGGCAGGCCGATCGATTGTGGTTCTCTGCGCGCCGCCAGGATTCGGGAAAAGCAACCTCGCGCAGGAGGCGGCAAAGCGAATTTCAACAGGCAGCGCGCTGTCGCTATGCGAATTTGGTGAGATAGAGCATCGTGCTGATCCTCGCGGTGTAGCTGACGCATTACTCGCGCAGCCCAAACAGGTGACGATCATTGAAGATGTACATCTGACGGACAGGAATTTCATTGGCCTGGCGTTGGAACGGATCAGTTTCCGCAATTCCGGCCAGCGGATTATAATGACCATGAACCAGCCCAGCGACTTTCCGTTGGCGCGGATCGCGACCCGGCACTCCATTGATATTCTCGACGCCAATGCTCTACGTCAACGGGCAAAGGTGACCGCTGATATCCTGAAATCAGTGCCACGCACGACGATCCGCTTGCGGCTACGGGGCCTCGTTGGCGACTGGCCGATTGCCAGCGAGCTTCTTTGCGCCTGGGCCGCCAGTTCGCAGGACAGTTGCGAGAGCTGGAGTGACTTCGATATTGTGCGGGAAAGCCGGCTTGGTGAATTTATCGCCCAAGAGGTTCTGCCGTTATTCTCGGAAGCCGAATTATCGGCCCTTGTTCATGCCAGTCTGCTGGACGTGCCGGATCTCGACATTCTGGAGTCGGTGACCGGTCATCAAAATGACGGCCGAATTCTGGCAGACCTCGCTTTCAGGTTCAAAGGCCTGGTCGACCGGCACGAGAACCGAATCGATTTGCAGGGCGCATTGCGAATCTGGTTGCGAGACGCAGTTGAAGTATTCGACGAGCAAACGCGTGTTGAACTGCTGGTATCAATGGCAGATCAATGCTCGGACAAGGGAAGGCTCGCCGAGGCAGCTACGCTTGCAAGGATGGCGGGTGATACTCGTCGGATTCGTGATTACGCCCATGCTCACGGCGCTTTAAGAATATGGATTGTCCACGGGTTCTCTGTGCTCAAGGAGTTGCTGGAAAATTCAAGCCCGCAGGACATAGCCAGTTCAATCGTGCTGCAAATGATTGAATGTATTGTCCATATGAAAGCCGGTCGGATCAATGTTGCGCAAGACCTGTTCGGATCACTGGCTGAGAAAGTCGGACCCGGCCATCGGTTGATCAAGGACCTTGCAATCGTTCGTCTGACCTTGCTTGTCTATGGCTGTTCATTTGAGCGTACGGACGACCTTGAGTTGGTCAAGAGCCTGGCTACGGAACAAGCCGATGATGCCACGATGCGGACATTTTTCGCTACATTATCTGCCATCCTGAACTGCCAGCGCGCCCGGTTCGATGCGGCCGTCGCCAATCTTAACGATGCGCGCGCGCAGGCACGGAAGGTTTCCTCCCAGTATAATCTGATGTTTCTGCTAATGCACGAAGCGTCGATCAATCTTGCTCAGGGCAAGTTGAAACATGCTAGAACCTGTCTTTCAGAAGCACGGTCTCGAAGACAGCGTGATTTCGCAGATGATGTCGGAGTCGAGACTGTGCTGGCGGCATTGAGCGCGTCGATCGAGTTCGAGGCAGGGCGCCTCACCAGTGCCCGCAAGTCGCTTAAAAAATCGGCGCATCGGATGCCAGAAGCCGAAGCCTGGTTTGACATATATTTTGCGGCTTACGAGACGATGATCCGGATCGACACTGTCGATCACGGGATCGGCGCAATGCACGAGGCCGTCGAGGACGAGGCCAGCAAATTGTGCGCCCAGGGTTTGCCGCGGGTAGCCGACCTTTTGATGGCGATCAGGCTTTGTGTCTGCGGCGAGGCCCGTCTGCAGGGGCAGCGGATGATCATTTCCGAAATGGCTTGGGAGATACCGGCTGTGGGGCCGACGAGCAGCTGGCAGGAGCAGGAGGTCTTCTCCATTGCAAGGGCTTATGCCGATTATTTCGACGGAAACGGCGATAAGGCGCAGACATTGCTTGACCAATCGATCGAATGGTCCGCGAGCCACGGCCTCGAACGGTCGCGATTGCGTTTTCTGCTCGTGGCGTCTGCTATGGCAACCGCTCAGGGTGACATGCATCGTGCCCATACGACTCTTCGGAGTGCGATTTCGATTGGAGCCGCAACGGGCATGCGTCAAATTTTCCGGGAGGTCGCTGGCAGCGGCCTTAGGCCCGCGCTGAAAGCACTGCGGGAGGATGCGGATCTGACAGATCTCGAACTGGGGTTCGTGGAGTTGCTGCTCAATCGTCTCGGAGACCGGCAGAGCGTTGCCAGTGGCAAGCTTTCCGCGCGGGAGCTGGAAGTGCTATGCTTGCTGAGTTCAGGTGGATCAGACAAGCATCTTGCCCGTCATCTCAACCTTTCGGAACACGGGGTCCGTTTTCACCTGAAAAATATATTCAAGAAACTGGGTGTCCATGATCGTTTGTCGGCCGTCGCTGCAGCGCACAAGCTTGAGCTTACCATTTAGACCTACTTGTTTCAGTAGGTTTTAATGTGTGGCTAACAACTAAACCTACCGGGTAGAAGCCGCAACCTCCCAACCACCACTGTTGAGCAAATCGGTTCACTGTTTAACGTCAACCATTCATTCAGTGGAAGGATTTTTATGCGGATTGGAGTGGACGTTGGCGGAACAAATACTGATGCCGTCCTGCTCGCTGGAAACGAAGTTCTGGGTGCGGTAAAGCGACCAACCAGCGGAGACGTAAGCACCGGGATTTCTGACGCCATCTGTGCGCTGATCTCGGAATGCAATATCCAGCCCGACGAGATTACGGCCGTGATGATCGGCACAACCCACTTTACCAATGCTTTCATTCAGCGGCGCGAACTTGTCCCGGTATATGTGATACGGATCGGCTTTCCCGCTGCACGCGGCATACCACCATTCGCCTCCTGGCCTGAAGACCTGAAAGCGACGGTCTGCGGCGGTTCCGCGATGGTGCCGGGTGGCTTTGAATTTGATGGTCGTGAAATTTCTGCGCTTGATGAAGCGGCTATATCAAGCGCAATATTTAAAGCGCGCAAGAAGGGCATAAACCAGATCGCAGTCTCCTGCATTTTCAGCCAGTTGAATCCTGATCACGAAAGCCGCGTTGCCGCTATGATCAACAAGCAGGCACCGGAAATGGAGGTGTCCTTGTCATCGGAACTGGGCAGGGTTGGACTGCTCGAACGCGAAAACGCGGCAGTCATGAACGCCAGCCTGCGACCGCTTGCCGCAAAAATCACCGCCGCCTTTAAACGCGCCTTGCATGACCAAGGAATCATCGCCCCTTTCTACATCAGTCAGAATGACGGCACATTGATGAGCGCTGACTATATGCATCGGTTTCCGGTGATGACGTTTGCGGCAGGGCCAACTAACAGTATTCGCGGAGCCGCATGGCTTACCGGGGCCGAGAATGCCATTGTCGTGGATATCGGTGGCACGACTTCGGATATTGGCGTTGTCAAGAACGGCTTCCCCCGTCAATCGACGGTCCATGTTGACGTTGGCGGTGTTCGTACGAATTTCCGCATGCCGGACATTCTGTCGATCGGTCTGGGCGGCGGCAGCCTCGTTTCCGAGGACGGGGATAATGTGACGGTTGGACCGGATTCAGCTGGCTATCGCTTACTCAGCGAAGGGCTGATCTTTGGTGGTGACACCTTGACCGCTAGCGATATTGCCGTTGCTGGCGGACAGATATCTTTCGGTGATCCGGACCGGGTTGCGGGCCTTTCTCCCACGCTTGTTTCGCAGGCACTCAGGGCGATCCGGGAGCTGATCAATGATGCCGTTGATCG
Source organism: Parasphingorhabdus sp. (assembly GCA_048270065.1). Taxonomy (GTDB): domain Bacteria; phylum Pseudomonadota; class Alphaproteobacteria; order Sphingomonadales; family Sphingomonadaceae; genus Parasphingorhabdus. The sequence goes on along the minus strand of JBLWTQ010000002.1, from coordinate 209,713 downwards.
GATGAAGACAATGCCGGGCGACATTCCGATGATATTGGTCGGTGGCGGCTCCGTCATCGTGTCGGAAACCCCTGAGGGTGTGTCCGAAATGCTGCATCCGGAACATGCTGGCGTGGCCAATGCCATCGGCGCGGCGATCGGACAGGTTAGCGGAGAGGTCGATAGGATCTACAATATTACCGATCCGCAAGAGCGTGCCGCAGCACTTGCGGATGCCGAAGCGCAGGCCAAGGCGCACGCGGTCAGTGCCGGCGCACTATCCGACAGTATCAAGATTGTGAATATCGAGGCTGTTCCGCTGCAATATCTGCCGGGAGGCGCCACCCGTGTCGTCTGCCGGGCTGTCGGCGACCTAGCCATGACGGAGTAACGGAAATGGTATCAGCAATCACACTCGACAATATCGAACATCTGGCCATCGGTTCTTCCTTTCTTGGTACCGGCGGCGGCGGTGATCCCTATCTCGGATCGCTGCTGTGTCGCGAAGCCATTACGAGATACGGGCCGGTCCCGGTCATTCCCGTGGATGAGCTCAAGGACGAAGACAATATTTTCATCGCCGCGGCAATGGGTGCCCCCACAGTGATGATCGAAAAGCTTTTCTCGATCGAGGATCAGCACCGGGCGGTCGCGACGCTGGAACGATTTCTCGGCAGAGAGGCCAGCGCCATCATCTCGGCCGAAATCGGCGGCTGCAACTCGATGATGCCGGTTGCCTATTCCGCGATGCGCGGGCTGCCTATCGTCGACGGCGACGGTATGGGACGAGCCTTTCCCGCCCTCCAGATGACCAGCTTCAATATCGAGGGGGTTGCCTGTGCGCCGCTCACGATCGCAGACGAACATGGGAACAGCGTGCTCTATCAGACTACGACGGGGCTCAAGGCAGAAGAATTGGCCCGTCCCGTCGCTGCGGCAATGGGGGCCAGCGTGTGCATGTCCTGCTACCCGATGACGGGCGCCGAGGCACGGCGCGCGACGATACCGAAAACGCTGTCGGGTGCCATCGCCATCGGCGAAGCCATTACCAACAGCTCCGATCCGCGCCCGCCGCTCGCCCGGCTTGTCGCTGCGCTGCGCGGACATGAATATTATAAGGATGCGGCGGTCGTTTTTGAGGGAAAGATCACCGCGCTGGAACGCGACACCTCCAGCGGCTGGGTGTTCGGCAGTTGCTCGATCTCCGCGATGGCGGGGCCGGAAACTGCGGAACTCAAGTTCCAGAATGAAAATCTGTTGGTGACGGTTGACGGCCGGTTGCGCTGCGTGGTCCCGGATCTGGTCACCATTGTAGACGTAGAAACCGCCCATGCCATTCCGACCGAACGTCTTGCCTACGGGCAAAGGGTGGCAGTCGTCGCTTGCAGCGCTCCACCGCTTCTGACCACCGCGCGTGCGCTGGATGTCGTCGGACCGAAATGCTTTGGCATCGAGGAGCAATATATACCCGTAACCGAGCTGATAAAGGATCTGATTTGATGCGTATCCACCTGATTACTCCGATCGTGACCGAAGGTATCCGGACGCTTGACGACATAGCGGCATTTAACAGTGCGGACCTTTCTATCACGCAGTCCCTGATTGCCAACGGACCGGCCTCTATTGAAAGCGAATTTGACGAAGCCATGTCTGTGCCCGGCATTGTGGCCGAGGCGCTTGCCGCCGAGCGTTCCGGTGCGGACGCAATCATCATTGATTGCATGGGAGACCCCGGCCTCAATGCTGCGCGGGAGGTCGTCTCGATTCCGGTGCTCGGACCCTCGGAAACCTCGATGCATCTCGCTGCAATGCTCGGTCACAAATATAGCGTGGTGACGGTGCTCGAATCCGTTATCCCGATGATCGAGAATCTGGCAAAGGTCTATGGCACGAATGAAAAACTGGTTTCGGTCCGGGCGATAAATATCCCGGTACTGGAACTGGAAGCTGCTCCTGAAAGATTGATCGATGAACTGGCCAAAGCATCGGTGGCAGCAGTCGAAGATGATGGTGCCCACGCGATCGTTCTCGGGTGCACAGGCTTTCTGGGATGCGCCGAGGGCATCACGTCGGCCTTGGAGGCAAAAAATTATGATCTGCCGGTAATTGACCCGATCCCCGCGACCGTCTGCGTCGCGGGAGGGATCGTCCGTGCCGGCCTGACACACAGCAAACGCACTTATGCCCAGCCGAGATCAAAGGATCTCAAGGGCTATCCGTCGATCAAAATCTAGGGGGGAAGAACATCATGACCAAAACCTACATCCGCACCAGTAGCACGCTCGCCATAACAGTCGGGCTGGCCTGTGTCTCGCCGGCTTTTGCCCAAACCACGACCACCGACCAGACAGAAGCTGGTGAGACTGAAAATATATTCGGAGAAATCGTGGTCACTGCCCAGCGTCGGGAACAGCGCGCCGATGATGTCGGGGTGACAATGAGCGTATTGACGGGAAGCGACCTGAAGGCTGCTGGCACGCAGTCGGTAGTGGATCTGGCGGCGATCACTCCAAATGTACAGATCAAGAATGTGCTGGCCAACAGCGTTGTCAACGTCAGCATTCGCGGGATTGGCCTGAATGATTATGCTGCAAACAATAATCCTGCTGCAGGCATGTACGTCGACAATGTCTATCTTGTATCACCTGCGATGCTGTCATTCGGACTTTTTGACGTTGATCGCGTCGAGGTGCTGAAGGGACCGCAGGGTGACCTATATGGTCGTAACACGACCGCCGGTGCCGTCAATATCATCAGCCGCAAGCCGTCGGACAACACTGACGTGATGCTGGAAGCAGGATATGGAACCTATGACAGCTGGCATGTAGAGGGAGCAGTCGGCGGCGCACTGACGTCGACGCTGACCGCGAGATTTGCGCTGCAGACGATGCAGCAGGAATCCGGACCGCAAACCAATTATGTCACGGGCAACCGTATCGGAAAAGTGGATCGCACCAATGGCAGACTGCAATTGCAGTGGGAGCCGAGCGACAGCTTCGACCTGCTCCTGAATGTCCACAAGGGCTATGATCGGTCCGATGTCACCCTCTACAAGGCAGACAATATCCTCACCACCGAAGAGGATGCCTTTGCCAGCCAGCCGCGTGTATCCGGAGCAGGCATTGACCCTTATATGGAACTGGAATCGACCGGCGCCTCCTTAACCGCCAACTGGTCTATCAGTCCTCTGGTGACGCTGACCTCGATCAGCGCGTATGAACATTTCACCAGATTGCATGTCGAGGACACCGACGGAACATCTCTCGCCTATCTGGATGCAACCTATGACAATAGTATTGATCAATATTCTCAGGAAATACGGCTCGCATATCAAGGGGATGACCTGAATTTGATCGGCGGTGTATTTTATTCGCACGACAAGGTGCAAACCCGCGACACCTTCTTCTCGCCGGATCTTCTGCCGCTCTTCGGACTTCCCGGACTGGACACGATTGGCAACACCTATCGCCAGCGCACCGATGCTTATGCCGCATTCATGCATGCCGAATGGACTTTTGCGCAGAACCTGACCCTGATCGGCGGCCTGCGCTATACAAAGGAAGACAAGGTTTTTGATCAGGCGACGACATTTCTGTGCACCGCAGGAGCCTGTTCGAACCTGTTCACGCCCGTGAGTAACGATTATTCGACCTCGAATGTATCCGGCAAGATTGGCCTCAATTATCAGGCGGGAGATCGCACGTTGCTTTATGCCAGCATCAGCAGGGGCTTTAAGTCTGGAGGATTTCAGGGACAGCTGACTTTTGATCCCTCTGTGCTCCAGCCCTTTGGCGACGAGAAGCTCACCGCATATGAGCTAGGCCTCAAAACGCGGCTTTTCCCGAATTTCCAGCTGAATGCTGCCGCCTTTTACTATGACTATAGCGACGCGCAAATCTATGGTCCCCTGTTCGATTCTCCGGTCGGCGTGTTGTTCGGCATTGCCAATGTTGGCGATGCACGGGTGATCGGGGTAGAGGCTGACGCCCGTTGGCGTCCGGCCGATGGACTCGATGTCCGGTTTGGGGTCGGAATGATCGACACCGAGGTTACCAGATCCGTGGTTGCTGGCGTCACCGAGGGCAGCGTCCTGCCCAATTCGCCGCGCGTTACACTCAATGGCCGGGTGAAATATGAATGGGCGCTTTCGGATAGCACCGATGCCGACATCACCCTGTCGGGCAATTATCAAAGCCGCGTTCGCTTTGATGTTGTTCGCAGTCCTGCGGAAGCGGTCGAAGGCGGTTATGTCCTTGCAAACGGGGAAGTTGGAATATCCTTTGCCGATCACTGGCGTGCGTCAGTTTGGGTCAAGAATATTTTTGACCGCCTTTACCGGACGCAGGCGCTGAACACGAGCATTGGATGGACAAGACAATATGGTGCGCCGCGAACCGGCGGGTTCAATATTTCTTACAAATTCTGATGTTGAGAGCCCTGTCAAACCCGGGTCAGCATTTCACCATCAGATATTGGCTTTGGTAACGAGCAAATACAGCCCGCCGCCATCTGACATTTTATAGGATTTTTCTCTCGCTGCTGCTTTCCTGACAGCCATGTCGGTCAACATATTACACCTCATTTGGCGGAACATGTACCGTCAAATGTACCGTAATGTACCGTCAATTGCAGCGAATTTCCCCGGATTGCTATGGACGACCTATGCGCCGTAAATGCCTGAATTGCTGGACTTTTACGGACGTCTATGGATACGTCCGGAAGAAGGAATGGTGCCCAGAAGAGGACTCGAACCTCCACATCCTTGCGAATACTAGCACCTGAAGCTAGCGCGTCTACCAATTCCGCCATCTGGGCCCATGCAGGAGGCAGTCGTATCAATGCCGCCTGATAGAGGCGGGCGATTAGCCGCTTCGTGGCTCCACTGTCAATGATTCATATGGGCAAAAGCGCATTGCCGGACCCCGCCTGCAAGCCCGGAGCGCCTGACCGCTGCGTTCCGGCGTGAATTATGCTAGCCTGCACCGAGAATCGACTGTTGCGTCACCCGCCGGGCTGGGGCAGAGGCGAAGCGGAAACCAGGTCACGGACGGAAGATGAACATGGATCTCTACGGACAGTTAATTTGCGTATTCGGCGGCGGCGGCTTTCTGGGTCGCTATGTCGCGGAGGCCCTGCTGGCGCGCGGCGCGCGGCTGCGGATTGCCGAGCGCAATATCAAAAACGCCATGCATATCAAACCGCTGGGCAATCTCGGGCAGACACAATTTGCCAGCGCCGACATCACCAAGCCGGAGAGCGTCGCCCGTGCGGTCCGTGGCTGCGACGCCGTGGTCAATCTGGTGGGTGTCCTGACCGGCGATTTCGCCCGCATCCATGTCAACGGCGCGCGCAATGTCGCCGAGGCGGCCGCCGCGGCAGGCTGTCGCTCGCTGCTGCATCTGTCGGCAATTGGCGCCGATACGGCATCCCCTTCGCGCTATGGTCGCAGCAAGGGTGAAGGCGAACAGGCGGTTCTGAAAGCCTTCCCCGATGCCATCATTTTCCGGCCGTCGATCGTCTTTGGCCGGGAAGATCAGTTCATCAATCGCTTTGCCGCGATGATCCAGATGCTGCCTGTTGTGCCGGTCATCGGCGGTGCCACGAAGTTCCAGCCGGTCTTCGTCGGCGATGTCGCTGACGCAGCGGCCCGCGCGCTGAGTCAGCCGGAACTCTACGCCGGCCAGACATTCGATCTGGGCGGCCCGGAAGTGATCAGCATGGCCGATCTCAATCGGCGGATCGCGAAGATGACCGGACGCGAGCGGACTTTTGTCGCGGTGCCGGATATGGCCGCAAAAATGATGGCGTCTCTTCTGGGGCCGCTTCCAGGCGCGCCGATCACCGCGGATCAGTACAAGATGCTGCAGAAAGACAATGTCGTATCGGAAGGGGCCAAGGGCCTGGACGCCTTTGGTGTAACGCCGACCCCGCTTGCGGCGGTGGCCCCCGGCTGGATGGAAAAATATACCGCCCACGGCCGCTTTGGTGCGCGCGCCAAAGCGGACTAGGAATCTATAACCAGCGCTAGAACAGCGCGAGCAGCGCAATGCCCATGGCAACCCGGTAGATGACAAACACCATCATCGACGCCTTGCGCAGAAATTGCATCAGGAAGGCCATTGTTGCCAGCGCCGCGAGGAAGGTCAGCACGCCGGTGATCAGCGCCTCCTGCAACAATTCAGGGCTGGCACCCATCAGATCGGGAATGATCAGCACACCGGCACCCGCGACCGCGGGTATCGACAACAAAAATGAAAAACGTGCTGCTTCAACCCTTGTGTAACCGAGGAAACGGGCTGCGGTCATGGTTACGCCGGAACGGCTGGTCCCCGGAATCAGGGCCAACGCCTGCGCTAGCCCGACGATGACACCGTCTTTCAGCGTCAGGTCCTCGAACGATTTGACTTGCCTTCCGAACCGGTCGGCGATGCCCAGCAACAGACCATAGGCGATAAGGTTCACTCCCACCAGGGTGGTGCTGCGAAAACCGTCGAGATATCCCCCGGTCTTCAGGAACAGGCCGACGATCACCGCTGGAACCGTGCCAATAATGATCCACCAGAACAGCCGCCGCTCGGCCGCAGCCTGGCCTATCCCGATCGAAGCGAGGCCACCCCGGCCCAGCGACCAGACATCCTTGAAAAAATAGGTGATGATGGCGAGCAGGGAACCGACATGAACGGCAATGTCGATCATCGGCCCCTGATCGGCATAGCCGGTAAACACCGGCAAAAGTATCAGATGGCCCGAAGAGGATATCGGCAGGAATTCGGTAACGCCCTGCACAATCGCGAGGAGCAGCATTTGAAGGAAGGTCATGGACAGCTCGTATAATGGTTTGGCGCGCAATAGCGTTTCGCACCGCAATTGTCGTGAGGAAAATACAGGTCCGATTTGATACTATTTCTCCATTCTGATCAGAAACAAAAGGCAATACGCCCCTGAAAAAATGCTTTTAGGACATAATCGCTGTCCTAAAAGCATAATTTATGCGTGACTCTTGGCTCTGTCTCCGCTATTTCAGCATCTGTGCCCGCGCAGATGGGCCATTGGTTACAATCAAAAATTACAAGAAATGAGCGTCTGGCATGGCAAAAAGCCCGCAGAAACTGGAAATGTTGAAATTTGTCGAGGAGGGCCAGGCCTATCCCGCAAAGCGGGAACCTGTTCTCCGCGCGGAAGATTTTCGGGAAATCGCCGACAGATATACGCCGGAAAAGGCGGCGGAACAGTCCGCGCGTTGTTCGCAATGCGGTGTGCCATACTGTTCGGTCCATTGTCCGCTCCACAATCATATTCCGGACTGGCTCCGCCTGACCGCCGAGGGCCGCTTGCGCGAAGCCTATGAGATGTCCAACCTGACATCGACGATGCCGGAAATCTGCGGCCGCATCTGTCCGCAGGACCGGTTGTGCGAAGGCAATTGCGTGATCGAGTTTTCCGGTCATGGCGCTGTCACCATTGGCGCGGTGGAAAAATATATTACCGATACCGCCTGGGACGAAGGCTGGGTCGAACCGCTTCAACCCGGCCGGCCGACAGATCAGTCGGTCGGCATCATCGGCGCGGGTCCCGCCGGCCTGACCGCAGCAGAATATCTGCGCGTTGCTGGTCACGAGGTGCATGTTTATGATCGGTACGACCGCGCCGGCGGTCTGCTGACCTATGGCATTCCGGGTTTCAAGCTCGAAAAACAGGTGATCATGCGCCGCGTCGAGCGGCTGAGGGATGGCGGGATCATCTTCCACCAGAATTTCGAAGTCGGCCAGGATGCAACGCTCGAGGAACTGCGCAACAGACATGACGCCATCCTTGTCGCCACCGGCGTCTACAAGGCACGCGACATCAAGATGCCGGGGGTTGGCGCGCCGGGTGTGGAAGAGGCGCTGGATTTCCTGATCGCTTCCAATCGAAAGAGCTTTGGCGATGATGTGCCCGAATTCGACAATGGCCGGTATAATGCCAAGGGCAAGAACGTTGTCGTCATCGGCGGCGGGGACACGGCGATGGATTGTGTCCGCACGTCGGTGCGCCAGGGCGCGAAGTCGGTGAAATGTCTTTACCGCCGCGACCGCGCCAATATGCCGGGATCGCAAAATGAAGTGCGCAATGCCGAGGAAGAGGGTGTCGAATTTGTCTGGCTGTCCGCTCCCAAGGCGATCGAAGGCACGGATCACGTCACAGCGGTCAGGACGACCAGGATGCGGCTCGGTGCCCCCGATGCCAGCGGCCGTCGTTCACCCGAAGTGCAGCCCGACAGCGATTTTACCGTCCCTGCGGATCTCGTCATCAAGGCGCTGGGATTTGACGCGGAAGATCTGCCCAGCCTGTTTGGTTGCCCGGACCTCGCCGTCACGCGCTGGGGGACGTTGCGGGTCGACCACCGGTCGATGCTGACGAATCTCGACGGGGTATTCGCCGCCGGCGACATCGTCCGCGGTGCCAGTCTTGTCGTCTGGGGGATAAGAGACGGACGCGATGTGACCGAGCATATGCACCGGTTCCTGAAAGAGAAAAAACTGGCCGAGAAGGTGGCGGCATGAGCAGGGCGTGGAGCCGTGCGCACGCCGGTTCCCGGACAAATGACAGAGGAACGATCCAGACGTCGGCTGTTACCAGCCAAATGATCGTCGATGAATTGAAGAAAGACTGAGATGACCCAACATTATCCAACCCCCGAACACGAACGCCTCGCCCGCGACGGCATGTACCGGCCCGAGTTCGAGACCGATGCCTGCGGTGTCGGGCTGGTTGCGGCGACCGACGGCAAGCCGTCGCGGAGGGTTGTGTCCTCGGCCATCGACGCGCTGAAGGCGGTCTGGCACCGGGGCGCCGTCGATGCAGATGGCAAAACCGGTGACGGCGCTGGCCTGCACGTCGATTTGCCCGAGCGGTTCTTTGATGATGCGATTGCCGACAGCGGTCACAAGGTCCGGCCGAACCGGCTCGCCGTTGGCATGATCTTCCTGCCACGCACCGATCTCAACGCGCAGGAAACCTGCCGCACGATCGTCGAGGCGGAGATCATCGAGTCCGGCTACACCATCTACGGCTGGCGTCAGGTGCCGGTCGATGTGTCGGTGATTGGTCAGAAGGCCCAGAACACCCGCCCGGAGATCGAGCAGATCATGATTGCCGGACCGATGCCGGACAAGCAGGACGCGCGGGAATTCGAAAAAAATCTCTATCTGATCCGCCGGCGGATCGAGAAGAAAGTCATCGCCGCGCAGATTCAGGATTTCTATATCTGCAGCCTGTCCTGCCGCTCGATCATCTACAAGGGGCTGTTTCTCGCCGAATCCCTGTCGGTTTTCTATCCGGATCTGACCGACGACCGGTTCGAAAGCCGGGTGGCGATTTTTCACCAGCGCTATTCGACCAACACCTTTCCCCAATGGTGGCTGGCGCAGCCGTTCCGCTGTCTTGCGCATAATGGCGAAATCAATACGATCCGCGGCAACAAGAACTGGATGAAGAGCCACGAGATCAAGATGGCGAGCCTGGCGTTCGGCGACCATAGCGAAGACATCAAGCCGGTGATTCCGGCTGGCTCGTCCGACACGGCGGCGCTGGACGCGGTGTTCGAGACCATCTGCCGTTCCGGTCGCGATGCGCCGACTGCGAAAATCATGCTGGTGCCCCAAGCCTGGCAGAATGACCCGGATATCGATCCCGCTCACCAGGCAATGTATGAATATATGGCCAGCGTCATGGAACCGTGGGATGGCCCTGCTGCCTTGGCGATGACCGATGGTCACTGGGCCGTCGCAGGGGTTGATCGCAACGCCTTGCGACCGCTGCGCTATTCACGCACAGTCGATAATCTGCTGATTATCGGCTCTGAATCGGGCATGGTTGTAGTTCCCGAAAGCCAGATCATCGAAAAAGGACGCCTCGGCCCGGGACAGATGATCGCGGTGGATCTGGATGAGGGTATCCTGTTCAAGGATCGGGAGCTCAAGGACCGCATCGCCGCCGAGGAACCCTATGCCGATCTGGTCAAGGGATTCCAGACCGTCGACGACCTGCCACCGGCACCCGAAACGTCCGGGATGGGCTATTCCAAGGAAGAATTGATTCGCCGGCAAACCGCGGCCGGCCATACGCTCGAGGATATGGAAATGATCCTCGCGCCGATGGTCGAGGATGCCAAGGAAGCGATCGGCTCAATGGGTGACGATACCCCGCTCGCGGTGATCAGCCTGAAACCGCGGCAGGTCAGTCACTTTTTCCGCCAGAATTTTTCGCAGGTCACCAATCCGCCGATCGACAGTTTGCGCGAGCGCCATGTGATGAGCCTGCGCACACGGTTTTCCAATCTCGCCAATATATTGGAACAGGACAGCCAGAATGAAGATGTCATGGTATTGGACAGTCCGGTGCTCAGCTGCGCCATGTGGGAACGGCTGAAACTGGGCTTTGGCGATGCTGTGGCGCAGATTGACTGCACCATGGCGACCACCGGAAATGCCATCGAATTGCGCGATGCCCTGGCCCGGATACGTGCAGAAGCGGAGCAGGCAGTCCGTGCCGGCAAGACCGAAATCTTCCTCACGGACGAGGATATCGACGAAGACCGGATGGCGATCTCGATGGTCATCGCGACCGCGGCAGTGCACACGCATCTCGTTCGCAAAGGGTTGCGCTCCTACGCTTCGGTCAATGTCCGGGCAGCGGAATGTCTCGATACCCATTGCTATGCCGTGTTGATCGGCGTCGGTGCGACCACGGTCAATGCCTATATGGCGGAAGCCGCGATTGCCGACCGTAACGCCCGCGGCCTGTTCGCTGAACTAACCCTCGATGAATGTCTCGAACGCTACAAGAAAGCGGTCGATGAAGGCCTGCTCAAGATCATGTCGAAAATGGGCATTGCAGTCATTTCGAGCTATCGCGGCGGCTATAATTTTGAAGCCGTCGGCCTCTCGCGCGCCTTGTGCAACGACCTGTTCCCCGGCATGCCGACCAAGATATCCGGCGAAGGCTATGCCTCGCTGTTCATCAATGCGCAGGAGAAGCATGAGGCAGCCTTTGAGCCCGCGGTCGTGCGCCTGCCGGTCGGAGGTTTCTACAAGCAGCGCGATGGCGGGGAAGCGCATGCCTATAGCGCCCATCTGATGCATCTGTTGCAGTCGGCGGTCGCCCACGATAGCTACTCCTCCTATCTCCAATTCTCGCAGGGCGTGCGCGAGCTCGATCCGATCTATCTGCGCGATCTGATGGAGTTCAACTACGCGCCGGAACCGGTGCCGATCGACGAGGTCGAAGCGATCACGGAAATACGCAAGCGCTTCAATACACCGGGCATGTCGCTCGGCGCACTCAGCCCCGAGGCACACGAGACGCTGGCCATTGCGATGAACCGAATCGGTGCAAAATCCGTGTCCGGCGAGGGGGGCGAGGAAAAGCGCCGCTACACGCCCTATGAAAATGGTGACAACGCCTCGAGTCCGATCAAGCAGGTCGCCTCGGGCCGTTTTGGCGTGACATCGGAATATCTTGGCGCCTGTGAAGAAATTGAAATCAAGGTGGCCCAGGGTGCCAAGCCCGGCGAAGGCGGTCAGTTGCCGGGCTTCAAGGTCACCGAATTTATCGCCAAGCTGCGCCATTCCACACCCGGCGTGACCCTCATCTCACCGCCACCGCATCACGATATCTACTCGATCGAGGATCTCGCCCAGCTGATCTATGACCTCAAGCAGATCAATCCGCGAGCGCAGGTATGTGTGAAACTGGTTTCGTCGGCAGGAATTGGTACAATCGCGGCAGGCGTGGCCAAGGCCCACGCGGATGTCATCCTGATTTCGGGCAACACCGGCGGCACCGGAGCCTCGCCTCAGACATCGATCAAATTTGCCGGCACGCCATGGGAAATGGGGCTGTCGGAAGCCAATCAGGTGCTCACTCTCAACGGCCTGCGCCACCGGGTGAAACTGCGCACCGACGGCGGTCTCAAGACCGGACGGGACATCGTCATTGCGGCGATCCTCGGCGCCGAGGAATTCGGCATTGGCACGCTCAGCCTCGTGGCGATGGGCTGCATTATGGTACGCCAGTGTCACAGCAATACCTGCCCGGTCGGCGTCTGCGTTCAAGACGAGCGGTTGCGCGAAAAATTCACCGGCACGCCGGAAAAGGTGATCAACCTGATGACCTATATGGCGGAAGAAGTGCGCGAGATACTGGCGCGACTGGGCTATCGTTCGCTCAAGGAAATTATCGGACGCACCGAACTTCTGCGACAGGTCAGCCGCGGTGCCGAGCATCTGGATGATCTGGATCTCAACCCGATCCTGGCCAAGGTCGATGCCAAAGACAGCGAACGCAGCTTCAGCCTCGACACGCCGCGCAATGAAGTGCCGGACGGTCTCGACGCGGAAATGATTGACGATGCCCGTCCGGTGTTCGAGCGGCGGGAGAAGATGCAGCTCACCTATACGGTACGCAATACCCACCGCGCGGTCGGCACGCGTTTCTCGGCGGAAGTCACCGCCAAATATGGCATGAACACCCTGAACGAGGATCATGTCCATATTCGCTTGCGGGGGTCCGCTGGGCAGTCGCTCGGCGCGTTCCTCTGCCAGGGGATTACACTGGAAGTATTCGGCGACGCCAATGATTATGTCGGCAAAGGTCTGTGCGGTGGCAAGATAGTGGTTCGCCCGATGGTCAGCTCTCCGCTCGACAGCAAGGATAATACAATAATCGGCAATACCGTCCTGTACGGTGCAACCGCCGGACAGCTGTTCGCGGCAGGGCAGGCGGGCGAGCGCTTTGCCGTGCGCAACAGCGGTGCGGATGTCGTGGTCGAAGGTTGCGGAGCCAATGGCTGCGAATACATGACCGGTGGCAATGCCGTCATTCTGGGTTCTGTAGGCAGCAATTTCGGCGCGGGCATGACCGGCGGCATGGCCTTCATCCTCGACACCGAGCGCAATTTCGAGAAACATGCCAATGGCGAGAGCATCGTCTGGCAGCGCCTCGACAGCGCGTATTGGGAAGGCCATCTGCTGTCATTGATCCAGCGACATCAAAAGACCACCGATAGCAGTTGGTCCGAATCGATCCTGCGCGACTGGGACCGCTGGCGCGACCGGTTCTGGCAGGTCTGCCCAAAGGAAATGGTCAGCCGGATCGAACATCCGCTGTCTGACAAGGAGGCGATTGAGGCGGCGGAGTGATTTTATGAGCTGGAATGCTGAGTGGGGCTATTCGATCTGGAAAATCAAACGAGAACGCGGACTGTTCTTGCTTGGAGCCGTTCTTGTTGCCCTTTTTGCCGCACTATATTATTTTCATTCAACCGGATTTTGGGCCGCAGCAAAAAATCCACCCGAATTTGCCTCAGGCACCTTGTTAAAAATCTGGCAACCTTCAGCCATGGAGGATCCCACTTACATAACATTGCTGAAGGTGGGACTGGATGACGGAAGTTCCATCCAATTAAAAGGAACAAGCAAACTGATCAGGGACTGTTCTATCGGGGATAAAGTTGAAATACTCGAATATTCTAATGAAAGCGGTAGGCGGTATTTTCGAATCGGCCCCAGAGCATGCTTACATAACTGACTACAGAATGTGAATTGGAACAGTTTACCGTTCTTAGTCAGACATCGACTGCGCACATATGAACGGGAGAAAAAAAATCATGCCCAAAATCACCCCGAACTATCTGGAAATGCAAGCCAGTGACTTACCCGCCAGCAAGGCGTTCTATGAACAGGCCTTTGGCTTTGCGTTCACCGATTACGGTCCGGAATATGCAGCGGTGGAGGGCGGGCCTGTCGATATCGGTCTGCGGGCAGGCACCGAACCGGTCGCGCCCATGCCGACCTTCGAGAGCGACGATCTGGAAGCATCGCTGGCCGCGGTCAGGGCAGCGGGTGGCGAGATCGTCAAGGAGATTTTCGCCTTTCCCGGCGGCCGGCGGTTTGAATGTCTCGACCCATCGGGCAACCGGCTGGCCATTTACCAAGCGGATTAGGCTACTCCCGGAAAATACGGAGTAAAATTCATTCACTTGAGCATCAAGTCCCTTCCCCCCGCGCCCATTCGGGATTAAGCGGTGCCCATGTGGCAGTTGTACCAGTTCCCCCTATGTCCGTTTTCACGCAAAGTCCGCTTGCTGTTGGGCGAGAAATCGGTCGGCTATGAGTTGATCCGCGAATCGCCGTGGGATCAGCGCGACGAATTTCTGGCGATGAATCCGACCGGCCGGACGCCGGTCATGAAACATGCCGAACGCGATATTCATCTGGTCGATAGCGTTGCCATTTGCGAATATATCGAGGAAACCGTCGAAAAAATCCCAATGATTAATGGCACGGCCGTGAACCGGGCCGAGATCCGGCGTCTGGTTGCCTGGTTCGACGAACAGTTTTACGGTGATGTCACCGCGCCCATGATGCACGAGCGGATGCACAAGCGGCTGGTCCGGCGCGAACCGCCCGATGCCAAGATCCTGCGCGAAGCGATGCGCCGGGCGAACGTCCATCTCGACTATATCGACTATCTGATCGACCACCGCAGCTGGCTGGCCGGGGCGACGATGAGCCTCGCCGATCTCGCCGCAGCGGCGCAGATTTCGGTGGCGGATTATCTCGGCGCGATCGACTGGGCCGGGCACGAACAAACCAAAGCCTGGTATGCGATGTTCAAATCGCGGCCTTCCTTCCGGCCGTTGCTCTCCGAACGCATGGAAGTGATCGCGCCGCCACCGCATTACGAGAAGGTCGACTTCTAGCGATATTTCCAGTTCAGGTCCTTGCCTTCTGCCATCCACTCGACCGCGCTGGCCATGCGCTTGAGGCGTGTCTCCGCGCGCTTCGCTTCGGTAACCCAGATGATATAATCCCGCCGATAGCCTGGTGAAAATCCATCATAGGTTTTTTGCGCAGCCGGATTTGCAGCAATGGCTTTTGCGAAATCTTCGGGCATCGGTGGCACCTTGACCGGCCTGGGCTTAGATTTTTTGGGGACAATCCTTTCCGCCTGCAACCGCTCGGCCGCCGAACGGATCATCGTGACCAGCTCGTCCTGGTCGGGCAAATCATCAAGCGATCTGATCCGGCCAAAATGACCCATGGCTTCGTCCGCCTTGGGCGTCCGGACCCCAAGCCCTTCCCAGAAGCCGAAGGCGGCATGTTCTTTGAACGCCGCCATATTGGCGAGATTCTTGCCCCCCAAAGTGAAGAACGGCATACTCCACTTTACCGCCTCTTCGACATCGGGGCAGGCTTGATGGACCACCGCGCGGAGATGCTTCAAAACCGGTTTGGCGAAATCCTCGGCCTTGTCGATATAGGCGTCGATACGGGCGTCGGTAGTGGGCATCAGCCTTTGACGACGGTCATCAGATAGTTGAGCGACAGATTGTCCGACAGCGTAAAGCCGCTCGCCGGGCCATAGGACAGGCCGCGTGTGTCAATGACCTCGAGACCCGCAGCATTCAGCAGTTTCTCCAGTTCATCAGGGGTGATAAATTGTTCATGATGATGGGTGCCGCGCGGGATTTGTCCGGTGCGTTCCGCCAGCTCGACCAACAGGAATTTCGACAAGGCAGTGCGATTGGGTGTCGAGACTATCATCAGGCCGTCGTCGGCCATCGCGTTCGCCAGACCGCCAACGAAGCCCTGCGGATCATCGACATGTTCGAGCACTTCCAGCGATGTCACCAGGTCAAAATCCGTTCCTCCAAAATCCTCGATCGCCTCGTTGCGATAATCGATATCCAGCCCTTGCGGCCCGGCATGCGCCTTGGCCACGGCGATATTCTCGGGGGCTGCATCCAGGCCGGTCACCTTCGCGCCCAGTCTCGCCAGCGGCTCGCAAAGCAGGCCCGCACCGCAGCCCACGTCCAGCGCTTTTTTCCCGCCAAGCGGTTTCAGCAGGCTGCTGTCACGATGGAAATGCAGATCAATCGCGTCCCGTATATAGCTCAGCCGAACCGGATTCAGGTGGTGGAGCATGGCCGACGAGCCCTTGGGGTCCCACCAATCTGCTGCGAGAGTGCCAAAATGTGCGGCTTCCGCCGGGTTGATCGTGCTACTTGCGTTTGTCATGGCCCCTCTTTATCAGGCTTTTTAATCCTGTTCAGGCCCTTTTTATCGAAAGTTTTCCCGACCGCACCATGGCACGCATAGTGATGAAATTTGGCGGCACGTCGATGGCCGGTATCGAACGTATCCGCCGGGTCGCGCAGATCGTCAAGCAGCAGGCCGACGCCGGTCATGAAGTGGCCGTTGTCGTATCCGCCATGGCGGGCGATACCGACCGGCTGGTCAATTTTTGCCGGGAAGCCAGTTCGCTCTATGATGCGGCGGAATATGACGTGGTGGTGTCC
The DNA here is from genome assembly GCA_048270065.1 of Parasphingorhabdus sp. Classification (GTDB taxonomy): domain Bacteria; phylum Pseudomonadota; class Alphaproteobacteria; order Sphingomonadales; family Sphingomonadaceae; genus Parasphingorhabdus. The sequence goes on along the minus strand of JBLWTQ010000002.1, from coordinate 193,392 downwards.
TCCGGCGAGCAGGTGACATCCGGCCTGTTGGCGATTGCGCTGCAGTCACTTGGCGCGAAGGCGCGCAGCTGGCTCGGGTGGCAAATGCCGGTTCGCACCCTGGAAGCGCACAGCAAGGCGCGGATCGATTCGATCGACGCGGACAGGCTGGCTACAGCGATAGCGAATGGTGAAATCGCGATCATTCCCGGTTTTCAGGGCATCAGTGAAGACGGACGCATCACGACGCTGGGACGCGGCGGGTCGGATACCAGCGCCGTCGCGATAGCCGCGGCGGTCAAGGCGGATCGCTGCGATATTTATACCGATGTCGATGGTGTCTATACCACCGACCCGCGCATCGTGACGCGGGCGCGGAAGCTCAGGAAAGTGACGTTTGAGGAAATGCTCGAACTGGCCAGCGTCGGCGCAAAAGTGTTGCAGACCCGCTCGGTCGGGCTGGCGATGAAAGAAGGCGTGCGCATTCAGGTGCTGTCTTCCTTCACCGACGAAAATACCAACTGGACCGCAGACGACCTGCCGGGCACGATGATCGTCGGCGAAGACGAAATGGAGATGGAAGATATGGAAGGACAACTGATCACCGGCATCGCCCATGACAAGAACGAGGCAAAGATCACACTGACCCGCGTGCCTGACAAACCGGGCGCGGTGGCCGATATTTTTGCACCGCTTGCCGATGCCGCTATCAATGTCGACATGATCATCCAGAACGTGGGTCGCGAGAAGGGCGAAACCGACGTGACCTTCACGGTGCCGAGCGTCGACCTCGACCGGGCAACGCAGGTACTGGAAGGCGCGCAGGAAAAAATCGGCTTCAACCGCCTGATTCCGGACACCAATGTCGCCAAGATATCGGTCGTCGGCGTCGGCATGAAAAGCCATGCCGGCATCGCCGCGACCATGTTCAAGGCGCTCGCCGATCGCGGGGTCAATATCCAGGCGATCACGACATCGGAGATCAAGGTGAGTGTTTTGATCGAGGAAGACTATACCGAACTGGCGCTGCGCGTATTGCACACGGCCTACGGGCTGGATGCGGAGGATGCGGCTTGATGGAGAAAATTTTCACCGTCATCCCGGTTGCGGTCCATCCCTGTTCATGATTTTCAGGGGCGGGTAACCAGCTGGCCCCTTGCCACGCACCACTTGCTTCAGAAATAGGGGTGTGAAGGAAAAACAACATATGACCCAATCAAAGCTGAAACATCTCATGCAACGCGGCACCGATCTTCTCGGTAGCGAGACGGCGATCATGTGCGGGGCGATGTCATGGGTGTCGGAGCGCCATCTGGTCAGCGCGATTTCCAACGCGGGCGGCTTTGGCGTGATAGCGTGCGGCGCGATGACGCCGGAATTGCTCGACACCGAGATCGCCGAGACAAAAAAGCGTACCGACAAGCCGTTCGGGGTCAATCTGATCACCATGCATCCCGATCTGATGGATCTGATTGCCGTCTGCGGCAAGCATCAGGTCAGCCATGTCGTGCTGGCGGGTGGGCTGCCGCCCAAGGGCAGCCTGAGGGCGATCAAGGAAACCGGCGCGAAGGTCATCTGCTTTGCCCCCGCCATGGCGCTGGCCAAAAAATTCATCCGCTCGGGCGTCGACGCAATTGTCATCGAAGGCATGGAAGCGGGCGGCCATATCGGGCCGGTGTCCACTTCGGTACTGGCGCAGGAGATATTGCCGGAAATTGCCGACCAGCTGCCGGTGTTCGTCGCCGGCGGAATCGGCACGGGCGAGATGATCGCCGCCTATCTCGAAATGGGCGCCAGCGGCGTCCAGCTTGGCACGCGCTTTGTCTGTGCCCATGAATCGATCGCCCATCCCGACTTCAAGAAGGCCTTCATTCGCGGTAACGCCCGTGATGCGATCACCAGCGTCCAGGTCGATCCGCGGCTGCCGGTGATCCCGGTGCGGGCGCTGAAGAACAAGGGCACCGAGGAATTCACCCGCAAGCAGATCGAGGTTGCCAAGCTGCTCGATTCGGGGGAAATCGAAATGGGCGAAGCGCAACTGCAGATCGAGCATTTCTGGGCCGGGGCGCTGCGCAAGGCGGTGATCGACGGCGATATCGAAAATGGCAGCGTGATGGCGGGACAGTCGGTCGGGATGGTGAAGGCGGAAGAATCCGTGGCCGAAATTATCAAGTCGTTGATCGAGCAGGCCGAGATCGCTCTGGCCCGGTAGTGTGACGCGCGTTCCTACTAAATAGTCCCTGTCTGGATGGGCTGTTGCTATCAGGCCATCGGATGATGGGTAAATCCGATGCGCAATGACACCTGATAATGGGCGACCTTGCCATCGACAATATGCCCGCGGGTATCGGTGACTTCAAACCAGCCAAGATCCTTGACCGTCTCTGCGGTCCGGGCGACTGCTTTTTCGATCGCGTCCTCGATACTCTTTGAAGAGCTGCCCACGACTTCGGTGATCTTGTAGATGTTATCATCCATGGCAATTTCCTTTCCTGGTTTTCGAATCGCTTGAACTGTCAGTATAGCACGGGAACGAGCCAAGCTGTCTTGCATCCGTGATACGGTTGGTTCACAACATCCCGATGAACGAACAAGCACCCCCAGCAGTTGCTGCGGATCACGTGGCGGATGACCCGGAGTACAGCTACAATCAGGGCCTGACGCCGCTCCATCCGCCGCAAAAGAGCCTGATCCGGGTTAATATGGTCGTGCGCGCGATCATCCTGCTGGCGCTCGGTCTCGCCGGAGAAGTCGCGATCCAGATTCAGCTGGGCGTGCAGCCCGGAATGGTGCTCATCCCGGTGGCGCTGTTCGCTGCATTGATGGCTCTGGTGCTGCCGGGGCGGATCTATCGCCGCTGGGGCTATGACATGGGCGACGAACAATTGCGCGTGCTGCGCGGCTATCTCTGGCGCACCGACACCATCGTCCCGTTCAACCGGATTCAGCATATCGATGTGGCGCAGGGACCCTTGCAGCGGCTGTTCGGCCTGTCGACCCTGATCGTACACACGGCCGGGACACACAACAGTATTGTGACCCTGCCCGGCCTTGCCACGGGGACGGCAGAAACGATGCGCGAGACGATCAAGGGCCATATTCGCCAAGACATGATATGAACGACGCGGCAGGATCATTTGTGACCGAGGACAGCGTGCCGTTCCGGCGGCTGCACCCGCTCAGCATCATCCTGAAATCATTGTCGATGCTCGGCCGGAATATCATTGCGATTGTCGTCCTCCATTTCAGCCTGTTCGATCAGAATATTGTCCATAGCATGTTCGCCGCACTGGCACTGGTCGCGCTGGTCGTCGGGGTGACGGTCCTGATCTGGTCGCGCTTCACCTATCAGGTCACGGACCGGGAAATCCGCATCAAGAGCGGCCTGCTCAATCGCAACAACCGTTCGATTCCCTTCGACCGGATCCAGGACGTCAGCGTCGAACAGAATCTGGCCAGCCGCTTGCTTGGTCTCGCGACCGTCGCACTGGAAACCGGGGCCGGTGGTGGCGAAGACGGCCAGCTGGATGCGTTGTCGCGAGCGGAGGCAGAGAAGCTGCGCGACACGATCCGCGATTATAAAGCGGGATTGACCGCCGGTGATCCCCTGGCGGACGATCAGTCCGTCGCTGTGGATACCCCGCCGCTATTCGCGATGGACAATCGCCGGATATTCATCGCAGGGCTGTTCAATTTTTCCTTCGTCCTGCTGGCAATTCTCGGTGCGCTCGCCCAGAATCTCGACTTTCTTCTCCCCGACGGCTTCTTCGATCCGCGCAACTGGATTGACGCTTTGCCAGAACAGGAAACAATCGACAGCTTCAGTTCATGGGTCCGAATCGGCGGAGCGCTCGCGGCAATCCTGTCTCTGGTCGCGATCGGTTTTGTCAGCGGTATCGTCAGGACGTTCGTCCGCGAATATGGTTTCCGTCTTGATCGCGTGGACACCGGACAGCCCGGATTCCGTCGGCGGCGCGGCCTTTTCACCCTCACCGACGTGGTTATGCCGGTGCATCGTGTTCAGGCGGCAACCCTGCAGACCGGTCCGGTTCGGGCGCGCTTTGGCTGGTACCATCTCAAATTTACGTCGCTGGCCGGAGATGGCAGCGGAGAAACCGACCATAGCGCGGCCCCCTGTGCAAGTCTGGCAGAGATCGAGCCGATACTTGCCGGGAGCGCGGTGCAACCGGCACCGACGGATCTCGAATTTCAGCGGGTCAGTACTGCCTTCTGGTGGCGGCGCGTGATTATCATATGGCTGCTGCTGGCCGGGATTGCCGTTGGCCTCGGTTATATCCTGCATGGTGGCTTTTTCGCAATCATCCTGTTGGCCGTTCCGGTCAGCGTGATCCAGTTCCTCAACTGGCTTCATCACCGATATGCTTTGGATCAGCGCCAGCTATATGTCCGGTCCGGCTGGTGGCGCCGCAAGTTCACCATTCTTCCGCTCCGCAAGATTCAAACCATCGACGTCAGCCAGTCGCCGCTCGACCATCCGCTGGATCTGGCGACCGTTTCCATCGGCATAGCCGGCGGTTCGGCGACAGCACCGCTCAGGATTATCGATATTCCCTATCGAAGCGCCATGGAATTGCGAACCCGGCTGTTGGACTGCGAAAATCCTGCTTGACTAAAGCCTCCGATCATTCACGATAGTTGCCAGAGATATCATAAGCGTTGTTGGGAGAAGAATATGATGCGCAGAACGAGTCTAGCCTTGCTGGCACCATTGGCGATGCTGGTCACAGCACCGGTCCATGCGCAAACGAGCGATAACCGGCAATCGGCCGAATTGCATGCAGTCATTGATGCCTACTGGGCCTATCAGCTCGAACAATATCCCGAATTTGCGTCCTCTTTGGGGGTCGACGACCCGGTCGGTCGGGTCAGCGACGCCAGTCTGGCGGCGGAAGATCGCCGCGTTGCAAAAGCAAAGACATGGCTTGCACAGCTGGATGCGATCGACACCGCGGCGCTGAGCGAGGATGACAAGACCAACTACGGTATCTTGCGCCGCTCTCTCGCCGAACAGATCGAGGCGAACAGCTATGGCCAGCGCACCATCAATTTCACCAATCGCGGCGGGTGGCACCAGAATTTTGCCAGCATGCAAAACAACCTGCCGTTCCGCAACGCGCAGGATTACCAAACCTATATCAACCGGCTGAAAAAATACGCACAGGTCAACGACCAGTCGATCGCGGTCGCCAATCAGGCGCTCGCGGGCGGCTATGTCCAGCCGTGCGTTTCGATGGTTGGCTATGATACCAGCATTTCCGGTTTGCTCACGAATGATCCCGAGGAGTCGCGATTCTATCAGCCGTTTACGCGCAAGCGGCCGGAGACTATCGACGAAGCAACTTTCGAATCGCTGGCGGCAGAAGCAGTGGCTACCATCTCCAGCGTCATCAATCCTGCGGTAAAAAAGCATCTCGACTGGTACACCAAGGAATATGCTCCGAACTGCGCCAAAGCCCCCGGCGTTTCGGCGCAACCCGGCGGCGCGAAATATTATGATTTCCGCGTCCGGCAGATGACGACGACGGACAAGTCAGCCGACGAGATTCACAAAATTGGTTTGAGCGAAGTGGCACGGATCCGCGCCGAGATGGTGGAAGTCGCCAAGGAGGCCGGTTATGATACACGCGAAGCGTTTATCGAGCATCTCCGCACCGATCCGCAATATTATGCCAAGACGCCGGAAGAGCTGATGGAAAAGGTCGCCCGGGTGACCAAGGCGATCGACGGCAAGATGCCTTCGATCATCGGCAAGCTGGCGCGGCTGCCTTATGGCATCAAGGAAATTCCGGCCGAGACCGCTGAAGGTACAACGACGGCTTATTATAATCCCGGCTCGCCGGATGTCGGCATCGCGGGATTCTACTACGTCAACACGTCCAAGCTCGACCAGCGGCCGTTCTGGGAAATTCCGGCCCTGAGCGTGCACGAAGCCGTACCCGGTCACCACCAGCAAATCGCGTTGCAGCAGGAACTCGACATGCCCGACTTCCGCAAGCACGGCGCATTCTTCACCGCCTTTGTCGAAGGCTGGGGACTCTATTCCGAAAGGCTCGGTATCGAGATGGAATTGTACGACACACCGGCCAAGAATATGGGGCGGCTATCCTACGAGATGTGGCGCGCCTGCCGGCTGGTCGTCGACACCGGCATCCACAGCAAAGGCTGGAGCAAGCAGCGGGCGATCGATTTCATGACTGACAATACCGCGCTCAGCACCGCCAATATCGAGGCGGAAGTGAACCGCTATATCAGCTGGCCCGGCCAGGCGCTGGCCTATAAAATGGGCGAGCTGAAAATCCGCGAATTACGCGGCAAGGCGACGCGCGAACTGGGCGATAAATTCGACCTGCGTGAGTTTCACGATGTCGTGCTGGGTCAGGGCGCGGTGCCGCTCGATATGCTTGAAGAGCAGGTGAACCGGTGGATAGAAGCCGAGAAGGCTAGCTAATCATTCGTCGTCCGGACCGGGGGTTTCATCGGCCCCCGGCGGCACGGCCAATTCATTGACATCATTCACCGCATCGGCGTCCTTTGCATCAAGCCGCTCTCTTGCGGCCTCAGCCGCAGCTTCCCGCGCTTCGCGCTGCGCTTCGATTTCAAGCAGCCGTTCTTCCACTGCCTCGGCTTCGGCATCGATCCGGGACAGGCGTTTCTGGCGCTCTTCCTCGATCAGCTGACCCCAGTTGACCGTGTCATCAATGCCCTTTTCGGCATAGGCCTGACGCAGCAGTTGCTGCGTGCATCCGGTAAAGCCGCCAGGGCCGGTGGGCGAACAGCTGTTGGTACCAGACGCACCGACATATTCGTAGGATTTGACCCGTTCCGACCAGGCCTGATTCTTGGCTTCACCCAGGTCTCCTCCTCTCAGAGTTTCGGGAATGCGGTACCGCTCATCTTCATCCTTGCGCGCGCAGACGACAATCTCGTCCTCGGTGCTCTGCGGACAGGGATCGTCGCCATAGATCACCAGCTGGTTGACCCGGTCTCCGGCCTTATCCTGAGCCAGGGCCGGGGCAGTCATCATGCTGGCGCTTGAAAGGACAACGGCTGAGAGCAAAAATTTCTGTATCATATCAATTCCTTTGTATCCGCCGTCCTGAACCGCGGCTGAAGCGGATCGCGCGTCCTAGATGCGTTTCGACAAACCGATGGCAACCCTGCAGCCCAGCCGGATTGCTGCACTCAAAGCCGGATAGCCGGGCGCGTCTTCCGCTCCGGAGGCAATGGCCGTTGCCTTATGCTCCAATTCCTCCTCGCGAAACTCCGCAATTATACGGGTCAGTTCGGGATCATCTTCCGATTCGAGTGCATCCAGCTGTTCCTGATAATGGCGGTCGATTTCGGTTTCCACCGCTGCCGTGCACGCCATGGCGGCCCGCGGCCCCAGCGCCGCCGTCGTCGCGCCCAGTGCATAGCCGGCCACTTTCCAGAACGGTTGCAGCGCCGTCGGCCGGACCCCGCGATCCGCGATCATCTGGTCAAACGCATCCAGATGCCGTTGCTCCTGCTCCGCCATATGATGGATCGCGCTGCTGTCCGGCGCATCATCGCCCATCACTGCCAGCTGGCCCTTGTAGATTTGCGCGGCACCATATTCGCCGGCCTGGTTGACCCGGATCATCGATGCGATATCGGCTCGTGTTCGCCCCAAGTTTGTCTCAGACATAATTGGCATCCTTTCGCCCTGTCGCCACCATAAGCAAGATGAGCATGGCACCGCTTACTGACAAGAGAAAATTGTAACCAGCCAGTGAAATGCCGAACAGCGACCACGGCGCTACATCGCAGCGGACCAACGGTGCGTTCATGATCGAATCAAGAATATCGCCGCCCGCCGGAACGGAGGTGGAGCAGGAGGTAAATCCTTCCCACCAGCCATATTCCACTCCGGCATGAAAGCCGCCGATCAGCCCGCTGATCAATATCGCCACCGCCGCTGCGACCACCAATGCTGTCGACCCGCTTTTGGAGCGAAGCAGAAGGGCAGGAAGGGCAAGGACAATAGCGGCAAGATGCGGCCATCGTTGCCACATGCACATTTCGCAGGGATACAGGCCAAAGCCATATTGGCTGATCAGCGCGCCGCCGAGCAATCCGGCGGGTAGCAGAAAGGCCAGCCAATTGGCGTTTCGGGTCGAAGCCATCGGAGGGCCCTAGTTTTTCGCTACCACCGCTTTCTTGACCGGCTTTTTCGCCGCCTTGTTCATCGCCATCTTCAAACCTTCGGGCCCAAGGCGTCCAATGGTTTGCAGCGCATAATGCAGCTGAAAATCTTCTACGCCAGCCTCCTTCAATTCTTCGGCAGTCTGGGTAAAGCGCGGATCTTCCTTGCTATCCTCTTCGAGTATCTCATCCTTGAGTTTGACCTCGTTGATCAGATGGCGGCGCAAGTCGGATTCGCGGAACCGGGGACGGGTCTTGTAATCCGGGTCGGATAGCTGCGGTACGTTGAGGTCCGGCTCAATCCCGCCCTCCTGCACCGACTTGCCCGAAGGCGTATAATAGCGGGCGGTGGTCAAGCGTAGCGCGCTGTCGTTGGAAAGGGGCAACAAGGTCTGCACCGAACCCTTGCCGAAACTGCGTTCGCCCATGACCAGAGCGCGGTGATGATCCTGCAGGGCACCGGCGACAATTTCGGAAGCCGACGCCGAACCGGCATCGATCAGTACGATGATCGGCAGACCGTTGGCGGCATCGCCACTCTTCGCAAAATAGCGCTCGATATCGGATTTTTCACGTCCGCGCTGCGAAACGATTTCTCCGCGGGACAGGAAAACGTCGGATACCGATACAGCCTCATCGAGCAGACCGCCCGGATTGGACCGTAAATCGAGCACATAACCCAGAGGCTTCTTGCCGAGAGACTTGTCGATAGCTGCAATCGCGGCGGTGACATCGGCACCCGTTTCGCTAGAGAAACTGTTGATGCTGATCACGCCGATCTGATCCTTGATTTCCCAGGTGACGGGTTTGAGATCGATGATCGCGCGGTCCATTGTGACGTCGAAAGGCTTGTCGCGACCGGGGCGCACGATCGTGATGCTGATCGGCGTGCCGGGCTTGCCGCGCATTTCCTCAACGGCTTCATCCAGCGTACCGCCGTAGATCAATTCGCCGTTGATATGGGTGATATAGTCTCCGGCTTTCACTCCGGCCTTGTCGGCAGGCGTATCCTTAAACGGCGCAATGATCTTTACCGCACCGTCTTCCAGAGTTACCGAAAGACCCAGACCACCGTAATTGCCATCGGTCTGTGTCCGCAGATTATCAAAATCCCGGGCGTCGAGAAAACTGCTGTGCGGATCGAGGCTGCTCAGCATCCCATCAATGGCACCTTTGATCAGATCGGCATCGTCGACCTGATCGACATAGTCATTCCGCACCCGGTCAAAGACGCTCATGAACTGCTCCATCTCGCGATAGGTATTGGCATCCACGGCGGAAATTGCCGATGTCGTCGCGGGCAAAAGCGCGACGGTCAAAACAAGGGCGGCGGCTTGCAATACGGGCTTTTTCATCGATGCTGTCCTGTATGTATAATTCGGCATTAAATATAGGCTTGAATCACTCCTAAAGCCAAGCAGCTTAACCAAATATGACGTAACCGTTCGACGAACAACTATTTTCCAGCCATTTGGGCGGTTTTCAGCCAATCAGGGCGGCAATGTCAATCGGCCGGCCATTGCGGCGCAGTTCGACGGTGACGGTCGGATCATCAACTCCGGAATGTCCAACCGGCGTCCCCTGGACCACCCGGTCACCGACGGCGACCCGGATCGTCGCCATATTGGTGATCAGGCTGGTCCAGCCTGCCCCGTGTTCGATGATCAGGATATTGCCGTAGCCGCGATAGCGGCCGGAATAGGCTACTCGCCCTGCGGCCGGCGCAATAATCTGTGCTCCCGAAGCGACGGCAATGGTGAGTCCCCTTGAGCGATAGCCACTATCGGAAATTTCCCCGAGACCGGTGACAATCTCACCGTTCACCGGCAGGCGATAGGCATTGGCGACATCTTTAGCCTGCGGCCGAGCACGGATCGCGGGATCGCGTCCCTGACCGGGTCGCAGCAACGGTCCATCCAGCTCTGCCAACGCTTCGCGGACGGCGCCGCTTTCGCGAATCCGGTCCATCAAATCGAGAATATCCCGCGCTTCCTCGCCGAGAGCGAGTGCGCGATCCTGTTCAATTCCGGCATCGTCGGAAAATTGCGCGGCCTCGATTCGCTCGCTCGCTTCCAGACTGGCCAGTTGCTTTCGCCGCTCAGCGAGACGCCCCTGGCTCTCGTCAAGCGACGCAATTGCCCGAGCGGCCTGCAGCCGAAGCTGTTCCCCTTGCTCTACTTCGTCGCGCAGGCTTGCGGTCCGCCGCTCGATTTCCGGCATCACCGCCGACAGGATCGCGCGCATGTAGATAAGCTCGTCGAGTGAGCGGGGTTCGACCAGTGCCAGCGCAGTCGGCTTCCGGGTCATCATCTGGAGCGCAGCCGTCAGCCGGATCATCGGCCCCTGCTTTTCCGCCAGCCGGGCGCGCTGGCGCTGCTGCAACCAGGTCACAATGGCTATTCGGGTGCGCGCCGCGTCGATATCCGCTTCCGCTGCCTGAATGCGCGCGGCCAGAGCAGCAGCCTCGCTGGCTATCCGGTCCGCATCGTTGCTCGCCGCTTCGGCCTGGCGCCGCAAGGCATCGCTGCGCTGACGCGCCCGCTCTGACTGCTCGCGCGCCGACTTCAGGCTGCGCTGCTGCTCCGAAAGACCCGGTTCGGGAGTTTGCGCCGAAATCAGCGCTGCTCCACTGACCGCAAAGCCGGCCACGACGATCATCCAAAGAGCCGAGCGGAGCATTGCAGTCACCCTTCCCTGTGATAGGGATGGCCGGCCAGAATCGATGTCGCCCGGAACAGCTGTTCCGCCAGCATCGCCCGCGCCATCATATGGGGCCAGGTGGCCTGGCCAAAGGAGAAGAAATGATCTGCGCTGGACCGTTCGTCGTCGCTCAAACCATCGGCGGCACCGATCAGAAAGCGCGCTTCGCGCGCCCCGTTATCGCGCCAGGTAGAGAGCAAATCCGCAAACTGTTTCGAGGTCCAGTTTTCTCCCGCTTCATCCATCGCGATAATCTTCGTTACACCTTGCAGTTTTGGCGCCTTACCGCCCTGATCGGGTAGCTCGCTAATCTTCACATTCCAGCCAATTCGCTTCAAATAGCGATCAACAAGCTCCGCTTCCGGGCTGCGGCCGATTTTTCCGCGAGCGACAATATGCAACCTCATCGCTCCGGGAAATCAGGCTTCGACGACGTCCGCCGCGTCACCTTCCTCATCGACAGCCCACATCCGCTCCAGGTTATAGAAACTGCGCACTTCGGGCCGGAACAGGTGCACGATCACATCGCCGGCATCGATCAATACCCAGTCGGCATTGGCCAGGCCCTCGATTCGGGCGGTGCCGCCCGCCTGCTTGATCCGTTCGGCAAGTTTCTGGGCAATCGCCGCGACCTGTCTGGTCGAACGCCCTTCGGCGATCACCATATGGTCGGCGATATTGCTTTTGCCTTCCAGCGGGATGGAAACAACGTCCTGTGCCTGATCATCATCGAGCGATTTCATGACAAGCGCATGAAGTGCGTCCGATTCGGCCTTTCCTTCCTTGGACGTGGCAGATTTCAACACTTTTACCTTCGGTTTCGTCAACTTAAATCCTAATCTTCTGGGCCAATCAGCCGGTGTGTCACCGCGTCTCTAACGCAGCGCCCAACATATTGCTGATGCCAATGGGGCCGGGCCATCCGGATCGCGGTGGCCGAGCGGGGGTCGGGACGGTAGCGCAAGAATGTCAGCGCCGGCGTACTCCAGTTGGTCCAGTTACCACGCTGGCTCGCGGGGTGGACGAAGCGCCGAAGCCAAGCCATTGCGGGAGCCGCAAAGGCATCATCGTCATAGCCGGGTCTGGAAATAACTGCAATCGGCAAAAGACGGGCTATGTTTCGCCAGTTTTTCCAGCGGTGAAACTGGGCCAGGTTATCCGCTCCCATAATCCAGACAAACTGCCTCGTGGGGTAGCGGCGGATCAAGGCCCGCAAACTATCATAAGTATATCTGGTGCCCAATTGCTGTTCGATAGCCGTCGGCTGTATCGCGCTGCGCCGCGCCATTTTCTGGGCTGATGCCAGACGCGCAGACAGCGGCGCCATATCCTTCGCTCCCTCCTTGAGAGGGTTGCCCGGCGAGACCAGCCACCAGAATTCGTCCAGATCAAGTTCGTCCATGGCAAACAGGCTGATCGATCGATGGGCGCCATGGGCCGGGTTGAACGATCCGCCAAGTAGGCCGGTGGTTTTCATATTCTGATGATCAAGGCCGCACTTGCCCGGTTCCACGGACCACCCATTTATAGGTCGTCAGTCCTTCCAGCGCCACCGGACCGCGTGCGTGCATACGCCCAGTCGAAATGCCGATTTCCGCACCCAGTCCAAATTCGCCGCCATCGGCAAACTGGCTTGAGGCGTTGTGCATCACGATCGCGCTGTCGGCCCGCTGGATGAATTTTTCGGCCATCGCAATGTCTTCGGTTACGATCACGTCGGTGTGATGTGATCCATGTTCGGCAATATGTTCCAGAGCCTGGTCGACTCCGTTGACCATCGCGACGGCCACGATGGGTGCGAGATATTCGGTATCCCAGTCGGTGGCGTCCGCCGAGACGATTCGCTCGTCCAGTTCGAGCACGGCATCGTCGCCGCGGACCTCGCAACCGGCATCGATCAACGCCCGCACCAATGGCCCGGGCGCCGGATAATCCTGATCAATCAGCAATGTTTCCATCGCTCCACAAATGCCGGTGCGCCGCATCTTGGCATTGACGGCAATGGCGACGGCTTTGTCCTGATCCGCATCCTTGCCGATATAGGTATGGTTTATGCCGTCGAGATGCGCGAGGATCGGCACCCGGGCCTCGTCCTGCACCCGCTTGACCAGCGACTTGCCGCCCCGCGGGATGATGATGTCGATCAGCCCCGTGGCCTTCAGCATCGCACCAACCGCAGCCCGGTCGGTGGTCTGGATCAGCTGGATGGCGTGCGCGGCGAGCCCGGCTTCGACCACCCCTGCTACCATGGCGTCAAAAATCGCCCGGTTGCTCTGGATCGCCTCCGATCCGCCGCGCAGGATTACGGCATTGCCGGACCGCAGCGCCAGAGCCGCCGCATCGGCGGTGACATTGGGCCGGCTTTCATAAATAATCCCGATTACGCCCAAGGGAACCCGGACGCGCTCCATCACAAGACCGTTGGGCTGTTCGCTGCGGTCGATGATTTGTCCGATGGGGTCCGGAAGCCTGGCGACATTCTCTACTGCCGCAGCAATTGCTTCAAGCCGGCCTTCGTCGATCATCAGCCGGTCGAGCATGGCGTCACTCAGCCCGCGATCGCGAGCGCTTTCCATGTCGCGTTGATTGGCTGCCAGAACGGCGGTCTGGCTGGCCCGCAGATGTCGCGCCGCGGCGGTCAGCGCAGCAGACTTCTGGGCATCGCTCACGCCGGCCAGCATCGTAAATGCAGCGCGCGCTTTCTGTCCCATATCGGTGATAAGTTTTGCAGAATCTTCCATGAGCGGTTGCTAGCATGGCGCGGTCGGCAATTTAACCCACAATCGCCATGCGCCGTGAACAGGAATAATTTCTCTCGCGACAGCAATCGATGTGTCCGAATCGTTTATATCGGGGTTAATATTTCATGAATTTCGCAATTCATCCCACGACTCTTTCGACTCGTCACGAGTCGCGCCTCTACGATTCGCCACTTTCACAACCCTCTGTTAGCGGCCGACTGGGGTTACGAAAATAATTGGCGGGTCATGCAAAAAGAAAATTCAAAGCAAGGGCTTAAAGCCCGGCTGGACCATATGTTTACCGATCGCGAGTTTTTCATGCGATCGCACGGACAGGTCCGTTTCCTGACGATATCGGCAATATTGCAGAAACGCGTGGTGTATTCGGTCGCGGCTGCACTGGCTATCTGGCTGCTGATCACTCTGGTGATGATGGTCAATCAGCTTGCCGTCACCGGCGAACGCATGGCGCTCGCTCAAAAAGAAGCCGAGGTAAACAGCACCGAAAGCCGGGTCGCAAATTACAAGGCATCCGTCGAAGACATCGCGGCTGAACTCAAGCAACGCCAGGATGTACTCGATCAGCTGACCGAGCAATTTGTCGGCGAACAGCCGGAAGCCGGAGATGTTGCGGAGCAAAAACAAACGGACGATCAATTGTCCGAAAATACGCGGAAAATTACCGCAGCTTTTCCGGAGGCGAGCCAGCTGGCAAAACTCGAAGCCCGGCAGATCATGTTTGCCCGTCGCCTGACATCGGCAGCCATTCGACGCACCGAACAAGCCGCAGCGGCGATCCGCAAATTCGGCCTGAATCCAGACAAGATGAGCAAAAATTCGGTGGGTGCGATGGGTGGTCCGTTGATTCCTTTTTTCAACAGTCAAAGCCAGCAACTGCACCCCACGCTCGAACGACTTAACCTCGCGCTTCAGCGGATGGATGCGCTGGAACGGAACCTGATCGCTATCCCGTCCGGCAAGCCGTCGAGTACCGGGATGATATCGAGCAGCTATGGCTATCGCCGTGATCCATTCACCGGCGGCGGGGCCATGCACAGCGGCATGGATTTTAAAGGAACCCGCGGTCTGCCGATACTGGCAGCCGCCGGCGGCAGAGTCACCCATGCAGGATGGAAGTCCGGCTATGGCAAGACCGTGGAAATCACCCATGGCAACGGATTGATGACGCGTTATGCGCATTTGTCTCGGATTGGAGTGGCCACTGGCCAAAAAGTTGAACAGGGATTACAATTGGGGGCTATGGGAAGCACGGGACGCTCGACCGGGACGCATTTGCACTTCGAGGTGCGGCTGCACGGCAGAGCGATTAACCCCCGGCCATTTTTGGAGGCGAATACAGATGTTCTCAAAGTCAAAGCCATCGCACGACAACGTGCCAACGCGCCAAAGCACGCCGAGTCAGGCGCCAGCCGTGGCTAGAAGCAGCGGCAGCAGCGGATCGAGTTTTTCGGTCATCGGCGACGGAATTATAATCACCGGCAATATCGAATCGAAGGTCGATCTGCATATCGACGGCGAAGTGATCGGCGACGTGAAATGCCTGTCGCTCGTCCAGGGTCCGTCGAGCAAGATCAAGGGCGCGATCGTGGCCCAGAACGCCAGCCTGTCGGGCGCGGTCGAAGGATCAATCGATGCCGGTGATCTCACCATCGCCTCCAGCGCCCGCATTGGCGGTGACGTCACCTATGAAAATGTGACCATCGAACAGGGCGGCCATGTCGACGGCAAGTTCAAGCACCGTAGCAGCAAATCGCCGAATCTCGCCAAGTCGACGGTGAACAAAAGCGAATTTTCTATCCCGCTGGAACTGACGGAAGGCGACAAGGCGGCTTGATTGGACCGGCGTGCATGGAACGCAATCCGCAAGCTAATTGCAGGGTGCCTGTCTCCTGTAGCTGAGCGCTTCCGCCACATGGATTCGACCCACTTGATCCGCGCCAGCCAGATCGGCGATCGTCCGGGAAACCCTCAAGACCCGTGTATAACCACGTGCCGACAGACGCATCGCTCCTGCGGCCTGCGCCAGCAGGCTCTGTCCCGGTTCGTCTGGCGTGGCATATTTCTCCAGCGCATCACCATCGATTTCAGTATTGGTCCGTTCTTGCAGATCGGCATAGCGCCGGCGCTGGATCGACCGTGCCCGGGCGACTCGCTCCGCTACCACAGCGGAACCTTCCGCTGATGGCGGCATGGTAAGGTCTGCGGCGGACAGGGCCTCCACTTCGATATGCAAGTCAATGCGGTCGAGCAAAGGTCCCGAAACCTTCGCCTGATAATCGGCCGCGCATCGCGGTGCTCTTGAACAGGCCAGGGCGGCATCTCCGAGGTGCCCGCAGCGGCACGGATTCATCGCGGCGACCATCTGGACGCGAGCCGGGAAAGTGACATGCGCGTTGGCCCGGGCGACGCTGACCTCTCCGGTTTCGAGCGGTTGGCGGAGCGAATCGAGCACCGGTCGCTGGAATTCGGGCAATTCGTCCAGAAACAGGACCCCGAGATGCGCCATGCTGACTTCACCGGGGCGGACTTTCAACCCGCCGCCAACCAGCGCTGCCATCGAGGCGCTGTGATGCGGCGCGCGAAACGGGCGCTGCCGGGACATCTGACCGCCTTCCAGCATGCCGGCGACCGAAGCCACCATCGACACTTCGAGTGCTTCGGATGGTGATAATGGCGGCAAAATCCCGGGGAGACACGAAGCCAGCAGCGATTTCCCCGACCCCGGCGGCCCGTTCATCAGAAGATTATGCCCGCCCGCCGCAGCGATTTCCAGCGCCCGTTTAGCGGTTTCCTGTCCCTTCACATCCTTGAGGTCCGGCCCATATTCCGGTTCGGGTGCGGTACCGGTTTCCGGCGGTGTCAATATCGACTGACCCTTGAAATGATTGAGCAACGCCAGCAGGTCGGTCGGTGCCAGCACCTCGACGTCACCCGCCCAGGCCGCTTCGGATCCCTGCAATGCCGGACAGATCAATCCGAGATTTTCGCCCGATGCGTAGAGCGCTGCCAGCAGAACGCCCGGTGTGATGGCCAGTCGGCCATCCAGTGACAATTCCCCCACCACGATATAGCTCGCCAGGGTTTCGGCATCGACAATGCCCATCGCGCCAAGCAATGCCAGCGCGATTGGCAGGTCATAATGCGAACCGGCTTTGGGCAAATCGGCGGGCGACAGGTTGACCGTGATCCGCTTGGGCGGAAGCGACAGACCCATCGCTGCAATCGCCGCCCGCACCCGTTCGCGGCTTTCCGCGACCGCCTTGTCCGGCAGGCCGACGACGTTGAACGCAGGCAATCCGGGCGCAACCTGACATTGCACTTCGACACCCCGTGCTTCCAGTCCGAGATAGGCCACTGTCTGAACCAGCGCCACCATCATAATCGCCCCAATTTCATGCCGGAAACACTGACGGCGACCGGAGATTGAGTCGAGTATCAACCGCTACTTGGCCGCAACCGTCAAAACTCTGCGGAAGCCAAGCAAAAAACGGGTTAACAGGCGCGCAACCACACGCTCTTACGCTTTGGCAAGCGATTTGCCTGCAAAACCGCCGCATGATACGGGGCAACCAATCGGATTCGGCAGAGAATCATCGCGCGTCGGGCGGGTTGAACGGCAGCTTTTTCGTCGGCGCCTTCCTGCTCGTCGCGTTTCTGCTGATTCCGGGTCATCCGGCCAATAGTGCCAGCAGCTATGTGGTCACCGAGACGGTCGAGACGCTGGAATATGAGATATTCGAGCCGGCACCACGAGCGAAATCGGTTGCCGGTATATTCGGCCAATTTGGCCCGTTCCGCGTGATCGCGCAGGATACGGCGGAAATGACCGGTACGGTGGACAGCTATACACCCTCAGTTTTCCGCCAGATGCTAAGCCAGTATCCCGGAATCAAGCGAATCGAAATGCGCGATTGCGACGGGTCGGTCGATGAGGCGGCCAATCTCACCCTCGCCCGGATGATCCGCCGCGCGGGAATCAGCACGCATGTGCCAGCCAACGGTTCGGTTCGCTCCGGTGCAGTGGAGCTTTTCCTCGCCGGGGTCCGCCGAACGGCGCATCCCGAGGCAGAATTCGTGGTCCACAGCTGGATGGACGAAGACGGTCGGGAAGCGAATGACTATCCCGCCCATGATCCGGTCCATGCTGAATATCTCGACTATTACCGGGAAATGGGCGTGTCCGCCCCCACCGCAAAAGCCTTTTACGCCTTGACCAACAGCGTGCCCTTCTCGGACCAGCTACGTCTGTCCCGCGCCGACATGGTCCGTTTTCAACTCGTCCACTAGCCGCTTTTTGCCTCAATTTCCGTTCACGCCTCGTCCATCTTCGGGAACGATAATCACGGCCGTGCGCTTTAATTGCAAGAGCGAGACTTGCGAGTCTGGTCTCGAAACACCAATTGGAATGTGATGGACGAGAAACTGACCAAGAAACGCTGGAGATATACATCGGGATCGCGATTCGCACTCTCGGTCATCGGATTTATGCTGATTCTGGTTTCTCCGATCATTGGTGCAATCCCCGGCCCCGGGTTCATAATCGTTTTTCCGATTGGCCTTGCCCTGGTCCTGCAAAATTCACGCTGGGCGAAGAAGCGCTATGTCGATTTCAAACGACGATTCCCCCATTATGGCAAGTGGACCGACTGGGCGATGCGCAGACGACATCACAAGACTCTTCCCGAAGATTTCGAATTGCCCTATTTCGGCAAGGTGAAGACCGGCAATCGCGACAAGAAAGTCTAGCGCAAACGCTTGACTTTCCGCGCCTGCCTGCCTAATCGCAGCGACAACGGAACGGCCGCAGCTTTTGGCGGCCCTTTTTTATCGAAATTTTGACTTAGGATAATCGCGATGAAGCGCACATTTCAACCGAGCCGCCTGGTCCGCAAACGGCGCCATGGTTTCCGCGCCCGCAAAGCCACCGTTGGAGGCCGCAAAGTGCTGGCCGCTCGCCGTGCCCGTGGCCGCAAGAAGCTCTCTGCCTGAAGCCGACGTGACTGCCCGTGCTGCGCCTGTCGGAGCACGCCCATCACCTGATCAATTGGACTCGCAGCCTGTCGCGACTGATTCGGCACCGACTGAACCAGGCCGTCCTATCGAAGTGATTCGCAAACGCGCCGATTTTCTGGCCGCCAACCGCGGCAAAAGATTCGTCACACCCGATTTTGTGCTGCTCGCACATCGCCGCCGCGGCGACCATGCTATTGCAGCGGAGACGATCCGCTATGGCATCACCGTCACCAAGAAAATTGGCAACGCTGTCGCGCGCAACCGCATGAAGCGCCGCTTTCGGGCACTGCTCGCGCAGACCCTGCCCAACCACGGCATGGCCGGTGTCGATCACATCATGATCGGGCGCAAGACCGATAAGGAAGCCGATTTCGCCGCGATGCGGGTCGAACTGGAACGGGGTTTGAAACACCTGGCCAAAAAGCTCGGTTGAGAACGATGAAGACGATATTCATCTTCCTGGTGCGCTGCTGGCAATGGGGCCCGTCACGGATATTGCCGCCGACCTGCCGCTATCAACCGACCTGCAGCGCCTATGCGATTGAAGCGATCGAGAAACATGGTGCAATTAGGGGTGGCTGGCTGGGTGCGAAACGGCTATTGCGCTGCCATCCTTGGGGAGGCTCGGGCTACGACCCGGTGCCTTGATACCCTCATACACCAATTCTATTTGCAACAAATGGCCGAAAACAGGACGACATAGTGGACAATAAACGCAATATTATCTTGGCGGTGCTGCTCACCGGGATCATCCTGTTTGGCTGGCCGATGCTGATGGAACAGTTTTTCCCGGACATGGCCAACAAGAACGAGGTGGTGGAACAGGCTAATGTTCCGGCCACCGATCAGGTTCCTGGCGATGCCCTGACCCCCTCCGTTGGTCCAACGGCGGGCAGCGCGGATATTACAACTGGCAAGGCATCAGACAAGATTCGCCCCCTGACTGCAGTGCTACGCGAAAGCCCGAGGGTCCTGATTGAAACACCGCGGGTAAATGGTTCGATCAACCTCAAGGGCGGGCGTATCGATGATCTCACGCTGACCGATCACACTGTCGATATGAGCAAGAATAGCAAACCTGTTCGGCTCTTTGCGCCTTCCGGCACCGAAAACGCCTATTTCAGCCGCTTCGGCTGGACCGGTGAAGGCATTGCCGTGCCGGACGACAATACGATCTGGTCTGCTGACCAGAGCAAATTGACCCCTCAAACGCCGGTAACATTGAGTTGGTCCAACGAGACCGGACAAACCTTTGCGATCACCCTGTCGATCGACGAAGACTATCTGATCACCGCCGAACAGACGGTCACCAATCGCGGCGAAAATGCCGTTGCCGTCAGACCGTACGGCCTGCTGAACCGGAAACGCGATCTCGATAATGTCCCGCCCGAGGAAGCAAGCACCTGGACCATCCATGCTGGTCCCGTAGGGGTTTACGAAGGCGCGGCAAATTACGATGTCGATTACGAGAATCTGGCCGGTGAAGAGCCCGGGTTCTTTACCCGGATGTTCGGCACGTCCGCGGTTGCCGGCACCAACGCCTATGACACCGAAGTCAGCTGGCTGGGCTTTACCGACAAATATTGGCTGGGCGCACTGGTCCCGGACGACATCAATGCGGTCGACGCAAAATTCCGTGCCGGCGCAGGCGATATTTTCCAGGCTGAAATAGCGAAAAAGAGCGCACAAATCATCGCTCCCGGCAACCAGCTGAAAACCACGACCCGACTGTTTGCCGGAGCCAAGGAGAACGCCCTTCTGGAGAAATATGAAGCGGAATTCGGAATCGATAATCTGGATCGGGCAATTGACTGGGGCTGGTTCTACTGGTTCGAGAAACCGCTGTTCTATTTGCTCAACTGGCTGTTCAAGCTGGTCGGTAACTTTGGTGTCGCGATCATTCTTATGACCTTCATCGTGCGCGGGATCATGTTCCCGATCGCACAGAAGCAGTTCGCATCCATGGCGCAAATGCGTGCGGTCCAGCCGAAAATGAAGGCGATTCAGGAAAAACACAAGGACGATAAGCAGCAACAGCAGCAGGAAATCATGAAGTTGTACAAGGATGAAAAGGTCAATCCGCTTGCTGGCTGCCTGCCGATATTCCTGCAGATTCCGATCTTTTTCGCCCTGTACAAGGTGCTGATGCTTTCCATCGAAATGCGTCACCAGCCCTTTGCCCTTTGGATCAAGGACTTGAGCGCACCCGATCCGCTGACGCCGGTCAATCTGTTTGGCCTGCTGCCATTTGATCCACCGACCTTCCTGGCGGTCGGCATCCTGCCGATCCTCATGGGAATCACCATGCACCTGCAGTTCAAGCTGAACCCGGCACCGATGGACCCGATGCAGAAACAGATTTTCAGCATCATGCCGTGGATACTGGTTTTTATCATGGCGCCTTTTGCCGCCGGTCTGCAGCTCTACTGGACCGTGTCGAACATCCTCACCATCGCCCAACAGAAATGGCTCTATTCGCGCCACCCTCAGATGAAGGAAATGATGGCGAAGGAGGCCGAGGAAAAAGCGAAAAAAGCGGAGGCGGACAAGGCCGGGGCATGACGAAAGACTCCGTCCTTTGCTGGAAGCTGGATAGATGACCGCACCCCTCCACCCGAAACTGTTTTCCGGGCCGATAAGTTTTCTGAAAAGTGCTCCGCAGCTGCAATTTTTGCCCGATCCGAAAGTGCCGGAAATAGCCTTTGCCGGCCGGTCCAATGTCGGCAAGTCGTCGCTGATCAATGCGATGACCAATCGCAATGGTCTGGCGCGCACGTCGAATACGCCCGGGCGGACCCAGGAGCTGAATTTCTTTGATGTCGGCGATCCCCTGATCTTCCGCATCTGCGACATGCCCGGTTACGGCTTTGCCAAGGCCCCGCCGAAAGTGGTCCAGAAATGGCGCTTCCTGATCAACGACTATCTGCGCGGGCGGGCGGTGCTGAAACGGACCTTCGTCCTGATCGACTCGCGGCACGGCATCAAGCCGGTCGATGAAGAAGTGATGGAGATGCTCGACAAAGCGGCGGTCAGCTACCGGGTGGTGCTGACCAAGGCGGACAAGGTCAAGCAGGAGGAACTGGATGCGACGGCGGAGAAGGTCACGGCCATCGCCAAGAAACATCCCGCCGCGCATCCCGAACTGTTGCTCACCTCCTCGGAAAAGAAACAGGGCATAGACGAGCTTCGGCTTGCTGTTCTCGAGGCAGTGCAGAGCTAGACCGCAGTCTGGGCCTGCCAAAGCTTCACATCGGCGCCATTCAGCTTGACGGGCAGTCATCATAAGGTTGCCCAAATATTCTGCTCGGCAACGCTTTTCTATACACAGTCTCAGATATTTGGTTATGAGACAGACTATGAAACTGATAATCGGAAACAAAGCCTATTCCAGCTGGTCGATGCGCGGCTGGCTCGCCTGCAAACAGTCGGGCCTGTCTTGCGAAGAACTGACCGTGCCCCTGTATGGTGACGACTGGGACCATGTCCGGGCTGGCGAGAATTTTGCCCCATCGGGCGGCAAGGTACCAATCCTGTGGGACGGAGAAACCGTCGTCTGGGACAGTCTGGCGATCATCGACTGGCTCGCCGACAAGACCCATCGTGATCGCTTCTGGCCCAAAGATGAAACCGCACGCGGCATGGCCCGGTCGATGGCAGCGGAAATGCATTCGGGTTTCCTGGCGCTGCGCCGTCAATGCCCGATGAACACGCGGAAGATTTTTGAGGGCCTGGCCTTCGACGATGAGGTCAAGGCAGACGCTGCGCGGATTATCGAACTTTGGGCCCAGGCACGGGCCCGCTTCGGCGGCGGTGGGCCATTTCTGTTCGGCACTTACGGCGCTGCGGATATCATGTATGCGCCGGTGGTTTCGCGCTTTCAGACCTATGGATTCCGTCTGCCCGGCTTTGCTACCAGCTATATGCAAACCATTCTCGACCATGAGTGGACCACCCAATGGATGGAAGCCGCCGAGGATGAACCCTGGGTAATCGAACGCCTCGAGCAGCCGGAAACGGCAAAAACCTGATTGGCCACTGATGTCCCGTGCAGCGATTCTTGAATATGCAAAGCGGCTGATCGCCCATCCCAGTATCACTCCGGCAACCGGCAGCGTGTTTGACGAGATGGAAGCGATGCTTGCACCTCTCGGGTTTGAAATATCACGATTCATCGCCGGCGATGCGCCCGACGACGCCGAACATGGCGGACCCGTCGAGAATCTCTTTGCCATTCGTCACGGTTCCCCCGGCGCGCGCCATTTTGCCTATGCCGGCCATCTCGATGTCGTGCCGCCGGGTCAGGGCTGGCAGACCGATCCCTTCGTTCCGGAAGTGCGCGGCGCCATGCTTCACGGGCGCGGCGCCGTCGATATGAAAGGCAGCATTGCGGCCTTTGTTGGCGCACTTAACCGATTGCCGACCGATCTCGGCACGATCAGCCTCATCATCACCGGTGATGAAGAGGGACCGGCCCGCTTTGGCACGGTTGCGATAATGGAGCACATGGCCGAACGCGGCATCACTCCTGATCTCTGTCTCGTTGGCGAGCCGACTTCGGTTCACCGGCTTGGCGACATGATGAAAATCGGGCGGCGCGGTTCGGTCAATATGTGGATCACGGTAAGCGGGATGCAGGGCCATGTCGCCTATCCGCACAATGCCGACAATCCGATCACCAAACTGGGCCGAATCCTGACCGAGATCGATGCACTTCAGCTGGATGATGGAACTGACTGGTTCCAGCCGAGCAATATCGAATTTACCGACCTGCACGTTGGCAATCCCGCACATAACGTCATTCCGGCGAAGGCCGAGGGTCGCCTGTCGATCCGTTTCAACGACCTCCACAGCGGCGAAAGCCTGAGCACGATGGTACAGGAAATTGTCGAGCGGCATGGCGGAGAATTAAAGCCGATCATCTCCGGCGAGCCGTTTCTGACTCCGCCCGGAGAATTTTCGAGCATCGTCGCGGGCGCGATTCGCGAAGTCACCGGTGTGGACCCGGAACTGTCGACATCCGGCGGAACATCCGACGCGCGCTTCCTCGCCAAGATCATGCCGGTGGTCGAATTTGGCCTGTGCAACGCGACCATGCACAAGCTCGACGAAGCGGTGGCGATCGATGATCTGGAGCGGCTGAGCAAGATATTTGCGCTGATCGTTCAAAATGCCCTTGGGCCGGATGGCTCAGCCGGTTAGGCCAAAGCCGACCAGGGCGACAGAAAATCCGATCACCGCGCCGAAAGCCGGCTTCCAGTCGCCAGTCTTGTGAGCGTCGGGGGCGACATCTTCAAACACGAGATATAATATCCCGCCGGCACAAAATGTCATGATCGATCCGAGGATAAGATGGTCGAGTGTGAACAGCGAATATCCTGCCAGCGCGGAAACCGGTCCGATGATGATGCAGCCCGACATGATCTGCAGCACGTGCTTCCGTAAAAAGCCGGCATGCGATTGCCTGATCTCGCGATAGGCGTTGAAGCCCTCCGGCAGGTTCTGGGCGATGATAATGACCGTCAGAAACAACGCCATTTTGAAATCGCCGGAAATAACCGCGCCGAGAACAATCGCTTCGGGAATGAAGTCGAGATTCAGGGCAATCAGCTGGCTGACTGGCGTACCCTGCCGTTTCAAGATGTGATCGATCAGAAGGAACACCACGCCGCCCGCCAGAAACGTGCCGAGCCCGAGCCATAACGGCTGACTTTCCAGCCCGTGCGGAACGAGTACCAGACCCACGGCGCCGATCAGCGCACCACCGCCAAAGGCAATGATCGCCCGCCGGATCTCGTCGCTGATCAGGCCCTTTTTATGCTCGTCGAGCCAGCCAAATGCGGCTCCCAGAAAAGCGGCCAATCCGGCCAGCGCCGACAGGATGACGAGCGCTAGCATGATTGAGCACCAACCATGATCATCGGGAACGACGTAATATTATATAGAGCGCGCCCGCGCCGCCATGGCGAGGGTGCGCGCGGCGGACGGCGGCAATGCGGGAAGCGTGGCGGGAAGCGGCGAGCCAGTCCGCGACTGCCGCGCGGATCGCTCCGCGGCCGCCTTTGCGATGCCGTTCATCCGCGCTGCGCGGCTTTCCGGTTATCAGCAATATCGCGCGATGTCCTGCAGCGATGCTGAGTTCCAGCGCGCTGTCGAGTCGGCCGTGGGCCGAGGACAAGGTGTAGCCATGCAGATCGATCGTGACATCCGGCTGCACCACACCCTTGGCCAGACGCCGATCCCATTGACCGTCGAGCCCGTGTTTGTGTGGAACCGCGACCTGTTCCCTCAGCGGGATCGCCTTGCCGGGCGCCTCGCCATAGCTCTGCGCGGTGATCGGTACCTTGCCCGGTAACAGCTTCCTGGCGACTGGCAGTGCATTCACCCGGCTGACCCGTTTCCGGTCGAGCGGTTCAACCGTCTCGATAAATTTCTGCCAGAGCGCCTTTTCACCGGCGGTAAGGGGCCGGTCGGACATCGTCTATTTTCTCGAGACAGGTTGCGACGCGAAGAGCCTCGATAAGGTGCCCTTGGGAAGGAATATCAGCGCCTGTCCCCGTGAAGACATGCCGCCAGCGATCCGGGCCGCCTCTTCACCCGCCCCCCAGAATGTGTCGAAACGGTTGGCCCCCTTGATCGCGCCGCCGCTATCCTGCGCAACCCAGAGGCCGTCGGCAATATCATGTTCCATGTCGAGAAAGACCGGGGCGCCCAGCGGTACGAACATCCGGTCTGCGGCAACCGATGTCCGCCCGACGACGGGATGCCCCATCGCACCCAGCGGCCCTGGCCCATCCAGTTCGGTGAAGAAAACGTAGCTTTGATTCTCACGCATGATCCCCATGCCCTCTGCGGGATTGGCGCGCAGCCATTCGACGATGCCCTGCATATTGGTCTTGCCGTCGGCCAGCAGACCCCGCTCCCGCATCACCCTTCCGATACCGGTATAATCGTGACCATTTTGCCCGGCGTAACCGATCCGCATGATCGAGCCGTCGGGGAGTTCCAGGCGGCCACTGCCCTGGATCTGCAGGAAGAACAGGTCGATATAATCCTGGGTCCAGGCAATTTCGAGTCCCTGGCCGGCGAGGGCACCATCGTCAATGGCGGCCCGTTCTTCAAAGGGAACCAATTTGGTCCCATCCACCTTGCCGCGAATACGCTTGTCTTTCAGCTCTTCCGAAAACAGGCCCAGATCCACATCAATCAGATTGGCTGGCCGCCGATAGACCGGCACCTGATAATTGCTGTTCCTAACCCGCGATCCGCGGATCTGTGGTTCGAAATAGCCGGTTGCAAAAGCCGCGCCATCGCCAATCTGGACGGTTTCGAAATAGGATGTGAAAAAACGTAGCGCATCATCGGCCGGCCAGGCTTTGGCGGCCTCGCAGGACAATTGCCAGTCCGCGCCCTGTGTCAGCCCGCTATTGTCTTCGCGCCGCACAAGGGTGGGGCAACTGGTCCGAAAGGATTGCAATGCGGAGACTGCCTTGGACGGTGCGATATCGAGGGTGGCGATATCTGGTCCCGCCGCAATCCCGGTACCCAGTGCGCGCGTTGTGTCTTCGCCGATTTTCGCCAGTTGCGCAGGATCGACCGGCTTCAGCGTGAGGGTCGAAGTCCAGGGCACGGTCGGCTTCGGAGCGGAGATATCGGTGCTGTCAGTCCTTGCGCGCTCACTCTCCTGCTGCGCCGACCGGCCTTGCGCGGCTCCTTGCGGAATGATCGTCATGGAACAGGCGCTGAACAACGTCAACGCGCCGAAAAGCGTCCCGATTTTCATGATAATATAGCCCGCCGACCGGGGATCAGGCCTCATCAGTCTCGTCAAGCAGCCAATTGGGGTCGGCGCTGGAAAGATCCCGGCTAAACGTCCAGACATCATGGGTTTCGGCCGCGTCGGACAGCGAGCCACCGATCAGGGTACCATTTTTGTCTTTGACCACCGCAGCGATATCCGCATCGAATTGGACGGTGATGCGCGCCACCGGTCGACGATATTCCGCTGCGGAAATGTGCGCATTGTCGATGCGTACCAACTGGTTTTCGAGCACTTCGCCGCGCTTCTCGCGCGCATCGATAACTTCGACAAAGCTCTCGTAGACATCATCATCACAAAGAGATTTCAACTCTTCCTTGTCACCCTTCCAAAAGGCTTCGAGGATCATGCGATAGGCCACTTGCGCGCCTTCGACAAACCGGCCGACATCGAAATTTCGGTCGGCGTTCAGGATTTCCCGCATTCCGGCTTCGGCGCTGCTGTCATAGACCATCGTCGGTGTGCCGGCAGGTGCGGGCACGATATCCGGAATATGCGGCTTGGCATCTTCCAACGGTCTGCGTTCATTTGCACGCGGCTCTATGTTCCGCGGCATATGTTCCTGCTCATGGCCGGTGCGTTTGCCCAGCACGGAGTAAAGACGCAAGCCGAGAAAAGCCGCTACCATTGCCAATAATACGATTTCGATGGTCACTTCAGAATCCAATCTTTCCTGTTGGCCTATACATAGGAAGAAAAAGGGCCGGTTTCAAACGGCATTAGAGAAAAAGCCGCCAAGCTGCAATCCGCCAGTATCTTGTACCGGCCAATTTGTGAACCAGCGCTGACAGTTTCAATGCCGTTGCCGGACTCCGAAACTGCCCTTTACTCTTTCATTGCTCTCGGTTCCGTCCCCTGCTAGGCGCGCTGCAAATGGCGCGGCAATATGCGCCAAAGGACATGTTTGACCGATTTTCCGAAAGGACAGGCCCGATGGCTGATGAGAATGACCAGAACGACTCCGACACCAATCCTGCCGGAAATGTGACGACTCCCGATCCGCTTGCCAATGGTGCGGATACCCAGCCGCAAATCGGCGTGATTTCACAATATGTGAAGGATCTTTCGGTTGAAAATCCGAATGCACCAGACGTATACCAATGGAACGCACAACCGCAGATTGATGTGCAGTTTAATATCGGCTCGTCTGTCGTTTCGGACGAAGTCCATGAAGTCGAACTGAAGATTGACGTAACCGCGAAAGCGGATGAAGGCGTCGCCTTTGCCGTGGAATTGCTCTATTGCGGCCTCTTCGGTCTGCGCAACGTGTCCGAAGAACAGGCGCATCCGTTTCTTTTCGCCGAGGCGCCGCGGCTGCTCTTTCCCTTTGCCCGGGCGATCATTTCCGATGCCGTGCGCGATGCCGGGTTCCAGCCTTTGTTGCTCGAACCAATTGATTTCACCGCACTCTACATGCAGCAGCGCGAACAGATGGCGGCACAGCAGGCAGGTGAACAGCCGGTTGGCAACGCTTAACCGTCCCGGTTAGGACAGCAGGCAATGAACTTGCTGAAATCCACCGGAACAATCGCAGGACTGACGTTGGTCAGCCGCATTTTCGGTTTTGTCCGTGACATCATGCTGGCGCGAATACTCGGCGCCGGGGCTGCCGCCGACGCCTGGCAGCTGGCGTTCCAGCTCCCCAATATCTTCCGCCGTCTTTTTGCGGAAGGTGCATTCTCTGCCGCTTTCGTACCTTTGTTCAATCGCAAGATGGAAGCGGATGAAGAGAGGACAGCAGCGCAGAATTTTGTGATCGATGTGCTGTCGGTATTCGTCCCCCTGTTGTTGATCTTCACCGCGATCATGATGCTCGTCATGCCCGGGATCATCTGGCTGATCGACGATTTCGGGCAGGGCGGCCGATCGGGCAGTTTTTCCGTATCCCTTGCGCGGATAACCTTCCCCTATCTCGGCCTGATCAGCATTACGACGCTATTTGCGGCGATTCTCAACTCGCTCAGCCGTTTCGCCGCAGCGGCAGCAGCGCCGATCATGCTCAATATCTGCATGATCACGGCGTTGCTCGCGGCCCATCTGGTGAATGGCGGCGACGACCCGCGCCAGACAGCCTATTTTCTGGCGATAGCCGTATCATCGGCCGGTCTGGCTCAGATGCTCTGGCTATATTATTGGGCGCGAAAGACCGGATTCCGTTTTCCGCTCAGGAAGCCCCGGTTCAATGCCGATGTCAGACAATTGGGAGTCCTCATCCTGCCCGCCGTGTTTGGCGCAGGCATCTATCAGATCAGCCGCTTCGTCGACCTGTTCTTCCTCGGACGCTTGCCGGAAGGCTCCTTCGTCTATCTGGCGATGGCCGACCGCCTGAATCAGTTGCCCCTGGGTATCATCGGCATTGCACTCGGCACGGCGATATTGCCCGCACTGTCGCGATTCATCGCCAAGGATGATCTGGGTGGTGCCCAACGGTTGCAAAGCAATGCTGTCGAACTGGCCATGCTGATCACCATCCCGGCAGCAATAGCCCTGTTCTTTGCCGCCGGACCGCTGGTCACATCCTTCTATGTCGGTGGCAAATTTTCCGCCAGCGACGGCCAGACCACTGCCGGGGTTGTAGCCGCACTGGTCGTCGGCTTGCCCGCCTATGTGCTGGTGAAAGTCCTGATCCCCGGTTTTTTCGCGCGCAAGGATACCAAGACGCCGGTCTACACCGCCGGTATATCGCTGCTCATCAATGTTGCACTCAACCTGCTGTTGATCCCGATCTATGGTATCATCGGCCTCGCCTTCGCCGGTGCGATGGCCGCCTGGTGCAACTGCGCGATGCTGTACTTCATGCTACACCGTCGCGGGCATTTCCATCTCGAATGGACGCTGTTGCTCCGGATCGGGCGGATCACATTGTCCGCCGCAGGCATGGCAGCGGTGCTGATTTATGCCGCCCCGATCGGCGAAGGCCTGTACGACGGCACAATCTGGCAACGGGTTGGATCAATCACCGCTCTGGTCAGCGTCGGCGGGCTGGTTTATGCGGCGCTTGCATGGTTGACCGGCGCGATCGACCGGGACAAGATCACCATGCTGACCAAAAAGAAAGCGGCGGAAGAAGCCGCAAGCGAAGGAAACCTGTAACATGCGGACAGTATCGGGCATCCAGCCCACGGGGAATCTCCATCTTGGCAATTATCTCGGCGCGATCAAGAACTGGGTGACGATGCAGGACGAGGGGGAATGCCTGTTCTTCCTCGCAGATCTCCATGCCATCACCGTCCACACCGACCCGGTCGAACTGGCCACCAATTGCCGTGAAATGGTCGCCGCGCTGGTCGCCGCCGGAGTCGATCCCGACAAGTCCATACTATTCAACCAGGCCCGGGTACCGGCGCACCCCGAGCTGGCGTGGATGCTGATCTGCAACACCCCGATGGGCTGGCTCGACCGGATGACCCAGTTCAAGGAAAAGTCCGGCAAGCACAAACAGAGAGCGTCACTCGGTCTTTACGGCTATCCGGTGCTGCAGGCGGCGGATGTCCTCGTCTATCAGGCCACCCACGTTCCGGTGGGCGAAGATCAGAAACAGCATCTCGAGCTGGCCCGCGACATCGCGGCAAAATTCAACAGCGATACCGGCACCGAAACATTCGTCCTGCCGGAACCGTTCATCGGCAAGGCCGCGGCCCGGATCATGAGCCTTCGTGACGGCACGGCCAAGATGAGCAAGTCGGACCCTTCCGATCTCAGCCGGATCAACATGAGCGATGACGACGAAACCATTGCCCGGAAACTGAGGAAGGCGAAAACCGATCCCGAACCGCTGCCGGATAATCTGGCCGAGCTTGACGGCCGCCCGGAAGCGAAGAATCTGATCGGCATTTACGCTGCGCTCGCCGATCAGTCGCAAGATGCTGTGCTCGCTCAATTTGCGGGCAAGGGGTTTGGAGATTTCAAACCGGCGCTGGCCGATCTGGCGGTAAGCAAATTGTCGCCGATCCGCCAGCGGTTTGAAGAATTGCGCAAGGACGATACGGTAATTGATGCGATTTTGCGCAGCGGTTCAGCAAAAGCTGCGGCGATGGCGCAACCGACATTGGAATCCGCTTATGCGGCTCTGGGGCTGCTGCGCAACTAGCGGATCATGTCACGTGCGCTGGTTGCAACCGACGCAAGAGACTTGCCTGCATCACCATTTTCGTTAAACGCTGGACCATGGATATTATCTCGATACGCGGCGGCAATCGGCTGTCTGGCACCATTCCCGTCTCCGGCGCAAAAAATAGCGCTCTGACCTTGCTGCCGTGTGCGCTGCTGACCGATGAACCGGTCACCCTGCGCAATCTCCCGCGGCTGGCCGATGTCGACAGTTTCGGGCATCTGCTCAACCAGCTCGGCGTTTCCACCACCATAGAGGGGGCCAGACCAGAAGATTTCGGTCGGGTCATGACGCTCAAGGCAGGCCGGATCACCTCGACCGAAGCCCCCTATGATATTGTCCGGAAAATGCGCGCCTCGATACTGGTGCTCGGGCCGCTGCTGGCCCGCGCCGGCGAATGCCGGGTATCGTTGCCGGGCGGCTGCGCAATCGGCAACCGGCCGATCGACCTGCATCTCAAGGCTATCGAAGCGCTCGGCGCGACAATCGAAACCACCAGCGGCTATGTTACGGCGCGGCAACCCGATGGCGGATTGCCGGGTGGTGAATTTACCTTCCCCGTCGTGTCGGTCGGTGCAACGGAAAACGCCCTGATGGCGGCGGTGCTGGCAAACGGCACGAGCATCCTCAAGAACGCCGCACGGGAACCGGAGATTGTCGACCTGTGCAACATGCTGGTCGCGATGGGCGCGGAGATTGAAGGCATCGGCTCTTCCACACTGACCATCCACGGCGTCGACCGGCTCCACGGCTGCACCTACCGGGTAATGTCGGACCGGATCGAAGCGGGCAGCTATGCCTGCGCGGTCGGCATTGCCGGCGGCGAAGTCGACCTGCTGGCGGCCAAAGCCGATGAAATGGAGGCGACGCTCGATGCGCTGCGCCACTCCGGCCTGGACATCGACATCCATGCCAAGGGCATCCGGGTATCATCCGATGGCAAGCTCAGGCCGCTTACCCTGTCCACCGCTCCCTATCCCGGCCTTGCCACCGACATGCAGGCGCAGCTGATGGCGATGCTGTGCCTCGCCGATGGCGCGAGCGTGCTCACCGAAACGATTTTCGAGAATCGCTACATGCACGTACCCGAGCTCAACCGGATGGGCGCCGATATCGAAACCAAGGGCCGTACCGCCGTGGTGCGGGGGGTTCAGAAACTGACCGGCGCACCGGTGATGGCGACCGATCTGCGCGCCTCGATGAGTCTGGCCATTGCCGGACTGGCAGCGGAAGGAGAGACCCGGCTGCAACGCATCTACCATCTCGATCGCGGCTACGAGCGGCTCGAGGAAAAGCTGGCGGCGGTCGGCGCCGATATCGAACGGATCGGCGGAGACTGATCAACCGTAAACCCGCACATCGCAGCGGTCATTGCCGGGAACAGACCGAAAAAAAGGTGGCCGGAGCGGGCCACCTCTTGATGCCGGACAGATGGAAATGCGAAATCCGGCGTTGTCTCTTACAAACTAGCGACCGTTGCTGGCGACGATATCGACAGCCGTCCCGCCACCCGAACGCTGGTTCAGCGTGATTACAAAGGCACCGTCATCGCTGCCTCTGGTGCCGCCGAGGACATGCTCGTTGCCGCGCAGCAGATATTCGGCATCAAAGCCGCCGCGCTTGGCCTGGGTATAATAGAAATCCACGACGCTTTTCATCGGCGTGGCGGTGGTGAAACTGACCACACGGATATCGCACAGACCGCCCTCAACACCGGCAGCCTCCTGCACATTGGCTTTCGGATAGACCGGAAATTCCGGCGGCATCCGGTTGGCCCAGCCCATATTATAGCTCAGTTTCTGGTCGCATGTGCCCTTGCCGCGCTGCGCGCTTTGCCGTTCCGCTTTCGCGCCCAGCGTCATGCCTTCGCTTCCGGCACAGCTGGAACATTCATCATCCGATGTCATTTGCCGTGGTTTTGGCGCGCTCAGCATCTTGCCGCCCAGCGCCGCTGCTGCTGCAGCCTTGCCGTCACCGGCCGCGCCGGCATAGGTGGCACCGGGAGGAACCGATCCGTCTGCCGGACCATTAGCGCCGCGAATGGCATTGCGGTTCGCCTGATCCGTCAGATCGGGGTCGACGAGAATCGCGTCTTCCAATGCATCGTTCATCGCCGGGTCGGAGGTCAGATTGTCGTCCAGTTTTGCCAGCTCTTCTTCGCTGGTCTCGTTGCTGCCACAGGCTGCAAGCGTCAACGGCAGCGCAAAAGCTGCTGCCGACAGCAAAAGGGAACGGGATAGGTGGGACATGCGATTTGCTCCTGAATTTGAAGGCACAAATGCATCAAAAAGCGTTAATTATCCGTTAGGGAATTTGGTTAATCCGGTGACCATCCGTTAACACTTTGTCCCATTTCGGGATTCTATCCGAAGGTTGCAGGCCCCTCGATTTCACCGAAACGAATCAGGCGCGAGGTCAGAACGGCCGCCTGGCGATTGACCACGGCTTTCTGATATTCGGGGTCGGTGACCATCTCCAGGAAAGCGCCGCTATTCGGGTAGCGGGCGATAAAAGATGAGTCCCACTGCTTGTCATCGGGCCCGATCACCATGCATTCCATCTTTCCGCGCCAGATGATCGTGCCGCCGACCCGCTCGAATATCGGCCCGCTGGTCTTGCCATATTCAACATAGGCACGTTCACCGGTCCAGCCCTTGGTGGCATTGGGATGATCAGCCGGATATTGCGCCGCCTCATGAAATCGCAGCAGATTGAGCATATTGATCGGCACGTCTCGCGGCAGCGCCTTGAATGCGTCGAAACTTTCCCGGGTGGGATCAAGATAGCGATCTTCGGTCATGGCCTGCTCTCCTGTTGGAATTGTTTTCTATTCTCTTGCCATTGTTCGCGCGATTGTCCCCAATCGTCAACCCGCGCATCCTGGTAGGGTGCGGGCAGCCTGGTCGGCCCGCGATTGGTTGAACCAACCCGCTCGGCCAATTTGATCGACGCGATATTGTCCGGATCAATCGTATGGCAGATATCGCTCCAGCCAAGCGTATCGACCGCATAGTTCATGCTGGCCACCGCTGCTTCCAGTGCATAACCCTTGCCGGCATACTCGGGAGCAATGCCCCAGCCCACTTCCGTTCCCGGCCAGCCGTCGGGATACCAGGGGCCAATGCGGCCAATCCACTTGCCGCTATCCTTGAGGATCAGGGAGAACATTGCATAGCCGCGAACATGCCATGCCCCCACCATGGCGCATAAATCCCGCCAGCTTTCGGCACGGCTTTTGACGCCGCCGATATAGGTCATCGTGACTTCGTCCGCCTGAAACGCAGCCCATTCGTCAAAATCGTCGCCATTGGGCGGCCGCAATATCAAACGGTCGGTTTCAATTCTGATATCGTCGATAGCCATGGCCCGCCTTCCGTAAGCTTTCAGCCTACTACGAGCCAGTCGCATTGCCAACGCTTGAAAAAGCGGTGCACTATGCCTATAATACAGTTATGGCCAATATCATCTCCATCCTGATCGGAATCATCGCCCTTGTTTTAACCTTTATCGGCCTGGTGCCTCTGCTCGGCTGGACCAACTGGCTGATCCTGCCGATTGCCGGCATCGGAGCGCTGTTTGGCCTGATTTCCTCCCGCACGAGCGGCATGTATTTCTGCCTGATCGTTATGGCTATCTCCGCCTTCCGGCTGTGGATCGGCGGCGGGATAATCTGACCCAGTCTCCAGATTTCCCGGACAACAGGATTTCTTGATTGCCGGACAGCAGCGTGCAGCTTAAGCGCTGCACAATGTCCCCTGCACCAACCACCAGCCGAACCGGCTTCATTCAAGCGCTGATCGCCTGTGTGTTCTGGGGCCTGATGCCGGTCTATTTCAAACTGCTGCAAAGCGTCGACGCGGTGGAAATTGTCGCCCATCGCATCGTCTGGTCAGTGCCTCTGCTCCTCGTCATCCTTTATTTCCGGAAGAATCTCGCAAGCCTGGGAGCAGCCTTGGCGAATCGCAAATTGCGCTGGGCGATGCTGGCCAGTTCCTGTCTCATCGCCGCGAACTGGCTGATCTATGTCTGGGCCGTGCACGAAGATCATATTCTCGCTGCCAGTCTCGGATATTTTATCAGCCCGCTTCTCAGCGTCTTGCTGGGCAGGGTATTTCTCGGCGAAAAACTCTCCCGCAACAAGTGGATCGCCATTGCGATCGCCGTAACGGGAGTCTCCGTGCTGGCAGTACAAGCGCTGGAAACACTCTGGATAAGCCTTGTCCTGGCCGGTTCCTGGAGCAGCTACGGATTGGTCCGCAAGGTGGCGGACATTGGGCCTGTGACGGGACTGACAGCAGAAACCGGTATTTTGTTCCTTCCTTTCACCCTGTTGCTGATCTGGCTGACATTCGGCACGCCGCCCTCCGCGACAAGCCTGCATCTCGGCGATAACCGGATGATTGATCTGCTGCTGATCGGCGGTGCCATAGTGACTGCAATCCCGCTGGTACTGTTTGCAGCAGCGGTCAAGAAGATGACCCTCAGCGCGATCGGACTGCTGAATTATCTGGCGCCTACGATTCAGTTTCTGGTTGGTGTGTTTGTCTACAGGGAACCGCTGACCCCGTCACATATCGTCTGCTTCGTGCTTATCTGGATCAGTCTGGCACTCTATTCCACCGATTCCTATCTGGCGGGCAAGACGATGCGAAAAGTCCCCTTGGCCTGAGAATTTTCTGTCTCGTGCCGGCAATGCCCAATATCCAATCCGAGTCTCCCGGCCCTCAAGGGCGCCCCAACCGACGGCCAATCAGGGCTGGACCATGCGCCAATCCAATCGGGTTCCTGCGTGAAAAGGGACGAGCGTGGAGCCGGCGGCCTCGAGACTGTCGGGAACGACTGAACTGATGCGCTCCAGGGTCACGCGATCTTCGTTGCACGGCAGGCCGTAAAACCTGGGTCCGTTCTCCGAGGCAAAACCCTCGAGCCGGTCGAGCGCGCCTTCTTCGTCGAACACCGCGGCATAGCTTTCCAATGCATAGGGCGCGTTGAAAATCCCGGCACAGCCGCAGGCCGATTCCTTGGCGTGCACTTCATGCGGTGCGCTGTCGGTGCCGAGGAAATATTTGGCCGATCCGGACGTCGCCGCCCTGCGCAGCGCCAGCCGGTGCCGTTCCCGCTTCGCCACCGGCAGGCAATAGGCATGCGGGCGAATCCCGCCGACAAACATCGCGTTGCGATTGATATGCAGATGGTGCGGCGTGATCGTTGCCGCTATATTCGCCCCCGCGCTATCGACAAACTGGACCGCCTGTTCGGTCGTGATATGCTCGAACACAATATTCAGGCCCGGCAATGCGCCGGTCAATTTTTCCAATACCCGCTCGATAAACACCGCTTCGCGATCGAAAATATCGCCGTCGGTCACTTCTCCGTGCACCAGCAGCGGCATGCCGATGTCCTGCATCCGCTCGAGTACGGGCATGATATGCGTCACATCGGTCACTCCGAGCGCGCTGTTGGTCGTGGCGTTGGCGGGATAGAGTTTCGCGGCGGTAAATATGCCCTCCGCATGCCCCTTTGCGATATCGTCGGCATCTGCGTCATCGGTGAGATAGCAGGTCATCAAAGGCGTAAAGTCCGACCCGTCCGGCAACGCGGCCATTATGCGTTCCCGATAGGCCGCGGCGCTGGCAGCGTTGCTCACCGGCGGGGAAAGATTGGGCATGATGATCGCCCGGGCAAACTGTCGGGCGGTAAACGGAGCGACCGCTGTCAGCATGGCGCCATCACGAAGGTGCACGTGCCAGTCATCAGGGCGCCGGATGGTAATCGTGTCGGTCATAGGACTCCGCGAGAGGCTTGGTTTTTCCTTCCGCACCCCCTACCTAATTGCCATGACCGAAACCAGACTTAATGACCGCGCCATCATTCGCCTCTCCGCGACGGATGAATCCGAAGATGTCAGGGAATTCCTGCAGGGCCTGGTGACCCAGGATATGGCGGAGGTCAACGAGGGCGCTCCCCAGTGGTCTGCGCTGCTCACAGCGCAGGGCAAAGTCTTGTTCGATTTCTTTCTTTGGACCGATGGCAAGGATATCCTGATTGACTGTGAAAAGGAGCAGGCCGAGGGACTTGTCCGCCGCCTGAAACTCTATCGCTTGCGGCGAAAAATAGAGATTGTCCTGGACGGTTCGGTCGGCGTTCACTGGACTCGGGTAGCCGAAGAGCATCCGGCAGATCCCCGACTCGCAGTATTGGGACATCGCTGGTTGAATGATGCCGGCGATGGCGACGGCGCAGAGGAAGATTATAGAAAGCATCGCCTGTCCCACGGCGTGACCGAGGGAGCCGCGGAGCTCGGCAGCGACAAGACGTTGTGGCTCGAATGTAATGCCGCTGAACTGCACGGGGTCAGCTTTTCCAAAGGCTGTTATGTCGGGCAGGAAAACACCGCGCGGATGAACTACCGGCAAAAGGTAAACCGGCGGATGGTCGTCGTTCCGATCGCGCAAGCCGATGAAAAGCGCCAGCGTGTCAGCTATCCGGCATGGGGCCTGTCGGTTGAGCATCGGCGCGTCGAGGATCTGCGCGGACTCGACCTGCCCGGATGGCTGGGCAACGCCCTCTCGTAATCCCTGACCGCCCGAAAACGGCCGGGTCCGGTGTTTGCCCGGAATTGGTGACAGGCATCAGTATATACCGATGCTGCCGTCATTATCTCATTGCAGCCGAAGGTTAGCTAGAGAGCGTCGCCTTCTTCGGCCGGTTGTGGTTTTGCAACCCGCTTTTTACGCGCCGGCTTCTTTTCAACCTCAACCTCTTTCGCCTGCGAAATCGCGGGCGGCAAGGCACTGGCGTCGAGACCGTTGGGTTCGCCGTTCTTTTCCGTACTTTCGCTATCGGCGGTGACTTTCTCTGTTTTGCGCGGACGCCGGCTGCGGACCGGTTTCTTTTCTTCCGTCGCATCATTTGCCGCAACATTTTCATGATCATCGCGCTTTTGACGATTTTGCTGCGGACGCCCGCGACCATTGCCGCCATCCTTATCGCCGGAATCGTCCTGACCGGAGCCGTTACCGCGATTGTCTCCGCGCGTTTCTTCACGCGCGATCCGCTGTTCTTCCCGGCGGGCCACGGTGTCGGCGTTTACCCTGAAATAATGGTCGGCAAACTGGTGATAATATTCAGCCTGGACGCGGTCACCATTGACCTGCGCATCCTGCGCCATTTTCTTGAATTTATCGAGCATTTGCACGGCATTGCCCCGCGTGCGGCTGTCGATCCGGTTGTCGCGGTCCGAACCGCCACCGCGGTTGCCCTGAGGACGGTTGCTGGTGTTCCGGCCGCGCCCACGGCGGCCAGGCTGACGATTGTTCATCAAATGTAAGGTATCCTTATACCGTTAATAAACTTGGTCTTTCTCAAGTTATAGCCACGCTGGGGTGGCGATTGCGTTGCAGACAACCCGTCCGCAGCGGCCCATACAAGACAGATACTCGCCGAAAACCAGCAAAATCATCAAGTTGGGGGCAGGCCAGAGATTTAGGGAAAACGCCAGAAATCATCTAGGCCTGAACCAGTCTTAGCGACTCGACTCGTCAAAACCAAGCCCTTTTTATTGGCGCAAGATTAACAAACGGTCATTGCCGCCAATATCCTGCTTTAATTCAACATGATAGCCATATTCCAGGGCCAGATCCGATACCAGTTCAGCCTGATCGAAGCCGATCTCTAACAGGGCAAGACCGGTTTCGGAGAGCAGGTTCTTGAGCGCAGGAACCAGGATCCGGTAATCATCCATCCCGTCTTTACCGGCAAACAGAGCCTGATGCGGTTCGAAATTTGCCACATCAGCCGACAATTTCACGCGGGTTGCGACATAGGGAGGATTGGCGAGGATCAGATCAAAGCCGGTTTTTAATGCGTCGGGCCAATCGGGCCGTGTCCAGTCCAGCAACAGAAACTTGACCCGTTCGGCCAGTCCGAGCGCATCGGCATTATTATGGGCGATCTGCAGGGCGGCGGCGCTGGCATCGATACCCAGACCGCTTGCTTGCGGGAATTCTCTGAGCGCTGCCAGCAGAAGCGCACCGCTGCCCGTACCCAGGTCCAATATCCTCTGCGGATGCCCCGACACGAACGCACGCACGGCCTCCTCGATCAGCAATTCGCTGTCGGGACGGGGGATCAGGACATCGCCCGTCACCTGAAAGTCGAGACCCCAGAATTCCTTCCTGCCGATGATATGGGCAATCGGCTCTGACCGCCGGCGCCGTTCGACCAGCGTGGAATATTCTGCCGGCGTTGTCAGGCCCGGCAGGTTCAGCAGCAGGTCCTCCCGCCCGATCTGCAAGGCATGGGCCATCAACAATTCGGCATCAAGGCGGGGGGTGTCGGAAATTTCGGCAAGCCGCTGCGTCGCTGCGCGCAACGCGCCCGCCGCATCACCCATCCAGATTGGCGAGCCGGCTGGCTTCATCCTCTGCGATCAGTGCGTCGATCATTTCGCCGAGCGCGCTGCCCTCGATGATTTCGGGGAGCTTGTGCAGCGTCAGGTTGATCCGGTGATCGGTGACCCGCCCCTGCGGATAATTATAGGTGCGGATGCGCTCCGAGCGATCGCCGGACCCGACCATCGACTTGCGCGCCTCGGCTTCCTCGCTCTGCACCGCGTCGCGTTCCTGTTCGTATAGCCGCGCCGCCAGCACCTTCATCGCCTGCGCCTTGTTCTTGTGCTGCGATTTGCCATCCTGGCATTGCACCACCAGTCCGGTCGGCAGATGAGTGATCCGGATCGCGCTGTCGGTCTTGTTGACATGCTGGCCACCGGCGCCGCTCGCCCGGTAGGTGTCGATGCGCAGGTCTTCGTTGCGAATCTGCACATCCACTTCTTCCGGTTCGGGCAATATCGCCACGGTGGCCGCCGAGGTATGGATGCGCCCGCCGCTCTCGGTTTCCGGAACGCGCTGGACCCGGTGGACACCGGATTCGAACTTCAGCTTGGCGAACACGCCCTTGCCCTGGATATTGGCGACCACTTCCTTGAAACCGCCGACTTCCGACGCATTGGCGGAGATCATTTCCACCTTCCAGCCCTGCTCCTCGGCATAGCGCGTGTACATGCGATACAGGTCACCCGCAAACAGGGCAGCCTCGTCACCGCCGGTACCCGCCCGGATTTCGATCATCGCCGGGCGGTCATCGGCGCTGTCCTTGGGCAGCAATTGCAGCGCCAACGCATGTTCGGCCTGTTCCAGCGCCTTCCGGACACCGTCGACCTCATCGGCGGCCATCGCCTTCATCTCGGCATCGTCCCCGGCGAGCATCTCGGCCAGGCCTTCCTGCTCGTCGCGCAGGGCCTTTACCCGGGCCGCCGCTTCGGCCACCGGCTCAATCTCGGCATATTCCTTGGAGACGGCGACAAATTTATCGCTGTCCAGTTCGCCAGACGCCATCATCGCCTGCAACTCGGCAAAACGCGCCTCGATCTGCGCCAGGCGCTGGGGGGTGATGGCGGTCATATTTCTCCCCTCCCCTTCAGGGGAGGGGCCGGGGGTGGGGCCTGTCGAAACAGAGCACTGCCAAGGACAGTCCTCACCCCAACCCCTCCCCTGAAGGGGAGGGGCTTTTCAATCACGCGAAGCCGCAATGACACGAAGTCGTTATGTTGAACTTGTTTCAGCACCCATTGCCCCCAAGCACAGCCTGTGCGAAAGGAGAAATGGACCCTGAATCAAGTTCAGGGTGACGAGATGAGAGTGGTGTATTGCCGGTCATTTTCGCTTTTTCAAAATCAATGGTCGCGATTGGCCACCGCTATAATCTTCGGTAATTTCTTCATACTCAAACTTTGCACCGACAATATCTTTCAAGCTTTTCCGTAATGGCTTTGCATCTTGAATATTAAGATCTCTAATCCTTACGATCGCGATCGATTGATCCTCGGTCTTCTCAACATTTACCGCTCGCCAAGCACCGCTTTTTTTGGCTTTATCATACCGCTTTTTGTACGATCCCGATGTGACGATTTCGGTTCGGACGTTATTTTCTGGAGATCGAAATATTTTAGCCAATTCCAACGAAATAACTTCTGACTCATGGCTATCAGGAATGAATACAAATTCTGAAACGGAAGTTTCCGGCTCCTCCAACAACATCCCTAGCCGCTCGATCCCGGCCGCCCAGCCTACCGCCGGCGTGTGCGGCCCGCCGAGCGTCTCAATCAACCCGTCATAACGCCCGCCAGCCAGCACGGTGCCCTGCGCACCCAGCCGGTCGGTGACAAATTCAAACGCGGTGTGGCGATAATAATCCAGCCCCCGCACCAGACGGCTGTTGCGTTCCCACGCGACGCCGCAGGCATCCAGCCCCTCCGTCACCTGCGCAAAAAACTCCTTCGCCTCGGTCGACAGATAGGCGTCAATATCCGGTGCGCTGTCCGCAATCGGGCGGTCCTGCCGCTCCTTGCTGTCGAGAATCCTGAGCGGATTGCGCTCCAGCCGGTCCCGGCTGTCTTCCGACAAGTCGGTCCTGTGCGCCTGAAAATGCTCGACCAGCGCATCACGCCAGGCATCGCGGCTTGCCGCGTCGCCCAGCGTATTGAGCTGCAGGGTCACGCCATCCGATATGCCCAGTTCCTGCAAAAGCTGATCGGCAAAGCACAGCAATTCGACATCCGCCGCCGCTTCACCCGCGCCAATGATCTCCGCGTCAAGCTGATGAAACTGACGATAGCGCCCCTTTTGCGGACGCTCGTAGCGGAACAGCGGGCCGTGCGTCGACAGCTTCAGGGGCACATGCTGCTGCCAGCCGTTGCTCAGAAACGCCCGGCAAATCCCGGCGGTAAATTCGGGCCGCAGGGTCAGGCTGTCGCCGCCGCGGTCCTCGAACGAGTACATTTCCTTTGACACGACATCGGTGGTCTCGCCAAGCGAACGAGCGAACACCGCGGTCGGTTCGAACACCGGCATCTCGACGCCCTTGAACCCGTAGAGCCGCCGCACGCGTTCGAACGTCTCCACGACGTGCTGGAAACGCTCCTGATCTTCACCGAATATATCCTGCGTGCCACGCACCGGCTGGGGTGTCTGTATCTTTGCCATGGGGAGCGCTTTAGCCAGAGAAGCGACAAAGCGGAAGTGGCTTATTTCTACCTTGGCTCTGGACGAAAGTTGCAAAAACCTTCATTCAAGCCCGCAGATCATAACAGGGATTTTCTGCGCATGCGTCTCGTTCGCCTATTGGGTCTGGTCCTGGCCCTCACTTTTTCCACATCCACGGTAGCAATGCCGAAAAATCTCAGCAAGCCGGACTATGTCGCGCCGCAGGACACTATTCCCGCACCGCAGGATATTGCCTATCCCGGCACCATGACCCTGACCGTCGATACCCGCGATCATGACCGGGGCATTTTCCGGGTCACCCAGACGATTCCGGTGGCGCAAACTGCCGCGGGGGCCGGCCGCCTGACCCTGCTCTATCCCGAATGGCTGCCCGGCAACCACGCCCCGCGCGGCGAGATCGAGAAAATTGCCGGGCTGGAATTCACCGCCAACGGCGAAAAACTGACCTGGATCCGCGATGATGTAGATGTCTTCGCCTTTCACGTGACGATACCGGAAGGGGCTTCGCAGATCACCGCCAAATTTCAGTTTGTCTCCGCCACCACCAGCAGCCAGGGCCGGATTGTCATGGCACCCGCCATGCTCAACCTCCGCTGGCACCAGGTTTCGCTCTATCCGGCTGGCTATTTCGTCCGCCAGATTCCGGTCGAGGCGACCGCCATCTATCCCGATGGCTGGCAGGCCGCGAGCGCCATGCGTCCGAAATCGCGAACCGGCAGCACCGTGATCTACGAGAAAACCGATTATGACACGCTGGTCGACAGCCCGGTATTCGCCGGACAATATTTTCAGACCCATCCGCTGACCAGCCGTGCGCACCTCAACATCGTCGCCGATGATGCAAAATATCTGAAACCCGAAAAGCAGCATCTCGCGCCGCACGCCAAGCTGGTCAGGGAAGCAGAAGCGCTGTTCGGCAGCCACCCCTACGACCGCTACGATTTCCTGCTCGCAATGACCGAGGATATGGGAGGCATCGGTCTGGAGCATCACCGTTCATCTGAAAATGGCGTGAACCGCGAATATTTCACCGGTTGGGATAGCGGGCCGGGTCGCCGCAATCTGCTGCCGCATGAAATCACCCACGTCTGGAACGGCAAATATCGCCGCCCGCAAGGCATGTGGACTCCCGATTTCCGGCAACCAATGCGCGACAGCCTGCTATGGGTTTATGAAGGGCAGACGCAGTTCTGGGGCTATGTGCTGGGCGCCCGCTCCGGACTTTACTCGAAGCAGGACACGCTTGATGCCCTTGCCGCGATCACAGCGGGCATGGACCTGCGGGTCGGTCGTAGCTGGCGTCCGCTGATCGACACCACCCATGATCCGATCATCGCGGCAAGGCGTCCCAAACCCTGGACCAGCTGGCAGCGCGCCGAGGATTATTATAACGAAGGCCTGCTGATCTGGCTCGAAGCCGACCAGATCATCCGCCGCGAATCGGGCGGCAGCAAATCGCTGGAAGATTTTGCGCAGGATTTTTTCCGCGGCAGGAATGGCGACTGGGGCGTGGTCACCTATGAACAAGAGGATGTTGTTGATGCACTGAACAGGGTCCAGCCCTATGACTGGGACGGGTTCATCGAAGAGCGGGTGTACCGGACCGGCACGGAGGCCCCCAAAAACGGCCTTGCCCTCGGCGGCTACCGGCTGGTGTTCGTCGATACGCCGAGCGCCTATATCCTTGCCAATGACAAGCGCCGGAAACAGCTCGACCTAAGCTACAGCGTTGGTCTGGTCATGGGTAGCAAGGGCATGATAAAATCGGTCATCTGGGACAGTCCGGCATTCAAGGCCGGTCTGAAATCCGGTCTCACGATCTCGGCCGTCAACGGCAAGGCCTATAGCGACGAAGCACTCAAGCAGGCGATCGAGGATGGCCAGGGCGGGGAGGGCAAGATCGACATTTTCGCCAAAAATGGCGAGGCCTATCACAATTTTATGGTCGACCATTCCGGCGGCCTGCGCTATCCGGCGCTTGAGAAAATCACCGGAGAGGGTGCTGATCAAGAAGGGGGCATTGACCGGCTGCTAAGGCCGAAAACCAGATAAGGACCACCTTTTTCCATGGATATCAACAAAATCGCGATCGGCGACAACCCGCCGGAAAGCCTGAACGTCATCATCGAAGTGCCGGTCGGCGGCGAACCGGTCAAATATGAATTTGACAAGGAATCGGGGGCGCTGTTTGTCGACCGCATCCTCCACACACCGATGCGCTATCCCGCCAATTACGGATTCATTCCGCACACTTTGTCGCCCGATGGCGATCCGCTCGACGCTTTAGTCGTGGCGCGTTCGCCGTTCATGCCCGGTTGCGTT
Organism: Parasphingorhabdus sp.; assembly: GCA_048270065.1. Taxonomy (GTDB): domain Bacteria; phylum Pseudomonadota; class Alphaproteobacteria; order Sphingomonadales; family Sphingomonadaceae; genus Parasphingorhabdus. The sequence goes on along the minus strand of JBLWTQ010000002.1, from coordinate 149,439 downwards.
GTGCGCTGCCGGCCGATTGCGGTGCTCAACCTCGAAGACGAACATGGCGGCGATGAAAAGCTGCTCTGCGTGCCAATCGACGCGACCTTCCCCTATTATCGCAAAATCGACGAGGGCAGCCATCTGCCGGAAATCGTGATGCAGCAGATCGAGCATTTCTTCACCCACTACAAGGATCTCGAACCGGAAAAATGGGTGCGGGTCGGCAAATGGGGTGATGCCGACGAGGCAAAGCGCGTCGTACTCGAAGCCATCGATCTGGCGAAAAGCGCGGCGAACGCAACCTAAAGGCTGAACCGCGCGTTAAGCTGCTGAGCAGTCTAGGAGCCTCGCATGTCCCGTGTCACCAATATCGAAAATTTCGCCCGCGCCGGCTATCTCGGTCGTGCGGTTGTTTATGGCCTGACCGGCTATTTGGCCCTGACCACAGCCGGGTCAGAGGGCACGACTGGCGTGCTGGAGCAGATTGAAACCATGTCAGGCGGCGCGATTCTGCTGTCGCTGGTCGGTCTCGGACTGCTCGGATATGGTATATATCGGCTATATGGTGCGGTGCTGGATTTGCAGGGTCATGGCACCGACGCCAAGGGGATAGCGGTACGGCTCGGCCATGCGGCCAGCGGCCTTGCGCATATTTTCCTGTGCTATTTTGCTTTCAAGACAGCTTTCGGGACGTCCGGTGGATCGTCGGAAAGTGACACAGCCGGCGAGGCGGCCGGAACGCTGGCGTCGATGCCGATGGGCGAACTATTGCTTGCTATAGTGGGCCTGGGATTTCTCGCCGCCGCGATCAATCAGGCCGTCAAGGCCTATACGGCGAATTTCATGGCATTGCTTGATGCCGACGCACCGGCCATGGCCAAGCATATCGGTCGGGCCGGTTACGCCGCGCGGGCCGTGGTGTTTGGCGTTCTTGGCTGGCAAATCGGCTCGGCTGCACTGAGTGGCAATGCCGCCGCCGTGGGCGGTATCGGCCAGGTGCTGGACAGTTTGCGCGCGACCAACTGGCTCTATCTGGCGGTGGCATTCGGCCTGCTTCTTTTCGGGCTGTTCAGCCTTGTCATGGCGCGCTATCGCCGAATCCGAAATGAAGATGTGCTGGAGCGACTGAAATCCTGACAATTTACAAATCCATGACCCTGGCCGTAGCGGGATGCGCGATGGTTTCTGCCTGCGCGACACCGGAATCGCGGGTTCGCAACGGGCTGATGAGCGCGGGTCTGTCCGCGCCGGTATCGGCCTGCATGGCGGACCGGATGGTCGATCGCCTCTCGCTGGGACAGCTCAACAAACTCAACGGCCTGGGCAAGCTCAGGAAACGCGAGCCAGGCGAGGTGACCATCAGCGAGTTTGTCAAACAGACCCGGTCGCTGCAGGATCCGGAGATCGTCGGCGTCGTGACCTCTTCCGGAATTATCTGCGCCGTGAAATAGCGTTGGCTTCGCGCGCGGCTCAGCCACCACTGGTTACGTCTGCAACCGGTGCGGGTCCGGCGGCCTGGCCGACTAACAAATATCGTGAAACGGGGTGGAAATGCCCCACCATCTGTGCTTAAGCCGCACGCAAGACTCGCGTCTTCCGACAGACGATTTTCTAGCTCGATGAAAGGCTTCACATCTTTCCATGAACATCCATGAATATCAGGGCAAGGAACTGCTTGCCAAACACGGCATCGCCGTTCCTGCCGGCCATGCCGCGCTCACCGTTGAAGAAGCGGTGGCCGCAGCCGAAAAACTCCCCGGACCGCTTTATGTCGTCAAAGCACAAATCCATGCGGGCGGACGCGGCAAGGGCAAGTTCAAGGAACTGGGACCGGATGCCAAGGGCGGCGTTCGTCTCGCAAAGTCGATCGACGAAGTACGCGCCAATGCAGAGGAAATGCTCGGCAACACGCTGGTCACGATCCAGACCGGAGACGCCGGCAAGCAGGTTAACAGGCTCTATGTGACCGACGGCGTGGATATCGAGAAGGAATTCTACCTCTCGATGCTCGTCGACCGGGCGAGCGGCCGCGTGGCGATGGTTGTCTCCACCGAGGGCGGCATGGATATCGAGGAAGTCGCGCATAACACCCCGGAAAAGATCAGGACGATCACGATCGATCCGGCACAGGGCTTTATGCCGCACCACGGCCGCAGCATCGCTTTCGCGCTGAAGCTCAAGGGCGACCTCAACAAGCAGGCGCAGAAGCTCGGCAAGAAGCTCTACGACGCCTTTCTCGCGATGGATTGCGAGATGGTCGAGATCAACCCGCTGGTGGTGACCGAGGACCAGCAGCTGATAGTGCTCGACACCAAGATGAGCTTCGACGGCAACGCGCTGATGCGCCATCCCGATCTCGCTGCGCTGCGCGACGAGACCGAGGAAGACCCGGCGGAAGTCGAGGCGAGCAAATCCGATCTCGCCTATATCAAGCTCGACGGCAATATCGGCTGCATGGTCAACGGCGCGGGCCTGGCGATGGCGACGATGGATATCATCAAGCTCAACGGTGCTTTTCCGGCCAATTTCCTCGATGTTGGCGGCGGCGCCAGCAAGGAAAAGGTGACCGCGGCGTTCAAGATCATCCTCGCCGATCCGGCGGTGGAAGGCATTCTCGTCAACATCTTCGGCGGAATCATGAAATGCGATATCATCGCCGAGGGCATTGTCGCCGCGGCCAAGGAAGTCGATCTGGACGTGCCGCTGGTCGTTAGACTGGAAGGCACGAATGTCGCCAAGGGCAAGGAAATTCTTGCCAATAGCGGCCTGCCGATCGTGGCGGCGGATGATCTGGGCGATGCAGCGAAGAAAATTGTCGCCCAGGTGAAGAAGAAGGCGGCCTGAGGCAAAGAGGAGCGGGTTCCGTTCGTGCTGAGCCTGTCGAAGTACGAACTGGCGCGCTCCACCGTCCTTCAACAGGCTCGGGACGAACGGAGAGTTGGACAGAAATCGCAAATGCTGCACCGCAGCACCAACATTTGACGTTTACGTGAACGTAAGCTAAGACGCTTGAGAAATGAGAAGAAGGAAACAGCAATGAAAATCCTGGTGCCCGTCAAGCGGGTGATAGACTATAACGTAAAACCGCGGGTCAAATCCGACGGCAGCGGCGTCGATCTCGCCAATGTCAAAATGTCGATGAACCCGTTCGACGAAATTTCCGTCGAGGAAGCCATCCGTCTGAAAGAGGCTGGCAAGGCGGAAGAAATCATCGCCGTTTCGGTTGGCCCGCAAAAAGCACAGGAAACCCTGCGCACCGCGCTCGCCATGGGTGCCGACCGCGCGATCCTGGTGATGACCGACGAGGAAGTCGAACCGCTGGGCGTTGCCAAGATCCTCGCCAAGATCGTTGCCGAAGAAGCGCCGAAGCTGGTGATCACCGGCAAGCAGGCGATCGACGACGACAGCAACCAGACCGGCCAGATGCTCGCCGCGCTGCTCGGATGGGGCCAGGGCACATTTGCCAACACCGTCGAACTTGACGGCGACAGCATCACCGTCAAACGCGAAATCGACGGCGGCCTGCAGACGGTCAAACTCAACCTGCCGGCCGTGGTTACCACCGACCTGCGCCTCAACGAGCCGCGCTACGCCTCGCTGCCGAACATCATGAAGGCGAAGAAAAAGCCGATGGACGAGAAAACGCCCGCCGATTACGGCGTCGACATCAGCCCCCGTCTCACCACCACCAACGTCTCCGAACCGCCCGTCCGGCAGGCCGGTGAAAAGGTCGAAGATGTCGATGCGCTGGTCGCGAAACTCAAGGCTGCGGGCGCGATCTGATAGCCTGAGCCCGAGACACACCCGTTCGTCCTGAGCTTGTCGAAAAATTGGCGGGACAAGGTGCTTCGACAGGCTCAGAACGAACGGTTTTGAAAGAATTTGAAGGAGTTCCAAAAATGAAAACTCTAGTTTTAGTCGAACATGACAATACAGATATGAAAGACGCGACGCTGGCCGTGGTCACCGCCGCGTCACAGCTCGGCGAAGTCCACGCCCTGGTACTCGGCTCCGGCTGCGGCAGCGTCGCCGAACAGGTGGCCAAGGTCGCCGGTGTCAGCACTGTCCACGTCGCCGACGATGCTTCGCTCGCCAACCAGCTCGCGGAAAACGCCGCGCCGCTGATCGCCAGCCTAATGGAAACGCACGACGCGTTTCTCGCGCCCGCCACCACCACCGGCAAGAATATCGCCCCGCGCGTCGCCGCCCTGCTCGACGTGATGCAGATCAGCGACATTCTCTCGGTCGAGAGCGAAGACACGTTCACCCGCCCGATCTACGCCGGCAACGCGATCGCCACGGTCAAATCATCCGACGCCAAGAAGGTCATCACCGTTCGCGGCACCGCCTTTGACAAGGCCGCAGCCGAAGGCTGCTCCGGCACGGTTGAGGCCGTCGGCGGCGCATCCGACGTGGGCCTCTCCAGCTTCGTCAGCGAGGAAATTGCCAAGTCCGAGCGCCCGGAACTGACCAGCGCCAAGATCATCGTATCCGGTGGTCGTGCTCTGGGCTCTGCCGAAAAATTCGAGGAAGTCATCACGCCCTTGGCCGACAAGCTCGGCGCCGGCATCGGCGCCAGCCGCGCCGCGGTCGATGCGGGCTATGTCCCCAACGACTATCAGGTCGGTCAGACCGGCAAGATCGTCGCTCCGGAAGTCTATATCGCCATCGGCATTTCCGGCGCGATCCAGCATCTCGCCGGCATGAAGGATTCGAAGACGATCGTCGCAATCAACAAGGACGAAGACGCGCCGATTTTCCAGGTTGCGGATATCGGACTAGTCGCGGATCTGTTCGATGCGGTGCCGGAACTGACTTCGAAAGTATAAGCACACTTAGCCCCTCCTCTTCAGAGGAGGGGTTGGGGTGGTGCCTCTCCCCACAAACAAATTCGGAGACTGGCATCCAACCAGCCTCCTCATAGACCACCCCTTCCCCTCCTTTAAAAAGGAGGGGTTTGTTTTGTCACGCGAAGGCGCAAAGACGCGAAGAACAACCCTCCACTCGTCATCCTGAACTTGTTTCAGTATCCATCGAGGTCGGCGCGCTGTCTCAAGAGGTCCTGAAACAAGTTCAGGATGACGAACAAAAAAACCCCGGCGTGAAAGCACCGGGGTTTTTATCGATCACCGTTCTGCAAAAAAGCTTTAAACCGTAAAGCTCTCCCCACACCCGCAAGCCCCCTTGGCATTCGGGTTCTCGAACACAAAACCAGCGGTGAAATCATCTTCCACCCAGTCCATCGTGCTGCCAATCAGATAAAGCACCGAACCGCCGTCGACATAGAAGGTGCCGCCGGGGGTGATGATTTTCTCGTCAAACGGGACTTCTTCGCTGATATAATCGACCGAATAGGCGAGGCCGCTACAGCCGCGGCGCGGGGTCGAAAGTTTCACGCCGATCGCGTCGTCGGGGGCCTTCGCCATCAAGTCGGTGATGCGCTGTTCCGCCGCCGGGGTGAGATTGATCGCCGCCGGTATTTCGCGGGTTTTGGTTTTTACATCGGTCATAGCACTTCTTCCTTTTAAGCCCCTCCCCTTCAGGGGAGGGGTTGGGGGTGGGGAACGTCCCCACTCGCAAATTCGGAAATTGGTATCGAACCAATTTCCTCATATTCCACCCCTTGCCCCTCCCTTGAAAGGGAGGGGTTTTATTTTACAACATCCCCAGTTCGAGCTTGGCCTCGTCGCTCATCTTCTGCGGGTCCCATGGCGGGTCCCAGACGAGAGTGACTTCGGCGTGGCCGACGCCGGGCACGCTGCCGACCTGCATTTCAATTTCTCCGGGCATCGATTCGGCGACCGGGCAATGCGGCGTGGTCAGCGTCATCGTGACAATCGCGTGATTGTCGGGCGTGATCTCGACCCCGTAGATCAGGCCGAGATCATAGATATTCACCGGAATCTCCGGATCATAGATGGATTTGAGCGTATCGATCACCGCCTCGTATAGATCGCCGCCCGCTTCCCCCGCAGGAACCTCGGCCGGTTTCTGGGCCAGAAAGCCCTCGAGATAATCGCGCTTGCGGTTGAGCTTGCTGGCATCGCTTTCCGCTTCATAGGGCGACGGTGCCATGACCGGAGCCGGTTTTTCCTCAATCACATCGTCTACCGCGTCCTCGACCTTCGCCAGTCGCGGCTTTTCGACGCTATCGACTTCCTCGACCAAAATTTTCCGTTCTTCGTTCATATCGTCACCTTACCCGAAAATCTTTCTGACCCGATTGATGCCGTCCACCAGAGCGGCAACATCATCCGCGTTGCTGTAAATCCCGAAGCTCGCCCGCGCGGTCGCCGGCACCCCGAGATAATCCATCAGAGGCTGCGCGCAATGATGGCCCGCCCTGATCGCGACCCCGCCTTCATCCAATATAGTGGCGACATCATGCGGATGCACGTCGCCGACCGCAAAACTCAAGATACCCATGCTCCGGTCCGGCCCGAAGACCCGTACCGAGTTTATCCCGGACAGCGCCTCGCGCGCCGTCGCCAGCGTGGCATTTTCATGGGCCGAGATCACGTCCAGCCCGATCGCCTCGACATATCGGATCGCCGCATCCAGCCCGACCACACCGACGATATGCGGTGTCCCCGCTTCAAAGCGACCCGGTGGCGGTGCATAGGTGGTACCGTCAAAAGACACGCGATCAATCATCGACCCGCCACCTTTCCATGGCGGCATGGCTTCGAGCGTTGCATAAGGGACCCACAAAGCACCGATGCCGGTCGGCCCGTAAATCTTGTGGCCCGAAAAGACGTAGAAATCGCAACCGAGATCCTGCACATCGACCGGCAGGCGCGGCGCAGCCTGGCAGCCATCAAGCAGCAGCTTCGCGCCAACCTTGTGCGCGATTGCCGCCGCCCGTTTGGCGTCGAGAAGCGAGCCGAGGACATTGGAGACATGGGCCAGCGCGACCAACTTGTGCTGTTCGGTCAGATAGTCCTCGATCCAGTCGAGATCGATCTGCCCGTCGGCGGTCAGCGGCGCTACATCAATATGCGCCCCGACCCGCTCGGCCAGCATCTGCCACGGCACGATATTGCTGTGATGCTCCAGCTGCGACAGCATGATCCGGTCGCCCTTGGCGATAAATTTATTGCCCCAGCTTTCGGCGACCAGATTGATACTGTCGGTCGCCCCGCTGGTGAATACGATTTCCTGTTCCGACGCGGCGTTCAAAAAACCCGCCACCCGCTTGCGCGCGGCTTCAAAGGCCAAGGTCATATGGGCAGAGCGTTCGTAGACGCCCCGGTGCACGGTGGCATATTCCGGCCCGTAAGCGCGGGCGATCGCGTCGAGCACGGCCTTTGGCTTCTGCGCCGTCGCGGCGCTGTCGAGATAATGCCAGTCGGCCCCGATACCCGGGAAGTCGGTGCGGTGGCTGGTGGATATGGTCACGGGTGCATTCATGAAACAGGCCTAATGGATTCGTCATCCTGAACTTGTTTCAGGATCTTGGGAGAGCCTGAAACAAGTTCAGGATGACGAGCGTACAATCGGTTCACGACAATTCCTCCAGCACCCCAAGCGCCTTGCCCTCAATCACCTCACGCGCCGCATCATCGTCCAGCGACACAAACGCATCGGCAATAAACGCCTGCAGCATCAGCTTCTTCGCCGTCGCCGGGTCTAGCCCGCGCGAAGCCATGTAGAACAGAGCCTGCCTGTCGAGTTCGCCGACCGTCGCGCCATGGGCGCATTTCACGTCATCGGCGAAAATTTCCAGCTCGGGCTTGGCATTGGCTGTCGCGCCGCGGTCGAGCAGCATCGATTTGACCGACTGCGCCGCATCGGTTTTCTGGGCATGGCGCGCAACATTGATCCGGCCTAGAAAGCTGCCGGTCGCCGTGTCCGCCAGCACCGAGCGGACCACCTGGTTGGAGGTCGCATTGGGCTCGGCGTGGATCGTCTCGGTGACGATTTCCAGGGTTTGCTGGCCCGACCCCAATATCGCGCCGCCGAGTTCGAAATGGGAGCCGTTGCCCAGCGTCGCCCTGACCTGAATGCGGCCATAGTCGGCATTATGCGCGAGCAGATGGAGTTTGAATGTCGCATTGTCGCCGATGGTAACATCAAGATCGATCACGCCAACACCGTCAACAACCGGCAGTTCAGCAATCTGCCGCGACAGTGTTTCGCCGGCAGCGACGTTGATTTGCTCAGGTCCAGTCAGCGTTGGCCAGACGGATTCGAGCGCCTTGAGATCGGCATAGCGCCAAGCCTCATCACGGCGGGTGGGAAGAGGAGCGGTCATACTATTTTCCTCCCTGTGCGGAAGGCATGGGGAGGGGGACCGTCAGCCGAAGCCTTGGCGAAGGCTGATGGTGGAGGGGTAAAGCGCGCAAGGCCCCTCCGTCACGCCGATGGCGCGCCACCTCCCCATGTCCTGCGGACACAGGGAGGAAAGAGTTAGCGCGCAACATCATGCCGCCTCCGCTATCGCTTCATAGCCTTCTTCTTCCAGCTGCAACGCCAGTTCCGGGCCACCCGTCTTCACAATCCGGCCATCGGCCAGCACATGGACAAAATCGGGTTCAACAATCTCCAGCAGCCGTTGATAGTGCGTGATCAGCAGCACCGCCTTGTCGGGCTTGCGCATGATCGCGTTAATCCCGTTCCCCACCGTACGCAGCGCGTCGATATCAAGCCCGCTGTCGGTCTCGTCGAGGATCGCCAGCACCGGATCGAGAATGCCCATCTGGACCATCTCGTTGCGCTTCTTCTCGCCGCCGGAAAAACCGACATTGACCGCCCGCTTGAGCATATCCATGTCCATCTTGAGCAGGCCCGCCTTTTCCTTGGCCAGCTTGATGAATTCGGCGCCTGACAGCGGCTCCTCACCGCGCACCGCACGCTGGGCATTCAGACTCTCGCGCAAAAATTGCAGGTTGCTGACACCGGGAATTTCGACCGGATATTGAAAGCCGAGGAAAATGCCCGCTGCGGCGCGTTCATGCGGGTCGAGTGTGAGCAAATCAACCGCATCGGTATTTTGATCCGCTAGCCCTGAGCTTGTCGAAGGGCGCTTCTCGTCCGCGAGGCGTGGTTCGACAGGCTCACCACTAACGGAAGGCGTAAACGCCACCGAACCCTCGGTCACCTCATACCCGGGCCGCCCGCCCAGCGCGTAGGCCAGCGTCGACTTGCCCGCCCCATTGGGCCCCATGATCGCATGGATTTCGCCCGCGTTGAGGGTGAGCGAAAGCCCCTTGAGGATTTCCGTGGCGCCGACCGTGGCGTGGAGGTTATTTATTTTTAGCATCTATTTCGCTTTCAATTGGGTGTGATCGTAACGGCGTTCAGCCCCTTCCCGTGAAGACGCGCGAGGATGTACTGTTTTAAGCCCCTCCCCTTCAGGGGAGGGGTTGGGGTGGGGGATGTCATCTGAACGCAATGCCTGAGATATATACGCCAACACCCCATCCACACTGTTCATTACGTCATAGTTGGTAACATGAAGCACATGATAACCTCGCCTTCCCAACGCAGCATCACGCCGGGCGTCTTTCGCCGGGTCGTCATGCGTATCACCATCGACTTCGACGATGAGCTTCCTGCTCGGACAAAAGAAATCTGCAATACAAGAACCGATCACGGATTGCCGCCGAAACTTACAGCCATCCAGCTGGGAGTTGGACAGGTTTCGCCACAATCTCTTCTCCGGTTCCGTCGGATTTTTGCGCATTTCCTTGGCGCGTCTGTGGAGTTCGGCGAGCTGTTCAACGGACAGGCCCCACCCCAAACCCCTCCCCTGAAGGGGAGGGGCTTCCCTGCGCCAACCTTTATCGATTGACTGGTTCACCCCACGCTCCCCTCAAGCGAAATCGCCAGCAATTTCTGCGCCTCGACCGCAAATTCCATCGGCAGCTGCTTCAGCACGTCCTTGGCAAAGCCGTTGACGATCAGGCTCACCGCCGCTTCCTCGTCCAGCCCGCGCTGCTGGGCGTAGAACATCTGGTCATCGCTAATCTTCGACGTCGTCGCCTCATGCTCGATCTGCGCGGTCGGGTTCTTGACCTCGATATAGGGCACGGTATGCGCGCCCGACTGGTCGCCAAGCAACAGACTGTCGCACTGGGTAAAGTTACGCACATTTTCGGCATTGGGGCCGACCCGCACCAGACCACGATAGGTGTTGTCGCTATGACCGGCGCTGATCCCCTTGGAGATGATCGTCGAACGGCTGTTCCTGCCATTGTGGATCATCTTGGTGCCGGTATCGGCCTGCTGGTAATTGTTGGTCAGCGCGACCGAGTAGAATTCACCAACGCTGCCTTCGCCGTTCAGGACACAGCTTGGATATTTCCAGGTGATCGCGCTGCCGGTCTCGACCTGGGTCCAGCTGATCTTGCTGTTCCTGCCCTGGCACAGCCCGCGCTTGGTGACGAAATTATAGATCCCGCCCTTGCCGTTCTCGTCGCCGGGATACCAGTTCTGCACGGTCGAATATTTGATCTCGGCATCGTCCATCGCGACCAGTTCGACCACCGCGGCGTGGAGCTGGTTTTCGTCGCGCATCGGCGCGGTGCAGCCTTCGAGATAGGACACATGGCTGCCGGCTTCGGCAATGATCAGGGTGCGCTCGAACTGGCCGGTATTTTCCGCGTTGATCCGGAAATAGGTGCTCAGCTCCATCGGGCATTTGACGCCCTTGGGGATATAGACAAAGGTTCCGTCGCTGAACACGGCGCAGTTGAGCGCGGCGAAATAATTGTCGCGCATCGGCACGACCTTGCCGAGATATTTGCGGACGAGATCGGGATATTCCCTGATCGCTTCGCTGATCGAACGGAAAATCACACCGGCGTCCTCCAGCTCCTTGCGGAAGGTGGTCGCTACCGACACGCTGTCGAACACGGCATCTACAGCGACCTTGCGCGCGCCCTCGACCCCGGCGAGAACCTTCTGCTCCTCGATCGGAATGCCGAGCTTCTCGTAGACCCGCAGGATCTCGGGATCGACCTCGTCGAGGCTGCCGAGTTTTTCCTTCGGCTTGGGCTCCGCGAAATAATAGGCGTCCTGATAATCGATCATCGGAATGTCGAGCTTCGCCCAGTCCGGTGTTTCCATCTTTTCCCACAGGCGAAAAGCCTTCAGACGCCAGTCGAGCATCCATTCCGGCTCGCCCTTCTTGTCGGAAATGAACCGCACCGTGTCTTCATTGAGGCCCTTGGGCGCGAAATCCTGCTCGATGTCGGAAGACCAGCCAAACTCGTAAGTACTCGCCTTGTCGACCGCTTCCTGCGCCTCGGCATTCATTTCTGCGCGCTCCGCATCATAGTCAGCAGTTTTGACTTGTTCGCTCATCATGTGTTTTCCATTATCCGGATTGTGGGGGAGACGGGGAGATTCGACAGGCTGGCCAGACTGACCTCATCCAGCGCCTTGCGAATCGTCCGGTTGATCACGCCCCAATGGGGCTTCACGGTGCAGCCGGTTTCCAGAACGCAATCATGATTGCCTTCTATGGTGCAGCAGGTGATCGCCAGCGGGCCTTCGACCGCCTCGACAATATCGGCAAGGCTGATCGATGCCGGGGGCCGGGCCAGCCTTATGCCGCCACCAATGCCGCGCGTCGATTCGAACAGCCCGGCGGCGGTCAGCCGGCTGACCAGCTTTTTCGCCGTCGGCAGCGGGACACCGGTTTCCTGCGAGAGCTTTGTTGCGTTGAGCTTGCCTTCTGCCAAAAGCGCACCACCACAATGGCGCGCGGCGGCGGACATCAGGACTACGGCATAATCGGCAAGGTTGGAAAGGCGCATATTTCTCGAATCGCTGGAAGTAAAAATACAAACAAGACTAATTTAGTCTCATTTATCCAACATTACAACACGTGCGGTGCTTTTTTTGAACGATATTCAACGCTATCGGAAAAACCGGCAACCGACAAACATGCTTCCATATCTTCCAATCAGGTGTCCGAAATCAACGGAGCAATCTTGCCTTTCAGATCAGCGCGTTGATCGATCAACCGCGCGGTCTCACCCTCGCCCACGCGGAGTTGCGTCGGGGTTACGCCGGCAAAGAATTTGATCTCGCGGATCATGTGCGACTGGTCGTAAAAGGCATCGACAAGTTCGAGCAATTCTTCCTGATTATGTTCGGCATAAGCCCGGGCCGCCCGCAATGCACGATATTTGCGGGCGAGATATTTTGGCGGCATGCCATAAAGCTTGTTCACCGTCCGCAACACCTGCCGCGAGCTTTGCTCTGACCGCTCCATCAGGCGGCTGACCGGCGGCGAGGGTTCCGACGACAGCCACTCATCGATCATTCTGGTGAACGCGATAGTTTCCGGCTTGAGCCGCGGTTTCAGCGCCCGGTATATCTTGTCCGCCCAGGCCACCATTTCTTCCGGAGTCTTGCATCCGCGCAGATATTCCAGATTCTTGTCGATTTCGTCGGTAAAAACCTCAGCGGCCTTGACCGCCCGGTCGGTATAGTCTGCAGCCGATTTCCGTGTGGAAATAGCCCAGCCGCCGGGCAATATTCCGACGCCAAACATCCGGAACGGCCCGGTCACCTCGAAATGCATCGATCCTGTCGAGGGACCCTGCAGCATCGCATCCTCAGCCGGAAAACTGCTGCCATCGGCAAAGCTGATCACCGCTTTCCCCTCCAGCAGGAAACGCAATTGCGCAATCGCTGCCCGTTCATTGTCGGCAAAGCGCGGCTGATCCACCTCGAAAAGATAATAGACCGAGACCAGGTCCCGGACGTCTTCCGCCGGCGCAAAATATCTTAAACTAACCAAACTACGACCCCTTGATCTGCCCCCCTCCAGGTTCAGACTATGTAAGGATGCGCTTTTACACCTGAAAAACAAGAGTAAAAAAAAGACCTGACCAAATTAATGGTCAGGCCAATAAGGAAAAGAACTCAAATACCTCTAAACGCGATGGTGAGAGCCCTTCGGGTCGCACCGTCTGTATGCACCCGAAACCCCATAGATTAATTGGACAAAAACGACGGATTCACCCCCGACGTTTGACTTTTTAGGACATAAACTCGATTGTTACCGTATCTTAACGGCTCGAGGCAATCCAAGCGTCTACCCGTTCTTCCATGATATCGAGCGGTACCGGGCCACTTTTCAGGATCACGTCGTGGAACTCGCCCATCGTGAACTTGTCTCCCAGAGAGTCTTGCGCCCGCGCGCGAAGCTCGAGTATTTTCAACTTGCCGATCATATAGGCCGTCGCCTGCCCGGGATAGACGATATAGCGCTCGATCGCCTTGCGGATATCGCCCTCGGGATTGGGCGTATTGTCCGTTAGATATTGGATTGCCTCCTCGCGGCTCCAGCGCTTGTGGTGAATGCCGGTGTCGACAACCAGCCGGCAGGCTCGCCACAATTCCATCCCGAGTCGGCCAAAATCGCTATAGGGATCCTGATAGAAGCCCATGTCCTTGCCGAGTTCCTCCGAATACAGCCCCCAACCTTCGGTGTAGGCGGTCCATCCTCCGAACCGCCGGAATGGCGGCACATCGCCCAGCTCGGTCTGGATCGTCCTCTGCAAGTGATGTCCCGGCAACCCTTCGTGAAAGGCCAGCGCTTCCAGTTCAATCTTCGACATGCTGCGCAGATTGTAGAGGTTGACATAATAGGTTCCGGGGCGCGAGCCATCGGGTGCCGGACCATTGTAAAAGGCCTTGCCCGCAGATTTCTCGCGAAACGCCTCCACCGGCTTGATGACAAGCGGCGCCTTGGGCAAGGTATTGAAAAATTCGGGCAGCTTGGCTTCCATCGCCGCCAGCTTGGTGTCGACCTCCGCCAGATAGGCTTCGCGCGTTTTATAGTAGAATTCGTCGCTGGTTCGCAAATGCCGGAAGAAATCCTGCAGGCTGCCTTCAAACCCTACATCAGCCATGATTTTGCGCATCAGTCCGTGAATGCGCTCGACATTCTGCAAGCCGATTTGATGGATTTCGTCGGCCGTCAGATCGGTGGTCGTATAATTGTTCAGCCGCTCGGCATAATAAGCCGCGCCGTCCTTCAGCCGCCAGATACCATCGCCATCGACCGCCATTGTCTGCTGACGTTCCATTTCGGCGATCAATTTTTCGTAAGCCGGTTTCAGGCTGTTAATCAGCGCCGCTTCGCCGCGCGCGATAAGCCCGGACTTTTCCGCTTCGGTTATGTCCAGGTCTGCAACCTTCTTTTTGAGATCAGCGTAGACAGGCGAATCCTCCCCCTCCCCGAAGGGCGCACCGCTGATCACATTTTTTGCATCAGCGATCACATAGGGGAACACCCAGTCGGGCACGATTATTCCCTCGTCCGCCCGCTCTGCCGATTGGGCCACCAGCGTTTCGATCAACGGACCTGCGCCGGCAAGACGGCTGACATAGGCATTGGCTTCTGCCTTGTTCGTGACCCGGTGAATGTTGATCAGGAACGCCGGTATCTGGCTTTGCGCGCCGTTCATCTGATCAAAAATATAAGCGTTGCGGCGGAACGGGAAGGCGCTGCTCGATCGTTCGGCCCGTGCCTGAAACAGGCGATAGCTCAACTGGCTGTCTTCGCTCAGCTGGTCCTCGTCAAACTCTGCTTCCATTCTGGCACGCGCGGTCTGAACGCGCTCAAATTGCTCAACTTCAGCCGCTTCGCTCGGGTCGTCCCATTTGCCATAATCGGCATCCCGGATCCCGCGATAGGCCTTTGACGTTGGGGAGTGCGCAAGCTCCTGATCGTCGTAATTCTCGAAAAATTCGGCCAATTGTGCATCGACGTTCGCTTCGGCCTCTGCTGCAACCGGAGCGGTTTGCACCTGCCTTGCAGAATCGACAGTGGTGCAGCCGACGGCAAGTACCGAGGCGGCGGTGAGAAACAGATATTTCATCCGGCATTTTCCTTCTTCAAACAATTTTCCTCGCCCTATCATCCCGTTTCAATTTGCACAAATTCGCTGTCCTGTTGATCGCGCGGCCTGCCCAACCGTAGGCGCCGGAGCCAGTCGCGCTCTTCCTCCCGCGCCAGGGCAACGCGCCAATTGTTGTTGCTGTCGCGGCTGTCCCCGGTTAGGCCTCGAGCCACCATGGATGCATATTCACTGGACGCGTTGATCATCGGCGGAGGTCACAACGGCCTGGTCTGCGCTTTCTATCTTGCCCGCGCCGGAATGAAGGTCCGGATACTGGAGGCCCGCGATGTGATCGGCGGCGCGGCCGTCACCGAAGAATTCTACCCCGGTTTCCGCAACAGCACGGCAAGTTACACGGTCTCGCTCCTCCAGCCGAAAATTATCGCCGACATGGGTCTGGTGGAACGCGGTTACCGGGTGATTGAACGGCCCAGGAGCAACTTTTTGCCGCTCGGCAGGGGCGAACATTTGCTCGTCGGTGGCTCTCTTGAAGAGACGCAGAACGAGATCGCGCGATTCTCCCGGGCCGACGCTGGACGTTTGCCGGAATATTATGCGATGCTGGAATCGGCGGCAGAAATTTTGCGCGACCTGGCGCTGGAAATCCCGCCGAATGCCGGAGACGGGTCCCGTGCCCTGCTGGCGGGAATCAAAACGGCGCGAAGGTTTTCCAGCCTATCGGCACTGCAGCAGCATGACATCATCAGGCTGTTCACGCTGAGTGCGCGCGACCTGCTCGACCAGTGGTTTGAAAGCGAGCCGGTCAAGGCGGTCTTCGGCTTTGATGCCATTGTCGGCAATTTCGCCAGCCCTGATGCACCTGGTAGCGCCTATGTTCTGCTCCATCATGTCTTTGGCGAGGTCAACGGGAAACGCGGGCAGTGGGGCCATGTGATCGGCGGCATGGGACGGATCACCGAACTCATGGCAGATGCCTGCAGAGAGGCCGGGGTCGAGATCAGCCTCGAAACCCCGGTCAAGAAAGTGCTCGTTGAAGCAGGGGCTGCGGTCGGGATATGCACGGCAAAGGGAGAGCATATCCATGCTCCGAAGGTCATTGCCAATGTCGGACCGAAGCTGCTCTATGATCGCATGATCGACCCCGCCGATCTGCCCGCTGCCTTCCGCAAGATGATGGCTGGATATCAATGCGGCTCGGGCAGCTTCCGGATGAATCTGGCGCTGGGCGGCCTGCCCGATTTCACCGATCTTCCGGGGTGTGGGGATCATCTGAAATCCGGGATCATCATGGCGCCGTCGCTGGACTATATGGACCGCGCCTATCAGGACGCCCGGCAATATGGCTGGTCACGCAAGCCGGTTGTCGAAATGCTCATTCCCAGTCTGGTCGATGACAGTCTGGTCCCCGCCGGTCAGCATGTCGCGAGTCTGTTCTGCCAGCAGTTTGCTCCCGAACTGCCAGAGGGCCGCCAATGGGACGATGAACGCGACTCGGCGGTGGAATCGATCCTGGACGTGGTCGAAGATCATGCACCGGGATTTCGCAAGCTGATCCTCGGGCAGATGGCGCTGTCGCCGCTCGATCTGGAACGCAAATTCGGGCTGGTCGGTGGCGACATATTTCATGGCCGCATGTCACTCAACCAGCTTTGGACGGCGCGGCCGGTGATCGGTGCGGCCGGCTACAAAGGGCCAATAGCCGGGCTCTATATGTGTGGATCAGGCACCCATCCCGGTGGCGGTGTAACCGGTGCACCGGGGCATAATGCGGCGAAGGCAATATTGCGGGAGCGCTCCCTGATCGGCCGCATATTCGGTTGACGGTACGGCAACTGGGGATTGCACGCCGCTACTTGCCTTGATGTCAGTAACAGGATAGTTTGCGCACAAAAGGGAGAGAGAACCACCATGCGCAAAGCATTGTTACTCGCCGGCTGCGGCGCGGCACTGGCACTATCCGGATGCAAATATGTCGGCGATGATCCGAACCAATCGGAAGCCACGGTAGAGAATACCGCCTATCCCGAGCAGGTGTTCTGGGGCGATACCCATCTCCACACCGACAACAGCATCGATGCATTCGGTTTCGGCAACCGGCTGGACGCCGAAGCGGCCCTGAGATTTGCCCGCGGCGAAGAAGTCACTGCGACCAAAGGGGCGAAGGCAAAATTGTCCCGCCCGCTCGACTTTCTCGTAATCGCCGATCATAGCGATGCGATGGGCGCGACCAAGGCGATCATGGAAGCCCCGCGCATTGCTCTGCTCACCAACAAATTCCTGCTCCGCTGGCACGACATGATGAACGAAAGCGACGAAGGCTCGCTGCAGGTGACGGGAGAACTGATCGACGGCGCGGCCAAGGGCACATTGCCGGAGTCGCTGACCGACCCGGAACAAAGCAAAGAACGCACCACGGATCTGTGGGAAAAACATGGCGAGATAGTCGATCAGTATAATGAACCGGGAAAATTCACCGCGTTCATGGGTTTCGAACATACATCGATGCCGGGCGGCGACAATCTCCACCGGGTTGTCATGTTCCGCGACGGTCCGAAAAAAATGGGCGATACCATCCCGTTTGGTGCGCTGGGAGCACAAGACCCGGAAAAGCTCTGGGGCTATATGGAAGCCTATGAGGAAAAAACGGGCGGCAAGGTGCTCGCCATTCCGCACAACAGCAATGTCTCGAACGGCCGGATGTTCGCGATGAACAAATTCGATGGCAGTCCGATCGATGCCGCTTATGTAAAAACCCGCGCGCTGCGCGAACCGATCGTCGAGGTCACCCAGATCAAGGGTGACAGCGAAACCCATCCGTTTCTCTCGCCCAATGATGAATTTGCGAGCTTTGGCGTAGCAGGCTGGGACAAATGCAATTTGAGCTGCACGAGGGATATGGCGCCCGAAAGCTATAGCGGCAGCTATGTTCGCGAAGCGCTGAAGCGCGGACTGGAACTGACCTTAGCGGTGGGTGCCAACCCGTTCAAATTCGGCATGATCGGTTCGACCGACAGCCACACCTCGCTGGCGACGGCGGACGAGAATAATTTCTTCGGCAAGCACAGCGGCAACGAGGCCAATAGGAAGAATCGCGGTCTCGACCCGCAAAATCTCGGTACCCGCGAAGGCCGGTTCGGCTGGCATTACCTGTCGAGCGGCTATGCTGCCGTCTGGGCAACCAGCAACACGCGGGAAGCCATTTTCGACGCCATGATGCGCCGCGAAGTCTATGCGACGACCGGTCCGCGGATGCAGGTCCGTTTCTTTGGCGGCTTTGATTTCACCGCCAACGATACGGCCGATCTGGTCAAAACCGGCTATGCCAAGGGCGTCCCGATGGGCGGAGACCTGAATGGCGGAGACGGCGAAGCGCCGAAATTCCTGATCAGCGCGCTTATGGACCCGGAAAGCGCCAGCCTCGACCGGATCCAGGTGATCAAGGGCTGGGTCGATGCGACCGGCCGGAGTCAGGAAAAGGTCTACAATGTCAGCTGGAGCGACGCCGATACGCGCAAGCTCGGGGCTGACGGCAAGCTAAGCCCGGTTCCCAATACGGTCGATCTGACCAAGGGCACCTGGGATAATTCCACCGGCGCACCGCAACTGGTGACCTTCTGGCAGGACCCTGATTTCGACGCCGCGCAGCATGCGTTCTATTATGTCCGCGTGCTGGAAATTCCGACACCGACCTGGCCGGTCTATGATGCGCTCAAATTCAGCCTGAGCCTGCCCGACGAGGTGATCAAGATCCAGCAGGAACGCGCCTATAGCTCACCGATCTGGTATACGCCGACGGCCTAGACTATCTCCACGGTTCACCCCGCAGCCTGTCAGCGCACGCTTCCCGTGTTCCCTTGACCGGCTGCGGCTGAACATAACGGGTTGCACTATATATGTTGCGCAAGTTTATTCGAGAACCGCTGGTCCATTTTCTCGGTGGCGCGCTGCTCATCTTTGCTTTTTTCTGGGCCACCGGCAGTGACCGTGATCCGGCGGATTATGCGATCAGCATCGATGAAACGGATATTGCCCGGCTAAAGACCGACTGGATTCAAAATTTCCGCCGTCCGCCGACTCAGCAGGAACTGGACGGTCTGATTGACCAGGAGGTTGCCGAAGAAATCTACTATCGCGAAGCGTTGCGGCTGGGACTGGACAAAAATGATCCGGTCATCCGCCGCAGGCTCTTCACGAAGATGCGCTTTGTCGATGGCGAAGACGCAGAAAATGCCACGCCTACCGACACCGATCTGCAGCAATGGATGGACAAGGATCCCGCCAGATATGCGCTGTCGCCACTCTATGATTTCGAGCAAATCTATCTCGGACAGATCGGCGCGGCGGAAGCCAGCGTTCTGATTGATCGACTGAAAGACGGCGCCGAACCCGATGCGTTCGCTAAATCCATTTCCCTGCCTGCCGCCCTCAAACGGGTCAGTGGCGATGACATTGGTCGTCAATTCGGCGATCGTTTTGCCGGACAGATCGAAAAGCTGGAACCCGGCACCTGGAGTGGCCCGATCCATTCCGGTTTTGGTGCTCATGCAGTCAAGATCACGGCGAAGACGCCCGGCAAAACGGCCGCTCTCGACGATGTCCGTCAGAGGGTCTCCAACGACTGGTACGCTGCCCGGCAGGCGAAACAGAAGGAAAAGGCGCTGTCCCGTTATCGGGCGCAATATGAAGTCAGCGTAGCCGGTCGGTCATGAGACGCTGGCACGCCGTACTATGGTTCTGTTTCACGCTTGCCCTGTGGCCAACCAGCGCAAAGGCCGATGAACTGCGTCCGGCCTATATCGAAATGACGGAACAGGCGCCGGGCCAATGGTCGCTGCTGTGGAAAGCATCGACCAGTTCGCGCCTTGGGCAGAGCGGTGAAGTCGTTATACCGGAGAATTGCGCCGTTGAAGGCGCGCGGCGGCGCGAATTTGCGGGAAGCAATATTTTAACCCGACTTGAATTACGTTGCGACGGACCGGTGCAGGGACAGACAATCGGCCTGAAAGGCCTGGAACTATCAACCACCGACGCGCTGGTTCGCATTGCCCCGATCGACGCTGCCATGCAGACCGTGCGGCTGACTCCGGACCAGCCGTCCGCCACCCTGGCCCAGCCATCCGCGATCTCCAATGTCGCGGCGACCTACACGATCCTCGGTATAGAACATATATTGATGGGCTTCGATCATCTGTTTTTCGTGCTTGCCCTGGTCCTGTTGCTCAGGGGGGGCTGGCTGGTCGCCAAGACCGTGACCGCCTTTACCGTCGCCCATAGCCTCACACTGGTCGGAACAACGCTCGGCTTGCTGTCACTGCCTTCCCAACCCGTTGAATCAGTGATCGCACTGTCGATCATCTTTTTGGCCGTGGAGGTCGTCAAAGCAAAGCCTGATGACCGCAGGCTCTCGGAACGATTTCCCTGGATAGTGGCCTTTCTGTTCGGCTTGCTCCACGGCTTCGGCTTTGCCGGCGCGCTTGCCGAAATAGGCTTGCCGGAAGGCGACGTTCCCTTGGCATTGCTGACCTTCAATCTCGGCGTTGAGATCGGACAACTGGTCATCGTTGGAGCGGCGCTCGCGGTGTTACACGGACTGCGACGATATCGCGATCACTGGTTGCACCCCGCCAAAACCGCTATGGCCTATAGCATCGGGATTATAGCGACCTACTGGTTTATCGAACGAGCATTTGCCTGACCCCCGTCAGGAAGCCTGTTCGGCCAGCATCGCCTGCCAGCGCTGCATGCCGGCGATCCACCGCTCGGGGTCTGCGCCCTTCTGCTTGACATAGTCGCCCACCTTGGGATGCGGGAGGATCAGGAACCGCTCGTCGCCGATCGCCTCGACGCAGATATCGGCCACATCCTCGGCGCTCATGATGCCGTCCTTCGCCACGGTCGATGTATCGACACCGGCGATCATCGGCGTGTCGACGCCTTGCGGGCACAATACCGACACCTTCAATCCTTCGGCACCATGGGTTATCGCCAGCCATTCGGCGAAACTGACCGCGGCATGTTTGGTCACCGAATAGGGCGCCGATCCGATCTGCGCCAGCAGGCCCGCCGCCGACGCGGTGTTGAGCAAATAGCCGCCCCCGCGCTCCAGCATTTTCGGCACCAGTATCCGTGCGACCCGGATATGGGCCAGAACATTGATGTCCCAGATATTCTGCCAGTCCGCATCGTCCACTTCGACACCGCCGCCGGTGATGATGCCGGCGTTGGAGACGAACAGGTCAATCGGGCCGATATCGGATTCGACCGTGTCGATCAGGTTACTGATATCCGCTGCCAGCGACACGTCGGCTTTGATCGCGACGCCGCCGATTTCATCGGCAACTGCCTGCGCGCCCTCCAGATCACGGTCAGCGCAGACAATCTTCTTTGCGCCTTTCGATGCAAAGCGCCGCGCCATAGCCGCGCCGATACCGCTGGCACCTCCGGTAATCACGATAATCTTGTCTTTCAATTCCATTTTGATCTTGTCCCGCTTGAATAAATTAATCACTCGCTTAAAGATGCAAACCGGCTAGAACAAGGGCAAGATAGCCTTCGGGCCGTTGCCCATCCAAAAGCCTGGTCCCGAACCAAATCACAAGGGCCATGAAACAGGTGGCAGTGTTGAAAGCGCAAGTGTTTCTTGCGGTTTGCCGAGAATGAAACAAAGGAGAATGCAATGTATAGTCACATGATGGTCGGATCGAACGATATCGACCGATCAAAAAAATTCTACGACGCCCTGTTCCAGAGCATCGGCGGCCGAGAGGCCATGGTCGATCCGAAAGGTCGGCTGATGTATATGCATAATGACGCGATATTCATGGTCACGCAGCCGATCGACGGACAGCAGGCGACCTGTGGCAATGGCATGACCGTGGGCTTTGCGATAGAAAGCCCGGAGCAGGCCGATGCCTGGCACAAGGCTGGTGTGGAAGCTGGCGGCACTGCCATTGAAGATCCTCCCGGAGTCAGGGAAAATCCCGGCATGAATCTCTATCTCGCCTATCTGCGCGATCCCGACGGCAACAAGCTCTGCGCCCTGCACCGCATGGATTAAGGCACGTGGCGGACAGGATCATCCGCATCGGCGGCGCGAGTGGTTATTGGGGCGAAAGCGCCATGGCCACTCCGCAGCTGCTCGGTGCGGGCGTCGATTATCTGGTTTATGATTATCTCGCCGAGATCACGATGTCGATCATGGCGCGGGCGCATGCCAAGGATCCGGCCGCAGGCTATGCCGGCGATTTCATCAGCGCCGTCCTGAAACCGCATGCCAAGGCGATTGCCGCGCAGGGGGTGAAGGTCATCGCCAACGCAGGCGGTATCAATCCTGAATCCTGCGGTGAGGCGGCCCGCGCTTTGATCGGGGAGCAGGGCCTGAACCTCAAGGTCGCGGTTATCACCGGCGATAATCTGTTGGGCGAACTGGATGCGATTGCCGCCGAGGCTCCCGTCGAAATGTTCACCGGCGCAGCCTTTCCGGACAAGGAAAAAATCGCCAGCATCAACGCCTATCTCGGGGCTTTCCCGATTGCCCGGGCGCTGGCAGAAGGCGCGGATATCGTTATCACCGGCCGCTGCGTCGACAGCGCGGAGACTCTTGGAGCCTGCATCCACGAATTCGGCTGGTCGACGAGCGACCATGATCTGCTCGCCAGTGGCAGTCTGGCCGGCCACTTGCTGGAATGCGGGCCGCAGGCGACCGGCGGCAATTATACCGACTGGGAAGATGCCGGCGACATTGCCGATATCGGCTATCCGATTGGCGCGGTTTCCGCCGACGGATCATTCACGGTCACCAAACCGCAGGGCACCGGCGGTTGTGTGACCGTCGGCACGGTTTCGGAACAGATGCTCTATGAAATCGGTGATCCGCAAGCCTATTTGCTGCCCGATGTGGTCTGCGATTTCTCGCACGTCGAGATCGTTCAGTCTGGCCCGGACATCGTGCGGGTTTCTCCCGCACAGGGCTATTCCGCACCGGACCATTACAAGACCTGCCTGACCTATGGCGAAGGCTATCGCGGTGGAACCTATGTCAGTTTTTACGGCTTTGACGCGGCTCGCAAGGCACAGAAATTCTGCGACAGTGTTTTTGTCCGTGCTAACGATATCCTGCGCGGCCACAATCTCGGGGATTATAGCGAAACCAGCGTCGAGATCATCGGCGCGGAAAGCCAGTTCGGAGATTTTTCCACCACCCGTGAATCCCGCGAAGTGGTCGCGAAAATCGCGGCCAAGCACAGCGAGGCGGCGGCGATCGGGATACTGCTGCGCGAACTGGCCGGACTTGGCCTCGCCAGCCCGCCGGGGCTGAGCGGATTTTCCGGTGCGCGCGCCAAGCCATCCCCCGTGGTCCGGCTGTTTTCCTATCTCACACCGAAAAATGCGCTGGCCATCGAGATCGACATCGACGGCACCAAAATCGCGTTTCAGGACGTCGGCGGAGTGGCCTTTGACCCCGCTGCCCTCGACCGGCCACCGCCGCCGCAAGTGCCGGACGGACAGGATGCCGAGACCACCGTTCCGCTGATCCGGCTGGCATGGGCTCGTTCCGGCGACAAGGGCAACAAGGCCAATATCGGCGTGATCGCACGCGATCCGGCCTATCTTCCCTATATCTGGGCTGCCCTGACTCCGGAATCCGTGGCCGCTCGATTCGGTCATTTTATCGATGGCGGTGCGGATGCTGCACGAATCGAGAAATATTATCTGCCGGGCTCCCACGCGATCAATTTCCTGATCGACGCCGTACTCGGCGGCGGCGGTGTGGCGAGTATTCGCAATGACGCCCAGGGCAAGGGCTATGGCCAGATATTGCTCGCTCATCCGGTTACGATCCCGGCTGCGCTCACTGAACAGCTGGATGTTCACAAAGGAAAATCTCAATGATGCAGGAAGCTCAGGATTTCAAAGACGAAAGCGATACACTCGCCGCCGTGCTTACCGATGCCGGGGATGACGTATTTGCCACGGTCACCCAGTTCAAGAGATGGACAATCGAGGATGTCATTGGCCACCTGCATGTCTGGAATATCGCCGCGCTGATGACCCTGCAGGATCCGGAAGCCTTCCGACAATTTCTCCGCGATATGATGGGTGCAATGAAAGCCGGAAAAAGCCACGTCGACGCACAATATGCCTGGCTTGACGAACATGCCGGCGCGATACGCGGCAAGGCATTGTTCGATGCCTATTGCGATTATTATCCCAGACTCGCCGCTGCCTATGGCGAAGCCGATCCCGAGGCCCGCGTTGCCTGGGCCGGACCCGAGATGACCACCCGTTCCAAGATCATCGCCCGGCAGATGGAAACCTGGTCGCACGGGCAGGAGATATTTGACATCCTGGGCAAGGAACGCGCAGACGGCGACCGCATCCGCAACATCGCCCATCTCGGCGTCACTACCTACGGCTGGACCTTCCGCAACCGCCGCCAGGAACCGCCCGCGCCCAAGCCATTTGTACAGCTCACCGCGCCATCGGGTGCCGTCTGGCAATGGAATGAGCCGCAGGAGGATAACCTGGTCCGCGGCAGCGCCGTGGAATTTGCCCAGGTCGTTACCCAGACCCGCAATATCGATGATACCGCTCTCGAGACGGTCGGCGACACCGCCCGCCAATGGATGGAGATCGCCCAATGCTTTGCCGGCGGGCCGGAAACACCGCCGCCCAAGGGAACGCGGAGCATGGTGAAGGGCTAATGGAGGAAATGATGACCCCCGGCGACCGCATCGCCGCCCTTGCTTCGTTTTTTTCCTGTTCCCGGGAAGAAGCCACAAAGGTCGATGCCGCCACACGCTTGGCGCATTATCGGCACAAGGATATTCTCGCCCACCAGGGCGATCTCGGCGCCAGGCTATGGATCGTGCTCGAAGGGCGCGCCCAGTTGCAGATCATCGGCATGGATGGCCAAACGAAATTGCTCGCCGCGCACGGTCCCGGCGAATTGTTCGGCGCGTTCCCGCACGAGCGGGTGGTGATCTCCGATGTCGTTGCGCAGAACCGGCTGTCGGTCCTCGAAATCCCGACCGCGAAAATGACAGAATTGCTGCAACAGGAAGCCCGGATCGGCAGCGGGCTATCCAGAATATTGGGACGGCAATATAATGCGATGCTCGACCGGATGGCGGCACGCATCACCCTTACCGCCCATGGCCGGGTCTATGCCGAATTGCTGCGCGAGGCTGGCGTTCAAGGACGGATATCACCGCCGCCGGTGATCACAGCGCTGGCGTTAAGCGCTCAGACAACACGCGAAACCGGTTCACGGGCGATCAACGCACTGGAACGCCGCGGGATTATTGAGCGCGATGATGAAAGGCTGGAAATCCTCTCGCGCGGTTTGCTCGAAGAACTGGTGGTCTGAACCGCACCGCTCAGGCAACCGACCACAAGGGTAGCGAGCCATAAGCGGTTTGCAGTTCGCCAATCTCTTCTACCGCCTGCTCACCGGAACCAAGCGTCAGCACCATTGCGGATTTAAAGTCGGTTAGGACTGCTCCCCCGCTCGACGCGCGTGCCATATCGCTGGCCTGTTCCAGCATCGAAGCAGTCGGCCTTTGAATATCCATGATATCGACGAGAAGGCTGATCCGGCTGCCTGCATTGTGATGCAACAGCGACCTGCTGGTTGATATCAGCTCGGTAAGATCGGTTGAAATTCTATAGTGGGCATCGCCGCCAGATTGAAAATCGCGAGCGCCTGCGACGGCCGATGACAGCGCGCTCGGATCAAGATTTTCCACCCACAGAATCGCGGCGATTTCCCTCGACTCACTTTTTGACGGCGTATTGATGATCGAGTGGTGACCCGCCTCGCGCGCAACGGATATAGTGAATTGATGGTGGTCCGTGTCCGCCCAGGCCAGATGCTGACGGCGCGGTTCGTCGCCAAGGCCGATGATGGTTAGCGCCTGTGGCTTGCTTTTCAGCACCCCGGCATTCCGGACGCACTGGCCCATGGCAACCAGATCAGCCAGTTCCACGGCGACTGCGATCGAACGCTCTTCCTCATCGGGCAATTCGGTCAGCACGTCCAGTATGGCCGCCGCTTCGACCAGCGCATCAAAGCGGGCGACCCAATGTTCGCCGAATGGCGCGACCGACAATTCGCGAAAGCGGTCCACGGGATAGGGCAATATGACATGAAGCTCGGCGCCGGCCCGGTGCAGCGCTTCGGCGATTAATATGTCCGCGCCCGCCGCCAGCGCACCAAAGCCGAAACCCGGCTTTTCCCGCGCAATGATCGCGTCGATATCTTCGGCAATCTTGGGGTCCTGGTCATCGAGCCCGATGATTCCGCTGAAATAGAGACTCGGCGGCGGACGGTGCCGGTCAAGCCATGCGGCGTCTTTTTCCTGCTCGGCAAGGATCAGTTCAAACTGGCCGATCGTCGCAGCATGATCTTCCCAGGCATAAGGGAGTTTTGCAATCCCGTCGGCCAGCGCCGCGCGGGCGCCCTTTTCATCGCCCAGCAATAGCAGGGCTTCCGCTCTCGTGGCCTCGCGCCAATAGGCGTTTTCGCCCTGTCCGGGATCGCTGTCGAGCAGCGCCAGCGTTTCCTCAGCAAGCGCGCGGGCACGTTCGGGCCGACCACCCAGCAAAGCCAGCGCTGCGGCATTGATCAGCGGATAGCTGTCGCGCTCCAGTTCCGCCGCAGCCACATAGGCCTCCGCCGCCGCGCCATAGAGCCGGACGCGTTCGACGCCTTCAGCTGCCTTCGCCTGATCCTTGAGCAAGCGGCCCTTGAGGGTGAGCGCCTTCGAATCATCAGTTCGTTCATCCCACCCCGAGGACCGAAACAAGACCCATGCCCGCGCCGGATTCCCGGCACGGGCGAGGGAAAGGATTTGGGTGAGGGAGGTCATTGGTTCGAAGCCGTCGAACTAGGGACCATCGCCGCCCGGCCAACGCACATCGGGGTCAATGATGACCGGTATATTGGTTTTGGTGTCATCCGTTGAATGTATTTCTGTATATAAGTTGAACCTGTCCAAATACTGAGGATTGGAACTATTTCGTGTGGTGGCGGCTTTATATGCGGCAACTCCATCGGCCACAAAATACCCACCAACCACGTTTGGTTGCTTGAGTTTTTTCTTGTCGCAAGCATCGTCTAGACAGACTGCGTCTTTGAATTTCCCGTCCTTGTCCATCTTCCGAAGATAGGTATAGTATTCTCCAGTGCTCTTATGCCTTTTGATAATGTGATCATCTTGAGACTGATCTGGTGTTTGAGTATCTTCTTCGACAAATCTCCAAGTAATTTCTCCTTTTGGATTTCCGTTCTTGGATTTCTTTTTTAAAACAAATGCAACGAGCGATATCTTGTTGTTGGAAATGGAAAGATCGGCGTCTGCTTCAGGGCACGTTTGCGGCCCTCCATCGACAACATCATCTTTCTTTTTACATCTTTTTGATTTACCATATTTGGTCCAACCGTCAGGATTTTTATCGTTATATGCTGCCTTCATTGCATCTTGGAAATCTTTTCGATTGTCGATAACAGTACCATTCGAATACGAAATCCGGTAGATATCGGAAAATCCGATTTCCATTTTGCTCCCGTTAGAATCTATATCAACCACGTAAATCAGTCCCTGTTTGACCGGAAGTTTTTCCGTGTCCGTATCTCCGTCTGCTGAGGCGATCGGCACATCAGGTAGTGCGAACATTTCCACTGCAGACTGTGGCTCCTGCTGTGCCTCAACTTCACCGCCAATATCACAGCCTGAGATTGTCAAACCCACCGCCAACAGTGCGGCTAGTCCCGTAAATTTTCTTAATCTAGTCATCATCTTCTCCAGTCAGTGCGCCATTCATTCCGTGATTTTTTATAGTCGAATGAAAGTTTGCCCATTTTACATTGGTTGCGTCATGCGTAATCAACCCGTCCACTTTTTCCAGTAAATCCTGCTGGAGCCTCTTTGCCTCTCCGTTTTTCCCTGAAAGATGAAGGTTTTCAATCACGCCAATTTGCAGTGAAACCCACAGGTCATGATAATCGTAATTGTTCGGTGCAGCATCGATCAAATGATCCACTATTTTGGTCGCGACAATAAGATGTGAGCGTTGCTTCCCATATTGTTGGAGCCTTGCATATATGTCTGCCAACCAAGCGTGTCGGTTCGCGATATCCACCTGAAGCCGTTGATTATCGACCGAAAACTTCGACGACGCCTCCAGATTTTTCAGAGATGCTTGGCAATATGCCAGAGCTTTCTTGATGTTCTTCGGGCCCGACAGCTGAAAAGTACACAAGTTACCTTCCGCATAGCCAGCCTCCTGCAACCACATTGGATTTTTCGGATCTGCAGTTACGAGTCGATCAGAAAACATTTTATACCCTTGCCAATACCGTTCTGTCGTCGCCCAATCCTTTTTCAGATAGGCAATATACCCCACCCAATATTCACTCTGAGCATGACCGAATATCCGGTCCGGATTATCCGGATCCCTCGCCAGCAGTGCCTCCGTCACCCGATGTGCCTCGGTGAATTTCGCGAGCGCCTTGTCCAGATCCCCCCTCTTCTCGTCATCCTCGCCCATCGCGTGCAATATCCGCGCGCGCCGTTCCAGGCTCTCGGCGGGCATGGCGGACAGGTCGCCCTGGCCCTCATAATAGTCCATCGCCCGCTCGTTGACCTTGGTCATCACGTCGAGCCGGCCGACGCCCTTGAGCTCGGTCCGCAAATCGGTCAGCATATATTCGACCAGCCCTTCAGCTTCGGCCTGCTGATGCTGCGCTTCGTTGCGCGACTGGATGGCGAATATTGTCATCCCGATCATCGCTAGCAGGGCCACCAGCGCGCCGCCCGTGACCGCCATCACGCGGCGGATGCGGCGGGCGGCGTCGCGCTGGACCAGCGCGTCGAGCGACACCCCGGCAATACCCGCGACAATCTTCAGGAATCCCAGCCGCCAGCCATCGCCTTCCTTGCGCAGGTCTGCTGCGAGCGGCTCTGCCCCGTCCAGAAGCGCTACTGGAAAGGCTTCCTCCGGTTCGCCCCGCACGACGGCCGCCAGCACCGGTCGTTCCGGATGCAGCGCCCGGAACAGTTCTATTTCCTTGGCGACCCATATCGACGCCCTTGCATCGGGAGAGCATATCACGATCAATGCTTGCGATCCCGCCAGCGCCTGCTTTACCGATTCCGACAGGTCCGCGGCGGCTGGCAGATCTTCGCGATCGCGAAATATCCGTCCCAGGCGGCCATTATCCGGATCAACGGTTTCGTGATCCCGCAGATGATGCGGCAGCCGATAGGTTTCGATTTTCCTGTGAAGCTTTTGCGCGATCGCGGCATCGGCATGGCTGTAGCTGACAAAGGCGCGAAAACGCACTGCATGCGGATCAGATTTCTCTGCGTCTCCCAAATGTGCCCCCGCAATCGAATGTTCAGACGACATTTGCCCGATGGCTTCCTGCAAAATGATATCGGGAAACGTGGTGGGTGTCACGGGATAAAGTTCTGACCGCATCGGATGTCCGTCGTCAGAACATTCGGCACATATGAAGTCGTGAATGCAGCGCATATGTCGGAAATCAGTGATTTTATTCTGGTTAGCACCGACAAGGCAGTCCGCTCGACTAACATAATGGGAGCAACCAGGCGCGCGCAATCTATCGTGCTGTTGGAAAAACTGGTGCCTGAATTTGAGCATAATCGCGACAATATCGAGCAAGTAGCAGCGTCATAGTCCGATGTTTAGAAAACTAGCCGTGGCCTGTTTTCACTTCTTCCCAAGGGGCTTG
Source organism: Parasphingorhabdus sp. (assembly GCA_048270065.1). Taxonomy (GTDB): domain Bacteria; phylum Pseudomonadota; class Alphaproteobacteria; order Sphingomonadales; family Sphingomonadaceae; genus Parasphingorhabdus. The sequence continues at coordinate 119,874 of JBLWTQ010000002.1, read as the reverse complement.
CCAGCCCATGTGTCGGATGAGTTGAGCGGCATGTTGGTGTATTGGCGGGCTATAAGAGCGGTCCACCTAAATGCTGGTTTGGATGTACCCTTTTGCGAAAGCTTCAACTTGCAAGTCTTATGTCCGTCTCAGCCTGCAGATTGTCGGGTTGGTCTGGCCAGATACCTCTGGTATCATAAACAAGTTTTCCGGCCCGCTCGTCCAGCGGGATGGATTTGAAAACGTCATGATCGGTCAGCGTGATAATAATTGGACATGTTTCAAGTGCCTGATCAATATCAATCAACTGGGCTTTCGTTCCATCGAAATCTGGTGGCAATGTGTTCGTGTAAGGCTCTACAATCTTGATTTGCCGACCATAAAGCTTGGCCAATTCAACGGATATTTTCAATGCCGGGCTCTCCCGAAAATCATCGATATTGGCTTTGAAGGCCAATCCGAAACATGCGACGGGTGCGTGTGGCATCTTATCAATCAAGGCGGACGCCCGCTCCAGCACATGGTCGGATTTGCCGTCGTTCACTTCGCGAGCCACGCGAATCAGTGGCGTATGATTGGGTGCACTGTGAACAATGAACCACGGATCAACAGCGATACAATGTCCGCCAACCCCTGGGCCAGGTTGCAATATATTTACCCGCGGGTGCCGGTTGGCAAGGCGGATAACTTCCCACACGTCGAGATCCATCTGGTCCGCAACTATCGAGAGCTCATTGGCAAAGGCGATGTTGACGTCGCGGTAGCTATTTTCGACCAGTTTGGTCATTTCCGCTGCGCTGGCGGTTGTGGTCACCAATTCGCCGCGGACAAACAGACGATAGAAGCCGAGAGCTTTACGGGCACAGCGCGATGTGATGCCTCCTATGCTTCGATCATTCTGGATCAGTTCTTCCAGAATTTTGCCCGGCAACACCCTCTCCGGACAATAAGCAATAGAAATATCAGGGATTTGATCGGTGAGGCCGGGTATCTTTAGATCGGGACGTAGCTTCGCGATCAGGTCTCGCATTTTCTCCGTGGTGCCAACGGGAGAAGTGGACTCTAGAATGATGGTGTCGCCAGCCTTCAGCACAGCAGCGACATTGGTCACTGCAGCCATCACATAGCTTGTATCCGGATTGTGATTGTCGCCAAAAGGTGTTGGTACTGCGATAACAAAAACATCAGCAGGTTCCACCAGCAAAGACGCACGTAAAGCACCGCGCGCCACCACGCCCTGGACCAGGCCGTCCAGATCGACTTCTTCAATATGAACTTTGCCGGCGTTGATGGTATCGACAATATGGTCAGCAACATCGACGCCCAGCACCGGGCAGCCGGAACGCGCGATGACAGCGGCAGTAGGAAGGCCAATATAGCCTAAACCCAATACGCAGACGGATGGTTTTTCTTCGGACAACATCGTAGCCAAATCTCCCAGATGCACTATTGGCGGTACAGAAACTTTGGCTTCTATCTATTGGAACAACGTAAATATTTCGGTAACTTCCAGCAAGATTTACCGAAAACTAACCTTTCAGACTTTTCGCGATAATTTCGACAATGCGATTGCTGGCTTTGCCATCGCCAAAGGGGTTATGGGCAGTCGCCATGTGTTGATAATATTCGTCATCATCCAGCAATCTAACGGCCTCCGAAAAAATGACCTGCTGGTCTGTACCGACCAGTTTTGCTGTACCAGCCTCCACGCCCTCTGGTCTTTCGGTGGTATCTCGCATCACTAGCACGGGTTTTCCAAGTGCAGGCGCTTCTTCCTGGACTCCGCCACTATCCGTCAACATAAAGGAGCACGCCTTGAGCAGGCCGACAAAATTAGGATAATCCAGAGGTTCAATCATCGCGACATTTGTCAGACCCACCAGCGCGTCATTCATAATCGCACGCACATTGGGGTTAAGGTGGACAGGGAAGATCAATGCAACATCGTCGCGTTCTGCCAGTGTTTTGAGGGCGGCTGCGATATTGGTCAAACCGTGCCCGAAATTTTCGCGCCGGTGGCTTGTAACGCCAATGATTTTTTCCCCGGCATATTTCGCAAAAAGCCCGGTTAACTCAGGATCCAACCGTGCGTTTTCATCAATTTTTTTCGCAGTGACAAGCAACGCATCGATTACCGTATTACCCGTTACAACAATCTGCTCTTCTGGTACATTTTCCTTACGTAGCGCGGTGGCGGCAGTTTCGGTCGGCGCGAAATGCTGATCTGCTATACTACCAATAATCTTCCGGTTCACCTCTTCGGGCCAAGGGTGATAAATATCATAGCTCCGCAAACCAGCTTCGACGTGGCTGACCGGAATTTTGCGGTAATAGGCTGCCAGTGCCCCGCACATTGCCGTCGCTGTGTCTCCCTGGACCACAATCCGATCCGGCTGGACCTCATCCAACACATTGCCAATGCCAGATAACAACCGGCCGGTCAGTTCGTCCAGACTTTGGATCTGCCCGCATCACATCAAGATCAAAGTCAGGCTGGATCGCAGCAATTTCCAGAACCTGATTCAGCATTTCACGGTGCTGGGCAGTCACACAAGTCACCGTCTCGATCTCATCTCGCTCGGCGAGAGAAGCTATCACTGGAAATAGCTTGATAGCCTCCGGACGCGTGCCAAAAACCACCATCACTTTAGGCTTGGATGCAGATCTTTTTTTCATTGTTCCCGACTATCAGCTTTTGGCTAAATATTTAATAATAGCCGCCGAAAGAGCTCCAATCTGAAGAATTTGTGCCACAGGCGTGTTCGCACCACCCAGTTAAGGTTGAATTTACAACAGGGATTTTGTCTCCCTCAAAAATTCGGATAGCGATATTGTCACCAAATATTCCCGGCCAATAGGAAAAATTTTAAGACATGGTGTATTCAGTTCAATCTTTGGGAGGCAGTGAAGCCAGACTATTCCACGGAGAGATTCGAATTAGAAGGGCTGGCCATTGAAATAATTATATAATATATTAGACAAAGACAAAATCCACCCCGATACATACCCCGACCTTCGATTAACTGCGCGTTCGTCCGCTTTGTGCTCATAACACCGAACCGCTTAGCGGTAACGGATGCCGGTTCGTTGGAACACTTTATAAATACGCTTTGAGCATTGCGTAGGCTTTTTGTAAACATGAGTTATCATTCAAACATCGTTGCCAATCATTTACATGCTAGCTACCGAGGCAAGGAATATGTCTGCTCCAAGATGGGCGGGCAGACACTATCTTTTGCTATAGAAGAATTTTAGATGTCCAGAAATGTAACAAAAAAAATCGCTAGGCTTCGAGACGGGTTAAGTGGAGCGAACGCCCGCTTTTATGCTTTTGCAGCGTTTCTAACGCTTGTGTTTTTCATGGGTGGTAGTTCGCGTGATGATGTGCAGTCGCTGGTGTTTCTTCGTCCATTGGCGGTACTGTTTGGCGCCTATGCATTAACCTGCATGGACCGTGAGACATGGAAAGGCAGGACGTTTCCGCTCTATATTGCCCTGGCCCTTGCCGCGTTGATGCTATTGCAATTAATCCCTCTTTCGCCAAATGTATGGACGGCACTTCCCGGCCGGCAGATTTTTGCGGATATTGCTGACCTGGCTGGCATTGAACAGCCATGGCGACCGTTAACGCTCTCGCCTTCTCGCACATTGAACAGTCTTTTTTCGCTGACTATCCCGATTTCCGCAATGATGCTCTATCTAAATCTCGATGAACGGCATCGGAAGCAAGCCGTCGCAGTCATTATTATTTTGGCGGGCATTAGCGCTTTGTGGGCCGCGTTCCAGCTGACCGGATCTGCGCGCGGGCCACTTTATCTATATAATATTACGAATAATGGTGCAGCCGTTGGATTATTTGCCAATCGTAATCATCAGGCAATTTTTCTCGCAGCAACAATCGTCATGCTGGGCTGGTACGGAGCATCTCATCCTGTTGCAGCGAAATTGTCGGCATTAAAATTTTACAGCAGCATTGCCGCAATTTTCGTGATTGTCCCGTTAATATTCATAACCGGCTCACGAGCGGGTTTGATTCTTATGGCCCCCGCGTTGGTTACCGCGGCGGTGTTGGTGTATTTCGGTCGTTATATGATCGAGACCCAGCCCTCCGTGAAAGGCAATCGCCCCCGGAAAAAACGGTTCGCATCACGCCAGATGATATTATCATCCAGTATCGCCCTCGTCGTGGCAATGGGAGGGCTGTCCGTCTATTTTGCACGCTCTCTGGCATTTGATCGGCTTTTCGGCCGGGGCGATGTTGAAGAATTACGCAGCCAGCTTGTACCTATACTGACAAACATGATCGGAGATTATTTCCCGTGGGGAGCGGGTTTTGGCAGTTTCGAGCATGTTTACCGGATATATGAACCCCAGGAACTATTAAACCCGACTTATCTCAACCAGGCCCACAATGACTGGCTGCAGTTTCCCATCGAAGGCGGTCTCCCGGCGACATTAATCGCCGTTGTGGCAGCCGCCTGGGCCACCATCCAGATTCTCAAGTTGGTCAAAAACTGGCATTTCTCTCGTTATACCAAATATAGTGCGATTATGGCCGCAATGGTCATGCTCATATTCCTGGTCGGTAGCATCGGCGACTACCCACTACGCGTGCCGTCGTTGATCGCCTTATTTGCGGTGATAGCGTGTGTAATTGGCGACAGCCTGAACGCTATTCAGCGCAATGTGCCTAAAGCCAAAACATGACCTCTAGATATTGTCATTAAGCACGGCTCGTCTATGAGCGGTTTACGCCATAAATAGTTTCGTCTAACGGGACTCAAAATCTACGGAAATTATCGAATATGATGCAGCGCCTCTCTATCCTATTTTTGGCTCTCCTATTATCTGCGTGCGGTGGCTCGACCATTCTTGGCGGCAGCCCCAACGTAACAGTCGTGTCCAGTGAGGGGCTTCCCGAGCCAACGCGAGTGGACTTGCTAAGTTCAAACCGCCCCTATCTTATCGGACCGTTTGACAAGCTCAAAATCGATGTTTTTGGTATCGAGGATCTGAGCAAGGAAGTTCAGATTGACGCCAGTGGCCGCCTCTCATTCCCGCTGGTTGGTGTGGTGGAGGCGTCCGGCCTGACCCCCGGTGAACTGGCCGATGAACTTGAGGAGCGTTTGCAAGGTCGTTATGTGCGCGACCCCCAAATTACGGTCAATCTCGAGGAAACCGTCAGTCAGGTTATCACTGTCGACGGACAAGTGGAAAAACCCGGCCTATATCCCGTTATCGGCCGTATGACGCTGATGCGGGCCGTCGCCACCTCCGGCGGCACATCCGAATTCGCAAAGCTGGACGATGTCGTGATTTTCCGAAGCGTCAATGGCGAGCAAATGGCCGGTCTCTATAATCTGAAAGCCATTCGGCGGGGCGCCTATTCCGATCCCGAGGTCTTTGCTAATGACGTCATTGTCGTGGGCGATTCCCAGGCGCGTCGATTGTTCCGCGACCTGATTCAAGCCTCTCCGTTGATCACCACTCCGTTGATCATATTGTTTAGAAACTAATAGATGGTACACATAGTCTGCGTATGAACAACATTTCTACTAGCGATGATCAGGGCATTTTTACTGATACCGATCCCTATTCCGATATGGATCATGAAACCCCAATATTGATTCAATATTGGCAAGCGGTATTGCGTCACAAGATAGCCATCGCCATTATCCTTGCGGCCTGCATCGCACTCGGCGTTATTGCGACTTTGCTGATGACGCCCTACTATACGTCAACGGCGACGGTTGAAATTAATCGCGAACAGGACAAGGTAACAAATGTCGAAGGCGTAACGTCATCCGACAGCGCTGGCCAGAATCTTGAATTTTATCAGACTCAATATTCGCTACTGGAATCGCGCTCCCTTGCGGAGCGTGTAGTTCGGGCCCAAAATCTCGCTGCAAAAGATAGTTTTTTCGAAACCTTCAATGTCGATCCGGACAATAGCGGCCTGTTGGCAGATGATTCCAAGACACAATCTGCCGCGCAACGTAACGCGCGGTTCAAACTAGCGGCAGATATTCTGCAGGAACATATCAGCATATCGCCGATCCGTGGATCCAGTCTGGTCGCGATTAATTTTCAAAGCCCGAGTGCTGCTCTGTCTGCGCAGATCGCCAACACATGGGTGGAACAATTTATTGCCTCGAACCTTGACAGGCGCTTCAGTTCGACCGCCGATGCACGAAAGTTTCTCGAGGAGCAGTTGGCTGATCTCAAACAAAAACTTGAAGATTCGGAACGCAACCTATCTGCTTATGCCGATAATAAACAGATAATCACATTGTCGTCAGAACAGACGGCAGACGGGAAAACGGTTTCGCAAAAAACGCTTGCCTCCGCAAATCTTGAAGCGTTGAATACGGCCTTGGCGCAAGCGATTGCCGACAGGATTGCTGCAGAAAGTGAAGCAAGCGGTCGTACGGGTAACAAGAATGCCCTAACCAATATTGCGTTGAACAATCTACGTGAAGAACGCGCAAAGATTCAATCTGAATATGCCAAGTTGATGGTCCAGTTTGAGCCGGAATATCCTGCTGCAAAAGCGCTAGCCACACAGATCGCTGCGCTCGACAAGAGTATCGCGGCCGAAGAGGCCCGTTCCCGCACGGGCACGGCGGCACGCTATCAGGAGGCACTGGACCGCGAGCAGCAACTGCGCGCGCAGGTCAACGGCTTGAAAAGTCAATTCAGCGGTGAACGCCGCGATTCCATCCAGTATAATATATTCCAGCGAGAGGTGGATACAAACCGGCAGCTTTATGACGGGTTGCTCCAGCGCTACAAAGAAATCGGTGTGGCCGGGGTCGGTACGAATAATATTTCTGTTGTAGACCGCGCTCAGCCACCGGAGCGGCCTTCAAGCCCCAAGCTGTTGCTCAATATCGCTTTGGCTATACTAGCAGGCCTCGGCGTGGCAGCGGCCTACGTCTTCATAATGGAGCAGATTGATCAAACGGTGAAGGATCCCTCGGATCTCAAGTTCAAAATCGGGATCGCGCCGCTTGGATCAATCCCGGACTTGGGCAAAGAAGACATTCTCCGTTCGCTTGACGACAAAAAATCTGTCGCATGGGAAGCATATCTGTCGATCCGCACAAGTTTGGCGTTTCTTACAGATCACGGCGTTCCGCGATCATTCCTGCTGACCAGCACGCGGCCAAATGAAGGCAAGAGTACCTCTGCGCTGGCCCTCGCTGCAGTCTTGGCAAGTACCAAGAAACGGATATTGCTGATTGATGGTGATATGCGTAATCCTTCGTTGCATCAGATGCTGAATGAAAAAAATACGACTGGTCTCAGCAATTATCTAGCGGGTGAAGACGATTTGAATAAACTGATTCACCGCGACAGCCTATATGGTTTTGATGCCATGCCCGCAGGTCCAATACCACCCAACGCCGCCGAATTACTGAGTAGCACGCGGATGCGCGAGCTGGTTGCAAAGCTTTCTGAAACCTACGACACAGTGATTATCGACGCGCCGCCTGTGCTTGGATTGGCAGACATTCCTTTGCTGGCAGATTCTGTCGAAGGCGTGATTTATACGATAGAGGCCGGCGGCGTTAAATTGCGGGGCATTCAAGCAGCCATCCAACGCGTTCGCAGTTCGCACGCGCACATCTTTGGCGGCATAGTTACCAAGGTTCATTCTCAACACAGCGGTTATGGTTATGGCTATGCGTATGAATATAGCTATGGCAATAAGGCATCTGAATTAGCTTAGTCGGGCGACAATAGGTGCCATGCGATGGTGAAGAATAGCATTATCTGGATTATCGGCTTGGCGATTGCCTTGACGTCTGGGCTAACGGCTGTGGGAGCGATAGCCAAAAACAAAGCACCAGAGCTTGCCATCACTCTTTCCCCAAAGAACGGGTTTGCTGCTGGAAAGATTGCATTAAATTCCGTAAAAGCTTCCATTGCAGAGAATTCAGGAAAATTTCCTGATCATGTCAACGCCAAGGCTACCGAGTTTGCGCGGAAAGCCTTTATTGTCGAGCCCGTGGCGCCCGAAGCTGTCGCAATTCTTGCCTTTGGCGAAGCAGATCAGGACAAACGACAGTTAATGAACAAAGCATTGTTGCTCTCGCGCCGGCAACCCCTCGTCACCGCGTGGATGATTGTCGATAGCGGAGCAAGAAAAGACATGCCTGCACTTTTAAGCCATTATGACACGATGTTGCGGACAAGTTCATCTGCTGCGGCCGCGGTCCTGCCGGTGATGGCAGACGCTCTCGCTAACGAGAACTTTGTTGCGCCATTTGCAAGCATTCTAGCAAAACAGCCGCCCTGGGCTGACCAATTCTGGAGAGCGGTCGTTGGAAATCCAGCCGCTCTCGGTAATGCAGCGCGCCTGCGGGAGATGGTATACAAGCCGAAAGAAAACGATAACATTTATTACGATGCGCGTCTCGTTCGCGCACTGGTCGATAACCAGCAATTTGGAGCGGCGGAAGCGTTATACTCTCATTTAGCAAGTCAAAATCGGGGGCCCGGTCTGCTAAAGAATGGCTCTTTCAAAACGGAGCCGGAATATGCGCCAATAGACTGGCAGCTTTTCTCTACCGGTGAATATGGCGCAGTAATTACCGGCGGGAAGCTCCAATTAAGCGCGATCCGCAACTCCGGCGGCCTATTTGCTCGCCAACTGGTGAAATTACCGGCGCAGATAGTGACGATGGACATAAAGCCCGATAAGCCTATACCCGACAATGCAGAAATCATCGTCAGTCTGAGATGTGCCCAGATAATCAAAGACGCGCCGCATACAATTAGGATTCCTCTGAAAAAACAAATTGCAAATCTCCAAATAGATAACAAAAATTCTGGATGCAGCTTTTATTGGCTTGATATCAATGGCCGCGCTTCTGGTAGTGGAGATGGATTTGATGTTGCTATAGATTCCATCTCATTACGATAGAGTATGAATGGTAATGAAACGAACAATCGATCTAGTTCTGGCCCTATCGGCGCTTCTGATACTACTCCCAGTAATGTTTTTGGTAGCCATTCTCAGTCGCATCTATCTGGGCAAACCTGTATTGTTTATACAAGAGAGGCCCGGCTTAGACTGCCTTCCCTTCCACCTTCTCAAATTTCGAACGATGAAAAATGCCGTCGATGCCAATGGTTTTTCGCTACCAGACGCCGAGCGGCTGACTCGCTATGGGAAGTTCTTGCGCAGCACGAGCCTGGATGAATTGCCAAGCCTCTGGAATGTAGTGAAGGGCGAAATGTCCCTCGTTGGCCCGCGTCCGTTATTGATGGAGTATTTATCGCTTTATACGGAAGAGCAGGCCCGCCGGCACGACGTTCGCCCAGGCATTACCGGTTGGGCCCAAATTAATGGTCGCAACGCGATCAGCTGGGATGAAAAATTCGCTGCTGATGTCTGGTATGTAGACAATCAATCATGGGTTTTGGACTTCAAGATATTGGTTATGACAATTATAAAGGTTCTCAAAAAGGATGGTGTCAGCGCCGAAGGGGAGGCCACCATGCCAAAATTTACCGGAGGTTCATAATTTGATGAAGTAGTGAGAACCTTTCCTACGGACTATTTTCTAAATATTTTGGTCCGATCGAACTACGCTATCGTCACTTGGACGATCAAGTTTGCGAATAATCAATAAACTCATGGTTTGCGAGGAATTCAGCGTCTCAATTAAACGAAGCCGGCTGGCAAAACTGTGATGTTTACCTGTACGGATAATTATTTCCTCCGAAACTAATGGTTAAATTTTCTTGTTTAGAAACTTAGCCGGCTCAATATACATGATGCTCTCTGACTTTAAGTTACGCATAACATGGACGTTGGCACCGATACGGCAGTCTGCGGCTATCTTGAAGCCCGGTAGAACGGCCGCGCCTGTCCCAAAAAAAACGCGTTCCTCAACAGATACGTTTCCGGTTATGTCCACGTGCGCACTCAGACTGCAAAAGTCAGAAAGCACACTGTCGTGTCCGACCGACGATGACACGTTAATGTGGACGTGATTTCCGATTTTGGCAAAAGTTGAAATAAATGCAAAGGCACAGATAATCACGCCTTCACCAATCTGAGCGCTATCAGCGACGATCGCAGTCGGGTGAATTATATTGGTGAATTGTGCGCGCTTTGCTTGCAATGTTCGAATGATCGATTTTCTACTATTTGGATCACCGATCGCGCAGATGTAAAGCGCACTTGGATCAACTTCGTGACCGTTTAGCTTCCCAGCGAATAATTTTTGTTGGCCCCGCTTGTTCAAATATTCCGGATCATCGTCAAGAAAAGCGTAGCTGTTGAACGGTGCCGAATTTGAAGCCAGCATGGCATCACAAATCAAAGCGGTTTCGAACCCAAACCCGCCAGCGCCGATAATATACAATATCGTCATTGTGCCAAGAGTCCACCATCTACAACCATGTTCGTGCCGGTGATCCATTTTCCTGCAGGTGAAAGAAGGTAAATTGCAGATTGTGCAATATCCATAGATTCTCCGAAACCCAGCAAATGTTTCTTCTCATATTCCTTTATGGCGGCATCATTCATCCATGATAGAGCAGTTCTATGCATTGCAGTGTCTACGGCCCCCGAGACAATCGAGTTTACGGTTATTCCTCGGTCGGCCATTTCAACAGCGGCGCCACGAACAAGCCCGTCAATTGCTGACTTGCTTGCACAATAAAGCGACATACCTTTTTGCCCGGAATGCCCGGCCACCGAACTCATCAGAACAATTGAACTGTTTTCAGGCATCACATCTTTTCGGGCACAAATTGCCAATATCGCTACAGAGCCGCCGAAACTCGCGTCGAAATTCTTTTGTATGTTGGCATCGCTTCCTCGTTTTAAACTATCGAACTGGTTAAGACCCGCTGCATGAAACAATCCGTTGAACGGCCCGTTTTCTTTCGCTATTTTCATCAGCGACGCACGAAAGTTATCAACTCCAGAAATATCATCCACGAATGTTAAGTGCCCAGAGCCAGCTAGTCTGCTTTCCACACTCTCCAATCTCTCTCTGTCCCGGCCTAGAAGCAACAATTTTGCACCGAGTTTAGATGCCAAAATACTGAACTCTCTGCCAATCCCTGAACTAGCTCCTGTGACCAGGATTGTTTTGTTCGCGAATAGATCTTCACGAAAAATCATCGGGCGATTCCTTCGACAAAATAGCGATTGCTACCACTGATATGTCCGGTCATCACACCCCATGAGAGCCCGACACCGAACCCGCAAAGTAAGGCGTTTTCTGTTGATCGGACGTTTTGCGTGGTCGTCATCGCAAGGGGAATTGACGCACAACTGGTATTGCCAAAACGACTAAGCGTAGATGGGACATTGATCATTTCGACCCCTGTTTTCCTCGCAATAGTTTTCAGGATCAGATCATTGGCCTGATGTAAATACATATTGTCTATATCATCAGCATCCCACTTTATGGTTTTCAATATCTCTAAAATCAGATCTGGAATCACTGTAGCAGTGAAATTGAATACTGCTTGTCCGTCCATGTATAATTTTTGATCGATGCCGCTTTCGCCAAGGTGATAATCAGCAAGAGGCTTTTGGCGATACAGACTGTTCGGGATAATAATATTGTTCGAACCAGAACCGTCTGAACCCATAGCAAAGGACCAAATGTCTTTGAAATTTGATGCTGAAATGATCGTTGCCGTTCCCGCATCGCCAAAAATTGGACGTGTAGAACGATCCTCACTATCCGTGGTTTTGGAAATGGTATCACCCGCTAAAAGCAAAACTGAACGCACGGCTCCGGATGAGATCAGGCTCGCGGCCAACCACATACCATAAACATATCCGGAGCAACCAAGGCCGACGTCAAACGCTGGTACACCGCGCGGAATACCCAATCTGTCTTGCGCAATAATTGCAGAGGCCGGCAGGACGTAATCAGGTGTCTGGGACACAAATATTACTGCTTCAATGGTTCCGAAATCGCTACCATTTCTTTCCAATTCGCGCGCTGCAGCAATGCATAGATCTAGCGCCGTCTCATCCGTGACCACACGTCGTTCCAAAATCCCGGTAGACTTGCCGAAACGCCGCATGTTTTTTTCGCCAAAGATACTATCAAGGTCGCTGTTGGAAACCTTCTTTCCAGGTACGCAGCTCGCAATGCCGTCGATTTTCATTCCTGAAAATTGCGAAAATTTATATGAATCGCTCACGGTCATAGCTTCCATTCAAGGGGGTAACTTCTCAACTGGCTTCTATCAGGCCGTAAATGTCTCCGAGCGTCTTACAATCAGCTAACTTCTCACCGTCAATCGACTTTCCAAAATGCTCGTCGATAAGCGCGATTGTCGTAACGATTGTCATCGAATCCCAGTTTTCTGATTCTTCGAGTTCGTAGTCCTTGGTTAACTGGCTAACCTCTATCTCCATTGTGTCGGCGAGTTCTTCATTGAATTTGTCATTCATCATGGGTTCCTAATTTGGTTGAAAATTAAAATTGCACGACCTGTGATAAGTCTAATATCTCAAAATACAACCGCCCCAAGACAGTCCCACTCCAAAGCCTGCCAAAAGACCGACATCACCTCGCTTAACTCGTCCGTCCACGACGGCGCGATGGAGTACGATAGGGATCGTACTGGAAACGGTGTTACCGACATCAGCCATATCAACGAGGAATTTGTTAGGCGGTATTTTGAGTTTGCGCGCTAGCTGGGCAAGCAGAAAACTGTTCGCCTGATGGAGGATAACGAAATCCAGATCATCGATGGTGAGTTGCGCTTGCTGGAGTATAGTTTCCTGCAGTGGCGGTATTTCCCGTAACGTGAAATTGAGCACTTCAGGACCGTTCATGTAAAGAGGTGCTCTTCCGTTGCCGGAGCCGTCTTGCTTTAGTGCGCTGTTGGCAAGGATAAGGTTACCCGCACCGGAACCGTCTGTGCCAAACACAAAATTATCGAGCGCTGAACCTGTTTGAGATTCAGAAACTTCAGAATCTGAGACCGATAGCAAAGTTGCTGATGCGCCGTCCCCGAACAGGGTGCGAACGCTGGCATCATCCTTGCCGACATATTTTGAATAAGCATCGGCCGTCAGCAAAAGAACCTGCTTTGCAGATCCCGACTCAATTAACCCTTTGGCCAGAACCAGTCCGTGGATATAACCCGAACACCCTTGATTTATATCTACAGCGCCACTGTTCTTCGGCAATCCAATTCGATCATGAATAATGCAAGCGGTGGTCGGAAGCAGATAATCCGGAGCTTGTGTGCAGAAAATCAAATAATCTATCTGCTCACGATCAATTTTTTGCTCGGCAAAGAGGCTTTCTGCGGCTTTAACCGCTATATCGGACGGCATTTCATCCTTTGCGAGCACATGACGGGATTTGATACCGAGCTTTTTCTCTATCTTCGAAGCATCCCAGCCTTCAAAAATGTCAGCTAGCTCTTCATTGCTAAGCGTGCCTTCTGGAAAAGCGAGGCTTGTTGCTGAAATACGTGTCGTCTGCATAATTTACTCTAAACAATATTTAACGTGAAGAAGCGAGGGAAAAGCACCTAATTTCACTGATTATGACCAAATTTGAAGGCCTTCCCTTATTTGCGAAATATGATCAATATTGGGAACCATAGCGCGCCTAACCTTCACCGCGCCGCTTTCTCAAACGACTTGTGAACCGCCGAACAATAACCGTTGAGTTGCTCTTCCGAGATCGAGGGATGGGTAAGAAACATGATGCTCGTTTCACCGAGGCCTTGAGCTACGGGCAGGCGCTGCTCGGGCCGCCAGCCAGTCCCATCGAAGGCCTTTTCAAGGTAAACCTCACTGCAACTGCCTTGAAACGCGGGATAGCCCTGCGCCACAATATCCTCGACGATCCGATCTCTCGACCACCCCGGTTTTAGCCCTTCGTGTTTTACATAGCCATATTGCCTATAATAGGCATGAGTATATCTTGGGTCTGGATCAGGTACCCTGACGGCGTCAGGATATGCCTGCAAAATAGCTTGCAATGCGCGTGCATTACGTGTTCGAAGAGCGGTCCAATCGGTCATCCTCTTAAGCTGAATTCGCCCAATCGCTGCCTGCATCTCGAGCATACGCCAGTTCGTTCCGAAACTTTCATGCACCCAGCGAAAGCCGGGTGGATGTTGACGATTATATACCGCATCCCAGTTTTTGCCGTGATCTTTATAGGACCACATCCGGTCCCACAATTCCTCATCATTAGTCGTAACCATGCCACCCTCGCCGCCAGTGGTCATGATTTTATCCTGACAGAAAGACCACGCGCCGACATGGCCAAGCGATCCAACCATCCGGTCGCCGACCATGGCGCCGTGCGCCTGAGCACAATCTTCGACAACAAAACAATCATGAGCGTCTGCCAGGTCCGTTATAGCGGCCATGTCACAGGGCCAACCGCCAAGATGAACCGGGATGATAGCTTTGGTTTTTTTGGCGATTACCGCTGAAATGGTTTCCGCGCTGATATTGCCGCTCTCGAAATCAACATCTGCAAATATCGGAGTAGCACCAGCACTGATTACGGACGAAACAGAAGCAATAAATGTCCTGGGTGTGACAATGACCTCGTCGCCTACGCCGATACCCAGACACTTCAGGGCTAAATCAAGCGCCAGAGTTCCATTGGCCAAGGCAATTGCTCTGGAGGTATTGACCCAAAACGCGAAATCGCGTTCAAATTCGCGGCCGGTCTGTCCCGTCCAGTAATTGACCTTATTTGAGATAATGACATCCCGAACCGCGTCAGCTTCTTCGTCTGAAAAATTGGGCCACGGTGACAAGCTATTATGATTCATCGGTTTCCAAGCGAGTTGGGGGTTATTTCTACCTAAAATTTATCGTTTGCCGGGACGAGATGTTCTTATATGGGTCGGCAAGTTTTTACGTACACAGGTAATATTGTAATATGACGACTGTGCAAAAAGTGCTCATTAACGGCTCATATGCTGCATCGCTAGTTAATTTTCGGGGTCATCTTATCCGGGACATCCTCGCAAAAGGGCATGAGGTGCACGTTAGCGCACCAAATTTTGAAAAGGCAACTCGGGACGCGTTGATCGAAATGGGTGCTAAGGTCCATCAGGTAGATCTCCAAAGAACCGGCGTCGGAATTTGGGGTGACATATGCTATTTTATTCAGCTCAGGCGTCTCATGGGCAAAATCGACGCCGACCTGGTTTTGAATTATACGATCAAACCCAATATTTTTGGGGCATTGGCGGCCCGCAGCAAAAGCATTTCAAGTGCGTCGATAGTAACCGGGCTAGGTTATGCATTCTATGAAACTAACGGGTTCAAACACCGCTTGGTACAGGGTATTTCTCGGTGGCTATATAGGTCGGCGACGACCGCGAATAGCTATGTGATATTCCAAAATCCGGACGATCGGGACGATTTTATCGAAGCGGGGTGTTTGGCCGATACAAGCAAGGTAAGAATGATAAATGGCTCAGGAGTGGACACAAATTTTTATGGCGTTGCTGAACTCCCCGATACCCCTGTATTCCTTATCATTTCTAGACTGCTTGTCTCGAAAGGCATACGTGAATATGCCCGTGCAGCTAGGATCGTCATGTCGCAGAGACCTGAATGCCGTTTTTTGATGGCGGGCTTTCTCGATGGAGGCCCTGACAGCGTCAGCGAGCATGAATTGGAAGAGTGGAAGGGTTCGGGGATCGAATTTCTGGGCCATCTTGATGACGTTAGGCCAGCAATAGAACGTTGCAGCGTCTATGTTTTGCCGTCCTACCGAGAAGGAACTCCTCGCACCGTCCTCGAGGCGACTGCGATGGGTCGCGCTTCTATCGTTACGGATGCGCCGGGTTGCAGAGAGACGGTTGTACACGGTGAGACGGGCTTTCTGGTTCCGGTGAAAGACTCTGATGCCTTGGCAGAAGCGATGTTGGCGATGGCAGACAATAAAGATCTGCGGAGACAAATGGGCGTTGCGGCTCGCCGTTTTTGTGAAGATAAATATGAAGTAGAAAAGGTAAACAGCACCTTGATCGATCACCTGAATCTTTAACCAGGCAATTCTCTAAACAAACCTGATTGGCGGTGGTAATGTGAGGGCAGTTAAGCTACTGGCAACCGAATTATCCGGAAACACAATTAATCAGGTTTTGCCGTTGTCAGAAAATCAAAATTTTAGGCTGGAAGCGGCTCAATCGCTGGCGGATTTGGACGGAAATTTGCGCGCGTCATGGCTAATAACCGGCGTCGCCGGGTTCATCGGATCAAATCTGTTGGAGACGCTGCTACTGGCGGGACAGGAAGTCCGCGGACTTGATAATTTTGCAACAGGATATCAGGCGAATCTGGACGAAGTTGAGCAGAGTGTTGGTGAGAAGAACTGGGCCCGGTTCACATTTATCGAAGGCGATATCCGCGATACCAAAGATTGCGCCCGCGCCACCGATGGTGTTGATCATATTCTTCACCAAGCTGCATTGGGTTCGGTACCCCGCTCGCTAGCCGATCCTCTCACAACCAACCAAGTGAACATCGACGGGTTCTTGAACATGTTGGATGCTGCGCGGCTGGCGAAAGTGAAAAGCTTTGTCTATGCGGCCTCAAGTTCGACTTATGGTGACGAACCAAATCTGCCTAAAAAGGAAGATCGCATCGGCAACCCGCTTTCGCCATATGCGGTTACGAAATATGTAAACGAACTATATGCCAGTGTTTATGCACGGAGCTATGGGTTCAAGGCCATCGGCCTTCGTTATTTCAACGTTTTTGGACCACGGCAGGATCCCGACGGTGCCTATGCCGCTGTCATTCCGAAATGGGCCGCCGCGATGATTGCCAATGACGAAGTCAAGATCAACGGTGACGGCGAAACCAGCCGTGATTTCTGCTTCGTGGCCAATGCCATACAGGCGAATCTGTGCGCCACCCTGGCTCCGGAATCCAGCCACGACGAAGTCTACAATGTCGCGGTAGGTGATCGCACAACGCTCAATGAGCTTTTCGGGGCTTTGAAAGAAAGTCTGAGCGAATTGCAGATTCATTACGCAAAAGAACCTGTTTATACCGAATTCAGGGCAGGGGATGTCCGGCATAGTCAGGCCGATATCAGCAAGGCCCGAGAAAAAATTGGATATGAACCTACCCATGGAATAAGGGCTGGCATTGATACCGCCATGCCATGGTATGTGCACAATCTGCGCGACCGGTCCGCGTAAATTCCACCAATCATTAGACGGGAATCACGAATGCAAGAAAAAATTGTTGTAGTTGGCCTTGGTTATGTTGGATTACCAGTCGCTGTAGCATTATCAAAGAAGTTTGATAGCGTCGTTGGCCTCGATATTTCTTCTCGTCGCGTAGAATCTCTGCAATCCGGACACGACTGGACAGGAGAAATTTCGGATGATGAACTTGCCTCCTCATCATTGACAATCACCCAGAACCCCGATGCCTTAGCCGATGCAAGCTTTATACTGGTTACGGTGCCGACCCCGATCGACGATGAACGCCGACCTGATCTGGGGCCGATCAGATCCAGCTGCCAGATGATTGCACCGCGGTTGAACAAAGGCACTGTCGTCGTCTTTGAATCCACTGTCTATCCCGGTGTTACCGACGATATCTGCGCACCGCTGCTCGAAGAGGGGTCCGGGCTTGTTCGCGGCCAGGACTTTTTCCTCGGCTATAGCCCCGAGCGGATAAATCCAGGCGACAAGGTTCATCGGCTTGAAACCATTACCAAGATTGTCTCCGCTGAAGATGATGCATCGCTGGAGCGAGTCAAAGCAGTTTATGGTTCGATTATCGAAGCAGGATTACACGTTGCCCCTTCGATCAAAGTGGCCGAGGCGGCGAAGGTGATTGAAAATACCCAGCGCGATTTGAATATCGCATTGATGAACGAAATTGCACTGATCTTCGACCGAATGGATATTCGGACCAAGGACGTACTGGAAGCGGCTCGCACAAAATGGAATTTTCTTCCCTTTGAGCCAGGACTGGTTGGTGGTCATTGCATTGGTGTTGACCCATATTACCTTACCAGCGCCGCTGAAAAACTTGGCTACAGACCCGAGGTCATTCTGTCTGGGCGCCGCATCAATGACGATATGGGGGCATATGTCGCACGGAAAACTGTGAAGTTATTGATTCTGAACGGGATTGATATAAAGCGAGCGCGCGTCGGTATATTGGGGCTAACATTCAAAAAAGATGTACCCGATCTCCGTAACAGCAAGGTCCCCGACATTGTCACTGAACTGGCTGATTATGGCGTCACGCCGCTGATCCACGATCCATATGCAAACAGTGAAGAGGCGATGGATGAATATGGCCTTCAATTATGCGAGATGGGTGAGTTGAGAGATCTCGATGCTCTAGTTTTGGCCGTCGATCACAGGGAATATACTGACAATATGAACACAGTCATTTCGATGTGCGGAGAGGGGGCCGTGTTCATTGACGTAAAATCAGCGGTCGAGGCTGCGTCGGTGCCCACGAAAATGACATATTGGAGTCTTTAACCAACGGCTGTTCTGGGAGATATGGAACGAGCCAAAAAGCAGAAAGGTCGAGTAGCAAATATTCCACGGCGAAAGATTTGCCGGTGAGCTGCAAACAGGGCTACTCATCGTTTCCGGTCATTAGATTGCGAAGGACCATCAGGTCCATTCCCGCAATTCTGGATAGCGTAACCACAGCGACCAAATATACCGTCAATGCCACCACGCTTATACTGCACAATCTGGCAAAAAAGTGCCAATCCGTGATTTGATCGAGAGAGAGCCTTGCGGCCGCGTAAGAAACTGCGCTTGCCGCGACCGCAATCCCAAATATCACCCCCAGCTGGCGCGTTATCAAAACGGGCTTCCACATCCACAGCAATCCTATCTGCAAAATTGCGAAGAACAGAGCGCCCGCTGCCGCCCCCAAGGCGATACCGGCTACACCGATCTGAGGTGATAATATTAGGCTGACAGCCAAATTTACAATTGCTGCACCAACTCCTATCAGCAAGGGAGTCACGGTCTTCTGATAAGAAAAGAATGTCCGGTTCAGCATCTCCCTCATCGATATAAAGATTATGCCCAAGCCATAGAATCCAAACACCATTGCGGTTTCTGTTACATCCTTTGCGGTAAATGCGCCCCGACCATAGACCAAAGTCACTATTTCGGTTCGCATTGCCAGACCAACCGCTGCAATCGGCGCTGTGGTCAGCAATATAATCGATAGGCTGCGGGTCAGAAGCCGACCGTTGGCGGCGTGATCTTGCTTTGCGGCGTTCTCCGCGAGCGACGGAAAAAAGAAGTACGACACCAGCCAAGAAAATAGACCCGCAGCAAATAGCGCCAATCGGCTTGCATAGTTGAGATGGGATATTGCACCCGGACCAAACCCCGACGCAATCGTGATACCAATGAATATATTAAGCTGATCGAGAAACACGGCGAGCGCGATTGGCACTGAAAGCAATGACAATCGCGCCCAAGTTTGCGGGCTAACTCGCCAATCGAACTGCACGGCATAGATATGGCGAGTTTGCCACCTTTGGATAGGTGTTTGGAACAACCATGCGAGAACAGCACCACCAACAGCGATTGCGATATTGTCGTAATAGCTTGCGATGATAATTGCCGAGATCATTGTCATATTATTGGTCACAGGAACAATGAGAGGCGACAAGAACCGTCCGTGCACTTGCTGCAGGACATTTTGTATCCCGACATAGCCGGTGAAGATGAAGCCAATTACCATTATCCGGGTCAGGTGTACGGCAAGTTGTTGTGTTTCCGACGGCGCGGCATGTGCAGATAGCTGGACGATCTGCTTTGCAAACACAAAACCAACGACAGCGAGAAAGAGCGCTAGATAAAAATATAGTCGTACGGCTTGCTGCGCGAACGTTATTTCCTCTCCTTCTCCCGTTTGCTTCAGCTTAACGTATTGCGGCAGAAAGGTTGCTGAAATCGTTGTGAGAATTGCCAGCCAGACCAAGCCTGGTATCAAATTTGCTATGAAATAGGCGTCTGTACCAACACCGGCACCAAATAAAGATGCGAGTACAACATCTTTGATAAACGCCAAAAATTTACCAGATAGAGACAAAATTACAGCAACTATAACAGTATATCTCATCAAATTTTTTTTGGCGGCCACCATTATTGAGCTATTATTTTAAAAAAAGTCACTTGAGTGGCCCATTAAACGATTTTGCCTTTGCAAGATAAAGAATGGTTATCAAGATGGTTGTGAACAGGTTGCCTGGAGAATGCAAAAGCTGGTTGTTTGCGGGGATGAAAAAGGCCCCCAAGGTCAACATGACGAACATCAGAATAGCGAAGGGATTTTGATATCGAATGGCTGACATCCAGACGCGAGCGTAAAGAAACGCGATGAAACCAAATATGATAATCGTACCAGGAAAGGTGAAGTCGGTTGCAAAGTGGGTAAATACGGTGTGCCATTTGCTTTCACCCCAACCCCTCTGGAGACCGGTCTGATGGACCAAACTATCATTCCACACCCATTCCAGACCAAACACCCGATTGGAGATCACCGACAGTGAATAGGAAAAACCGAGAAAATAAGTCCAAGAATGATTAACAGTCATGGCCAAGCCCAGCCCGTAATATCCCTGAGAGAGATAGCCCAGAAAAGCGGCCATGGAGAAGCCGATATCCGGACCAAATATCGTGAAAATCGGATGATCGACATTTATCGAAATGTTGTTTGCCGATTTTTGGTTATAGTTAAACACATCAACAGCTATCGCTGCATAGCGTTGCGCTAATATAAACATAAAAGCAAAAAGTGAAACAAAACCGCCGAATATTAACATCATGACAGTTCGAATTTGAATAGCTTTGTTTTTTACCCCAAGGTGTAGGCCAAAAACTGCAACGATATATATAATAGTATCTCCGAGTTGTTTTTGTTTCCCAGATCCTAAAACATAGAAAATAAGAGATCCCAATAACAAGATAACAACTGATAATTTCTCTAGTTTTGTTAATGATTTGAAGTAATACATTCCCCATATCATTGCAATAAAAGTGAATGGCAGGCTGAATGAATAAATAAGAAAAGCTACATTATATGTTCCGCTATTGCGCTCGTAACCATCGTATCCGTCCATATAAGTTGTACCGATGGCATCTACATCCATATTGAATGTGCCTGCCAAAATTGAAGATCCAACCGACAGCAAAAAAGTCAACATCGCGATAACCAGCGATATCCTAAACAGATAAATGACAAATCGACGATCAGTCCGAGACCTTGCCTTCGCCGTTTTAATGGGCACTCGCACGCCAATTATATAACCAAAGACCATCATTGCCATCGTAATTGACATGAAGAGCGCAATGTTTGAACTTGGCATACCAAAATAGATAATCGGCCCGAATAGAGCGACCAGCAAGGTGATTGTCAGATAGGCCAGCAGGAACTTGAGCGGCGTATAAGCTAGTACCGGCATCTTGGATCGGAAATTGCTCACTTTGAAGTGGCACCGATTCCAAAGACATGCTTATACGCCTTCAATTTTTGATTCTCAAAAATTTGACCGATCCTAAGAGCGTTAAATTGCACCTGTTCTATACATTCGGCGGAATCCTTGATCAATTTGTATGGGTCCCGGCCTACGATTCTGCCATCTCGGGCATTCTTTATCCGATTGAGTCGATGAAACAAACTAAAGGGCCTTCCGAAACTTTTGTGAAGATGGCTAGAAATACGATATCAGCGGCCTCCAGAAGTTAAAGGAAGGCACACGGATTTGCACTCCCTTTCTTAATCGGACCAGCCAAACATTTCGATATGGGACACGACAGCGATCAACAGTGAGGTTTGTTTAAACTGCGTTAAATGTTTTAATCGTCATGCTCAAGCACCAAACCATCGATAAACAGGTTGTATCCTGTTCTATCTTTAAAATGCATGCAAGCACCGCTACGTGCTTACCCTCAGTCACATTTGGAAAATCCAGATGCTCGCTGGCGGTGAGAAATAAAGCGAGGATACGAGCTTGAAATCAGAAAATCTCAACGACTCCTGTTATAGGGACCATTGCAAAGGTTATTGATCGAGCTGTCCACTGGCAGGCTGCTTAATTAATAGTGTTACTTATTGGTTGTTCAAACTTGAGAGCCATTTAAAGATCGATGGGATGAACGACCGATAATGAAAAATATCTGAACTGTAACAATAGGCTTTCATTGCGTTAATCTCGGCATCGGATTGATCCAAAATTTTAACAATCTTTTCAGCAGCTTGATCAAGATCTAGGAGTTCAATCAAATGCCCGACCCGCGCTTCTGTCATAAACTGGCAACTACTCGGCAAAGGATTGGTAATCACAGGAGTTCCATAGCTGATTGACTCGGCAAGTTTAGACGGGAAGCCCGCGAGGTTTGTTCGGGTCGATTTGCGAAAGAATATCGAGAAAGCAGCTTGCGGTAGTACCTTCAGAAGAGTTTCGCGGGGCTGCCTGCCATGAAATGTCAAATCACCTTCCATTGAGTCTAGAATTCCTGCTTGTTCGGGTACAAGCTCCAAATATTTCCGACGATCGACGCCAAATAGGTCCATATGGAATTTTGCGCCGAGCATCTTGGCTTTGTGCAGTACTTCGAAAACCCAGTCCAAACGATCTTTTAACCCATCGGAAGATTCCGCGACGGTCGTCTTGTCAAACCCCGTCCCGGCAAAGAACAGGCGGGTTATACCATCCGAACGATCGATTGCCGGAACCTGTGCTGCGACTTCAGGCGCCATCAAGGTCGGGATTTCAACAATCGGCATGCCATGCTGCCGATAAAAATCAGATATGAACGGTGAGGTTGTGATCAGCCCATCCATTCGCGGATTGATGTACCGCATTCTCAGGGCAACATCCAAATTCTTTACCGCACCAGACAGGCTACTCCAGTGCCGCCTGGCATACCATTCGGTGCAATCCGCGATCGCGAACGCCTGATGTTTTCTAGCCAATTTCGCTATCCGCCACTGGGACACAGCGGGATGATTGTAACAGATCACCGCATCTAGCTTGCCGATTTTCGTCTGCAGAAACAATTTGCGAAGCGGCGCGTCAGACAGAATCTGACGAAACCATTTTGTGGAACTGTCCGGATATCCCATTTCCCAAGCTTCCAGACCTGTTTTACCCGTGTCAGCCGGATATAGTTTCCCGTCTGCAGGGCGACTCTTGTTCAGCCCCACCAGCAAAACCCGGTACCCTAGCTCTCGGAAAATTTGCGCGTTGGTCATAACACGCTGCGCAGCTGCGTTTTTGTCTGGAAGTTCAAATCCCCCGATATAGACTATCGTATTAGGACTTGCTTCAGCCGAAGAACTGTTGGAAGCGTTAACAGACTTTTGGCTGGGCCAATGACGCATGTCGTCTTCAGATATAGTCATGCATCCTGACTCCATCCCAGTCATTCGAAAGCTTTGCTGTTCCGACGATTAGCTTAACCACTCGTTCTGATGTATTAGTGACTTTATAACCTTCAGGAATAGTGAGTGGACTACCGCATTCCAGCCGCTCGGCACGCATCGAGGTTACGATCTTGATAGCATTGAGGATGGTTTCTTGGTCAAGTCCGGTATTGACTATGTTTCCTGTATCCATCGCTTCCGGACGCTCGATCGCATCACGAGGCGAGATGGCTGCAAAGTCAAGAATTGCACTCTCTTCAGCAATAGTGCCACTGTCTGAGATCGCGCAGAATGAATTCATTTGTAGATGATTATAGTCGTGAAAACCAAAGGGCTTCATCTGGCGAATGCGCGGATCCATTTCCATACCTTCGGCCTTGTCCAAACGCGAACGGGTCCGTGGGTGGGTCGAGAAGATAATGGGAAAGTCGTAATTCTCCGCAAGGGAATTGAGCGTAGCGACGAGCGACCGCAGGCGAACCTTGCTATCAACATTTTCTTCGCGGTGCATAGATACAAGAAAATATTGACCCTGTTCGAGATCGAGCCGGGAAATGACATCCGATGCTTCTATTTGCGACCGATAGCGATCCAGAACTTCCCGCATTGGTGAACCGGTAACATGCACCCGACGCGGTTGAATACCTTCCGCCAATAGGTTGCGCCGCGCATGCTCAGTGTAGGGCAAATTGAAATCACTGATATGATCGACCATCCGCCGATTGGTTTCTTCTGGCACATTGCGGTCAAAGCTGCGATTTCCAGCCTCCATATGGTAGACCGGTATCTTCATTCGGCGGGCCATGATGGCGGCAATGGCGCTGTTTGTATCGCCAAGAATTAACAAAGCATCGGGGCGCTCCTGTTTCAAAACCTCTTCGGCCTTTATCAGAATACCACCTAAGACGTTCCCTAGGCTGTTGGTGTCAACATTCAAGAAGTGGTCGGGAACTCTTACTCCTAAGTCATTGAAGAAAATTTCGTTTAGTTCGTAATCCCAATTTTGGCCCGTATGCACCAAAATATGGTCTACATATTTGTCAAGCAACGCCATGACGCGGGACAACCTTATAATTTCTGGTCGGGTCCCAAGAATCGTCATCACTTTTAGATTGTGCATAGTAGCGGCGCTCCTTAAACTGGGTCTGCAAATGTATCAGGGGCAGATGGGTCAAACATATGGTTTGCCCAGAAATATGTGATGACCGGTTCGTCACTAATGTTTTCGATATGGTGGGTGTGAAGCGGGATCATGTCGATCGCCACGGGCTCATCACCTGAAACGCGAAACTCGTGAATTTCCGAAGTCAGTACTTTACGAATACGGATAATTGCTGTTCCATGCACGACAAGGAACCGTTCTACCAATTCGAGATGAAAATGGTCGCCGCGCGTCTTTTTCGGGAGCGTGGTAGAAAGAAAACTTTGCGTTCCATTACTTCCGCCCTTCGCCGACTCAAAAAGCATGCCGCGATGATCGCGATTGACCAGCATTTTTTTCGGGTAATGATTGGGCAACGCCGCCGTGCGATAACTATTGAACAAGGCAAGATCGAACGGATCATCGAGTACAGGAAAAATATTATCAGCATATAGATTATGAAAAGATCGTAATTTTTCATACAGTTCCGAGATTTTCATATTACGTCCACTCGGTATTTGCGTACCCGTTTGCTGGTTCACGACCGAATCGATAGCCATATTCGCAGCTTGACCGGCGTGCAATAACTCAACCTGCCCCGCCGGATTGATTTCCGCTTCTTCATTCTTCCACAGTTTGTCGATAAGCGTTGCGGTCACATTATTATAATATGGTCTGGCACATTCCCCAAAGATATGCGGCAGAACTAAATCTGTGTAATGTTCTGCATACGACGCCAAAATCTGTCCGGCCTGCTTTTTCGAGCGACCATAGAATGTATCGGTGCCGGCGTGGGTCGAATTGGCATATAAGATATGGGGTTTGATACCCGCGGTTTTGCAGGCTTCAACAAGACGACGTGCAATATCGGGGTTTGCTTGCTCGACGTCACGCTCATTCCCTCGGTTGACCCCGGCAAAGTGAATAACTGCGTCGACGTCCTTTAAAGATCTGGATAACTGACTATCATCTGCGAAAGTTTGCCGATCAATCTGCACCAAATCATATGGCCTGTTTTGCCCCTTGAACGCAGCAGAACAATTTTCGGCATGGATCCTGCCGGACGTATGCCATCCCAATAGGCCTTTGGCCCCGGTCACCGCTATCTTCACGATTGCACTTTCCAGAGATCAAGTTCGGTTTGCAACTCGGGCAATGAAAGAAGCAGATTTTTTATTCCCGCCACATCGAGTTGTTCCGCATTGTGGGAATGAAAATCGGTAACACTGGAGGTTACGGATTCCCCTTCAGAAAAATAGGCGTTGTAATTCAAGTCACGCTCGTCGAGCTGCAATCGGTAATAGTCGCCGAGATCCTCCGCTTGCGTTAACTCTTGTGCACTGGCCAATGTCTCATAAAGTTTTTCGGCATGCCGCCATCCGATCACCTTGACCGGATGCTCCGGAACATCGAATAACTCAATTAAAGCAGTCACTAGATCACCAATGGTGGAGGCGGGCGCCTTTTTAACAAATAGATCGCCTTGGCGGGCATGCATGAATGCATAATTCACCAGAGCTACACTATCGCGCAGGGGCATGAGAAACCGTGTCATATTTGGTTCAGTGACCGTAATCGGCAGTCCTGCTTTGATCTGCTTGATAAATAAAGGGATGACCGAACCACGCGAATACATAACATTACCATACCGGACGCTTGATATGGTTGTTCTTGCCTTTGAACCGATTTCGCGTGCGGCAGATTGCACCAGTTTCTCCATCATCGCCTTGGACGTTCCCATGACATTTATGGGCATAACCGCCTTATCGGTCGACAAGCATACCAGACTAGGCACTTCCTTCTCGATAGCTGATCGAATGACGTTTTCCGAACCTAGAATATTGGTACGCACCGCTTCCATGGGGAAAAACTCACAGGACGGTACCTGTTTCAACGCTGCGGCATGGAATACGGCGTCACACCCCGCCATAGCGCGGTCGACGCTCTCGCGATCACGAATATCGCCTATATAGAATTTAACCCGGCTATCGCTGAGCTGATTCCGTAACGCATCCTGTTTTTCTTCGTCACGGCTTAATATTCTTACCTGCGAGACTCCATCATCGAGCAATCCGCGCAACATTGTTTTGCCAAAAGAACCGGTGCCACCAGTAATCAGAACAGAATGCAGTTTCATAATACCTCGCGGAAAATTACTAATCTAACCGGGCCAGCAGAATTGTGCGGGACCCGACATGACAAATATCGGCAGAACAATTGGTAAAGGAGATTTTTTAAGGTGCAAATTTTATGTCAATACAGGTAGAAGATTTTTGAGCGACGTATGTCAGCAGCTAGGAGGGATTGCAACCCCGACATCAATCGTTTGGTATAACATTATACCTGCGTGATTCTGGTCATTCTCGCAATGCGTCGTTGGGTGTTTTTACTTTGCGCACACCCTGTGTTTGGTGGAAGTGCAGAGGTGGTCCTATTCATTGAGGTGCTCCCACAGTCAGATATCATTTTCGTGGTTTGTAGCGAGTGAAATTCTTATGGATCAAATTTGTGTAGCCAATCCAGTCGTCAGTTGAGTTATGGGATCTGCCATTATGGACGCATGTCTGATCATAGAGAATCTCGACGTGCTAATGGAATTTGTCCAGAAGCAGCTGTTCATAATGAGTTTTTACTTCACTTATGCCGATTGCCCCTTGCCACCGCTGCACTCACGGCTCTGTCCGTAAGGATCTGCGCGCACCCAAAATGCCTTGCATACCCTTCGGACAGATGTGACGAGACGGGACCGGCAAGAAACCACCTTAAAAATCAAAACTCCCGAGAGTTTCTGCTTAGCAAGATATGGAGCCGAACAAGCAAATGGCGGACACGGAGGGATTCGAACCCTCGAAGGACCGTGAGGCCCTTGCCTCCTTAGCAGGGAGGTGGTTTCAGCCGCTCACCCACGTGTCCGCATGGTTTGGCTAAGCGTCGCGCTATAACCATGCATTCGGGTTGCTGCAACGGGTAAAGTGGAACGCTGCAAAACCCCTCCACAGGCCGGAATAGCGGACATCTTCGGCAAAGAGACTCGCACTGCCGCAGAATCGACTCATTTCGTCGTCCGTTCATTGCGTGGTCATGCCCGACAGCCGAGAGAATTGGCAGGCTGGTAATGGGAAGGAGTTTACCCATGTTACCGTTGTGTGTGAAGAAATCTCTGGGCCTGTTTGCTGTTGTGGCCCTTGCCATTGCACCGGTCGCGTCGCCCGTTTTTGCGCAGGTTGAAAATGTCGATCCCAACGACATGATCGATGCGGATCTGGCCGCGCCCGACTATGATGGCAATTTCGAATCCGGCGCTTCGGACCCGGCGACGGTCGAGGACGCACCGGTCGACAGCGATATCGACGCGGATATTATTGCGCCTGCGGGTACAGCGCAAACCGGTAGCCAAGCGAATGACGCCGCGTCCGCTGCGGTCGCGGATGAAACCACCTATCAGGAGGATGACCTGATCGGAGCGGCGGAAGGCGTATTTGGCAAGGGCGCGAAAGGCCTGGCCGAAGTCATCGAGGATATTCTCAAGAAACAGGGCCGGCCGAACGCCTATATCGCCGGCCGCGAAGCCAGCGGGGCATTCGTTGTCGGGCTGCGCTACGGTTCCGGCAAGCTTTTCCACAAGATCGAGGGCGAGCGTCCGGTCTACTGGACCGGGCCGTCAATCGGCTTTGATTTTGGCGGCAATGCAGCCAATACCTTCGTCCTGGTCTACAATCTCTACGATAGCGAGGAACTGTATCAGCGCTTTCCGGCGGGAGAAGGCGCGGCCTATTTCATCGGCGGCTTTCACGTCAGCTATCTGCGCAGCGGCGACAAGGTCCTGATCCCGGTGCGGCTCGGGGCGGGCCTGCGGCTCGGCGCAAATGTCGGCTATATGAAATTCAGCAAAAAGCAGAAATGGTTGCCATTCTGACCCGTTGACTGGCCGGTTACCGGTCGACTGTCTGCGCGTCAGGCCGCCGACCGGACCTTTTCCATCCGCGCCAGATAGCGCGCCAATATGTCAATCTCCAGATTGACCCCGCGACCGGGTTCGAGTTCCCCGAGCGTGGTCACCTGCGCGGTATGGGGAATGATATTGAGGGTGAACAGCGCGCCCTCCTCATCGTCGGTGATCCCGTTCACGGTGAGCGAAACGCCATCGACCGTGATTGATCCCTTGGCGGCAATGAACGGCGCCAGATCTTTCGATACCCGGATGACAACCTCCCTTGAATCGCCGACGGCCCTGCTCGATACCACTTCGCCGACGCCGTCAACATGGCCGGTCACGATATGGCCGCCCAGTTCATCGCCGACCTTCAGCGCGCGCTCCAGATTGAGTTGGCGTCCGGTGGCAAATTGTCCTTGCGCGGTGCGCGAGAGGGTCTCGCTGGATATATCAACCGCAAACCAGTCGTCCCCCTTGTCGACCACCGTCAGGCATATGCCCGAACAGGCAATGGAAGCCCCCGGTTCGACGCTGTCCATGGCGTAGCTGCAGGAGATTTTGGCGCGGAGATCGCCGCGCTGATCGAGCGATTCTATGGTCCCGATATCTGAAACTATGCCTGTGAACATGGGCGATCCTATCTGCTATATACTGACCGGAACCTAGTCGGCGCGCTCATATATCTCAAGCACATCCTGTCCCAGTTCACGCCGGTCGCCGCGCCGCCACTGGCCGTGCGCATCGCCAAGCTTTTCCAGACCGATGTCGCCGATACCGGGCAAGCCGCCGCCGATGATGATCGGTGCGCGATAGAGCAGGAGCCGGTCAACCAGACCGGCTGCCAGGAAAGAGGTCGCGGTTTTGGCTCCGCCTTCGACGAGCAGCCAGTTGATATCGACCAGGCCGGCAATCGCCGCGGGTTCGGCTATCTGCAACCAATGATCCGGCATGTCGGGATCGTTGCCGAGCATGACCGGTTGCGGTGAACGGTCCCGCAGTCCGTCGATACGGACATCGAGTCCGGGTCTGTCGGCCCTGGCCGTGCCTGCGCCCACCAGGATCGCATCGCTGCGCGCCCGCTCGAGATGGCCGTGCGCCCGCGCCCGGTCGCCGGTGATCCACTGGCTGGTGCCGTCTGCCATGGCAATGCTGCCATCCAGCGACATCGCGAGTTTAAGGGTGACAAAGGGGCGCGCTTTCTCGATGCGGGTCAGGAAACCGGCCATCGCCCGGCGGGCCTCGGGTTCCCGGATACCGGCCGACACGGCTATGCCTGCATCACCCAGTCGGTCAATACCTCTGCGCCTGGTGCGCTCGTCCGCATCGAGAGTCGCGACAATCACTCTTTTGGGTTTTGCCTCGATGATCTCATTGCTGCAAGTCGGACCCCGGCTGCTTTTATGGGCGCAGGGTTCCATCGTCACATAGATATCCGCACCCCTGGCGGAGGTGCCGGCCTGGGCCAGCGCCATTTCTTCGGCATGCGGGCGTCCGCCCGGCTGGGTCCAGCCACGGCCTGTAATGATGCCTTGCTTGACAATGACACAGCCAACATTGGGATTGGCACCGGTCCGGCCACGCCCCCGCTCCGACAATGCCAGCGCCGAGGCCATAAAATGCGAATCGCCGGGAGGCTTCAGCATTGCAGCCCGGCAGGGCGTTCCACCTCTACTTCGCCGCGCGCCAGCCGGGCCGCTTCGGCTTCGCGTTCAATTTCCTCAACGTCCATGCCGGACATCCGGCCCAATTCTTTCATAGCATTGCGCCGTTTCAGTTCCAGTTCGTCCTTCAGGCACTGGACCTGCCAGCGATCCTGCAAGATTTCTTCATCGGTCCGGTCAACCGTCCAGTTTTCGACATAAATGACCTCTTGCGGGACATAAGTGTACGTATTCACCTTGGGATCGAGCCAGAAAAGGAACAAAATAACCGATGTGCAGGCTATCGCCAGCACCGCCGGGAGCAAGCGCTCGCCTCGCTCACTCTGGCGAAAAACGGCAATCAGGTCACCAAAGCCGCCAGTTAAAGATGCATCTTTTATCAAGCCCATTGTCTTCAAATAGTCGCGTCCTGGCCGGATGACCAGCCCTTCCCGCAAAATTGATCCGGGAAATTGCGGGTCCGCCATCCAGCGTTGCGCTCAACGGCTGATTTGGAAGCGGACTTTGAGCGACATCCAGCTCTCATAAGGCTTCCCGTCCCTGGTCGCGGGTGCAAAGCGCCAATTTCCCAGCGCCTGTTTGCGCGTCGCCGACCAGAAATCCGCATGCGGAGCATCGACCAGTTCAATGCTCTTCACCCGCCCGTCGGTGCCCACCAGCACCCGGACGCTGACCTCACCCTCCCGCTCGAGCCGCAATTGAGAAGCCGGATAAGCCGGCTGAAACTGCTCGGCATAGCGCGAGTTTAGACGCGCGGGGACAATGACGGGATCAGGTACGACTTTAACGGCTTCAAAGGGGATTGCCTCCCCCGTTCCGCCCGATCCTGTGCTGATTTCAGCTTGGCTATAATTGTTAACCGGCACCACCGGATCAGGAGGCAGATCGATAACCGGCGGAACCGGCAGATTTTGCCGTGTTTGCGGCGCTATCTCGACTTCCGGCTTTTTCTCGATCACAGGTTCGGGGGGCTGTTGGGCGGGCACGGGTATGGCAATGATGGTCCCGGCAAATTTTTCCGGAATCTCAATTCCGGGCATCGCCATCACGCCAGCGATGATCGCCGCGTGAACGGCAACCGCCATGGCCACGCCTTTCGAACGCGGCGTCTTATTCTCGTAAACGGAAACATAGCTCATGATCCTAGCCTCTCGACCATCCTCGGAAGTGGCGGAGCGGCCGGTGCCTGTTTGACTATCTGACCCCATCACCAATTGTTATGTTATACTATATCATACAACATTGCAAATGCACGGCTCCCGTGTCCGAAAATGGTTTTTACAGAGGGGGTTAAGCGGCGGCCTTGGCCAGTCTCGTCAGCGCGGCTTCACGACCGATCAGCGGCAGCAAGGCGTTCATATCAGGACCATGATCCAGTCCGGTCAACGCCTGGCGCAACGGCATGAACAAAGGCTTGCCTTTGCGCCCGGTCGCCTCCTTGAGAGCACCGGTAAGATCTTTCCAGAGGTCGGAAGATGCTTCCATATCTTCCATCTTGCCATGCGCGATAGACAGGAATTCCCGGTCTTCCGACGAGAATTCCGGCAAGGAAATCGGCCCCGTCACCACCCGCCACCATTGGTCAACGTCGCCCATATCATGCAGGTTGGGCCGGATAACCGCCCACGCCTCGGCGTGCATTCCTTCCGGCAAACGGTCTTCGACGTCCGCATAATCCAACTGATGCACGATCTTCTGGTTGAGCTGCGCCAGCTCTTCTTCGTCAAACCGCGCCGGCGCGCGGCCAAAACGGGCGAAATCAAAGGTCGGAACCAATTCCTGCACATCGCTAATCGGTTCCACCGGATCGCTGGTCCCGATCCGTGCCAGCAAGGCGACAATGGCCTGCGGTTCGATATGCGTCTCGCGAAAGCTGCTCACGCCAAGCGAGCCGAGTCGCTTGGAAAGCTTGCCCTCGGTGCCGACGAGCAGCGCTTCATGCGCAAATTCAGGCGGCTGGGCGCCAAGAGCATGGAACATCTGGATCTGCACCGCGGTATTGGCGACATGATCCTCGCCGCGCACAACATGGGTGATCCCCATTTCAATATCGTCGATCGCCGAAGGCAGCATATAGAGCCAGCTGGCGTCTTCCCGCCGGATGACCGGATCGGACAGCAGCGCCGGGTCAAAATGCTGTTCCCCCCGGATCAGGTCGTTCCAGGTGATCGGCCTGTCGTGATCGAGCTTGAAGCGCCAGTGCGGTCTGCGGCCCTCCGCTTCAAAGGCGGCAATCTGCTCCGCTGTCAGGTCGAGGGCTGCCCGGTCATAAATCGGTGGCTTGCCCCGGCCCAGCTGGATCTTGCGCTTCAGGTCCAGTTCCTGCGCGGTCTCATAGGCCGGATAAACCCGCTCGTCCGCTTTCAGCTTCGCGAGATGTTCTTCATATCGGTCAAAGCGGGTCGACTGCCTCTGCTCTTCATCGGGTGTCAGGCCGAGCCATGCCAGATCGGCTCGGATTGCCTCGACATATTCTTCCTTTGACCGCTCGGCGTCGGTATCATCAAGCCGCAGCAGGAATGTTCCGCCCTCTTTTTGCGCGAACATCCAGTTGTGCAGCGCAGTCCGGATATTGCCGACATGAAGGTGGCCCGTGGGCGACGGAGCGAAGCGGGTTTTTATAGTCATGTGGTCCTGAATGCATTGGTTATCGGATAGCGGCGGTCGCGGCCAAAATTTCTTGTGCCAAGCTTGACCCCCGGCGGGGCCTGACGCCGCTTGTATTCGGCGATATAGAGCAACCGTTCGATCCGCACCACCGTTTCCCGGTCGAATCCCCGCCCAACCAGATCATTGACCGACAGTTCCTCCTCGATCAGGCCGTGCAGCAGCGGATCGAGAATTTCATAGTCCGGCAGGCTGTCGCTGTCTTTCTGGTCCTCGCGCAGTTCCGCGCTCGGCGGCTTGGTGATCACCCGCTCCGGCATGACCGGACCGTCCGGGCCAAGACCCAGGCTCGGCTTGTTGCGATTGCGCCAGGCGGACAGCTTGAAAACGGTCAGCTTATAGGCATCCTTGAGCACCGAATAGCCCCCCGCCATATCGCCATAGATTGTGGCATAGCCAACGCTCATTTCGCTTTTGTTGCCTGTCGTCAGCAGCATATGCCCAAACTTGTTCGACAGCGCCATCAGCGTCACTCCGCGGATCCGCGACTGGATATTTTCCTCGGTTATATCGACGTTGCGGTCGGAGAAACTGTCCTCCAGCATCGCGTCAAAACCCTCGACCGCTGGGTTGATCGGAATATTGTCGAGCCTGGTACCGAGCATGTCTGCACAGCCCTTGGCATCGTCGAGGCTTTCCTGCGAGGTGAACCGCGATGGCATCATGACATTCCAGACCCGGTCGGCGCCCAACGCATCCACCGCAACTGCCGCAGACAAGGCGCTGTCAATGCCGCCGGACAGGCCGAGCAGGACCCCGGGAAAGCGGTTGCGATTTACATAGTCGCGCAGGCCAACGATCATCGCGTTGTATATATCGGCCGGATGGTCATCGAGCTGGTGGATTTCACCCGGTGCGCAGGTCCACTTGCCGTCCTGGCGCAACCAGTGGGTGTCGACAATCGTCTCGTCCCAGTCGGGCAACTGATGCATCACGCCGGCGTCGCCATTGAGCACGAAGCTGGCGCCGTCGAACACAATCTCGTCCTGTCCGCCGACCCGGTTCAGGAACAGCATCGGGATGCCCGTTTCCCGCACCCGCTGCGTTGCCACCTGTCCGAGACGCATATCGTCTTTCTCTATTTCATAGGGGCTGCCGTGCACGGAAATGAATATTTCCGTGCCCAGTGCTTTCAGATGGTTGCAGACGGAGGGGAGCCAGACATCCTCGCAGATCGGCAGGCCGATTTTGCAGCCCTTGAAGTCAATTGGCTCCGGTAACGGACCGGAAGCAAAAAGGCGCTTTTCATCAAACGTTCCGTAATTGGGCAGTTCGACCTTGTAGCGGATATCCCGGATATGCCCGCCCGACAGCAGCGCGATGCCATTGTAGAGCTTGCCATCCTCGCGAAAAACCGACCCGACCAGCATTGCCGGCCCCGGTCCTGCGGTCGCTGCCGCCAGCCGGTTGAGCTCCGCCTCCGCGCGCTCCCACAGCGCCGGCTTCAACACGAGATCCTCCGGCGGATAACCGATTAGTTGCAGCTCCGGAAACACGATCAGGTCACTTTCCGGCCGCGCACCGTGGGCCGCGATCATCGCGTCGGCATTGCCGCGCAAATCGCCAACACTCTGGGTCAATTGCGCCATGGTGATGGTAAGCTGTTCGGTCATCGCGCCCTGATAGAAAGGGGCATGGGGAGGGGCAATCGAAATAAACACAAATACGGACTTTTGATTTCCCGGCCATCTGTCTAACAGGGTCACCAAATTGTCATGGGGTGCCGCTGGCGATTCTTGCCGGCCGCTGGATCGGGGAACGCAATTATGAAACTCATGTCGGGCAACAGCAATCTGCCGCTTGCTACAGAAATAGCCGCATATCTCAATATTCCGCTCACCGATGCCAGCGTCAAGCGCTTTGCCGATGACGAGATATTCATCGAAATCCACGAGAATGTCCGCGGCGAGGACGTCTTTGTTGTCCAGTCGACCAGCCATCCTGCCAATGACAATCTGATGGAGCTGCTGATCAGCATCGACGCCCTGCGCCGGGCTTCGGCCAAGCGCATCACCGCCGTCATTCCCTATTTCGGCTATGCCCGGCAGGACCGGAAGTCGGGCTCGCGCACGCCGATCTCGGCCAAGCTGGTCGCCAACCTGATCACCGAAGCGGGTGCGGACCGGGTACTGACCGTCGATCTCCATGCCGGACAAATCCAGGGGTTTTTCGATATCCCGACCGACAATCTCTATGGCGCACCGGTGATCAGCGAAGATATCAAATCACGCCATGGTGACAAGGAAATCGTCGTTGTTTCTCCCGATGTCGGCGGCGTGGTGCGCGCCCGGGCTTTGGCAAAGCGGCTGGACAATGCGCCTCTGGCGATCGTCGACAAACGCCGCGAAAAGGCTGGGGTTTCCGAGGTGATGAACATTATCGGCGATGTCGAGGGGCGCTTCTGTATCATGATAGACGATATCGCCGACAGCGCCGGCACGCTCTGCAACGCCGCCGATGCTTTGATCGAAGCGGGCGCGACCGATGTCGCCGCCTATATCACCCACGGCGTTCTCTCCGGCAAGGCGGTCGAGCGGGTCAACGCTTCCCGATTGCGCAAGCTGATCATCACCGACACTATCCGGGCTCCGCAATCGGCGCTCGATTCTGACAAAATTCGGGTTCTTCCCATTGCTCCCCTGCTTGGTGAAGCAATCAAGCGGATTGCCGATGAAAGCTCGGTGAGCAGCCTGTTCGACTGATCCCTCCTGCCAGTGGGAACTGGGACCTTCCGGGACAATTCAAACATGCCATGGATTCCGGCTTTCTCTGGAATGACTAATTGGTATAGACCTCAGGCATGACCCCAAAAGACATCGATCTCGCACAAAAACTGGCCGAAGCCGCAGGCGAAGCCATCCGCCCGTTTTTCCGCGCCAAATTTGAACAGGAAACCAAGGGCGATTCGACCTTCGTCACCGAAGCGGACCGGGCGGCGGAAGCGGCGATGCGGGCGATTATCGAAGCTGAACGGCCCGATGATGGCATTATCGGCGAGGAATATGGCACCCGCAACGAAGGCGCCTCGCGCCAATGGGTACTCGACCCGATCGACGGCACCACCAGTTTCATCGCCGGACGCCCGATTTTCGGCACCCTGATCGCGCTGATGCAAGAAGGCTTTCCGTTGATCGGGATCATCGATCAGCCGATCTCCAAAGAGCGCTGGGTCGGGGTTATCGGCCGCCCGACCATATTCAACGGCCAGCCTGCAAAATCCGCGCGCTGCCGGGAACTCAAGGATGCCGTCCTCGCCACCACAACGCCGCACCAGTTTGACGAGCATGATGCCGAGCATTTTATGGGCCTGGCCGCCAAGGTCGCGACGCGCAAGATCATCTATGGCGGTGATTGCTATAATTACGGTCTGGTCGCCAGTGGTCATGTCGATGTTGTCTGCGAAGCCGGCCTGATGCTCCACGACTTTGCGGCCCTAGCCCCGATTGTCGACGGTGCCGGCGGGATGATGTGCGACTGGAACGGCGAACCACTCCACGCGGAATCAGACGGCCATGTGCTGGCGATTGGCGATCAGGCGCGGGTGGATGATGTGCTGGAAGCGATTGCCTGTCATCACTGACGGCATTGCCATCGCAATAATTCTTGCAATTCCGGCGAATCTAGCTATTGCCGCCCTTCCAATGTGACGCTCTGGCCAGTGTTGGGCTGCCACAAGTGTCCGTAAAGGTACCATCTAGAGGAGACCAAAATGCCCAAGTTGAAGACCAAAAGCGGTGTGAAGAAACGCTTCAAGATCACCGCAACCGGCAAGGTGAAGCACGGCGTCGCCGGCAAGCGCCACCGTTTGATGAGCCATAACAGCAAATATATCCGTCAGCAGCGCGGCACCAAGAAATTGTGCGATGCGGATGCGCGGACAGTCAAGAAATGGGCGCCCTACGGGCTCTGATTTTTAATTCCCTCCGTTCGTCCTGAGCCGGTCGAAGGACATTGCGAGGGCCGCCGTTCATGCTTCGACAAGCTCAGCACGAACGGCTACTGACAGAATTCAAGGATATAGAAAATGGCACGTGTAAAACGGGGTACGACCACTCGTACGAAACATAAGAGATTACTGGATCAGGCGAAGGGCTATTATGGCCGTCGCAAGAACACCATCCGCGTCGCGCGGCAGGCGGTCGAAAAGGCTGGCCAATATGCTTATCGCGATCGCAAGGTAAAAAAGCGGGCATTCCGCGCGCTCTGGATCCAGCGGATCAACGCTGCGGTTCGCGCCGAAGGCATGACCTACGGCACGTTCATCCACGGCACCAAGCTGGCCGGGATCGAACTGGACCGCAAGGTAATGGCCGATCTGGCGATGAACGAACCCGCCATGTTTAGCGGCATCATCAAACAGGCGCAGGATGCTCTGGCGAAAGCCTAAGCATCTCGATACTTTCAAAGAAGCGCCGGAGAGCAATCTCGCGGCGCTTTTTTATTGGGTTTTCCGCCGCAGCCTGCTTTAGACGGTCGACAGGGACAACAGGGTAAAGTCATGAGTGACAGTGAAGCAATCATAGCGAAATATCTGGGACAGATAGAAGCTGCCGGTGATGGCGATGCGCTCGAAGCCATTCGCGTCGCGGCTCTGGGCAAGAAAGGCGAGATTTCGGTGCTGCTCAAGACGCTTGGCAAGATGACGCCCGATGAGCGACAGGTCGAGGGACCGAAAATCAATGGTGCGCGGCAAACCGTGGCCGATGCGATCGCCGCGCGCAAGGAGGCGATCGAAAGCGAAGCGCTGAATGCCCGCCTCGCCGCCGAAAAACTCGACATGACACTGCCGCCGCCGAGTACGTCGAAAGGCACCGTCCATCCCGTGTCACAGGTCATGGACGAGCTTGCCGAAATCTTCGCCGACCTTGGCTTCTCGGTCGCCACCGGTCCGGAAATCGAGGACGACTGGCACAATTTCACCGCGCTCAACATTCCCGACACCCATCCGGCGCGGGCGATGCACGATACATTCTATTTCCCGCAGACAGATGACGGCGGCATGCCCAAATTGCTGCGCACGCATACCTCGCCGGTGCAAATCCGCACGATGATGGATGTGGCCAAGCAAACCGACGGTGCCGGCGAACCGATCTATATCATCGCTCCCGGGCGTACCTATCGCAGCGACAGCGACGCCACCCATACACCGATGTTCCATCAGGTCGAGGGTCTGGTGATCGACAAGGGCATTCATATGGGGCACCTCAAATGGACGCTGGAAACGTTCCTCGGCGCCTATTTCGAGCGCGATGATATCGAACTGCGCCTGCGCCCGAGCTATTTCCCGTTCACCGAGCCGTCAGCCGAGGTTGATCTGGGCTTTTCGGTCGAGAACGGCCGCCGGATCATCGGCGGTGATCCGCATGGCCCGAACGGCGGCTGGATGGAGCTGCTCGGCTCCGGCATGGTCCACCCGAATGTCATCCGCAATTGCGGGCTGGATCCGGATGTCTGGCAGGGCTTTGCCTTCGGCTGCGGCATCGACCGTCTGGCGATGCTGAAATATGGCATGGACGACCTGCGCGCCTTTTTCGATGGCGATCTGCGCTGGGCGGACCACTACGGTTTTGACGCGCTCGACGTCCCGACATTGAGCGGGGGAGTGGGCGCATGAAATTCTCCCTTTCCTGGCTCAAGGCGCATCTCGAGACCGATGCCAGCGCGGCCGAAATTGCAGAGAAGCTGACCAGCATCGGTCTCGAAATCGAGGGTATCGAGAATCCGGCCGATGCGCTGCGTCCATTCCGCGTGGCAAAAGTGGTCGAAGCGGGACCGCACCCCAATGCCGACAAGTTACAACTGCTCAAGGTCGACGACGGCAGCAAGGAACCCTGGCAAGTTGTCTGTGGTGCACCCAATGCAAAAGCCGGCATGATCGGCGTTTTCGGACCCCCTGGTACCTATATCCCGGGCAGCGATTTCACGCTGAAACCCGCCAAGATCCGGGATGTCGAGAGCTTTGGTATGATGTGCTCCGCACGCGAGCTCGAACTGGGCGAGGACCACGACGGGATCATTGAACTGGAAGCCGGCGCAGCCGATGCGGTGGGGCAAAGCTATGCGGACTATGCCAATCTGGACGACACAATATTTGATGTAGCGATCACCCCAAACCGGCAGGATTGCATGGGCGTGCGCGGGATAGCGCGCGATCTCGCGGCCACCGGTATTGGTAGTTTGAAATCAATTGGTTCGGCCTATCGCGAAGCACAGCTGGAAATTGCTGGAGAAGGCTCGGGTCCCGATGTCCGCACCGAAGATCCCGAAGGTTGCCCCGCATTCTACGCACGCACGGTTAGCGGCGTGACCAACGGCGCTTCGCCGGACTGGATGCAGCGTCATCTGAAATCTGCCGGACAGAAACCGATCAGCCTGCTGGTCGATATCACCAATTTCGTGATGCTCGATCTCGGTCGCCCGCTGCATGTCTATGATATGGCCAAACTGAGCGGCGGTCTTGTTGCCCGCAAGGCCACAGCCGGTGAAAAACTTACCGCGCTCAACGACAAGGAATACACGCTCGACGAGACCATGACCGTCATCGCCGATCAAAATGGCGCGCACGACATTGGCGGGATCATGGGTGGCGCGGCAACCGGCGCCGGGGACGAGACGTCAGATGTACTGATCGAATGCGCCTATTTCACGCCGGAGAATATCGCCAGAACCGGCCAGAAACTGATGCTGACCAGCGACGCCCGCCAGCGTTTCGAGCGCGGCGTTGATCCGGCTTTTCTTGATCAGGGGCTGGCGATCGCAACCTGGCTGATCACCGAGCATTGTGGTGGAACGCCAAGCGAAGTGACACGGGCAGGGACACCGCCAACCGATCAGCGAACAATCGCCTATGATCCGCGCCAATGCGCCACTCTGGGCGGACTGGATGTAGCGCCAGATCGCCAGAAAGCGATTTTGGAAGCACTTGGTTTCACAGTCTCGTGTTCCCGCGAAGGCGGGGATCCATCTCCTGATCGTGCCGCGACCGAAGAGCGGGAGATGGACCCCGGCCTTCGCCGGGGAACGTGGGAAATCACCGTCCCCACCTGGCGCCGTGACGTTTCCGGCTGGCAGGATATTGTCGAGGAAATCGTCCGCATCGAAGGACTGGACAATATCCCCTCGACCCCGCTTCCCCGCAAGCCGGGCGTCGCCAAACCGACCGCATCGCCGGAACAGCTGGCCGAACGCAAGGCGCGACGCGCAGCGGCGGCGCGCGGACTGAACGAAGTCGTCAACTGGAGCTTTATCTCCGAGAAAGAAGCTGCGCCATTCGGCGGTGGTTCATGGTCGCTCGCCAATCCGATCAGCGAGGACATGAAGGTCATGCGGCCTTCCATGCTCCCCGGTCTGATCGCGGCAGCCCAGCGCAATGCGGCGCGCGGCGCATCCACTATCCGCCTGTTCGAAGTGGGCCGGCGCTATCTTGAAAACAGCGAACATCCGACCATCGGTCTGGTGCTGGCGGGTGAAAGCCGCGCCCGCAGCTGGCAGGCTGGCGCCGCAACCAGATTTGATGCCTATGACGCCAAGGCGGAAGTGCTCGCGATATTGGACGCCGCTGGCGCGCCGACCGACAAGCTGATGGATTTCGGAGAAGCAGGCGATCATTATCATCCTGGCCAGTCGGGCACATTGCGGCTGGGGCCGAAAAAAATTCTCGCGTCTTACGGCGTGCTCCACCCTTCAGTGACCAAGGCATTGGGCCTCAAAGGCGTGGCCGTTGCTGCCGAGATTTTCCTCGATGCGATACCGCTAAAGAAGAAATCGGGCCATATGCGCGACGCCTTTGCGCCCCCTGCACTACAAGCTGTAACCCGCGATTTTGCCTTCATCGTCGATGCGGACCTGCCAGCGGGCGATCTGGTGCGGGCGGTCAAGGGCGCGGACAAGAAGCTGATCACCGGCGCGCAGATTTTCGATCTGTTCGAGGGGCCGAGCGTGGGCGAAGGCAAGAAGTCGCTGGCGGTGGAAGTCACGTTGCAACCGATAGAGGCGACATTGACCGAAGAGGATCTGAAGGCGCTTTCGGACAAGGTTGTGGCGAGTGCGGTGAAATTGGGCGCGGAGCTTCGCGGCTAGCGTGTTTCACAGGGCCAATATCACATTCCTGATGATTATCACATTAGCTGGATGCAGTTCGCAACAAGCTGCTTATCAAAAGCATAATTTGCTATGCGAGATCGACGAAAACCCCACTCAATTCGAGGGCAAATCTGTAACCGTTGAAGTCGCGATAAAAAGCAACTCGCCGCATGGTTACATGTTTGAAGGACCTGACTGTGTGGATTCTGTCTCTATTGTATTAGACAGAATTGCTGGCATCGATAGCATGAAACCTCTGTATGTGGCTGAAGGCAAAGCGACAAAAACTTTCGGAAAACCTGATCAGAAAATTCCGGTAGCGGTCTTTCAAGGTGATGTGATTGTAAAACCAAATAGCGAATGGTTCATATTTGCATCTGAATTAAACAGCGTCCGGCTTGAGTTACAATCGGAGTATCTCAAATCGGATGCCAGATACCGGATAAGTGAAACCCAATAATATGAGCAAACCCCGCCGTACATTTGCGATTATCTCCCACCCCGATGCGGGTAAGACGACGCTGACCGAGAAGCTGTTGCTAAAGGGTGGGGCTATCCACTTGGCGGGCGAGGTCAAGGCGCGGGGCGACAACCGGCGGGCGCGCTCCGACTGGATGAAGATTGAGCAGCAGCGCGGGATTTCGGTGACGTCCAGCGTCATGACCTTCGAGCGCAAAGGCATTGTCTTCAATCTGCTCGACACGCCGGGCCATGAGGATTTTTCCGAGGATACCTATCGCACCCTGACCGCCGTCGACAGCGCGATCATGGTGATCGATGCGGCGAGCGGGATCGAATCGCAAACGCTCAAGCTGTTTGAGGTCTGCCGGCTGCGCAATGTGCCGATCATCACCTTCGTCAACAAGGTCGACCGCGAAGGCCGCGATCCGTTCGAGCTGCTCGACGAGGTCGCCGACAAGCTCGCTCTGGACGTCTGTCCGATGAGCTGGCCGACCGGCATGGGCGGGCAGTTTGAGGGCGTCTATGATCTGGTCAGGAACCAGCTGCACCAGCCGACCGGTGACAGCAAACAATATGACGGCGTAACCCGGCAGTTCTCGGGACTGGATGATCCGAAGCTGGCCGAAGTGCTGAGCGAAAGCGCGCTCGAGCGGCTGACCAGCGAGGGCGAGCTGGCGCAGGGCGGCTACAGCAGCTTTGATCTGGAGGCCTATCAGAGCGGCGATCTGACGCCGGTCTATTTCGGTTCAGCGCTCAAGCAATTTGGCGTCGAGGAACTGATTGACGCGATTGCTGACTATGCGCCGCCGCCGCGCCCGCAACCCGCCGACCCGGCGCCGATTGACCCACAGAGCGACGATGTCACCGGTTTCATTTTCAAGATTCAGGCAAATATGGACCCGCAGCACCGCGACCGGATCGCCTTCATGCGGCTGTGCTCGGGCGAGTTCAAGCGCGGCATGAAGCTGACGCCTTCGGGCCTCGGCAAGCCGATTGCGATCCACTCGCCGATCCTGTTTTTCGCGCAAGACCGCGAGATTGCCGACACCGCCGAGCCGGGCGATATCATCGGTATCCCCAATCACGGCACCTTGCGGGTCGGCGATACACTGTCCGAGAAAAATCAGGTGCGAATCACCGGCCTGCCCAATTTTGCCCCTGAAATCCTCCGCCGCGTGATCCTGCGCGACCCGACCAAGACCAAGCAGTTGCGCAAGGCGCTGGATGATCTCAGCGAAGAAGGCGTGGTGCAGGTTTTCTATCCCGAACTTGGCGCAAACTGGATCATCGGCGTGGTCGGTCAGCTGCAGCTCGAGGTGTTGGTGTCCCGGCTGCAGGCGGAGTACAAGGTTGACGCCTATCTCGAGGCCGCGCCGTTCGAAACCGCCCGCTGGATCAGCGGCGACGAGGCGACTGTCGAGGCGTTTGCCAATATCAACCAGAGCGCGCTCGCCAAGGATCGGGACAACAATCTGGTGTTTCTGGCCAAGTCAGCTTGGGATGTGAATTATCAGCAAGAGCGCAATCCCGAGATCAAGTTCAGCGCGACACGCGAACGTTAATCCTTTAACTCCGGGTCATGGCTAGCAGATCAACGACCGAAATAGCCTTCCAGTCGATCATTATCGATGATGAGGGCCGCGCCTGTGCGGATATTCCGGAAAGCGCCTGCCAGCAGGAGCCGGGCAATTTCTTCAGACATGTCGGTTCGCTCGCCCTGTCAAAGAGCGCCGACGGGCTGATCGATCCCAAGCTGGTGCTCAGCTGGCTGATGACATCGCTGGGCGCGCCGGTAGCATTGATCGGGTTGTTGGTGCCGGTTCGGGAAGCGGGCGCCCTGCTGCCCCAGCTGATCACCGCCGGATATCTGCGCAAGCTGGAGCGCCGCAAATGGGCCTGGGCGGCTGGTTCGGTGGTGCAGGGTGTTGCCGCTGCGTCCATCGGACTGATCGCAATCAGCCTGACCGGAGCCACCGCCGGCTGGGCGATTGTCATCGCGCTGGCGATATTGGCGCTGGCGCGCAGCGTCTGTTCGGTCTGCTACAAGGACGTGCTCGGCAAGACGATCGACAAGGCGCGGCGCGGGACGGCCACCGGACTGGCCGGCTCGATCGCCTCGGTAACCGTGATCATCTATGCGCTGACTTTATCGTTCAGTTTGATCGACCGGATGCTGCTGGTCACGGGCGGCCTGTTTCTGGCCGGTGGGGCGTGGGTGTCCGCCGGGCTGCTTTTTTCGACGCTCGACGAACATCCTGGCGCCACCGAAGGCGGCAAAAATGCGCTGAAGGAGGCCTGGGTTAATTTCGCTTATCTGCGGAATGATCCGCAGCTGCGCCGCTTCATCCTCACCCGCGGCCTGCTGACCGCGACCGCGCTGGCCCCGCCGTTCATGATCGCCGTCGGCAGCGAGGCCGGAGACGGCTATGACAAGCTCGGCTTTCTGGTGCTCGCGTCGGCCCTCGCCAGCCTGGGCACCAGCTTCGTCTGGGGCCGCCTGTCGGA
The DNA here is from genome assembly GCA_048270065.1 of Parasphingorhabdus sp. GTDB lineage: Bacteria > Pseudomonadota > Alphaproteobacteria > Sphingomonadales > Sphingomonadaceae > Parasphingorhabdus. The sequence goes on along the minus strand of JBLWTQ010000002.1, from coordinate 76,024 downwards.
CCGGTCGAGCCGCAAGGTGCTGATCTTCTCGGCGATGGTCGGCGCGGTCATTTTGACCGCGACCAGCTGCCTCGCGTTCGCCGGGACGCTGGGCGACGGCTATATCTTGGCGGTGCTGTTGTTCGGCCTGATGATCGCCTATCAGGGCGTGCGGCTGGGACGATCGACCCATCTGGTCGACATGGCGGACAAGGATTCCCGTGCCGCCTATACCGCGCTGTCGAACACGATCATCGGCCTGCTGTTGCTTGCCGGCGGGGTTTTCAGCCTGGTCGCGAACTGGTTTGGCGGCGAGATCGTGCTGGCGATCATGGCCGGGATGAGCGGGTTAGCGATCCTGGCGGCTTCGGGGTTGGAAGAGGTGCAGCGGGGGTGAACTACTCTGTCGGCGATGACCGATTCCAATATACTCGTCACCCCAGCGAAGGCTAGGGTCTAAACCAAGCTCGCAAACTTCGCTGCCATCGGGTTGGATCCCAGCCTTCGCTGGGATGACGACCGTCGAGATGAGCGCAATCCGGAGATCAAGTTAGCGCACCAATGTCTCTATTTGGCTACTTCCAACCGTGCGATGAGATTTGAATCTTGTTGGTTTCGCTCAACATAACAGATTCGAACCTGCAAACCTTCTTTGATAGGTCCGCCATGGGAAGTCGTGTTGTTGTAAGCGCCCGTGATAACAAAGTCCGAGTAAGCGAATGCAATGTCATTCACGGTAAACTTTTCCAACTGATGGCCACTATGCGGCATTGGCTCGAAGTTTTCGACCTGCCCCACTACAATCTTACACTCGCCACTCGCTGAAGCTTCGGCCACCGTCCTATTGCCGGAGTAAATCGACATAGAAGCGGCTAGAGTCCAAAAAAGGCCGAACAGGAAAAAGACCCAATAAAACCAGCTCCCCAAAAATCGGGGATGCGTATTTCCGAAAATCGACCTCAATTTGGGTATGAACAACAACAATGCGCCGACGGACGTAAGTATCACCCCAATGCCAACAAACTGCCAACCGGCGAACCCTGCCGAAGCGGCATCATAGACCAGTTCATAGCTCAAAATTGCATCGCTCGATCTTAACCACTTTCACCCCCTGAGCAAAAACACCGCATGTTCCGCCAGCAGATTGGCCAAGCCGCGGTCGGTCTGCTTGTCGCCGCTGAGAAACCATTGTCCTTCCTGCGCATATTTTCCATCTTGCACCAAGGCACGGAAGTCGTCGACCGTAACGTGGTGGATATTGGGCGTGTCGTACCAGCTTTGTGGGATCAGGCGTGTCACCGGCATCCGGCCGCCCACGAGGAGGGACATGCGCACGCGCCAATGGGCGAAATTGGGGAAGCTGACAAAGGCCTGTTTGCCGATACGCAGCAGCTGGTCGACCATGATGTCGGGACGGTGGGTGGTCTGCAGCGTCTGGCTGAGCACGGCATAGTCGAAACTGGCGTCGGGATAGGCGGCGAGATCGGTGTCGGCATCGCCCTGCACCACCGACAGCCCCTTGGCGACCGCGCTGGCGACATTGGCGGGATCAATCTCCAGCCCGCGCGCATCGCAGCCCTTGTCATCGCGCAGCGCCGCCATCAGCGCGCCATCGCCGCAACCGATATCGAGCACCCGACTACCCGGCGCGATATTGTCGGCGATGATCTGCAGGTCGGGGCGGAGTCTGGTCATGCGGTGCGCTCTTTGAAACGGAAGACAGAAGATTTTTGCGCACGAAGACACGAAGGCACGAAGGGAAGAATGGATATCTTCTTCTTTGTGCCTTTGTGGCTTTGTGCGAGCCCACTAATGCGCAATGACGGTTGGACAATAAAACCTTCAGCCATCATGCTTCTCCCGCCTTCAGGAAGCCGTCGACAATCCGGTTCATTTCGGGGTTCTCGAGCAGGAAGCTGTCATGGCCGAAGGGGCTCGACAATTCCATGAAGCTGACCTCCGCTCCTGCCGCATTGAGCGCGTGGACCATCGTCCGGCTTTCACTGGTCGGATAGAGCCAGTCGGTGTCGAAGCTGATCAGGCAAAAGCGGGTTTTTGATCCCCTGAATGCATTGGCGAGCACCCCGCCATGCGCCTCGGCGAGATCGAAATAGTCCATCGCCCTTGTGATATAGAGATAGCTGTTGGCATCAAACCGGTCGACAAAGCTGATCCCCTGATGGCGGAGATAGCTTTCGACCTGGAAATCGGCGTCAAAGCCGAAGGTCTTGGCCTCGCGGTCCTGCAACCGCCGGCCGAATTTCTCGGTCAGCCCCGCTTCCGACAGATAGGTGATATGCGCCGCCATCCGGGCCACCGCGAGGCCGCTGCTCGGCGGATCATCATCGGCATAATAAGCGCCGCCGCGCCAGCGCGGGTCGGCCATGATCGCCTGCCGTCCGACTTCGTGAAAGGCGATATTCTGGGCGCTATGACGCGCGGCTGATGCAATGATCACCGCCGACCTGACCCGCTCGGGATAGAGCGCCGCCCAGCTGACCGCCTGCATCCCGCCCATCGAGCCGCCGATTACCGCGTGGAGTCGCTCGATGCCGAGATGGTCGAGCAGCATCGCCTGGGCGCGCACCATATCGGCGATGGTAATCACCGGAAAGTCCATGCCCCACGGCGTATCGGTTGCCGGGTTGACCGTAGCGGGTCCGGAGCTGCCGAGACAGCTGCCAATGACATTCGCGCAGACGACAAAATGGCGATCGGTATCGACCGGCTTTCCGGGACCGACCATATCGGTCCACCAACCACCCTTGCCAGTAATCGGATGCTGGGAGGCGACATATTGATCCATGGTCAGCGCGTGACAGACCAGCACCGCGTTGCTTCGGTCGGCATTGAGACTGCCATAGGTTTCATAGGCAAATTCGACTGGCGCGAGGCTGCTCCCGCTGTCCAGGGACAGCGGACCCAACAGCCGGACCTGCCGGTTCAATCCAAATCGCGCGTCGTCGCTCATGAGAGGGAGCTAAGCGGCGAAATCCCGACCGTCAAATGATAATGCGGTTGACTGACGGGCCGCACAGGTTAGTCCGGCGACAGGGATCATCTCCAGACAAGCAGGCCAAGCCAATGAACACACCGAAAGCAAAAGACTGGATCATGGGAATCGCACCCTATGTGCCGGGCAAATCCAGCGGCGATGACGGGCGCAAGCTGGTCAAGCTGTCGGCCAATGAAAATCCGCTGGGATGCAGCCCCGCAGCCACGGCTGCGTTGAAGTCCGCAGCGGCCTCGGTCGACCGCTATCCCGACCCCGGATCGACCCAATTGCGCGAAGCGATTGCCGCCAAATATGATCTCGATCCGGCGCGGATCATCTGCGGCACCGGCTCCGACGACGTGCTCCACCTCGCCGCCAACGCGTTCAGCGGGCCGGGCGACGAGATCATCTATGTCCGCTACGGCTTTGCAGTCTATGATATCGCTGCGCGGCGTTATGGTGGCACGCCCGTGGTCGCCGATGATGCCGACTATGGCACCGATGTCGATGCGATACTGGCGAAGGTAACGGACCGGACACAGGTCGTTTTTGTCGCCAATCCCAATAATCCCACCGGCACTTTGTCCAGCCGCGAAGAGATTGCCCGCCTGCAGTCTTCCCTGCCCGGCCATGTCCTGCTGGTGCTCGACGGCGCCTATGCCGAATATCTCGAAGCCGGCGAGAATGATGGCGCGCTGGCGCTGGCCGGGACCGAGTCCAATGTCCTGGTCACGCGGACCTTTTCCAAGATCCACGGCCTCGCCGCCGAACGGATCGGCTGGGGCTATGCTTCGGCAGAAATCATCGATGCGATGAACCGGATAAGACAGCCGTTCAATGTCACCACCGCGGGTCAGCAAGCGGCTCTCGCCGCTCTCGCTGCCGATGATTTTGTCACCACCAGCCGCGACCACAACCGGCGATGGCGGCAGTGGCTGAGCGACGAGATGAGTGCACTCGGCAATCACGGCCTTCGGGTGATCCCAAGCCACACCAATTTCCTGCTCGTGCTGTTCGAAGGCAACGTCACTGCCGAACAGGCCAATGCGGCGCTGATGGACAAGGGCTTTGCGGTCCGCTGGCTGCCCGGACAGGGGCTGGTCAACGGCCTGCGCATCACCATCGGTACCGAAGCGGAAACGCGCGGGATCGCGCAGGCGCTGCGCGAGATTCTGGCCGCCGCCGGTTGATGCTGCCGTTTTCCCATATCGCGATCATCGGTCTCGGTCTGATCGGTTCCTCCATCGCCCATGCGGTGCGCGACACCATGCCGTCGGCGCGCATCACCGGCTATGACGCCGATCCGGCGGTGCGGGCACGGGCCATCGAGCTCGGCTTTTGCGACGATGTCAGCGACAATGCCGGAGCGGCGGTCATCGACGCCGATCTCGTCATGCTCTGCGTCCCGGTCGGAGCGATCGCGGAGGTTGCCGCCGAAATCGCGACTGACCTTCCGGACGATGCCATCATCAGCGATGTCGGATCGTCGAAAGAATCCGTGCTGGCCGCTCTCGCCGAGGCGCTGCCCAAGGCCCGGATCATCCCTGCCCACCCGGTCGCCGGTACCGAGCATAGCGGCCCGGATGCCGGATTCGCGACGCTGTTCCACGACCGCTGGTGCATTCTCACCCCCCCCGACGATGCCGCCGAGGGCGATGTCGCGCGGGTCCAGGCTTTCTGGGAAAAGCTCGGCGCCAATGTCGAGATCATGGACGCCAAACATCATGATCTTGTCCTCGCCGTGACCAGCCACCTGCCGCACCTGATCGCCTATACGATCGTCGGCACCGCGTCCGATCTCGAAGACGTAACCCGCGGCGAGGTGATCAAATATTCCGCCGGCGGTTTTCGCGATTTCACCCGGATCGCGGCGTCCGACCCGACGATGTGGCGCGATGTCTTCCTGTCGAACAAGGAGGCGGTGCTGGAAATGCTCCAGCGCTTTTCCGAGGATCTGACGGCGCTGCAGCGCGCCATCCGCTGGGACAAGGGCGACGAACTGTTCGACCTGTTCACCAAGACCCGCGCCATCCGCCGCCGGATCATCGAAGAAGGCCAGGATGATGCGGCCCCCGATTTTGGGCGTACACACGACTGACTGGGTGCGCCGGACGAAAATTTCTGTTCAGATAAGTCTCCTTTTTCCTGATAAACTTTACAATCCTGACAGGGTTATAATGCAAAACCGGGACGACCCGACAGCGGGCGGTGATGGTGATATTTGTTGCGGGTCACACAGGGTCACACCCCCTAAAGCAGAAATAGCGGTGGCTGCGGAAACTGGTGATTGGGAGATCACAAGATCAAAACCCTCCCTGTGGATAGAGAAACCGGGCAGGGGCCGGAAAGCATGGCGAGGCGGTACAGCAGGGCGAGGGAGAGCATGATACGGCATGATCGTGGTATCGTTTTATCAGAAGGGGGTGGGTGTAGGAAAGCCGCAATTTGGCGGTCGGAAGCCGGGAGTTTAGTGAATCGTCGCAGTAATTCCGGAACCGCAGTAACCAGCGAAAACCGTCCTGCCCGCTATGCCAGCTTGCATTGCCGCCGATGCACGGGATTTTACGCAGCTATTCCGGTTTGTTTGATCTGACAATAAAAAGAGTGTCGCACCATCCGGTAATCAGTTGACCATCAGCGCAATTCCGCTTGATCGGACCGTTATTCGTCGTCCTCGCCTTCACGCATTTCCTTTTCCCAGGTTTCCTTCGCCGCAAACTGGGCAGCCTTGCTGGCATCGGAGGCCGCCGCGGCGGCCTTTATCACAGCCTTTTGTGCTCTCTCCGCTGCCGTTTTCGCAGCAACCGCATCGGCCTCCATTCCCGCCTTGAGCGAGGCGTTGGTTTCACGCACCGCTTCACCGGTTGCGGCAACGGCCTCCTTCACCAGATCCTGCGCCTTGCGGGCATTTTCATTCGCAGCCAAATCAATTTCGGCATTGGCTGCCATGATTCTGACTTGCGCCTGTTTGGCGGCGGCCTCTGCCTTGGCTGCCATTTGCGCTGCCGCCTCTCTATCCTTCTGCGCTTCGGAGCAGACAGCCAGCTTGGCCGCCATCACGGACATTCTAGCGGCAGTATGCGCTTCCACTGCCGCTTGGCTGGCCGCGTGTGTCGCTTCGTCCATGCTTTGTCGAGCCTCGCCCATCGCGTCATTTTCGGATGTGATGCATTCCGTCCCGTCATCGGTTTCCGTTTTCTGGGTGCAGCCCTGGATTGCCAGAGAAGCGGCCAGTGCGGTAGCAACGGTGAATATTGTGTTCTTCATGACTTGGACTCCGAAATGTTATTTGCGAATCAATCGAGCATCGCTCCGCCCCTCGCCCAGGGGTCTGTCTCAAGACAATAAGCGCGGCAATTTGTAACTACGTAATGCCCGCAGGCTTCAATCCTGCAGACGCTCTCAGCCAGCCTGTAGCCGCTCCCGTGCCAGATTGATTTCCTGCAGTCGGTCGCCGTTCCTGTGCGGCACCATCCCATCATCTGCTGCGATTTCAAGTTGCTTCTCGCCGTAAGCCCAGCGATTGAGAATATCTGCCTTGATTATATCCGGCAGTTCCGTTGCCAGCAGTTGGGCCGGCGTTTGAAATACACGAGCGGGATTGCCCAGCAGCGTCTTGATATCCCACCCCTGTGCTTTCGCTTCGGATTGCAATATTTCGAGATATAAATCCCGGTCGATCCTTGCCTTGACGTCATCTTCGGTGGGCAGAACCTCTCCGGAGATATAATATTCCCCATCCGCGAGACGGGAATAGGGCACGTCGCGGTATACCAGCACTTCGCCCTCGAAATTCTCGCCGCCGTAGCGATTATCCAGAACATCATGGGTTGCGGGAAGGCCATGTACATGAACATCGGACCCGGAATGGTCGGCCAAAATCCTTACCGCGCGTTCTTCGTCGACGTCGTTCCAGGTCCGCACCCATAAAAGCAGTCCGCCGCGTTCCAGTTGATCCGCGATATTATCGGCATGATGCTGCCCGACAATCTTTGCCAAGACCGCACCAATGGCACCGCCGCCGATGCCGCCGGCTGCGGCTGCTATAATAGCGGCACCGATGGCACCGCCCGACGCAACCACTGCGGTGAGTGTGGCCAGCGCGCCAACATAAATAAACCCGCCAAAAACGCCACCTTCTGCATCACCGATCGATTCCGTCGAGACGTAAGCCGTGGTCGGTACCGCCGCATCATCCTCCAGTTCCTTCACCGATGTGAAGCTGTGCCCTAGTTCCTTCTCGATTGACGAGAGCGGAGCCAGGAGGCTGAGTTCGCTCTGGTCAAATCCGTGAAGCAAGAGATCATCAATTGCCGCCTGCAGAGCGCGCTCGGACTGAAAGACGCCAACCGCTTCACGGACCGTGGGTGCTTGTTGTTCCGTCATATTGTCTTCTCCGGATAGGGTGTGAGGGGAAAAGCGAGATAGGATGTGGTGCCTGTCCATTCACAATCATGCCTGATTTCCATAGCCTGTCACCGTTAGCAGATAACCACGTAATCTCCCTTAGTGTCGCTTCGCAACGTGAAGAGGAGGAGCGCAAACACGATCGGCCAGCCGGGTTTTTATCTGAAATTGCAGGTTGCGAAGGCGACGGACGGTGCCGAAGCCGAAAAACCGGCTACGCCTAATCGTTGAGCATATTGATCGCCGCGTGCACCCGGTCGCGAATATCATCGCGGTCGAGCCCCGGTTCGATCTCCGGCTGCACCTCATAGGTGATCACGCCGCTTTTCTGGACAAATGTATCGCGCGGGGAGACGATGCCGCTGTTCAGCGCCACCGGCACCAGCGGAATGCCCAGCAGCTTGTAGATGCCGGCAAAACCGGTCTGCAGTTCCGGCCGTTCGCCATGATGGGCGCGGCTGCCTTCGGCAAAGATGACGATCGGGCGGCCCTCGGCGACCGCTTTCCTGGCCTGCTTGATGATCTGCCGCATCGCCGCGCCACCGCCGTCGCGGTCAATGCCGAGCAGGCCATGTCTGGTCGCGATCCAGCCCCATAAGGGGATGACCAGCAGTTCTTTCTTGGCAATAACCACCGGCTTGTCGAAATGCCGCAGCAGATCGATGGTTTCGAACATGCTTTCATGCTTGAAGACGTAGAGCAGAGGCTCGTTGCGGATCTCGCCCTTGACCTCGACCCGGATGCCGAGAATGAGGCGGGCGCACAGGTAATGATAGCGGCTCCAGTATTGCGCCATGAAATAGATGCTTTTCGGCCAGAAAAAAGCGCCGATAAACGCGGTGATAATGATCGGGATGGAGCCGATATAGAAGACAACCATGAAGATCAGGGATCGAATGAACGCCAGCATCTCAGACGCCGGCCAAACTAGCCAGACGGCGCATCAGATATTTGTTATATTCGGTGAACAATGTGCCCAGCGACGGTTGTGTCTGCACCGCGTCGGCCAATATCCGGACATCCGGCGGCATCGCCCTTTCCAGTTCCAGCCGGGCCCGTCGCATATGCCAGTCGGAGGTTACCAGCCGCACCGATTTGTCGCCGCGCCTTGCCGCCCAGCGGGCGATTTCGAGGGCATTGGAGCGTGTGTCGACCGCCTGAAAACCGAGGTCAACGCAGCAATTGAACAGATCGTCCGACCGCGCATATTCCGCTGCCAGTTCCGCCGGCTTCACATCCCGGTCGACGCCCGAGATCAGCAGCCGGCCGGCCGATTTCCTGTTAACGATATCCAGCGCGCGGTCGATGCGGCCCGCTCCGCCGGTCAGCGCGACGACCGAACCGGTATGGGCATCGTCGTCTGCGGCACGCGGCAGATCGATAGCGAACCAGGCAAAACCGATGATCCACAGCAGGAGCAGGAAAGAGAACAGGCGCAAAATCATCCAGCGGGCTACAATATCTTTTTCAGGGCGCCGACGACCGTCAATCGGGCGGTCACCATGGCAAGGAACATCCCCAATATCGGAATGACAGCAATTATCAACCAGCTCCACCAGTCGAGCCCTATCGATTGCACCAGGCCGGAGCCGAGGGCGGACAATTGATCGCTGATCAGCCAGATGATCAAGGCGCCTCCGACCAGTCCGATCCATCCGCCGAGCAGCGCATCGAGAGCGATACGCCGCTGGAACAAACGGCTGATCTGCCGGTCGGTGCCGCCCAGCAAATGCACGACCGCGATCGTCTCCCCATGGGTGTTCAGCGCCGATCGCGCCGAAATGATAACCGCTGCGGCCGTCGCCAGGGCAAGCAGGGCGACCAGGCCAAAGGCAATCCACTGAAAAGACCGCACCAGAGATATTACCGGTGCGATATAGCCGCTACTGGGTTCGATGCGGGCTCCCGGTGCGATGGTTTGCAGCGCGCTCCGCAACGACTGATATTCTGCTTCCGTCGCGACCCGGACCAGTTTCACGTCGATCAGCGCGGGCAGCGGAATATCGTCCGCCAGATCCTGCGTGCCCAGCCAGGGCTCGATAAGATCCTGGATCTCTTCGGGCGGCAAGACGCGGACCTCCTCGATGAGCGGCAAGATGCGCAATCGCTCGGCTGCGGCGGCTGCCTGACGGCTGCGGATATCGGGATTGGCTTCGATGATCTGGACCGTCGCCCGGCTCGAGAGTTCATCCGATACATCGCTCATCGCGCGGGTCATCGCGAGGCCCGCGGCGACCGCCAGCACGGTGAGGAAAATCATGATCGCGATGACCCAGGGCATCGGGCCGGACAAGCGGCCCTCGGGGATCAGGCGCCGGTCATGGCCGGGAATGACGAAGAATTTGAACATGTCCCGGCGACCTATTGCATCTGGTCTTTGGGCAGCGGCGGGTGGCGCAGCGACCCGGTCGGATCGGCGAGCATGCCCTTCTCCAGCCGCATCATCTGCGCGCCCGGTATCTTGCTGAGCAGATGAATGTCATGGGTTGCCACGACAATCGTCGTGCCGAGCGTGTTCAGCGCCTCGAACAGCTGCAGCAACCGGATCGCCATCTCGGGATCGACATTGCCGGTCGGCTCGTCTGCCACCAATATTTCCGGCCGGCCGATCACCGCGCGGGCGATGGCAACGCGCTGCTGTTCTCCGCCCGAAAGCGTCGCCGGCCGGGCCGACGCCCGGTCGCCCAGACCGACCCATTCGAGCATCTCAGCCACCGGCGTTTCCAGATCCTTTTCCCGAACCCCGGCGACCCGGAGCGGCAGCGCGATATTGTCAAACGCCGACAGATGCGGAACGAGACGAAAATCCTGAAAAACCACGCCGATCCGGCGGCGAAAACCGGGCAGGCGCTCGCGCGGCATGGTCACTGCATCTTCCCCGAACAGCCGAATGACTCCGCGACTGGGGCGCTGCGACAGATAGAGCAGTTTCAGCAGCGAGGTTTTTCCCGCTCCCGACGCACCGGTGAGAAAATAAAAGCTGCCCGGATAGAGGGTAAAATTGAGATCGGCCAGAGTCTCTGCTCCGGCACCATAGCGCAGGCCGACATTTTCAAATCGAACAATCTCGTCCATTTATGTGCTATATTCCAATATCGTGGCCTTACATTGCCCGGGCTCGCGACCAATAGGCCGGGAAGGCCCTCCAAATCAACTCCGCTATCCCTGGTGCAGACTCTATTTTGCGGGAAAACGCGAAAATATAGGCTTCGGTCTCAAATCGGCCAAGCCGCCACTTGCAGTTTGCCGTCATGGCGTGTTTAGAGGGCAGGTCATGATTTTGAATTGCCCGGCTTGCAAAACCCGATATCTCGTACCCGACAGCGCCATTGGGCCCAACGGCCGTTCGGTGCGTTGTGCGTCCTGTCGCCACAGCTGGTTTCAGGAAGCCCCGATTCCGGAAAAGGAGCTGGTCACGGTGGATACCGCTGGCCAGCCATCGCCGGTCATCAAACCGGAACCCGTTGCCAAGACTGACTGGCAGCCGACACCGCCGGTCGATCCGGTCAGTCGCTCGGTACCGCCGCCGCCGGTTTCCGTCACCCCCGACTATCCCGCCGGGGCGAGCAGCTTCGCACATGAGCCGCCGTTCAAACCGCGCCGGAATCCGGCGAAACTGTGGACGATCGCCGCCATTGCCTTCGCCGCACTGGTGCTCGCGTCGGGCGCGGCGCTGTATCTGCTCGGACCGCCGCAATGGATTTCCGAATATCAATTTGCCGCGGCCGAGGAAACGCCGCTGCTCATCGAGCTGAGCCAGAAACAGGATCGCAGAACACTGCCCGACGGCACCGAATATTTTGCTGCCAGCGGGACGATCATCAACCCCACCACAAGCGACCAGACGGTTCCCCCCATGCTGGTGATCCTGCGCGATGCCGGTGGCCGGATCGTGTATAGCTGGAAGATGAAAGCACCCGCGCCATCGCTTGCTCCCGGGGCAAAGATAAACTTCAACGAAGCCAAGCTTGATGTGCCGCGTGCGGCCAGCCAGCTGGAAGTCGGATGGGCGGACAGGGCAAGGGAATAGTCCAGCCGTTCGATCGGGTCAGTGAAATTCCTGTAGACGGACTGTCCGGCCGTCAGCACCACCGATTGCGTCCCGGAAGCCATTGCCGCTGTCCCTCGCGGCTTGCCGGGGGACCGTCTCCCCACAGCGGATTACCTCTACCTAGCAGGATTCTGGCGCATGCCACGGCATGGACGCGGGACGGGCTGCGGGGCGCTGCGATCGACGCCCCAGCGGGCGCAGCCCGAGAAGAAGAAAAACGAGAAGCAAGCTGTCCATGGAACAGTGTAGAGAGCGGACTGCGACCGGCCCGGACAAGGGAAACAGGCGGTTAACGACCGCAGCCGACGCCATTTCTGCGTGCCAAACGGAGCAGCAGCGCCTGTTGTGCGGGTACGGGACAAAATCAGAACGCCGTTGACGCGCAAGCCGCGCGGCAGCGAATATCGGTTGCGGCCCGGAAACCCCTTTGCTAAGGGCACGCGCCTACCCGGGACACTGCTGTCCCCAGCTAGTGACAGTGCGGTCGTGGCGGAATTGGTAGACGCGCAGCGTTGAGGTCGCTGTGGGATAATATCCCGTGGAAGTTCGAGTCTTCTCGACCGCACCAATAAAGCCGATTCTTGCGCTTCAATCCGCCCTGCTCATCGTGCGCCCGTCCAGCGCAATCCGATCCCTGTTCGCATATCCATGCCCGATCAATATCCCCTGCAAAAAATATTGATCGCAATAATGGCGTGGAATTACCGACATCGGGGGGGACTATTTACCTTAACCGGCCAATTGGCAGGATCGCAGCTGTATTTGTTAACCAGCTTTGTCCGAGATGGCTGCCAATTGTGGAACCAGCCAGAGGGACGGATAGTGAAATCGATATTTTTCGTCGGCGCCCGCGGTATCCCGGATGTAATGGGCGGCGTGGAAAAAATGGTAGAGCGGCTGTGTCCTCTCATCGCCGAGCGCGGTTGGAATGTGTGCGTTGCCGGCGCAAAACCCCATATGCGATCCGGTCAGTATCGAGGCGGCTTCCTGTGGCGTGCACCGGCGCCTGGTTTCCTTGCAAACGGCGGACTTCTCTACTTGATCCTGGCGCTCTTCAAAACCTTCCGGATGCGTCCGGACATTGTCCAGCTCGCGGGACTGGAACCGGCATTTTGGCTCTGGGCCTACAAGCTGACCGGTTGCAAGATCGTCGTGCACCTGGGCGCTGATTATCACCGGCGCCCAAGGGGCAGGGCCGGGAGATGGGCCATAAGATGCGCCAATTATCAATTGCGATGGGCGGACAGCATCATCACCGTCACGCCTGCCTTGGCAAAAAAATTGCGCCGTGCAGGGCTTGCGCACAATATCCATGTCATCGGCAACGCGCTCGACCGTGCAGAAAATTTCCCGGAACGCCTGCGCGCGCCGGTCCGCGGGGAGTATATCCTGTTCGTCGGCCGGATATCTCGGCAGCAAGACATCCACGGTCTGATTGCTGCCTTTTGCCTGTTTGTCAAAAGCCACCCGCACATGCAGCTGGTGATTGTCGGCGAATGGGATAAAAGTGTCCGTCGCCGACACATGGAGGCCCTGGGCGACGACCGAATAGTGACGCTTGACAGTCTGCCGCGATCAGGCCTGGCCGCGCTGTATCGCGGTGCGCGATTTTTCGTGAACCCTTCCATCCGGGAAGGGCATTCCAATGTTCTCCTTGACGCGATAAGCTTTGGCTGTCCGGCTCTGTTGAGCGATTTCCCGGAAAACCGCGACTTGCGGCTGAATGCCAAGCATTATTTCGACCCGGGAAATATCCGGAGCACGGTCAGCGCACTCCACCGGGCCCACGCCAATCCGGAGGCATTTCGGGTAGACACCGACCGATTCCCGCAATGGGAAGACGTCGCGGAGCAGACAATACAGGTCTATAGGAAGCTGTTCGCGGACAATGCAGCGGAGCGAACCTTGCAAGGCGAACCGGCGCGGTTCTAGATTTGGCGGTTGAAGACAATTGATCGCCCTAATTGGATGCGACAAGTTTGGAGCGCTATCAACGCTTGCAACCGGCTGATCTCCGCGTCGAAAAGCGTCGCCCTGCGCCGCGGAATTCCGGCTCCGGATCATGCGTGATGTAAGATTCGCGCCATCGACGTTCATCGAAAGGCGGTCCAATTTGGTCGAAAGTGGCTCATCAAGTTTCTTTTGTTACCTTAAGCCATGGCTCTCACAGCGGATTGACCGGTTTTGGGACGGAAGGATGCTTGCATGAGGAACGGCAGCCAGAAACATATTTCCTGGGTATCGACCACAGGATTCTGGCGATGACGCTGACCAATATTGCGCTTCGCTATCCCGCTGCTATCGCCGCCGGACTGGCCCTGATTGCCCTGATCGGGATCGTTTCCGCCTTTACCACGCCGATCCAGCTTTTCCCCAATATCGAACGGCCGCAGCTTTCGATGCAGGCCAACTGGCGCGCGGCCAGCCCCAAGGAAATGGAGTCGGAAATCACGATACCGATCGAGGAGCAGCTGCGCGGCATTCCCGGACTGGAAACGATCAACAGTTGGTCGAACAATGGCAATGTCTGGTTCAACCTCGAATTTGCGCTCGGCACCAATATGGACAAGGCTTTTGCCGAAGTGTCGAGCCGGGCGCAGCAAGTCCGCAACTGGCCGCTTGATGCCGACCGGCCGATCGTCGGCGGCGGCAATGGTCAGCAGGGCGAATCGCTGATCTATCTTTTCCTGCAGGCTCTTCCGGACAGCAATATGGACAGCGAGGCGCTGGCCAGATTTGCCCGCGACACGATCATCCCCAAACTGGAAACCATAGAGGGCGTTCAGGGCGTGGATCTGGATGCACCAACCGGGGAACGGATATTGCGCATCCGCTTTGATCCCTGGCGGCTCGCCCAGCTCAATCTCTCGATTGAAGAACTGTCGCGCGCGGTTGGCCGCTTTCAGGACGTCGGCGGCGGAACCGTCGATGTTGGCCGCCGCGGTTACGCCCTGCGTTTCCAGGGCAATTTCACCGCCGAGCAGATCGGAAACCTGACCGTCGCCCAGCGCGGAACGACGGTCATCCGCATGCGCGACGTTGCCGACATCAATGTCGGCCCGGACAAGGCTTTCGGGGTAACCTATCAGAATGGAAATCCGGCGATCGGCATGCGGGTTCTCCGAGAGCCGGGCAGCAACACGCTGGACGCGATCGACGCGGTGCTCACCGAAGTCGCGGCATTCAACCAGAACGAGTTGCAGAGCATCGGGGCGAGGATCGAAAAAAGCTTCGACCCCTCGGTATTCATCAAACGCGCACTGTCTTTTCTTGGCGGTAATCTGCTTCTCGGCACCCTGCTGGCCGTCGGCCTGCTCTGGGTATTCGTCCGGAAGACCAGAGCAACGGTCATTATCGCGGCCACCGTGCCGATCTGCCTGCTCGCCACCCTTGCCGTTCTGGGGATGGCCGGGCGATCGATCAACGTCATCTCTCTCGCAGGTCTGGCCTTTGCCACCGGCATGGTACTCGATGCCGCTATCGTTGTGATGGAAAACTTCGTCCGGATCAGAAAAGGCGGAACGCCGCCCAGACCGGCCGCGCTAGAGGCGGTCTCGCAGGTCTGGCCAGCCCTGTTCGCGTCCACTGCAACCACGGTCGCCATCTTCATCCCGATCATGTTCATAGACGATGTCGAAGGACAATTGTTCGCCGATCTGGCCCTGACCATTGCCATTTCGGTCATCGCCAGCCTGATTGTTGCCGTGACCGTATTGCCTGCGGCAGCCCGCCATTTTGGCGGCGATCTCGACATGGACGATAACGAACGGCGCTGGGACGGCTATGCCGACAGGCTTTTCAGTCTGATCGACACCGACCGCAAACGCAAAATATGGATTCCCTCGCTTATTCTTGCGCCCATCCTGATCTCCTATTTTCTCTGGCCGCAGACCGATTATCTACCCGACGTCAAACGCGATGCCGTCGATGCCTGGGTCGGTCTTCCCTCGGGCCAGACGCTCGAAGCGGCGCGCTCGGAAATCGCCGAGGAAGTTGTCCAGCGACTGGACCCCTATCTCAAGGGCGAGAAGCAGCCCGAATTGCTGAACTATTATCTGTTCGTCAATCCCTGGGGCCTGAGCACAGGTATCAGGATCAAGGACCAGTCCCGGATCGAGGAGATGACCGACATCGTGAACAACGAAATCCTTGCCGGCTTCCCCGATGTCCAGGCCTTTGCCCAGCAGGGCAGCCTGTTCGGGAATTTTGGCGGCAATGGCAATATCCAGCTTTATCTCCAGGCTGAAGATGATGAAGCCCTCCGGCAGGCAGCTCTGGTGGCGACGGATTCGATCAACGCAGCGATTCCCGGTGCAATGGTCCGGCCCAATCCCGATCCCAACGTCGTCGTTCCCGAATTGCGCCTGACTCCCAATGATCGGCGGATCGCCGAACTGGGGATGACCCGCGACCAGGTCGGACGGGCGGTCAGGGCCATGGGTGACGGACTCTATCTCGGTGAATATGTATCGGATGGCGAGCGGATGCGCGTGATCATGCGTGGTTCCGAGGTAGCCGATCCGGAAGCAATCGAAGGCGCTCCGATCGTGACCCCGAACGGCGGCGCCGTTCCACTGGGTGAAGTCGCAACCCTCTTGCGCGGAGTCGGTCCGACCCAGATCGTCCATGTCGATGGCCGGAAAACCGTGGCCATCAATGTCTCGCCCCCACCGGGAGTGGCCCTGGGCGCCGCGCTCGAAAAGATCGAAGCGTCCGCTGAAGGACCAATCCGCAATGCCCTGCCGGTCGGTAGCACCTTGCGCTATGGTGGTGACGCGGATGCCCTGATGAAAGCGATATCGTCGCTCAGCAGCAATTTTGTTCTGGCCGCAGCGCTGTTGTTCGTCATCATGGCCTCGGTGTTCCGGTCGGCGCGGGATTCCGCGCTGGTCATTATCGCCCTGCCGCTGGCAACCGTCGGCGGGGTGATCGGTATCCAGATCCTGAACCTGTTCAAACCCACGCCGCTTGATCTGCTCGGCATGATCGGATTCGTCATCCTGCTCGGGATCGTGGTCAACAACGCGATCCTGCTCATGGCCCAGGCGCGCGACAGCGAGGCAGAGGGCATGACCCGGTCGGAAGCGGCCCATGCGGCGCTCCGGCTTCGTCTGCGGCCGATCCTCATGACCACCGGCACGTCGGTGATGGGCATGTTGCCGCTGGCACTGGTTCCCGGCCCGGGCAGCGCCATCTACCGCGGTCTCGCCGTTATCATTGTCGGCGGGGTGCTTGTCTCAACCATATTCACATTGGTCCTGCTTCCTGCGCTGATCCAGTTGGGGGGAGCGAAGGCGGCCCGTCCGGACACGCGCGGGCAGCAACCGGATATTGCCGGCGGACCTGCACTGGAGCCTGCCGAATGAATCTTGCCCTGCCCGACTTTGTCAAAGAAAACGCCCGCTGGATCGCCGCGGGCAGCGTGTTGGTGCTCGCGGTGCTGGTCTATTTTCTGTTTGTTTCTTCAGACCCCGCTGACGGACAGCCGGGGGGGCCGGGTCAGGGAGGGCCACCGCCTGCGATCGTGACCCTGGCGAGAGTTGAGAAAACGGCCCTGACTCCGAATTTTACCGCGCCGGGGGACATTGTCGCTGACCGCGATTCGATCGTCGCCGCAGAAGTGTCCGGGCGCATCCAGTCCACTCTCAATGTCGGTGCCCGCGTGCGCAGGGGCGCGGTGATTGCGGTGATCGACAGCCGCAGCGCCCGGCTCGCCCGCGATCAGGCAGCGGCCGAGGTCCGGCGCCTTCAGGCGGATCTGCAATATCAGGACCGATTGGTGGCAAGACTGCAGCAATTGCTCAAGGAAGAGGCGGAATCCGAAGCGTCATTGGACGAGGCCGTTTCCACCCGCGACCAGACCCGTGCCCGCCTGGCGGCGGCAAGGGTTGCGCTCGAGACGGCCAATTTCGATCTTTCCCGTACGCGGATTCTCAGTCCCTTCGACGGACAGCTTGTCGAGCGCAAGATCGAAGTGGGTGAATATGCAACACCGGGTCGCGAAATCGCCCGGATTATCGGCCGGACCGGGTCGGAGGCCAGAGTGCGCATTCCGATCGCCACCGCCGGTTCGCTGGCGGAAGGTCAGGAAATTACGATTCTCGCCGACGGGGAGACCCGGACGTCGCGCATTCGCTCGGTCATCGAGACCGGCGACGAGGTCAGCCGGACTCTGGAAGTGCGTGCACCGATGGGCACCCACAATATGAAGATGGGCAGTGCGATCTCGATCACCGTCCCGACGGGGGTCGAACGCGAAGTGCTCACCGCGCCGCGCGATGCACTGGTGCTGCGAGACAGCGGAATATTTGTCTATGTGGTCAATCCGAAGAACAAGACCGCCAAACGGGTCGACGTGCAGGTCGGCGAACCCAGTGGTGACCGCGTGGCGATTTCCGGAAAAATTGCCGATGGCGATCTTATCGTCGTGCGCGGTGGCGAACGGCTCCGCGATGGCCAGCAGGTGACTTGGGATGAAAAGGATGAAGAAAACGCCACCGCCACCGCCAGAAAATCTGCAGGATAAGAGCGCGTGAAACGGTCTTTTGCATCCTTTTCCCTGCTGCTCCTGTTATCGGCCTGCGCCATTCGCGGCGGGCCGGAACTGGATCGAACGGTCGTGCCCGACGCCCCCGATCAATGGTCCTCGCGCCCGGAAATTACTGTGGTGAGCGCAGACGATACCGGTGCGACCCCGGTGTATCCCGATGGCTGGATCCGTACTTTTGCTGACCAGACGCTCGAACAGACTGTTCGGGAGGCCTTTGCCAACAATCGCAATCTGCAATCGGTACTGGCACAATTGCGGGCGGCGCGGGCGGCGATGCGGGTGTCGCGGGCCGATCTTTTTCCACGGGTCGATCTTTCGGCTTCGGCCAGCGATGCGGACAATGCTGCGACGGTTTATGATGGCGCCCTGGCCGCGAGTTGGGAAGCCGACATCTGGGGTCGCAACTTGGCGCTCGCCCGCGCCGGCGGCGCCGATGCCCGCGCGGCCGCGGCCGATTTTGCGGCGGCCCGCCAGGCGCTCGCCGCTGCGGTTGCGCAGGCCTGGTATGATCGTAGCGCGGCGGCGCTCACCTTCGATCTGGGAACCCGCGATCTGGACCGGCGCAGGGATACGCTGCGCATCACCAACGCCCGTTTCCGCGCGGGCCTAGCGTCCCGGCTGGACGTGCGGCTGGCTCAGGTCGCGGTGTCGAACAGCGAGGACCGGCTCGAAGCCGCCATCCGCGCGTCTGCCAACAGTGCGCGCGCGCTGGAAATATTGACGGGCCGCTACCCCGCTGGCGAAGCGCAGGGCGCATCCGACCTTGTCACACCAGCCGTGCTCCCGTCGGTTACCGCGCCGGTTGCGGTACTCGCCGGCCGGCCCGACCTGATCGCCGCCGAAATGCGGGTGGAGGCGGCCGGATTGCGGGCTACGGAGGCGCGCCACGCGATGTTTCCACAGTTGAACTTGCAGTTCGATGCCAATGCAAGATCGGGTAGTTTTGGCGATATTTTTGACCCGGGCACCTATATCAACGCGATCACCGGGGGCTTGCTGCAACCGCTGTTTCGGGGCGGAGCGCTGCTCGCCGAAGCGGACCGGCAGGGAGAGCAGGCGCGCTCGGCCCTGCTGGATTATGCGCAGGCAAGTTTGACCGCCTTTCGCGAGGTCGAGGACCGGCTGGACGCCGAAGCCACACTCGCCCGGCAGGTCGAGGCTACGGCGACCGCCGCCGAGGAAGCCCGCGCTGCGGTCACGCTCACCCGCAGCCGCTATATCAACGGACGGTCGACGATATTCGACCTGATCAATTCGCAGACCACCGCGATTGCAGCAGAGACCCGGGCGATCGAGGCTAGGCGCGCGCGGATCGAAAACCGCATCAACCTGCATCTCGCCCTCGGCAACGAGCCGCTCGACGCCTAGACATTGCTCTCGATGGTGCGCAGATATTCCACGACCTCAGCATCGGGAACAACGTCACCATATTTGGCCTGCATATCGAACAGATTGGCTTCGTGCGGACCTTCGTGACGATCGCCGACCGATTGCTCGGCGATGATCGGAATGAAGCCGTGCGAACAGCAATCCACACAGGTGGCCCGGACGCAACCGCTGGTCGTCAGGCCGGTGATGATCAGGCTGTCATTGCCGTTTGCCGTCAGGGTCGATGCCAGCGAGGTGCCAAAAAAGGCGCTGGGATATTGTTTGGAGATCACCAGCTCGTTCGCCGCCGGTGCCAGCCCCTCAGGCCACGCGCCCATCGGGTGACCGGTGACGAAATTGGCCAGCGGCGCCAGTTTTTGCGTAAACCGACCCCCATCGATCAAAGACGGAGCATAGGCAACATTGGTGTAGACAATCAAGATCCCGGCTCGCCGCGCCGCATCACGCAGCGCAATGGCATTTGCCAGCACCTGCTCTACCCCGGCATAGAGGTCGCAGTTCCTGTCGAAATAGGCTTCGACAAAATCGATCAGGATCAGGGCCGGATTGCTGCCGAAGCCAAGCCCGCCATCAAAGACACCGGCATAATTTTCCCTTACATCATCCGTCATGACCGCAACGATATACGCCGCCGCAGGACGGCGCAATCATCAGAATTTATATCCGACTTCGACACCAAAGCGGCGCCGACCACCGGGCGAGATGAACGA
Organism: Parasphingorhabdus sp.; assembly: GCA_048270065.1. GTDB lineage: Bacteria > Pseudomonadota > Alphaproteobacteria > Sphingomonadales > Sphingomonadaceae > Parasphingorhabdus. The sequence goes on along the minus strand of JBLWTQ010000002.1, from coordinate 55,943 downwards.
CCCGCCGAATTCAACCGCGGTAATCACCTCGTTGAGATAGCGTTCGTCGAGCAGGTTGTCGGCAAAGGCGGTGACATTCCAGTTCTCCCCTTCCAGTCCGAAACGGAGATCGAGGACGCCAAACGCCTTGCGCTCGGTAACCGACAGATCGGCGTCGCCGACAAATGCGGGCAGCATCAAGGCTGAACCGGGGAGCAAGCCGCTGAACAAGGTCGGGCCGATGTCGTCCTGGACAGTGTGGAACCAGGTCGGACCGGTTATGCGATAGTCGGCGCGCATCACCAGATCGAAACTGGTCGCGATGGGGGCCACCATCTGTGTGCCGAGATTGATCGTATAGTCTGCTGTATGCGGCGACTTGTTGCCAACGGTGTAGGGTCGAGAGGCATTGGCCTTGATCTCGCTTTCGGTGACATTGACCGAACCAAAAACATTCCAGCCTTCGACAATCTCGGCATTGGCGTTCAATTCCAGACCATAGATATCGACTTTGTCGATATTGGAAACCACCCGCAGCAGGCCAAAAGAGCCGACAAAAAATTCGAAGAATTGCATGTCGTCGACTTGGGTATAATAGCCCGCCAGATCGAACGTGATCGCGCCATCCGCCGCCGATCCCTTGAAGCCGGCCTCGAACGCGCTTGATGTTTCCTTGCGGAAAATGTCGTTGATCAGGACATTGGTGCCAATGAACTGATTGAAATTCTGCTCGACAATGGCGGCCGACCCCTGATTGTTGAAACCGCCAGATTTGAAACCGATACCCCAGTTGGCATAGAAGTTCAGGTTATCGGTTAATCCATAGCGCAGCGAAAGTTTCGGCTGAAGTTCCTTGAACGTCTGCTGCTGATCCGGGATCGCCCCGAAAGCCTGTCCGGGGTTGATCGGAGCGCCGGTGATCGGATCGATCACCAGAGGCACCTGGTTCGACACTTCACGTTCTTCGATATCATATCGCAGCGCCAGACCGACGTCGAAATTGTGGGCGATTTCATAGTCGATGGAACCGAAGGCTGCATAAACATTGGTGTTGAAATTATCGGAAAAAAGCTGCGACGTCGGATTGCTGCTATTGGCGTCGTTGAACAACTGCCGGCTTATGCCCTGTCCCAGATCGGCGCCGAGACTGACCCCGACATCCCGGTCGATATTGAGGAAATAGGCACCAATCTGCCAGGCCAGCGGCCCGTCGCCGTTGGACGCGAGCCGAATTTCAGCGCTGATATCGGTCTGTTCGCGAATTTGATACTGGGTGCCGTCGCAAGTGGTCGGACTATAAGCGCCGAAGGTTGAACCATTGGCCGGATCAAAAATGAACGGGATCGGATTAGTGCCGATAAAAGCCGGTTGATTCAGCGGGAAACCGGTTAGTTGCGCGGTGGTCGCGAAACAACTGTTGGAAGCCGCCACCGATGCAGGCGTCGCGCCGGGGAACGTGTAACGCGCGAAATCGGCCGACGTGCCGTCGGCCGTCAGCGCCTGGTCAACATCGCTGTATAGCGCCCAGGCAGTGAGCGTTGCCGATTCAAATTCATGCGTCACCTTGACCGATGCTTCGAACGTGGTCTGGTCGTTGGTCGGACGGATGTTCGAATAATAGCTGAACGGATGGTCGTTCACATCTTCAAAAAAGGCGGGATTGGCCGCTGCGAAATTGGGCAGATGGAAAGACGTGTTAAAATTGATCGAGGCACCCGAAAGATCCGCATAGCGGGCCTTTGCGTCGATTTCTGTTGAGTCGCCCAGTTGGGCGACAAAGCGGCCATCGACCGACCAGACTTCCTGATCATCAACCACCTTGCGGTTGCCGAGGAAGCGGTTGCGGTAAAAGCCGTCGGTGGTGTTGTAGGAGCCGGCGAGTACCAAACCGGCGCCGTCCCCGACGGGCATGGAGACATAGCCGGATGCCTTGTATGTATTATCCTCTGCGGCGCTGACCTTGATGCCGCCTTCCATGATATCACCGGGCTTGAGCGTCTGGATGACGATTGCCCCTGCCGCCGCGTTGCGGCCATAGAGAGCGCCCTGCGGACCCTTCAATATTTCGATCTGGCGCAATGTCCCATGGTCCTGATTGAGCTGGGCGGTGTTGGTCTTGAGAATGCCGTCCACCACCAGCGCAACCGAGCTTTCGGCATCGCGTGCGCCATTGATCCCGCGGATATTGATCTGGGTGTCGCCTGCCTCTGCCGTGCCGCTGACAATGGTCACGCCAGCGGTCAGCTGGACAAATTCATCGGCCTGCTGAACACCGGTACGGTTCAACATATCTTCGGTAAACACCGTGACCGAGGCCGGAACCTCCGCGAGCAATTCGTCCTGACGCCGTGCGGTAACAATGATGATATTGCTGTCCCGGTTTTCAGTGGCGGACTGTTCGGCTGCGATCTGGGCAAATGCCGGGTTGAAACCGACGAGCGCGGCAAATCCGGCTGATAGTGAAAGAGCTGTTCTGATGCGACGCATTTTTTCCTCCCTGGATAATATGGCTTGCGGGCCTTATTTGATCCGTCAAACAAGATTTAGACGAGCACGTTGGCTCCGCTCATATAGACATAGACTTCCTGAAATTTACTGTCCCGGATACGCCAGAAATTGGTATTGTTGAGCAGGGTGACACCGCCATCGGCATCGGTCAGCTCTGCTACGAAGCAGGCAGCGATCCGGCCATGGGCTTCATCGACCGTGCAAATGAAATCGCGATGGACAATTTTCTCGTAAGCGCCAAAGAAATCTTCGAACATGCGCCGGATTTCCGCCTTTCCGCTGTGCCGGGTGAAATCGGTTTGGACACAGAACAGCGCTTCGTCGTGGAAACAGACAAGCGTTGCTTCCATATTCTTGGCATCGACATTGCCGAAATAGCTCTTCGTCGCCAGTTCTATCAAGGCAGAGCGGGATAGGCCGGGCTCATATTGCATCAGGCATCTCCCTCTTTGAGAAGATTGTCGCCGCTCATGTAGACAAAGACATGTTGAAACAGCCTGTCCCTGCAATAGAAGCGGTTGCAATTCTCGTAGCGTAGCTGCTCACCGCCATTGGGGGTGATCAGCACCGTGAACTGAGAACAGATCGCATTTGTATCCGGGTCTGCCGTGTGGACAAAATTACCGTGCCAGATCTGCTCGAAATCCGCGAACAGCTTTTCGAACATCGCGCGAATGGCATCACGCCCTTGGTGAACGGTGTCGGATGTCGCTTCGTGCAAAACAGCATCGGGGGCGAAACAGTTGAGCACCTGCGTCAGATTCTTGTTATCAACCCCGTCGAAATAGCGCTTGGTCACGATATCGATATAGAAGGGATAGGGCAGCGCTACTTGACCTGCCATGCCGGGTGTCCAGTCGGTCATCAATACCATCCCTTTCTGATATCTTCATCCTTCGGTACTTCGGGAGCGGGAAAAGCCTTTTTGCTGTGCGCCAGATTCAACTCGATCAACGTTTCGAGAAATTTATAGGCAACCTGCCCTGGGTTGAGCACCGGAATGGGCAGATTCTCGTCGAGATATCGAGCCGACTGGTGCATCGTCGTCGAGCCGAGCACGATGACATCCGCACCGTCTTCCTCCATCGCCAGAATGCCCTCTTCCCTGAGCTTGTCGAAAATCACCTCTTCCTTGCCGGCCAGCAATTCGGTGACGTCGGGCCGGGTTTCGATCGAACGCAGAGAGGCCACCCGCTCCCACCAGCCATATTCGGTCAGCGTCTTTTCATAGAGCGGGAACCATTCCGGCCACATCGTCAGCACGGTAAATTTCTTGCCGAGCATCATCGCTGCGGCAAAGGCCGCTTCGCCAGGGCCGACCACCGGAATATCGAGCCGAGAACGGAGTGCGCGCATGCCGCTGTCGCTGACCGTGTCGATCAGCACTCCGGCATAGCCCTCTTGTTCGGCCGTGATCCCGGCCTGGAAAACGGTCCAGTCCATCAACATCATGTCATGATAGCTGTCGCCGAGAGCGGCACCCCAGGGAACGGCGACAAATTCCGGCTGGAAACCGGCGCGGACAAAATCATCGGGCAATTGCTCGGCGCGAGCGGCCACACCGGCCTCATCCATCGGGATTGGAACGATGACCTTGATCCGTTTCATAGCAAATCCCGTTTGGCCATGGTGGTGTAAAACTCCCTGTCGGCATTGTATTGTATACAATTGCAGTCCGTCAAGCGGAAACTGGCGTTATCGTCAGCACTTGCTCAACCCCATTTATTGCGCCAATAGCCTGAGGATGAGCCGAGCGTCCGATACCGCCTACCGAAAAATCCGCAGCTTCATACTGTCCGAACAGGCGCATCCGGGTATGCAATTGACCGAGGAACGCCTGGCGGAAATATCGGGTGTATCGCGAACACCGGTGCGCGATGCGGTCCAGCGACTGGAAAATGAAATGCTGCTGGTGCGCAGCGCCTCGAAACGGCTTTCGGTCGCTGACTGGTCGGATGATGAAATAGACGAAATGTTCACACTGCGCGCGATGCTCGAATCCCACGCCGCCGAACGGGCGGCGCAACGAATGGATGCCGCCGGTCTGAACCGGTTGCGTGATATCAATGAGGTGCTGACAAGGGCGGTGAACCGGACGACCCCCGATATCGCGACTTTCCTGGAAGCCAACCGGCAATTTCACGACCTGATCCTTGCATGTGCGCAATCGCCAAGGCTGAGCAAGCTGCTTCCGGCGCTGGTCGAACAGCCCGTCGTCCGCCGCACCGCCCATCAATATTCACGGGATGACCTGATGCAATCGGCGGCTGATCATGAGGAACTGATCGCCGCCTTCGCCGCGAGGGATCAGAATTGGGCGGGTGCAGTCATGACCAGCCATATCCGACGCGCTTTCCATAGCTTCAGTGTTGCAACCAAGAGCACGAAAGAAGATTGAGCTTCAGATGATCCCACGATCCTGAAGATCGGCCATTTTTTCGCTGTTCATGCCGAGCAGTTCTCCATAAATTGCGTCATTATGGGCTCCCAGCTCCGGGCCGACGCTGTCGATATGACCGGGGGTTTTTGACAGTTTCGGTGCGACATTCTGCATGACGAAATGCTCGTACTGGGGATGGTCCATTTCCACCAAGGCCTCACGCGCCTTGAAATGCGGATCTTCAAGCATTTCCGGCGCGCGGTAGACATTGCCGGCGGGCACGCCGTGCTCCTCGCACATGTCGAGCAGTTCCTTGCTCTTGATCGTCCTCGTCCACTCCATGATCAGCGCATCCAGTTCCGCCTGATTTTCACCGCGGGCGATATGGGTGGCATAGCGCGGATCCTCGCCGAGTTCCGGTCGTCCCATCATTGCCGCCATCCTTTTCCAGACGCTGTCCTGATTGCCGCCGATCAAAACACTGCCGTCGCTGGTCGGATAGACGTTGGACGGAGCGATTTTCGGCAGGATCGAGCCGGTGCGTTCCCTGATGTGGCCCGCTACCGTATATTCCGCGATGGTCGATTCCATATTGGCGAGCACCGCTTCGTAAATCGCCGAATCGACGACCTGCCCCTCGCCGGTCTTGTGGCGGTGCTCCAGCGCCATCAGCGCGCCCAGACAGGCGTAGGTCGCGGCCAGCGAATCACCGATGGAAAGTCCCGCGCGGCTCGGCGGCCGGTCGGGCTCGCCCATGATATAGCGCATGCCGCCCATCGCCTCTCCGATTCCGCCATAGCCGGCCCGGTGCGAATAGGGACCGGTCTGTCCATAGCCGGAGACGCGGATCATGATCAGGCCCCTGTTGATGGCACTGAGCGTATCGTAATCCAAATTCCATTTTTCCAGCGTCCCGGCGCGAAAATTTTCGAGCAGAAAATCCGACTTCTCAACCAGCCGCTTGACAATCTCCTGCCCCTCTTTTTCGCGCAGATTGAGCGTGATGGACTTCTTGTTGCGACCCACGACCGAAAACCAGAGCGGGATGCCCTGCCCCCAGCTGCGCATCGCATCGCCGACTTTTGGCGGTTCGATCTTGATCACCTCGGCACCGTGATCGCCCATCAGCTGACCGCAGAAAGGGCCCGCAATCAGCTGACCCATCTCGATCAGCCGCAACCCTGTCAATGCCCCTTGTGTCATGAAAAATACTCCCGCATCATCCTTTCTTCTATACAAAGGGGGATCATAATTGTATACAAATTTTATGGCGCAAAAAACTCCGGCCTTTATCAATATTCTCGAAGTCGGCCCGCGCGACGGTCTGCAGAATGAATCGGAAATTATTTCCACAACAGACAAGCTGGGCCTGATCAATCATCTGCTGGATGCGGGGGTGCGGCGGATTGAAGTGGCGAGCTTTGTCCATCCGAAGCGGGTTCCACAAATGGCCGATGCCGAAGCGGTCATCGATGGGTTGCCCGACCGGGACGATGTCTCCTATATCGGCTTGTGCCTCAACAAGCGCGGTGTCCTTCGCGGCCTGGCGACCCGGGAAGGCAACAAGCGCGGGATCGACGAAGCCGGTTGCGTGGTCGTGGCGAGCAATACGTTCGGCGAGAAAAACCAGGGCCAGACCATCGAGCAGGGGATCAGGGAGAATCGCGAGATGATCCGTTTCGCCAAGGCCGAGGGGCTAAAAGCGCAGGTCACCATCTCGGCGGCCTTTGGCTGCCCGTTCGAAGGCGCGGTCGATCCGGCGACCGTGCTGCATATTGCCGAGGAAATGGCGGCGGAGGACCCTCTGGAAATCGCGCTTGCCGACACGATCGGCGTTGGAGTACCCGCCCAGGTGACCGACTTGTTCGGCCGCCTCAGGGAATTGCTGCCGGACCATATCGGCATGCGTGCCCATTTTCATGACACCCGCAACACCGGCATTGCCAATGCCTGGGCCGCAGTTCAGGCCGGCGTAGAGACGCTCGATTCCAGCCTCGGCGGACTGGGCGGCTGCCCTTTTGCGCCCAATGCGACGGGCAATATCGCCACCGAAGATCTGGTGAACCTGCTCGACCGGTCGGGCATCGACCATGATCTCGATCTGCGCAAGACCATCGCGATCAACCAGTGGTTCGAAGGGGTACTCGGGCGTCCGTTGCCGTCTCTGGTCGCAAGGGCCGAAGCTTGAATGACAGTCAACCAGGAAAGAGAATGACATATGGGGTATCGATTGGGCGTCGACGTCGGGGGAACATTTACCGATCTTTTGCTGATTGACGAAGCCACAGGAGAGACCTTCCGGGACAAGGTGCCATCGACCCCGGGTGATCCGTCGCAGGCCGTCATCAACGGCGCAAGATCGCTGTGCGAGCGCCAGAATATTGCTCCGGCCGAGATCGACCTGTTCCTGCACGGCACGACGGTTGCCACCAATGCCGTGCTGGAAAAGAAAATTGCCCGAGTCGGGCTGATCGTCACCGAGGGCTATCGCCACCTCCTGCAGATTGCGCGCAGTCTGGTGCCTGGCGGGCTCGCTGCCTGGATCATCTGGCCCAAGCCCGAACCAATGGCGGCTCTCGAACGGACGATCGAGGCCCCCGAGCGCATGGATGCCAAGGGACAAACCGTCCGCGAACTGGATCAGGCCGAAATGCGCGCTCGCCTCGAACGCCTGAAAGCGGCCGAAGAGATCGAGGCGCTGACCATCTGCCTGATGAACAGCTATGTCGACGGTTCCCATGAAAAAGCGGTCGCGGCCATTTGCGCGGAGGTCTTTCCCGATATTCCGATTTCCATTTCTTCGGATATTCTTCCCGAAATGCAGGAGTATGAACGCGCGCTCACCACCGTTGCCAATAGTGCGGTGCGTCCGACCGTAGCGCGCTATGTCGGCAATCTGGAAAAAGAGCTGAAGGCCTGGGGCACCAAGGCAAAGCTCAACCTGCTGCGCTCCGATGGCGGATTGATGTCCGCCGCGAAAAGCGCGGAGGCTCCGGTCAACCTCTTGATGTCAGGACCGGCCGGCGGTGTGGCCGGCGCGGTCTGGGTAGCAAAAAGTGCCGCGGTAAAAAATGTCCTGACCCTCGACATGGGCGGCACGTCAACCGATGTCGCGCTGATCGAAAATGGCGCGGCGCGGCTCCAGCGGGAAACCTCTGTCGGCGACCTCAATGTCCGTGCCTCTTCGATTGATGTCAAAACCGTCGGTGCAGGCGGCGGCTCTATTGCTTTCGTTCCCGATCTGACCAAGGCCCTGCGCGTGGGGCCGGAAAGTGCCGGCGCGGAGCCCGGACCGGTTGCCTATGGCAAGGGCGGGGAAGCGCCGACGGTGACCGATGCCAATGTTGTGCTCGGCTATCTGCCCGAATCCCTGCTCGGCGGTAGCTTCAAGCTGGATCGGGATGGCGCGCGCAAAGCGGTGCAGACCATCGCGGATGCGCTCGATATTGACCTGATGGACGCCGCTGCCGGCATTGTCGATATCGTGAACGAGAATATGTTCGGCGCGCTCCGGCTGGTTTCGGTGCAACAGGGCTATGACCCGCGCGAATTTGCCCTGATGGGCTTTGGCGGTGCCGGACCGCTGCATGCCAATGCGATGGGCAAGCTGATGAACAGCTGGCCGGTGATCATTCCGCCATCGCCCGGCGTGCTCTGCGCCTATGGCGATGCGACCACCCGGCAGCGGGTCGAAACCCAGCGCAGTTTCAACGAGATGGTTCAGAACACCAGCGACAAGGAGCTTGCCGTCTATCTCGACAGTCTCGGAGCGCAAGTCAAACAGGAGCTGCAAGCCGAAGATGTCGCGCCCGAGGATGTCGAACTGCTTTACGAGATTGATATTCGTTACGCCGGTCAGGCCTTTGAAATTCCCTTGTCGGTGGAACCCGAGGGCCTTTCGATTGAAAGCCTGATTGCGCGTTTTGATACCGAGCACGAGCGGCTGTTTACCTTCAATCTCGACGAGACGCCGCACGAGATCGTCAACATCCGCGCGGTCGCGCTGGGCAACACCGCCGATGTCGCGCCGCCAATAATCGAAAATGGCGGGTCCGATCCATCAAGCGCCAAGACCCGTGATCACCAGCTGTTTATGGAGGGCCGGATGCAGGACGCGGTGATTTATGATCGCGTCCTGCTGAAGGCCGGCAACCGCATCCCGGGACCCGCCATCGTTACCGAAATGGACAGCACCACACTCGTCCACAGCGGCTGCGAGGCGCTGGTCGACGAACATGGCAATCTGATCATTAACCTGGTGGAAGGAGCGTAAGATGCCCGCACGGATTATTGAAACCAACAGCGCGCCGTTCAACACGGTCGACGTCGATCCGGTGACCCTCGACATCATGGAAAATGCCCTGCGCAACGCCCGCATCGAGATGGACGCCACGCTCGTTCGCACCGCCATGTCACCCGGGATCCGGGAACAGGGCGACGCCTTTCCCCTGATCGCCGACCGCAGCGGGAAAATGGTCGTCGGCCAGTTCGGCAGCTTCATAGACGGCTTTCTGCGCGCCTATCCCGGCACCATCGAGGAAGGCGACATGATCTTCCTCAGCGATCCCTATAGTTGCGAGGGCGCGGTCAGCCACAATAATGACTGGCTGATATTGCTGCCGGTCTATCGTGGCGGCAGGCTGGTCGCCTGGACCGCCATGTTTGGCCATCAGTCCGACATCGGCGGCAAGGTTGCCGGTTCGATCCCGATCGACAGCAAGAGCGTCTTCGAGGAAGGCGTCCGGATCCCGCCGGTGAAAATCTACCAGAAGGGCGTGTACAACGAGGAGATGGTCAAGGTCATCCTCCACCAGAGCCGCAAGCCGGACTGGTGCGCCGCCGATCTCAACGCCCTGATCGCTTCCTGCCGGGTGGCCGCCCGCCGGGTGGATGAAATGTGCGGACGGTTTGGCGAAGATGGATTTGCCAGCGCCACCGACATGCTGCTCGCGCGCAACCATCGCGCGATGAAACATCTGATCGAGACCAGCATCGGGGAGGAGCCGGTCAGTTTCTCCGACTATATCTGCGACGATGGCGTTGGCTATGGTCCGTACAAGATCAGCTGCAAGATGTGGCGAGAGGATGGCAGGGTCATTCTCGATTTCGAAGGCACCGATCCGCAGGCTCCCAGTTCGATCAACTTCTATCTCAACGAAAATATGTTCAAGATGTTCTTCGGCATCTACATGATCATGGTCTTCGACCCGCAGATCCTGTTCAACGACGGGTTCTATGATCTGGTCGATGTGCGTATTCCGGAAGGATCGCTGCTCAAGCCGAAATATCCGGCAGCGCTCGCCGGCCGCACCCATGCTCTTGGCCGGATTTTCGATATATTGGGTGGCCTGCTTGGCCAGCGCCAGCCGGAGTTCCTGAACGGCGCAGGATTCTCGTCCAGTCCGCATTTGATGTATTCCGGTTTCGACAAGTCCGGCGAATGGTTCCAGCTGTTCCAGATCGGCTTTGGCGGCATTCCGGGCCGGCCCTTCGGCGATGGCCCGGATGGCCACTCGCTGTGGCCGGGCTTCACCAATGTTCCAAACGAGTTTCTCGAAAAATATTTCCCGCTGCGGATCGAACGCTACGAAGCCAAGCCGGACAGCGGCGGTGCCGGACTCTTCCGCGGCGGCAACGGCATCCACATGACCTATTGCTTCCTCGAACCCGGCACCGTGGCAATTCACGACGACCGCTGGTTCACCTATCCATGGGGCGTCAACGGCGGCCAACCGGGTGATCGCGCCACCAAGATCCTGGAACGTGTCGATGGCTCGAGAGAGGTTGTCGGCAACAAGCAGGACGGCATTGAGGTTTGCGAAGGCGATTTGCTCCACTTCATCACCTGGGGCGGCGGCGGCTGGGGCAACCCGCTGGAGCGCGATCCCGAACTGGTCGCTCTCGAAATCCGCCAGGGACTGGTAACCGTGAAAGGTGCCCGCGATTATGGCGTGGTCATTACCAAAGACGGCAGCGTCGATGGTCCGGCAACAGAAAAGCTGCGCGCGGAAATGGCGCAAAATATCGCAGAGACGGACGGACCGTTCAACTTTGGCCCCGATATCGAAACGCTGCGGGCCAATTGCATGGAAGAAACCGGGCTGCCTGCACCGGTGCAACCCGGGCACGTCGCTGCCTGAAAATGTTCCGACAAGCGCGCGCGAATGTCGCGATCAAGAATTTCGATACGACCGAACGCGTCGAGCGCCGGTGCTGGCGCCGCTTGTTTGACGAGCGCACAGAATAAATTCAGAGCGACTGCCCGTCGTCGACAATGATATCCGACCCCGTCACCATCCGCGAGGCGTCGGACGAAAAATAGAGCATCATCGGGTCGAGCGATTCGATATCCTGCAGCCGGCGGCGGTGGAAGCCGGCTATCTGCGCTTCGCCTCCCGAAGTCTGATACCAGTCGCCCTGAATTTCGGTCGGAATATAACCGGGATGGATGGTGTTGACGTTCACCCCTTGCCGCACCCATTCGCGCGCAAGATTGCGGCCGAGATGGGTCACGCCCGCCTTGCTGGCAGCATAGGCGCTGTCCCCTTCCCCGGTCAGCCGCGAGGTGATCGATCCGATGATCACGATCCTCCCGTTTTCCTTTTCCCGGCTGCCGGATGCAATCAACCGTTTCGCGCCTTCTCGTGCGACCAGATAGACCCCCTTGAAATTGGTATCGAGCAGGATCTGCAGCCGGTCTGGCGGAACATCGGTCGAACGCCCGCTGGCCGCCACTCCGGCATTGGCGACGATCGTGTCGACCGTCCCGAATGTTTCCTCGGCCGCATCATAGGCGGCAATGATCGAGGCTTCGTCGGTTACGTCCAGCGGAACCGCAAGCGCGCTGCCACCGGTGCCCTCAATCTCCTCTGCGAGGGCTGCGGTCCGGTCGGTTCTCCGGGCCCCGAGCACCACATTGGCACCCGCTGCCGCGAACAGCTTGGCGAACCGCGCGCCAAAACCCGACGAGGCGCCCGCGATCAGCGCGGTACGTCCCTGGAGGGAAAAGGGGATATCCATGATGTCATTGCTCCGGCTAGATGAAGCAACAGGTTCTAGACGATCGGGAAATGATCGGCCAATAGTCAATTGCACAGGAGACAGACAAATGATCAACCCATCGCTCGACTATGACGGCAAGACCGTCTGCATCATCGGCGGTTCCAGCGGCATCGGCAATGCCACCGCGCAGGCTTTCCGGGCGCAGGGCGCAGAGGTGCATGTCACCGGGACGCGGGCCAGTGAAGCCGATTATGATGCAGACCAAGGCTCGGATCTGGAAGGTCTGACCTTTCACCAGCTTGATGCTGCCGATGACGCTGCGATCACCGCGCTGCGGCAGAAGTTCGAGAAGCTGGACATACTCGTCTGTTCGCAGGGCATGGTGATGTACAAGCGCGCCGAGTTCGAGCCGGAGAATTTCGCCAGGGTCGTCCAGGTCAATCTCAACAGCCTGATGACCTGTGCCGGGCAATTTTATGACCTGCTAAAGGAGGCAAAGGGCTCGCTGATCATCATCAGTTCGACCGCTGCCTTTCACGCGACCGTCGGCAATCCCGGCTATAATGCCTCCAAGGCAGGCGCTGCCGGCTTGACCCGGACACTGGGCAAGGCCTGGGCGTCCGATGGCATCCGGGTCAACGGTATCGCACCCGGACTCATCGCGACCAAGATGACCAAGGTGACGACCGACAATCCCGGGCGACGGGAAGCGACCATCCAATCAATCCCGGTGGGAAGAATAGGCCATCCGGATGACATGGCGGGACTGGCGCTGTTTCTGGCGTCACCGCTGGCTGGCTATATCGTCGGCCAGACGATTATCGCGGATGGCGGATTATTGCTCTGATTTGCGCGATTGCGACAGACAAAAAAGGGAGCGGAACCAGTTTGGTTACACCCCCTTAAATGATAGGATGATGGCGTCATGCTGAACTTGTTTCAGCATCCAGAGCCACGCTTGGTAACCCTTGCGTTTAACGCCCGAGATCCCGGATCAAGTCCGGGATGACGTTATTTTTCTAGCCTGCGGTCAGCGCAATATGCCGCCGCATATGATGATCGACGCTGCCAAATTCGCCTTCGATGATCGAGAGCCGTTTGAAATAACTGCCCACCGCAAGCTCGTCGGTCATGCCCATGCCGCCGTGGGTCTGGATCGCCGACTGGCCGATAAACCGCGCCGCCTGGCCAATCCGGACCTTGGCCGCAGAAACATTTTTCTTGCGCGTTGCATCGTCTTCATCGAGCTTGATCGTGGCCAGATACATCATCGACACCGACTGCTCATATTCCATCAGCATGTCCGCCATGCGGTGCTGGAGCACCTGGAACGATCCGATCGGAACGCCAAATTGCTTGCGCTGCCGCGAATAGTCGAGCGTGGTTTCGTTGGTCACCTTCATCGCGCCAGCCGCTTCGGCGCAAACCGCAGCAGTGGCCTCGTCGACAACTTTCTCGACCAGAGGCAATCCATTGCCGGCTTCGCCGATCAGGGCATCGCCGGAGAGCTTTACATTCTCGAAATAGACTTCCGAAGCGCGGCGGCCATCGACCGTGGCATAGTCGCGCGTGCTTACGCCCTGCGCAGCCTTTTCGACGACAAATACGGAAACGCCGTCCTTGTCCGTCTGCCCCCCGGAAGTGCGTGCCGTCACGACAAAATGCGTCGCCCAGGGCGCACCAATCACGACCGCCTTGTGGCCATTGAGAATATAGTCGCTGCCATCGGCCTTCGCGGTTGTTTCAAGATTGGCCAGATCATAGCGGCCGCGCGGTTCGGCATAGGCAAAGGCGAACACCATCTCGCCGCTGATAATCCCGCCGATATATTCTTCGCGCTGCGCCGCGCTGCCGCCATGTTTCAGAAAGCCACCGGCGCAGACCACGCTCGGGATAAAGGGCTCGACCGCCAGCCCCTTGCCAAATTCCTCCATGATGATCATCGCTTCGGTGGCGCCGCCAAAGCCGCCGTCTTCTTCCGAAAAGGGCGCGGCCAGCATGCCGAGTTCGGCCAGTTGCGCCCACAGTTCCGGCCGCCAGCCGGAATCGCTGGCAACCACATTGCGCCGCGTATCAAAATCATATTGCTCGCGGATCAGGCGCGAAATGCCGTCGCGCACCATATTCTGTTCGTCGGTAAAATCGAAATCCATTTTGGTTCCCCTGTGTCGGTCCGTTAAAGGCCGAGGATCATTTTGGTGATGATGTTGCGCTGGATCTCGTTGGATCCGCCGTAGATCGAGGTCTTGCGCATGTTGAAATAGGTCGGTGCCGCATGATGGGCATAGTCCGGGCCGATCGGGAAGTCGTTCGAGCCGTCATCCGGGAAGCTGCGGAAATCGGGCGCGCCATAATAGCCGACCGCCTCCAGGGTCAGCTCGGTCAGACGCTGCTGGATTTCCGTGCCCTTGACTTTCAACAGAGAGCTTTCCGGCCCCGGTCCCTTGCCGGCCTGTTCGCCGGCCAGGGTTCTGAGTTCGGTGATTTCCAGAGCCGAAAGGTCGATCTCGAGCTGGCTGATCTTGCGGGCAAATCCCATATCCTCAATCAGCGGCTTGCCGTCGAGCATTTCGGCGGCGGCGATTTCCTTGAGCTGTTCGACACCGCGCTTGGAACGCGCGACGCCGGCGATACCCGAGCGTTCGTGGGCGAGCAGGAATTTGGCATAGGTCCAGCCCTTGTTCTCCTCGCCGATCAGATTGGCCGCGGGCACCCGTACGTCGGTCAACCACACTTCGTTGACTTCGTAGCCACCATCTATCAGCTTGATCGGGCGCACTTCGATCCCCGGTGTTTTCATGTCGACGAGAATGAAGCTGATGCCCATCTGCGGTTTCGGGGCATCCTGATCGGTGCGACACAGGAAGAAGCCCCAGTCAGCGTACTGCGCCAGCGTCGTCCAGGTCTTCTGGCCGTTGATGATATAGTCATCGCCATCGCGCACCGCCGTGGTTTTCAACGACGCCAGATCGGAGCCCGCACCGGGTTCGGAATAGCCCTGGCACCACCACACATCACCCGACCGGATGCCGGGCAGATGCTGCGCCTTTTGTTCTTCATTGCCGAACGTATAGATAACCGGTCCGACCATCGACACGCCGAAAGGCAGCGGCATGACCGTGTTCTTCCGGGCATTTTCCTCGCCCCAGATATAGCGCTGGGTCGGCGTCCAGTCGGTGCCGCCATATTCTTTCGGCCAGGCCGGAACCGACCAGCCCTTCTTGCCGAGAATCTTGTGCCAGGCGAGCATGTCCTCGCGGCTCAGCTCGTCGCGCACACCGCTCGAATCGATATTTTGCGGATAATTATTTTCAATAAATTCACGCACTTCAGCGCGAAAGGCCTTTTCTTCTTCGGTGAATTCCAGATTCATGGGAGTGCTCCTTGGTCAGAATTTGGTCGGACTATAGGCTGAAAACCGCCGAAAACAAGCAATTAACCGGGCAATTAAGCTGACGCTACGGCAAGGGCGGATCGCCGCAAAACGAGGGCGGGCGTAACCGAAGGTCCCCGATGGTCTGCACACCGCAACGGAATGAACGGATGCGAGCAGCTGAACACCCCTTGGCTTGAAGCGCCCCCTCCGCTATAAGTTGCATATTGCCATTCAATCATCCGGGTGAAACTTCCATGATCAAGCTGAACGTCAACGGTCAGGCCCGGGAGGTCGATGTCGATCGGGCGACGCCGATCCTGTGGGTCGTGCGCGAGAATCTGAAAATGCCCGGCACCAAATTCGGCTGCGGTATCGCCCAGTGCGGGGCGTGCACGGTCCATCTCGACGGCAAGCCGATCCGCAGCTGCTCGACGCCGGTTTCCGCCGCCGAAGGCAAGGCAATCACGACCATCGAAGGCATCGCCGGTGAAGACGGCACGCTGCACAAGGTCCAGCAGGCCTGGATAGCGGAGCAAGTCCCACAATGCGGCTATTGCCAGTCGGGCCAGATCATGGCGGCGACCGCCCTGCTTGAGAAAAATCCCCGGCCGACCGACGCGCAAATCGACAACGCCATGGCGGGCAATGTCTGTCGCTGCGGTATGTATGGCCGGATTCGCAAGGCGATCAAGGCCGCAGCGGGCATTGAACAGCCCGCGAAAGTGGAGGCGTAGGTCATGGGAAAATGGTCAAGACGCGGGTTCATCGGTGCCGGGGTCGCAGCCGGCGGTGCTCTGGTGATCGGAATCGCGGTCCGACCAGGCAATCCGACCGGCAAGCTCAAGGATTTTGTCGCGGCCGGCGATGGCGAGCAGTTGATCAATAGCTGGGTCAAGATTGCGCCGGACAACACGGTCACCGCGATCGTTCCGCATGCCGAAATGGGCCAGGGCGCGCACAGCGTGCTGGCACAGATGCTGGCCGATGAGCTGGATGCCGACTGGGACAAGGTTGAAATACTGGAGGCTCCCGGCCTGCCTGCTTATGCCGGTGCCGATATCGGCCGCGAATTTCTCGCGCCGACGCTTGAGGTGCCTAATCTTCTCGAACCGACTGTGCAGGGCACCTTCCTGAAACTGGCCGACATGATGTCGATCAGCTTTACCGGCGGCAGCTTTTCGATCCGCGGCGCCGGGCAGCGCAGCATCCGCATGGCGGGCGCCGCAGCGCGGCAGATGCTGATCGCGGCCGCAGCCGAAGATTGGGGTGTGTCTGCGGCTGAAATTACCACCGCCAACAGCATGCTGACCCACCGGCCTTCCGGCCAGTCCGCGACCTACGGCGATTTTGCCGCTGCAGCGGCCGAGCAATCGCTGCCGGTGAAGCCGCAGCGCAAGGCGGTCAGCGACTTCAAGCTGATGGGCAAGCCGATCCCCCGCAAGGATATCCCGGCCAAGGTCGACGGCACCGCGGGCTTCGGGATCGATGCCGATATCGAAGGCATGAAATATGCCGCGGTCAAGGCGCCGCCGGTGATTGGTGCCAGCGTCGAATCGATCAACGCCGAAACCGCCAAAACCATGCCCGGCGTGCTCCAGATTCTGAACATGGGCAATTTTGTCGCGGTCATCGCCGATGGCTACTGGCAGGCGCAACAGGCGTTGAACACAGTCGAAGCGACCTACTCAGGGGCCGATGGGGCGGAATTGGACCAAGCTGCCATATTCGCTCGCTATGCCAAGGAGCTGGATGAAGCGGGCGCGGACGGCGGAGATAAAGAGACCGATCAAGGTGACGCGGTGGACGCGATTGCCAAGGCCGCCAAAACCGTCAAGGCGGAATACAAGGTCCCGTTTCTCGCCCACGCGACAATGGAGCCGATGAACTGCACCGCCCGGGTTGCCGACGGCCAGTGCGACCTGTGGCTTGGCACCCAGAACCCGCTTGCGGTGCGTCGCGAGGTCGCAGAAGCGCTGGGACTGGAAGAAGAGCGGGTCAATCTCGAAAATCAATATCTCGGGGGCGGCTTTGGCCGTCGCTCGGCCACCGATGTCCCGATCATGGCCGCACGGCTGGCCAAGGCCGCCGGCTATCCGGTCAAGATGATCTGGTCGCGCGAGGAAGACACGGCGCAGGACCTCTACCGTCCATCGGCAACCAGCCGGTTCGAGGCGGGTCTTGATGCTGATGGCAATCTGGTCAGCTGGAACAATATCCACGTCCATCTCTTCGACCCCGCGGAAGCGCCGACGGTGCCGCATTATGCGATCCCCAACCAGCTGATCCGCAAGGTCGATGTGCCGATGCATTTGCGCTTCGGCCCGTGGCGGTCCGTGGATCACAGCCAGCAGGCCTGGTTTGTCGAGAGCTTTGTCGACGAGGTCGCAGCGGCAGCGGGCAAGGATCCGCTCGCACTGCGCCGGATATTGCTGGCCAAGGCGCCGCGCCACCTTGCGGTGCTCAACAAGGCCGCCGAAATGGCCGATTGGGGCAGTCCTTTGCCCGAAGGTCATGGCCGCGGCATTGCGCTGGTGCCGTCCTTCGGATCAATCGTCGCGCAAGTCGCCGAAGTCGACATGACCGGCAAAAAGCCGCGCGTGACCAAAGTGTTCTGTTGTACCGATGTCGGCTTTGCGATGAACCCCGATGGCGTCGCCGCGCAAATGGAAAGCGCGATCGTCTATGGCCTGACTGCTGCGCTCCATGGCGAGATTTCGATCAGGGACGGCGCGGTCCAGCAGAGTAACTTCCACGATTACCCCATGCTCCGGATCAACGAGATGCCGAAGGTCGAAGTGTTCCTGATAAACGGCGATCCCGACCGGATCGGCGGCGCCGGCGAACCCGGCCTGCCACCGATTGCGCCCGCCGTGACCAACGCGATTTTCGCCGCGACCGGCAAGCGGGTCCGCGAACTGCCCGTCGCCAAGCATGATTTTGCCTGATCGGAGTCCTGAGATGCTGAAAATGATTCGAGCGGCCACCCTGTCGTCCCTGCTTGTCCTGACCGCCTGCGGTACCGATTCGGCGCCGGAACCGGTCGAGCAGATCATCGTCCGCGAACCCGGTACAGCGCCAGCGGCAAATGCTGCCGTCGTGACTGCGAGCGATTCAGCGAACGCGCTGAGCGCCGAAGGGAAAGCGGTTTTCGCCAATTGCTCTGCCTGCCACACGCTCAGCAAGGGCGGGGCGAACGGCGCCGGTCCCAACCTCTTCGGGATCGTCGGCAAGCTGGCGGGGCAAAACACCGGCTTTGCCTATTCTGATGCCTTGAAGACGTCCGGCATCACCTGGACCGTGGCCGAACTGGATGAGTATATCGCCAATCCGAGCGCAAAAATCCCGGGCACGACAATGGTCGCCGGAGCGATCGCCGACGCCGCCAAACGGCGGGCGGTGATCGCCTATATCGAAAGCGCTACCGCCAATTGAACCAGGGCTCCGGCATCGTGCTGGCGCTGCTGGCTGCCGGACAATCCCGCCGATTTGGCGATTCCGACAAGCTGTGCGCGATGCTGGGCGACAGGATGCTGGGCCTGCACGCAGCGGAGGCAGGCGCGGATATGCCCTTTACCCGAAAGCTGGTGATCGGTTCACCAAAGCATCACTGCGCGGCACAATGGAACGCTCTGGGTTATCGGGTAATTACCAATAAGAACGCCGCCCTCGGCCAGGCGACATCGGTCCGGCTCGCCGCAGCTCACGCCATCGACGCCGGAGCGCGCGCGCTGTGCATCATGCTCACCGACATGCCCTTTGTAACGACCGATCATGTCAGCAGGCTGATCGCCGTATTTGAGCAATCGGGCGGCACAAGCACCGTGGCATCCGCTCTCAACGGACAAGCCATGCCACCCGCGATTTTTCCTTCCGGTGCACTGGAAGTCCTGATGACACTGGAAGGCGACTCCGGTGCTCGCATGCTGCTGGCAGATGCCCAACTGATTGCGGGCGACGATCATCTCCTAATGGATATCGATAGCGAGGAAGATCTCGCTGCAGCAAACATACTCCACCGCAATAGCAAATAGTTTTGGGTGGGTTTCTTCATCGGGACCAGCAGCCACGGCGCTTGAAAGAATGTGAGACGCGTCGTCCAAGATTCATTCCCACCCCCGTTAGATTCATGGATATTTATAAGCATAAGGGCTTTCACGCAGATTGTGCTTTCCCAATTCAAAATTTTTATCAGTTCATGCTAAGGCAGACGCAAGCCAAGTCGTTGACGGGAAAAGCAGATGAGTGAAACGAACAAATACCCGGTGCTGGTCACCGGCGCCGCCGGCTTTATCGGCCATGCTGTCGCGACGCGGCTGATCGAACGCGGGGAATCGGTGATCGGGATCGACAATCTGAACGACTATTATGATCCGGCGCTGAAAGCCGCCCGGCTCGCCAATCTTGAAGCGCTGGACGGATTCCGCTTTGTCGAGATGGATGTGTCGGAGGCGGATGACGTCATGGCGCTGGTGCAAACCTATGGCGTGCAACGGATCGTCCATCTCGCGGCCCAGGCCGGGGTGCGCTACAGTATCGAAAATCCGTTCGCCTACCAGAAGTCCAATCTGCAGGGCCATTTGTCACTGCTCGAGGCCAGCCGCCATGCCGAGAATTTTGAGCATCTCGTCTACGCTTCGTCCAGTTCTGTCTATGGCGACCAGCCGATGGGCGGGGAGGGGTTCAGCGAGGACGAGCCCGCCACCGATCCGGTCTCGCTCTACGCGGCAACCAAGCGCTCGTGCGAATTGATGAGCCAGTCCTATGCGAAGCTTTACGGTTTTCCGCAGACCGGCCTTCGCTTCTTCACCGTCTATGGCCCCTGGGGTCGCCCGGACATGGCCTATTTCGGTTTCACCAAGAAGATTTTGGCGGGAGAGCCGATCGAAGTCTACGGCCAGGGCAGAATGGCGCGCGATTTCACCTATATCGACGATATTGTCGATGGCATCCTCGGCGCGCTCGACCATCCGCCGGAGCAGGGCGGGCATCGCGTTCTCAATATCGGCGACAGCCGCCCGGTCGGGCTGATGGATATGATCAAGGCGCTGGAATCGGCGCTTGGCATGGACGCGAAAAAGATCATGCGCCCGATGCAGCCGGGCGACGTGACATCCACCTACGCGGATATATCCAGACTCCATGCGCTAACCGGATATGCGCCCAAGGTCATGCTGGAAGACGGGCTGAAACGTTTTGTCAGCTGGTATCGGGATTTTTACGGCAATTTGCCGCCGGCATGATTCAGCGGGTTTCGGCGCGCTGCATGACTTGCCGGGCAACCAGCTTGAGCTGCGCGTTCACCCCCTGATCCGCGCATATTCCCTCGCGAAACATGCCGCCCGATGCGTTGATCCCCACGCCCAACGGGGTCGGCCAGCCGCGCAGCGAATGAACGATCGAGCGGAGCGCCGCGAGGGTGCTGCCGACCGCTTGCCAGCCATGCGCGGTCACGATCAGGCCGACCGGCAGACCATCGAGATAGATGCGGTCGTCCGTCGATGTCTCTTCGATATAGTCAATCGCGTTCTTGACCAGGCCGGAGACGGTGCCGTGATAGCCGGGACTGGACAGCAGCAAACCATCCGCTCGGCGCACCAGCGCGACCAGATCCTTGCCGGTTTCATTGAGGCCCGCTGGGTCCGAACGATAATGCGGCAGCGCCATCAGGCGATCTGATCCGAACAATTCGGTGTCTGCTCCGGCACTGGCCGCCGCCTGTAACGAAATCGCCAGAGCCTGCTCGGTCGAGGATTCGGGGTTGGTCGTGCCGCCGAGGCCAAGAATGAAGGGTTTTTTTGTCATGTCCACCCGTTCGCCTTAACGATGGTCGCAGTCCAATTGCAATGACCATGTTTCTTAATTGACCGATTAAACTCATCATATTAGAACCGCATCAAATTGGCGGGCTTTCAGCACGCTGCCCTCCCCGATGACCCGAAGGACATTCCCATGCGCAAATTTACCGAAGAACAGCATATGTTTCGCGACGCTTATCGTCGCTTCCTTGCCGATGAGGTTGCCCCGCGCATGGATGAATTCCGTGAAGCCGGAATTGTCGACCGGGAAATTTTCAAGAAGGCGGGCGACCAGGGCTTCTTGATGATCTGGCCGGATGAGAAATATGGCGGCATGGGCGACAATGATTTCCGCTACGAGCAGATCATCATCGAGGAAACCGCCCGCGCCGGCTGCAGCGAATGGTATAATACGCTGCACAGTCGCCTGGTCGGACCCTATCTCCAGAATATCGGCAATGAAGAACAGCGCGAACGATTCCTGCCGAAATGTGTGTCCGGTGAAACCATTCTCGCCGTCGCGATGACCGAACCGGGCGCCGGCAGCGATCTTTCGGGCATGAAAAGCACGGCAAAGGATATGGGCGACCATTGGCTGCTCAACGGGTCCAAAACCTATATCTCCAACGGCATAAACGCCGATGTCGTGATTGTCGCCGCCAAGATTGATGGCGTCGACGACAAGCATGCGATGGTGCTGCTGATCCTCGAGCGCGGGATGGAAGGGTTTGAGCGCGGCCAGAATCTGGAGAAAATCGGCCTTCATGCACAGGATACCGCCGAGCTGTTTTTCAACAACGTCAAGATACCCAAGGAAAATACGCTGGGCACGCCGGGCAAGGGCTTCATCCATCTGATGGAGGGACTGGCCGAGGAACGGCTGATCGGGATGGTCGGCTATGCTGCAACGGCGCGGCGGGCCTTCGATGTCACCCGCGAATTTGTCATGGAACGGGATGTTTTCGGCAAGAAACTGTCCGATATGCAGAACACCCAGTTCAAAATGGCCGAAATGGACGCAAAAATCGACATGTTCCAAGTCTATGTCGACCATTGTATCGATATCCACAACCAGGGCGGACTGACCGCCAATATGGCTGCCAAGGGCAAGATGCTGGGCAGCGAAATCGAGTGGGAAATGGCCGATCTCGGGCTGCAGTTGCACGGCGGCGCCGGCTATATGAAGGAATATGAAATCAGCCGGATATTCACCGACGCCCGGATGAGCCGGATCTACGCCGGTTCGAGCGAGATCATGCGCTATATCATCGGCCGCGATGTGTTCAGCCAGAAATATCAAAGCTTTTTGGAGTGATAAGGCTGGATTTTTCGGGATTGCTCAGTCGGAAATTTAATCAGCGACTCGGAAGAGAATGGTTGATTTAGTTTGAGTCATATGTTAATAAATTTGTCAAGTGGATTGGGAGAACCCGGTCGGCGCTATAGCCTCGGTGAGATTCACCGGGGCTTTTCGCTTTTTACTCAGGATATATCTTTAGGCCCCAACCTTCGTAGCCGCTGCCTAGATTATTACGACCCCCACTGCAAAAAAACTTTGTTTTTAGCACTTCAAACGCTCGATTTGGTTGATCGGGTTTAAAATAGTTAATGCCTATGGGTCGAGCTACCAAATCAGCAAGTTGTAGTCCGGCGGAATTAACTTTCTTATCTGCAAAAATAATTTTGAAAGGAAGCTTTCTTCCAGACGCGTTCGAACCAGCGCATATTCGACGAAATTCTAATTCAAGTTCTTCATCTTCCTTTTTGCCTCTTTGCTCAAAAACTACGTGAGTTTCATGATCTTTTTGGCCTTTCTCGGTCAGCAGATCTGCAAGTGTTTCAAGACAAAACCCCAGCGCTACGTGATATGGATTGGACTGCTCTTTTTCGTCTAAACCGATTTTTCGCTTATCTATTAAACATGAAATGAGGATGAAATTATTGTCTTCGATAACTTCTGTGAGCTTATCCATGAACCGATTCTTTTCGGCTCGGTTGCGAAACTTAAACACCCCCAATTCTTTCCTAATATCTCGTTCATGCAATATAACTATGTCATGGCCAAACTGATCGAATTTCAGTCGTTCCAACGCGGAAACGACATTTCTGACATAGTTATCCTGATAGAAAACGCAGAACGCCAATACGAATACTGGATATTTCTGGTCTATTTTTTCGAGTGAATGATCACCACTTTCGTCTACATAAACAATGAATTTGCTGCGACTTTCTTCTTTTTTAGGCTTGTTTCTCTCTGCCATTAAGCACCCATAGCATTTGATAATATCGATGAAAAGTTACATAAGGGCTGTGATATTTCGAAGCTAAGTATGGAGTCTCCCAAAGGGACATTAGCAGCAGCCCTTCTTGACGTTTACGTAAACTGCTTGACTGTGTTGCAGCGCAGCATTAGTCTCTCCCGCGACCTTTCCAATCCTTCCCAAGAGAGGAACCCCGAATGACCCAAGCTTTTATCTATGACGCAGTGCGATCCCCGCGCGGCAAGGGCCGTAGCGACGGCAGCCTGCATGAAATCACCGCTCTCGACCTTTCCGCCCAGGTACTGGCATCGGTCAATGACCGCAATGGTCTGCAGGGCGATGAAGTCGAGGATATCGCCTTTGGCTGTGTCTCACCGGTGGGCGAACAGGGCGCGGTGATCAGCCGGATGGCTGCGCTCAAGGCCGGCTATGCCGACACCACCTCGGCGATCCAGGTCAACCGCTTCTGCGGTTCGGGTCTCGAAGCCGTGAACATCGCAGCCGGCAAGGTCTGTTCCGGCGAAACCGATCTCGCGGTCGGCGGCGGTATCGAATCGATGTCGCGCATCCCGATGGGTAGCGATGGTCTCGGCGGGATGGCCGACCCGACCCTCGTGTTTCAGGAATATTTTGTCCCGCAGGGTATTTCCGCCGATCTGATCGCTACCAAATATGGCTATAGCCGCGATGATGTCGATGCCTATGCAGTAGAAAGCCAGAAGCGCGCTGCCAACGCCTGGGACGAAAAACGCTTCGCCAAATCGATCCTGCCGATCCGCGATGTGATCGGCGAAGTGGTGCTCGACCGTGACGAATTGATGCGCCCCGAAACCGATATGCAGTCGCTCGGCGCGCTCGGCCCCGCCTTCAAGATGATGGGGGAGCAGATGCCCGGTTTTGACGATGTGGCGATCCTCAAACATCCCGAGATCGAGAAGATCAACCATGTCCACCATGCCGGCAACAGCTCCGGCATCGTCGACGGTTCGGCGGCGGTGCTGGTCGGCAATGAGATGGCGGGCGAGAAATACGGTCTGAAGCCGCGGGCGCGGATCGTATCGATGGCGGCGATCGGATCGGAACCCACGATCATGCTGACGGGTCCGGAATTTGCCGCCAAGAAGGCACTGGAACGTGCTGGAATGACAGCAAAAGATATCGATCTGTGGGAATTGAACGAGGCCTTTGCAGCCGTGGTTTTGCGCTTCATGGATGCGATGAATGTCGACCATAGCGTGATGAACGTCAACGGCGGCGCGATTGCCATGGGCCATCCGCTCGGCGCGACCGGAGCGATGATCCTCGGCACGGTGCTCGACGAGCTCGAGCGATCAGAGAAGTCAACCGCGCTGGCGACATTGTGCATCGGCGGCGGGATGGGGATCGCCACGATTATCGAGCGCGTGAACTAGGAACAAGGATTGCAGTGCCCCTGCGCAGACAGGGGGCCATCTCCCGTTCGTGCGACGCACAAGCAGCTGGGGATGGACTCCTGCCTCGCAGGAGAACATGAAAGGAAAAACACATGACCTACAAAACATTTACAGTCGACATTGATTCCGACGGCATTGCCCTGGTCACCATCGATCTTCCCGGTCAGTCGATGAACGTATGGAACCAGGACCTGATCACCGATTTCAAGGCCTTTGTTGAAGAACTGATCGGCAAGGACGAGATCAAGGGCACCGTGATTACATCGGGCAAGTCGTCCGGCTTCCTCGCCGGTGCCGACCTCAACATGCTCAGCGGTTCCAAAGCCGACAGCATGGCCGAGGCGTTTGAAAGCGCGTGGGAGCTGAACGGCATATTGCGCCGCATGGAAACCGGCGGCAACAGCGCCAAGGACCTGCTCAAGGGCACGGCCCACGCCAAGCCGGTCGCCTGCGCCCTGAACGGCCTCGCGCTGGGCGGCGGTCTCGAGCTCGCGCTGGCCTGCCATTATCGGGTTTGCGCCGACAATCCCAAGATTCAGCTCGGCCTGCCCGAAGTCCAGGTCGGTCTGCTTCCCGGTGGTGGCGGTACCCAGCGGCTGCCTCGCCTCGCGGGCCTGCAGGCTGCGGGCATGGCGATCATGACCGGCAAGCCGATGAACCCGCAGGCTGCGCTCGCGCAGAAGATTGTCGATGCAGTGGTCTCCGCTGATGAAGTCATCTCCAAGGCGAAAGAATGGGTCAAAGCCAATCCCAAGGCATCCGCGCCCTGGGACAAAAAAGGCTATAAATTCCCCGGTGGTGCCGGATCGATGGATCCGCGCGCTGTGCCGCTCTATCTCGGTTCCTCGGCGATCGCGCTGAAGCAGAGCAAGGGCAATTACGAAGCGGTCAAGGCGATCCTGTCCTGTCTCTACGAAGGCTCGATGCTGCCGATAGACACCGCGCTGCGCGTCGAGAGCAAATATTTCACCAAACTGCTTTCCGGTCCGCAGGCCAAGAACATGATCCGCACCCTGTTCATCAACAAGCAGGCCGCGGAAAAAGGCGCGGCGCGGCCCAAGGATGTTCCGCCATCCGATATCAAGACGGTCGGCGTTCTCGGTGCTGGCCTGATGGGTTCCGGCATCACCCATGTCACCGCCAAGGGCGGGATGAATGTCATCGTTCTCGACCGTAATATGGAAGAGGCGCAAAAGGCGATCGCCTACAGCCAGAAGATCGTCGACAAGGGCGTGGCACGCGGCAAGATGACCAAGGAAAAGGCCGGAGCCTTCATGGCGCGAATCACCCCGACCGACAATTATGACGATCTGAAGGACGTCGACCTGATCATCGAAGCGGTGTTCGAGCGCCCCGACGTCAAGGCGGACGTGATCAAGAAAACCGAAGCGGTGATTGGCAAGGATGTAGTCTTCGCCTCCAACACCTCGACCCTGCCGATCACCGGTCTGGCAAAAAACAGCGAGCGTCCTGACCAGTTCATCGGCATGCATTTCTTCTCGCCGGTCGAGAAAATGCCGTTGCTGGAAATCATCCCTGGCGCGAAAACAGGCGACAAGGCCCTGGCCGTGGCGCTCGACTATAACGCCAAGATCCGAAAGACACCGATTGTCGTCAAGGATGTCCGCGGCTTTTACACCAACCGCGTATTCCCGCCCTACGCCAACGAGGCTATGCTGATGGTCGCCGAAGGCGTGAAGCCGGCGCTGATCGAAAATGCCGCGATCGCCATGGGCATGCCGATCGGCCCGCTCGCCGTGGTCGATGAAACGACCCTGCAACTCGGCTATGATATCATGACGTCGACCAAGGAAGAAATGGGCGACGCCTATGTCCCCAGCGGCACCGAAGAGCTGATGGACATCATGGTCAAGCAGATCGACCGGCGCGGCCGGCGCTTCGGCGGCGGTTTCTACGAATATGCCGATGACGGCTCGAAGAAACTGTGGCCCGGCCTCGCCGATCATTTCCCGCTCGCCGATGAACAGCCCGATGTCGAGGAGGTCAAGCAACGGCTGATGTTCATCCAGCTGATCGCCACCGCGCAATGTTTTGAGGAGGGCGTGGTGTCCGATCCGCAGTCCGCCGATCTCGGCGCGATCTTCGGCTGGGGCTTCCCGCCGTGGACCGGTGGTCCGATGAGCCATATCGACACGATGGGCGTCGACAATTTCGTCCGCATCGCCGACAATCTGGCGCAGAAATATGGCGAGCGGTTCAAGCCGCCAATGAGCTTTCGCGAAAAGGCCGATGCGGGAGAGAGCTTTTACAAGGCTGCCTAGCCTCAAAACAACCGTGAAATTCGGGGTCGTTTGTTTCGTGCAAACGGCCCCTTTTTATTGCGCGACGTTCATTGTAGAGCGGAGGGCAAGAGAAGGCGGATAAAGAGAGCATATGCCACAATTTAAATCGAAAATTGCCACCGGTTCGGAAAGCTTTGCCCAAAATCGCAAGGATATGCTGACGCTGATCGACCATCTTCGCAGCCTGGAAAAGCGCGCCGTCGATGCATCGGAGAAACGCCGTCCCACCTTTGAAAAGCGGGGTCAGCTGACCCCGCACGAGCGGCTGACCCGGTTGCTCGATCCCGGCATGCCATTTTTGCGGCTCTATAATATGGCCAATTATCTGGTCGAGGACAGCAATCCGGAAACCAGCATTGCCGGCGGCAGCGTGATCCTCGGCATCGGCTTTATCAAGGGCGTGCGCTGCATGATCTGGGTCGATGACAGCGGTATCCGGGCCGGCGCAGCGACAACCGGCGGCTGGGATGCCAGCAAGGGCGCACAGAAAATTGCGCAGGATCTCAAACTGCCGTTCATCCATCTGGTCGAAAGCGCGGGCGCCAACCTGATGGAATACAAGGTCGAGCTCTGGGCCTATGGCGGGATGCTATTCCGCAATCTCGCCTGGCTGAGCGCTGCGGGCATTCCGACCATGGTTGTACTGCACGGACCCTCCACCGCCGGCGGCGCCTATATGCCGGGCATGTCGGACTATGTCATCGGCATTCGCGACAACGGTATGGCAGCGCTTGGGGGCGCGGCGCTGGTCCACGCGGCGACCGGCGAGGTTGCCGACGACCGCGAACTGGGCGGCACCGAAATGCACGCCTCGACGACCGGTACGGTTGAATATCTGGCCGATGACGATGCCCACGGCATTGCCATCGCGCGCGAAACCATCGGGCGTCTAGACTGGAACAAGAACACCGCACCGATCCGCCGCAATGATTATGAAGAACCGGTCTATGATATCGACGAGATCGCGGGGATCGTGCCGATCGACTATACCATTCCCTATGACGTGCGTGAAGTCGCGGCGCGGATCGTCGACGGCTCCGATTTCGAGGAGTTCAAGGCGCGCTACGGTCCCGGAACCGTGTGCATGCAGGCGAGCATCATGGGCCATGCGGTCGGCCTGATCGGAAACAACGGTCCGTTCGATCCGGAAGCGGCGGCCAAGGCCACCCATTTCTTCCAGCTGTGCGACCAGTCGGAGCTGCCGATCATCTTCCTCAACAACACCACCGGCTATATTGTCGGCACCGAATCCGAGCACAAGGGCATGATCAAGCTCGGCAGCAAGATGATCCAGGCGGTTTCCAACGTCCGGGTGCCGAAACTGGCGCTCTATATCGGTGCCAGCTTTGGCGCGGGCAATTACGGAATGAGCGGTGTCGCCTTCGAACCCGATTTTCTGTTCAGCTGGCCCAATGCGAAAACCGGCGTCATGGCGGGCGCTTCGGCAGCCAACACGATGAGCCACGTCGCCCGGGTCCAGGCCAAGCGTAAGGGCGTGGAGCCGGATGAAGCGGCGATCGCCAAGCAGGAACAGCGGATCAAGGATATTTTCGAAGCGCAGGAAAGCGCGTTCTTCACCTCCGGCCGAGTGCTCGACAATGGCGTGATCGATCCGCGTGACAGCCGCAAGGTCCTGGGTTTCGCTCTGGAAACCATTTTCGAGGCACAGAACCGTACCCTGCATCCCAACGCCTTCGGAGTGGCGCGGATATGAGCGGGATTTGCGTAAAAACATTGTTCACCCGCGCAGGCGGGTGCCCATCTCGGAAACATCCGTCAAACACAGAGGGCCGGGAAAAAACCCTACAATCGCGTCTGGAGATGAGGACAGGAGATGGATCCCTGCCTTCGCAGGGATACAGGCTATGACAAATCTCCCGGAAACAAAAACCCTGGAGCTGGATCTCAAACAGGGCTGGCTCACCATCTGGTTCAACCAGCCGGAAAACCGCAATGCCCTGAGTGACGCCCTGGTGGCTGAGTTGGGCACTGTATTAAAAGGCGTGCGCGACGATCGTACCGTACGCGGGATCACCCTGCGCGGGCGCGGTGGCGTGTTCTGCGCCGGTGCGGATCTTAAGAATTTCAAGGAAAATTTCCAGCAGAGCGGCAATCGCGAGGACATCATAAAAATGTCGAGCGGTGCGGCGGAGATTTTTGACCTGGTCAATACCGCACCGCAGGTGGTGATCGTGCTGATCGAGGGTGCCGCAATGGCCGGCGGTTTTGGGCTGGCCTGCTGCGCCGATGCCGTGATCTGCGAAAGCGGCGCGCGCTTCGCGATGACCGAGACCGCGATCGGCATTTCACCGGCGCAGATTTCCCCCTTTGTGATCCAGAAGCTCGGCTATGCCACCGGTCGCCGGTTGATGCTGACCGCCGCACGTTTTGACGGAGCGGAGGCCCATGAACTGGGTTTCGCCGATTTCATCGCCGATGATGTGGCGGGTCTGGAAGCGATCGAGATGCAGCTGCGCAAGCAGGTGCTCGGCGCAGCGCCCGGTGCCGTGGCCGCGACCAAGGAACTGCTCGGCCAGATTGTCGGCAAGCCGCGCGAAGAAGTAATCCGTCTGGCGGCTGAAAATTTCGCCGACCGGATGGTCAGCGCCGAGGCCAAGGAAGGCGTCGCCAGCTTCTTCGAGAAGCGCAAACCCGATTGGGTGGTGAAGCCCTAATGGGAATTTTGGCCCTATTTCGCCCGTTCGTGCTGAGCCTGTCGAAGCATGAACTTGCACCATCTGTCCTTCGACAAGCTCAGGACGAACGGCATGAGAGACTGAACACATGACAAGAATCAACACCCTTCTCATCGCCAATCGCGGCGAAATCGCCTGCCGGGTGATGCGCACGGCGAAAGCACAGGGCATCCGCACGGTTGCGGTCTATTCTGACGCGGACGCGGAGGCTCCGCATGTCAAAATGGCCGATGATGCGGTGCGGATCGGGCCGGCTCCGGTCAATGAATCCTATCTGCGGATCGACAAGATCATCCAGGCGGCAAAGGACACCGGCGCCGACGCGATTCACCCCGGCTATGGCTTTCTCTCGGAGAACGCCGCCTTTTCCAAGGCCTGCGCAGAGGCCGGAATCATCTTCGTCGGCCCGCCAGAAAAAGCGATCGACGTGATGGGCGACAAGGCGCGATCAAAGCGCGCGATGATCGCCGCCGGCGTGCCCTGCGTACCCGGCTACCAGGGCGATGATCAGGCGGACGCCGTGCTGATCGCAGAGGCAAAGAAAATCGGCGCGCCGCTGATGGTCAAGGCGGCGGCGGGCGGCGGTGGCCGCGGGATGCGGCTGGTCCACGATCTGAAAGAGGTGTCCAATGCAATCAAGCTGGCGCGATCCGAGGCCGAGAATGCCTTTGGCAATGGCGAATTGATCCTCGAAAAGGCAATCATCAAACCGCGCCATGTCGAGATCCAGGTGTTTGCCGACAGCCATGGCAATACCATCCATCTCGGCGAGCGCGACTGCTCGGTCCAGCGACGGCACCAGAAGGTGATCGAGGAAGCGCCTTGCCCTGTCATGACGCCAGAATTGCGCGAGCAGATGGGTGCGGCGGCGGTCGAGGCAGCCAGGGCCGTGGATTATGTCGGCGCCGGCACGGTGGAATTTCTGCTCGACCAGTCGGGATCCTTCTATTTTCTCGAAATGAACACGCGGCTGCAGGTCGAACATCCGGTGACCGAGGAAGTCACCGGTGTCGATCTGGTCGCGCTGCAGCTGAAAGTTGCGTCAGGCGACTATCTCGGGCTCGAGCAACAAGACATCTCGCTCAAAGGCCATGCCATGGAAGTCCGGCTCTATGCCGAAGATCCGGCGGATGATTTTCTGCCGAGCACCGGCCCGGTCCATCTGTGGAAGCCGTCCGATCAGTCCCGGGTCGACAGCGGCATCGCAACCGGCGGTGAAGTGTCGCCCTTTTACGATTCGATGGTCGCCAAAATCATCACCCACGGCGCGACCCGCGACGAAGCCCGGCGGCGGATGATCAGGGCGCTGTCGCAGACCGCCCTGTTCGGCCCCAGGACCAACCGCGACTTCCTGATCGATGCGCTGGACAAACCGGATTTTGTCAACGGCGAAGCCACCACGGCGTTCATCGCCGAAAATTACGGAGAAGGCGGGGTCGATCTCGGCGCGCACGATTTTTCGTCGCATGCGATCGCCGCGGTCATCCATCACAAGCTGCGGCAACAGGCAGCGCACCGGCTGGCGCTCAACGTCAATCCGGAAATGCTCGACTGGTCGAACACCGGCACACTGGAGACGGTGGCGCAATATGCCGATGGCGACGATGCGCAGACCATCCATGTCTATGTCGACAAGCCAGGCCAGTACCGGGTTAGCTCCGGCGAAGAAACGGTCGAGATTGTCCTGATGTCCCTGACCGCTGACCAGGCAAAATTGCGCGTCGACGGACGGACCATCGAGGTGATCTATTATGATGACCATCGCACCTTGTATCTGGCACTGCCGACGCGCTCGCTGACCGTCACCGACCTGACCGGACTCAGCGCGATGGAAGATGCCGGTGGTGGCGGCACCGTGGTCGCGCCGATGCACGGGCTGCTGCTCGAGATACTGGTGGAACCCGGAGCGCGGGTGGCCAAGGGCGACAAGCTGGCGGTGCTCGAGGCGATGAAGATGCAGCATGAGATACTGGCGGAAATCGACGGCACGGTCGAAACCATCGCCGCCACGGCGGGCAAGCAGATCGCGGCGGATGATCTGATTCTCGAGATTCTGGCTGATGAGAAAGAGGCGGTCGAGAGCTGAACGATCCCGGCCAAAGCGGAAGGGAAGGGTGAACAGCCCCATTTCCAAAACCACGCTCGCAAGGCTTCCCGAAGTCGCTGAGCCTTTATCAGCGCAACAATCAGTCGCCTTTCTCCGGGTCGGCGGAATTATCTATCACCATCCGGTTGCGTAAAACTGCGATCCGGCTATTCTTCCCGGAAAATAAGGAGAGAATCGCATGACGTGGCAGATGGCCGATATCTGGGAAAATATTGCACAGGCAATTCCCGACAAGCCCGCGATCGTCGATCGCGACAGACGCTATAGCTGGGCTGAATATGAAAATCGGGCTGCCCGCGTCGCC
This sequence comes from Parasphingorhabdus sp., assembly GCA_048270065.1. GTDB lineage: Bacteria > Pseudomonadota > Alphaproteobacteria > Sphingomonadales > Sphingomonadaceae > Parasphingorhabdus. Next base: position 23,799 of record JBLWTQ010000002.1, on the reverse strand, counting down.
CAGATATTTGTCGACCATGGTCTCGAACCCGGGGCCAAGCTCTCGATCTACTCCTATAATACAGCGGAATATTTGGAGACCCAGTTCGGCGCCTTCAAAGCGCGTATCTGCCCGGTCAATGTCAACTACCGCTATCTCGAAGCGGAACTGACCCACGTGATCAACAACAGCGACAGCGAAGCGCTGGTCTATCAGGCGCAATTTGCCCCGCGTGTGGCGGCGATCCGGGATCAGCTCGAGAAGGTCAAACTGTTCCTAGAGATCGATGACGGATCGGACGAGCATCTGGAAGGCGCGGTGAACTACGAACAGGCGCTGCAAGGCACGGACCCCATGCCGGTGATCGAACGGTCGGACGATGATCTCTACATGCTTTATACCGGCGGTACGACCGGCATGCCCAAGGGCGTGATGTATGACCACGGGACCTTTTCCCCCGCGCTGCTCGCCAAGGGATTTGAAATGCGGATGATGGAGCCGCCCACCGATGCTGCCGGCTTTGGCGCACTGGTGCAGCAACTGCACGCCATTGGCGCGGCGTCGCGCTCCATTCCCGCCTGTCCGCTGATGCATGGCACCGGGATGTGGATCGGAGCCATGGTCCCGCACGGTCTCGGCGGCTGCGTGGTATTGTTCGACAACAGCCATTTTGATCCGGTGCCGCTCTGGCAGCTCGCCGAACAGGAGAAAGTCACCGATATCACCATCGTCGGCGATGTCTTTGCCAAGCCGATGCTGGCGGCGCTGGACGATGCCAAGGCGGCAGGAAAAAGCTTTGATTTATCATCACTTTTGATGATGGGATCGTCGGGCGTGATGTGGTCGACCGAGGTCAAGCGCGGCCTGCTGGAACATTTGCCGCAGATGGCCATCGTCGACAGCATGGGATCGACCGAAGGCAGCATGGGGGTCTCGATCACGACAGCGGAAAACATCGATAGTGACCAGACCGCCAAGTTCGACATGAACGCGACGACCAAGGTGCTGACCGAAGACGGCCAGCCGGTAGCGCCCGGTTCCGGCGACATGGGCCTGATCTGCAATGGCGGGATGGTGCCGCTGGGCTATTACAAGGATGAAGCCAAAAGCGCGGAAACTTTCCGGACCTTCGACGGCGTCCGTTACTCCATTCCGGGCGATTTCGCGACGGTCGAGGCGGATGGCACGATTACCCTGCTCGGCCGGGGGTCTGCCTGCATCAACAGCGGCGGCGAGAAAATATTCCCGGAGGAAGTCGAAGAAGCGCTCAAGACGCATGAAGCGGTTTACGACTGTCTGGTTGTCGGCCTCCCCGATGACCGCTTCGGCCAGAAAGTCGCCGCGGTGCTGTCGCTGGTTCCAGGCGCCCGGATCGACGAAGCCGGGCTGAGCGACTATGTTCGTTCGAAACTCGCCGCTTATAAGACTCCGCGCGCTATCGTGGTGGTCGATGAAGTTCCGCGCGCCGCCAATGGCAAGGCGGGGTACAAGGCGGCAAGGGAAATTGCATTGGAGCGGCTGCAGGTGTCGGCCTAGTTTCGGTCGGCGAACGGATGATCGTCGAACTCATCCACAACCCGGCTTCCGGTACCTATTGCGAACACCGGCTGGGTGTCCTTTCCCGGGCGTTTCAGGCGTGCGGCGCGCAAGTGCGGCTCGGGCGGACGGAGAAAGACGGCCTGTTCGAGATCTATCCCGATTGCGATCTCGTCTGTGTGTCCGGCGGGGACGGTGCCTTGCAGCTTGTCGTAGCTTCCATGGTCCGGGCAGAAATATCGAAGCCGCTATGTGTGTTTCCCGCCGGCACGGTCAATCTGATCGCGAAGGAACTCGGCTATGCCAGCGATCCGGAAATATTCGCGCGAGAGGTTATGGCAGGATTTCTCGACCAGAAGACGGCTCGACTGGAAGCGCCGCTGGCAACATGGGACGATCAGCCCTTCGTGGCCTGCGTCAGTGCCGGTCCGGACGGCCAGGCGGTCGCCCGGCACAATCCTGCGCTGAAGAAACGCATTGGCGGAGCCGCCTATGCCTGGTCGTTGATCCGGCTGCTCGGCGACTGGCCGCAACTGCGCTTCTCCCTGGCGGTGGAAGCGCCAGATGGAACGACGGAACATCTCAACAGCAGTGCCTTTTACGTGATCAAGGCCCGCTATTATGCCGGAAGCTGGATATTGGCCCCGGCAGCCGAATTGCTCTCGCCCCATTTCCATGTCATCTTGCTGACCCGGGCACGGCGCCGGGATTTTTTCCGGTTCATTACCCGGATCGCCCTTGGCCGCGACCCTGCCGGGCTCGATTATGTTCAATCCCTGCCGGCTCGTCGCCTCAAGATAATCGCGAAAGACAAAATCTCCCGACTGGCCGCATTCCAGGCCGATGGCGATACGCTCACGGCGCAAGCGCAACAGATCCGGATGACGGACCGGACGGTCACCTATTGCCTGCCGCTACCGGAATAAACCGCCGGTCCTTCAGGCGGCGCGACAATGAGCGGTGATAAGATCGACCATCTTGGGCAATTTGCTGGGCGGCAAATCGTGGCCCATGCCCTCGACCAGCTCGAAGCTGGCGCCCTCGATATTGGCAGCGATATCCTGCCCGCAGACCGGCGGGATAAGCGGATCGTCGGCGCCGTGGATGACCATGGTCGGCACCGTGATGCGGTTGGCGACCGGCCGTAAATTCCCGCTGTCGATGATCGCGGCCATCTGGCGCTTCGGACCGGGCGGATAAAAGGCGCGTTCCTGGGCCAGTTTCATCATCGCCCTGCGTTCTTCCGGCCGGTTCCGCCCTTCTTCCGATGCGATGAGTGACGAGAAAGCCAGTCCCAGCTCGAGAGCCTCATCCGGCGTCCGCGCTTTTGCCCGGGCTGTCTGCATCAATACCTTGCGCACTTCGGGATCGGCACCGGGCAGATCGGGGGCATTGGTCGATGACATCACCGGCGTGAATGACAGCACCCGATCCGCGTGATCCGCAGCAACCAGCTGACCGATCATGCCGCCCATCGAAGCGCCGACAATATGCGCCTTGTCGATCTTGAGCGCATCGAGCACGCCGACAGCATCCCGTGCCATATCGCTCAGATTATAGGGTGCCATCTGGCGCCGGGGAAAAAAGCGCTTGGCGATCATCTGCCGGATCGGATGGGGCGCGCGTACGCCATCAAACTTGTACGAAAGTCCGACATCGCGATTATCGAACGTGATCACCCGAAATCCGTTTTCGACCAGGCCATTGACGAAGTCCATCGGCCAGTAGACCAGCTGGGCGGTGTAGCCCATGACCAGCAATATCGCCGGATCCCCGGGATTGCCGTGATCTTCTGCTTCAATATTGATGCCATTGGCGATAATCTGCATGGACTGTTCCTGAGCTATACGAAAACAGAATCAGTAACAGAAAGCACAGACGTTACAAGAACCGCGATTTTGTGGGGCTACGGCATGTTTTTCAGGTCCGGCTGGTCGGCGGCGATAATTCCGATCCCTGCCCATTTTGGTTCAGCCACCAGGTGCGGAAGCGGACAAGAATTTGACAGGTGAGGTCCGCCATAATTTGGAGATCCGTACCAATTACGACGAGTCAGCCAAGTTGCGCGGCGTAACTTCTTGTTCAGTCGAGATTATGGAGGGAATATACTATCGCATAGGCCATCGGCAGAAATCTGACGTCATGGTGACGGGAAGGCACAGTAACTTATTGATTTATATAGTTATAATGTGTATCCGCCCGGAACGGGTGCGGCCGGCTTCCTTTCGATCCCCTTGCAGAATCTTCAAATATGCTCACCGGTGAGGCGCTGACAAATCAGGTCGAGCTGGTCGAGATTGGCATATTCTATCGACATCGCGCCGCCCTGCCCGTTCGACTGGATCCTCACCTTCAATCCGAGCAAATCCCCCAGATGCGTTTCCAGTGCCTGAATATCGGCGTCGGTCTCCGACCTTGCAGCCTGTTTCCTGGCCGACCGGGGCCTATCACCCATCAGCGCTTTGCGAACCAGCCGCTCGACCTCTCGTACCGACAGCCCCTGCTTGGCAATTTGAGGCCCCAGTTCTTCCGCATTCGGCGCGTTGATCAGCGCGCGCGCATGGCCCATCGACAATTTTTCGTCCACGACGAGCGCCTTCACGCTGTCGGGCAGTTCGAGCAAGCGCATCAGATTGGCGATGTGACTCCGCGATTTGCCGACAATCTCGGCCAGCCGCGACTGGCTATGACCGAAATCGATACTCAGCCGGGCATAGGCTTCTGCTTCCTCGATCGCGTTGAGGTCCTTGCGCTGGACATTCTCGACGATCGCAATTTCCAGCGTTTCTTCATCGCTGAGATTGCGGACGACGGCAGGAATCTGGTGCAGGCGGGCGCGTTGCGCGGCTCTCCACCGCCGCTCCCCGGCAACGATCTGGAAATTCTTGCCATGGGGGCGCACCACGATCGGCTGGATGACGCCGCGCTGTCTCATGCTGTCGGCCAGCTCGTCGAGCGCGTCGGTATTGAACGTCTGACGCGGCTGGTCGGGATTGGGTCGAATATCGGAAACCGCGATCGAGCGCAGGCCGTCGATGACGGGCGCGGGAGCCTGGTCCGCATCGGCACGGTCGTCTGCATCAGGTGCACTGGTGACAATCGGCTCTTCCCGCTGGATTTCTCCGAACAGGCTGTTCAGTCCCCTGCCCAGTCCCGTCGCGCGCTTTGGCGCTTTCTTTTCGCTATCATTCACTGTCGTGTCGTCAGCCATCACGCAGCCACCTTTCTGTCCGGCAGGCGTCCGATCAGTTCCCGGGCAAGATCGATATAGGCCACGGAACCGGTGCACCGGTGATCGTAGATCAGTGCGGGCAGGCCGTGGCTCGGTGCTTCGGAGAGACGGACATTGCGCGGGATCACGGTGTCAAACACCACATCACCCAGACAGGCCCGGACGTCATCGGACACCTGCTCGGTCAGCTTGTTGCGACGATCATACATGGTCAGGACCACACCCATCACCGAAAGCTGACGATTGAACCGCGCGCGAATGCGCTCCACAGTTTGCAGCAGCTGACTCAGGCCCTCGAGAGCAAAAAACTCGCACTGCAGCGGAACGAGCAGTGATTGCACCGCAACCATCGCATTCAGGGTGAGCAAGCCCAGCGAGGGCGGACAATCGATCAGACATATATCCCATCGGCCATTATCAGCGGAATCCAGGGCCTTCTTCAGGCGGTGTGTTCGCTCTTCAAAGCCGACCAGCTCGACCTCGGCGCCGGAAAGATCGACGGTTGCCGGGACAACTTCCAGCCCGGGAACCCGTGTCTGATTGATGCAGTCGGCCAGAGGCACGTCATTGATAAGCAGATCATAGCTGCTGTTGACCCGGTCCCCCTGCGATAGCCCGAGACCGGTTGAGGCATTACCCTGCGGATCGAGGTCGATCAACAGCACTTTCCAGCCGCTGGCCGCCAGCGCAGTGGCCATATTGATTGCTGTTGTTGTCTTGCCGACGCCGCCTTTTTGATTGGCTATTGCAATACGAACCATATTCAGCCCTAAAAAATAGGTTTCTAGCCCTTTCCCACCAATATTCCGGCGCTCGGATCGGTCAAACTATGTTCCACGTGGAACATTTTTTGCCGTTTTGGCGACAGGCCTTTAAGCTCTCTTACCGCATTTTTTCCCTTTGGTAAGAGCCAAACCGTCTTTTCTGTGGAAAACCGGTGCGAAAGTGCGATGAGCCGATCAAGCGGGGCAAAGGCGCGGGCGCTGATTACATCGACGGGGCAGCTTTCGATATTCTCCAGCCGGTCGGCAATGACAATCGCATGATCGGCGATCCCGGTCTGCTCGATCACCAGATTCAAAAACTCGGCCCGCCGCTTGCGGGACTCAACCATCCGCACCTGAAACGGGGTCAGTATCGCGATCACGATCCCGGGGAATCCTGCCCCCGTGCCAAGATCAAGCCAGATCTTCCCGCTATCCGGCGCGGGTCCGTGCAGCAATAACTGCGCGCTGTCGACAATATGCCGGGACCACAGACTGTCTGCACTGGACGCGGAAATGAGATTCTGGCGCTGCATCTCGTCGCGCAGCAGGGCGCTGAACCTTTCCAGTTGCTGCCATGTTTCACGTGAAACATCGAATTCTGCGCGAAGCCAGGCCTGCGCCTCTTCTTCCGTCATGCGGCGAGGTTCCTGCTCTCCCGCCGGCGGGCGTGAACGAGAATGGCGGCAAGCGCTGCCGGGGTAATCCCCCTGATCCGTGATGCAGCGGCCAATGTTTCCGGTCGGGCCGCTTTCAGCCGCTCGACCATTTCGTGGGAAAGTCCCGCGATCCCGGCATAGTCCATATCATAACCGAGAGTAATTTGTTCATTGGCCCGGAGATCGCGCAACTCCGATTCCTGCCGCTCGAGGTATGGCGCATAGCGCGCGTCTTCCTCAATCTCCGCCAGTAAGTCAGCATCGCCGATGTTCAAACATGCTTCCATATCTTCCAATGAAGCGATGGTGATATTGGGAAAACGTAGCCACTGGAACAGGCTCTGCCTGGTACCATCGCGGCGGACATTGATACCGGCCCTCACCAGATCCTCGCTGGAATATACGTGATCGAGCGCGGTGAAGATGTCGTCACGTGCCCGCTGGCGCTCGCCAAACCAATGCGCTCTCGCATCAGCCACACAACCCAGAACCATCGCTATCGGGGTCAAACGGGTCGAGGCATTGTCGGCCCGCAACCGCAGGCGGTATTCCGCTCTGGCGGTCAACATGCGATAAGGCTCGGTGACACCCTGCAAAACCAGATCATCGATCATTACCGCCATATAGCTGGTGCCACGGTCCAGTGTGGGCGCTTCCTTAACCTGTACTGCACAGGCGGCGCCCAGTCCCGCGATCAGGCCCTGGGCTGCTGCTTCCTCATAGCCGGTCGTACCGTTAATCTGGCCAGCACAATACAGCCCTTCCAGATCACGGACCCTGAGCGACCGGTCGAGCGCGCGGGGATCGATATGATCATATTCCACTGCGTAGCCGGGAACGACAATTTCCGCCTTCTCGAGACCGTCCATGCTGCGCACGAACGCGAGCTGGACATCGGCAGGAAGCGAGGTGCTGATCCCGTTGGGATAGACCAGATTGGTGTCCAGGCCTTCCGGCTCGAGGAAGACCTGATGCGAATCGCGGTCGGCAAAGCGATGGATCTTGTCCTCGATCGACGGGCAGTAGCGCGGCCCCTGCGCATCGATCGCGCCACTGAACAAGGGCGACCGGTCGAGCGAAGCACGAATAATCTCGTGCGTCTCCGCGTTGGTACGGCTGACCGCGCAGAATGTCTGCGCCACAGAGCGTCCCTTCGACAAAGGCGACATCGTCCAGCCATCATCGTCCGATGACTGTTCCGGCAATACCGCCCAGTCGATCGTCCGGCCGTCAAGGCGCGGCGGCGTTCCGGTTTTCAAACGCGCTATCGGCAGTCCGGCTTCGCGGATTTGCTGCCCGAGCGAAACCGAAGCGGCCTCCCCTGTCCGTCCGCCTGCCAGAGATTCTTCGCCGCGAAACAATTTGCCGTTGAGAAATGTACCCGTGGCCAGGATCACGGCCCGGGCGTTGATCGCCGAACCGTCGGCCATGCGGATTCCCGTGACCCGCGAGTCCGTCAGGATCAGACTGGCAACTTCGCCCTCGACAATGGTCAGATTGTCCTGCGCGGCGAGCATGCGCTGGATCGCCGCCTTGTAGAGCTTGCGGTCAGCCTGGACGCGCGGTCCCTGCACCGCCGTACCCTTGGAAAGATTGAGCATCCGATAGTGGATCGCGGCGGCATCGGCCGCTCGTCCGATCAGCCCGTCAAAGGCATCGACTTCGCGCACCAGATGGCCCTTGCCGAGCCCGCCGATCGCCGGATTGCAGGACATCGCGCCGATGCTTTCCCGGGTGAAGCTGACCAATGCGGTCGACACGCCCATGCGCGCGGCGACAGCGGCTGCCTCGCAGCCGGCATGGCCTCCACCCACAACAATGATGTCGAATTTTCGCGTCATGCCGCGGCCCATAGCTCAAGCGGGATTGCAGGTCAAAATCTACCGGTGGTGGGACGCTGTTCCACGTGGAACAATCATTTCCCGATACAGAATTTTCCGAACAGGCCGTCGAGCATATCTTCGGTACTCGCCTTGCCGGTGATTTCGTCGAGCGCCTTGCGGGCCATCCGCAGATGCTCCGCGATAATCAGATAGTCCGCTTCATTGACTATCGCCGCCAGATTGTCACAAGCGTTCACGAGCAGATTCGCCTGGCGCGTGTTGACGGTCACCTGATCGCCATCAGGGAGAATGTCTTTTGCACGGTTGACCAGATAGTCCACCAGAGCGTCCATACCCTCCCCGCTGACCGGTGACAGGGTGAAGGCCTGAGTGCCTTTCGACTCGTGCTCGGGATGGTCGCAGCGGGAGCTAATCTCCACGAGATTATCCGAGCTTGGCCCCTGCCCTTCGTCACCCAGCCACAGGATGATATCCGCTGCAGCAAATTGTTGATGCGCGCGATCAATACCAATCTGCTCAATGATCTCCGCTCCGCTCTCCCGCACGCCAGCAGTGTCAATGAAGAGAAATGGTATACCGCCTAGCGCAATCGGTACCTCGATCACGTCGCGGGTGGTTCCGGCAATATCCGATACGATTGCCGCTTCGCGTTCGACCAATGCGTTAAGCAGAGTCGACTTGCCGCTATTGGGCGGACCGCCGAGCACTACCCTGATGCCATCCCGCAATTTTTCCGCGCGCGGACGTTGCAAGAGGGTGCGCATTTCTTCGACCAGTAAACGGGCGCCATTCTGGACCACCGCCGCCTGTGCCGGTGCCACGTCATCCTCGTCGGAAAAATCCAGCTCCGCCTCGACCAGCGCCGACAGCTGCAGGATCCGCTGCTGCCAGTCGTCGACCTTGCGCGACAGCGCGCCGCCGGCATTGCGGACCGCGGCCTTGCGCTGCAACTCGGTCTCGGCAAACAACAGATCGGACAAACCTTCCGCTTCCGCCAGGTCCATCTTCCCGTGTGTGAAGGCCCGGCGGGTAAATTCACCCGGTTCCGCCCTGCGCAGGCCGTCAATCTGCTCCAGCGCCGCTTCAATCGCCCGAATTACCGCGCGGCCGCCGTGGCAGTGGATTTCGGCCAGATCTTCTCCGGTCGCGCTGTTCGGTCCGGGGAACCACAGGCACAGGGCCGAATCAAGCACCTCACCATTAACCATATCGGTTATATTATACAGAGAAGCAATACGCGGTTCCGGTAAATTCCCGATGAGCACTTCCAATGCCGACCCGGCCTGCGACCCGCTGATCCGCAGGATTGCGATCGCCGCCGGTGGTTGCCCGCTGGACAGAGCAAAAATGGTATCATCAGCGGACAACATGTCGAAAAACGGCGACTAGTCGTTCTTTTTCTTCGTGGATGACGATTTTCCGCTTCCCGATGCGGCACCCATTGCCCCGGTCATGAAGGACGAAAACATCTTCAGGCCGGCCTCGCCCATCGGCGCGATGATCTTGCTGAAATTCTGCAGCTGCTCGACCGAATTGGCACCCTGCAGGAATTTCGACATTTCCTGGACATAGCTTTCGTTGAGTTTCCCGACATCGGGCAAGCCGATCAAGCGGCGCGCCTCTTCCGGCGTGCAGTCCAGTTCAACACTGACTTTCATGATAAATTCCTCTGTTTGGCCATTGCAGCGAAGTTCCCCCCTCACGCAACAGGTTGATGTTCGGCCTTGCCTGCCCCTGATATGGGGATATTGTGACCAAAGAATCAAGACATGATGCAAAGGAGCTGAAAGATGGGCACGATGGAACAAGTGAAAACACTGAACGGAGAGACCGAATTTCCCTGCTATATTGCGAATCCCGACAGCAAAGCCGACGCAGCGATCATCGTGATTCAGGAAATCTTCGGCGTCAACAAGGGCATCCGGGCAAAATGCGACCATTGGGCCAAGCTGGGTTATCTGGCGCTTGCACCCGACCTGTTCTGGCGGATCAACGACGGAACCGACCTCGACCCAGATGTGCCGGAGGAATTCCAGACCGCACTCGATCTGATGGGAAAATTCAACCAGGATCAGGGCATCCGCGATATCGAGGCCACCATCCACTATGCCCAGACCGCGATCGGCAGTCACAAGGTCGGCTGCGTTGGCTACTGTCTCGGCGGCCGTCTTGCCTTCATGACTGCGGCGCGGACCGATATCAGGGCGTCGGTCGGCTATTACGGCGTGGGTATCGACGGTCTGCTCGGTGAGAAACATGCTATCGCGCACGAAGTGATGCTGCATATTCCCACCGCCGACGGATTTGTTTCCGCCGATGCGCAGGCGGCGATGCACGCCGGACTGGATGATCATCCGAAAGTGACGTTGCACGACTATGACGGGCTCGATCACGGCTTTGCCACCGAATTCGGCGAACGCCGCGATGACGAGGCCGCCACATTGGCCGACAGCCGCACCGAAGCCTTTTTCAAGGAACATCTGGCATGAACGCACGCGACAATCTGAAGGTCTGGCACGCCCGGATGGAGAGCAAAAGCCGGGAAGAACTTAGCGCCCAACTGGCCGACGATGCCGTGTTTCACTCGCCGGTCGTGCACACCCCGCAACAGGGCAAGCCGATCGTCATGGCCTATTTGTCAGCCGCGGATGAAGTTCTCGGCAACGACAGCTTCCGCTATGTCCGCGAGATCGTCGACGACAGCAGCAATATGGCGATGCTCGAATTTGAACTCGAACTCGACGGCATACACGTCAATGGCGTCGACATCATTAGCTGGAATGACGAGGGCAAGATCCAGGACTTCAAGGTGATGGTCCGCCCCCTGAAGGCGATCAACAAGGTCTGGGAAGAAATGGGCAAGATGCTGGAGACGATGAAGGGTTGACTACAAACATATAGGTGCCAAACTATCCTACATGGGTAAGAGAATAATAGTCTATTGCGATGAATCCTCCAAGAAGGGCAAGCATTTTTCTAATTTCTATGGTGCCAGTATATTGATGTCCGAGCATCTTGATGAAATACAAAATAGACTGAACAAAATTACACTTGAAAACGGTATGAACGACGAGATAAAGTGGAATAATATTTCAGTCGGTAATTCAGATCGTTATCTCGACTTAGTGGATGAAATTTTTAATCTCATTGAAGAGGGACGGATGCGGATGCGCATCATGTTCACCCACAATTATATGAGACCTCTAGGGTTGACAAAAGAGCATCGTCGGGATGCTTACTTCATTCTCTATTATCAATTTCTCAAACATGGTCTTGGGCTTCGATACTATAATAGTCAAAACGGGAAACGGGATTTAGAAATAATCTGTGATCAATTTCCGACCACTGGAGATCAAGTTAGAAATTTCAAACGACACATCATTGAGCATAACAAGCGAGCATTCGCGCGTTCGGGAATTATAATAAAACCGCATCTAATTGGCGAAGCCAAATCTCACTCCCACATAATTCTACAGGCGACTGATGTCGTTTTGGGAAGCATGAATTTTAGGCTAAATGACCTTCACAAAGCAAAACCACATGGCAAGTTTCGGCGAGGCAAAAAGACCGTGGCAAAAGAGAAGGTTTTCAAAAGAATATCGAGCAGAATAAGAAAAATGTACCCACATTTTAACATTGGAATCTCTACCGGGCATCGCAGCGATACAAATAACCGATGGAACGACCCTTACCGCCATTGGTGTTTTGAGCCGGTAAACTCTGTACGTGACGACAGTGCGGTAAAAGGATAGCCCTGCACGGGCTATGATACTATCGTATCGAACAACAGGTAAACCTGAAGCTTCGCACCGTGCAGAGCAAGTTCAATATACTTTCTATTGACTCAATGTCAAGAATCTGAATCAAACAACCCTCGAGTCGAACGAAAGAAGAACAAGTCTTTTCAGGATCACCCGAACAGCGTCAGCACCCCGATCGTCTGCTCGTCACCGACCAGGCCCGAATAGATCATCTTGCCAGCAACATAAACAATCACCGCCAGCCCGAGATAGGCGATCCACTTGTAACGCTCGATATATTTGGCGATAACATTGGCAGCCAGACCCATCAGCGCGACCGAAAGCAGAAGGCCCACGACCAAGATGCCTGGATGTTCGCGCGCGGCACCCGCCACACCGAGGACATTGTCGAGACTCATCGAGACGTCGGCCGCGGTGACACCCCAGACGGCGGCCCAGAAGCTTTTCGGAGCCTTGACGCCACTATGCTCGTCGCCGATAATCTCTGCCGATCCCGGGGACTCGCCCGTGTGGAAAATCTCGCGATAGAAATTCCAGCCGACCCAGAGCAACAGCAAGCCACCGGCCAGCACCAGACCAACAATCTGCAGCAGCTGGACAACGATCAATGCAAACAGGATGCGGAGCAGCAGCGCGGCACCGATTCCGATCAATATCACCTTGCGACGCTGGTCGGCCGGCAGCCCGCCGGCCAGCGCCCCGACGACAATCGCATTGTCGGCCGCAAACACCAGATCGATCAGGACGACCTGTCCGAAGGCGGCCAGCGCCGCCGGCGAACCGATGTTCGAGAAATCATGGACAATCGCCGCCCAGATATCGGCAGGCGAACCCAGGCCGGCTGCGGCCGCGGAGAAAATGGCAAGAATTTCAATCATGATAAAATCGATGGTCCGTAAAAATATGCTGCGGGCATAGGGTCATAAAAATGGTGAAGCAAGGCGCACCACCGCTGATAAGCGTCTGACCCGCAAAAACGTTCCCGATACGATTCAATCCGTTTTCAGCAGCCTACTGGTTCATGCTGTCAAAGAAATCATCGTTGGATTTGCTATCCTTCATCTTGTCGAGCAGGAATTCCATCGCGTCAATCGTGCCCATCTGCATGAGAATCCGGCGCAGCACCCACATTTTTTTGAGCTTGTCGTCCTCGACCAGCAGTTCTTCCTTGCGGGTACCGGACTTGCCGACATCGAGCGCGGGGAAGATGCGCTTGTCGGCGACCTTGCGGTCGAGCACGATTTCCGAGTTGCCGGTGCCCTTGAATTCCTCGAAGATGACCTCGTCCATCCGGCTGCCGGTATCGATCAGCGCGGTGGCAATGATCGACAGCGAACCGCCTTCCTCGATATTTCGCGCGGCACCGAAAAAGCGTTTCGGGCGCTGCAGGGCATTGGCGTCGACACCGCCGGTCAGCACCTTGCCGGAGCTCGGCACCACCGTGTTGTAGGCACGACCGAGACGGGTGATCGAGTCGAGCAGGATGACAACATCATGCTTGTGCTCGACCAGACGCTTGGCTTTTTCGATCACCATTTCGGCGACCTGCACGTGGCGGGTCGCGGGCTCGTCAAAGGTCGAGCTGATCACTTCGCCCTTCACCGAACGCTGCATGTCGGTCACTTCTTCCGGCCGCTCGTCGATCAGCAACACCAGCAGATAGATCTCCGGATGATTGTCGGTGATCGCCTTGGCAATATTCTGCAGCAGCACGGTTTTACCGGTCCGCGGCGGTGCCACGATCAGCGCGCGCTGGCCCTTGCCCTGCGGGGAAATAATATCAATCACCCGCGCGGACTTGTCTTTCTCGGTCGGATCGAGACTGTCGAGGGTCAGCTTTTCGTCCGGATAAAGCGGCGTGAGATTGTCGAAATTGACCCGGTGGCGTACCGCATCGGGATCATCAAAATTGATCGCGGTCAGCTTGGTCAGCGCGAAATAGCGCTCGCCGTCCCGCGGTGCGCGGATTTCGCCTTCGACCGTATCGCCGGTGCGCAGACCGAATTTGCGAACCTGGTTGGGAGAAACGTAAATATCATCGGGGCCGGCGAGATAGTTGGCATCGGGCGAGCGCAGGAAACCAAATCCGTCGGTCAGCACTTCGATCGTACCGACGCCCATGATCTGTTCGTCATTGTCCGCCAGTTCCTTGAGGATCGCGAACATCAGATCCTGCTTGCGCAGGGTGGACGCACCCTCGACGCCCAGCTCTTCTGCCATCGAGACAAGATCAGCGGGCGATTTTTCTTTTAATTCTTTTAAATGCATGGAGATTTATCCGGATAAATGGGGAAGCTATTTTATGTTTCGCATGTGTGCAGCAAATGGCTGTCGACGATGTACATGAAAATTTCGCCCGGACGGGCTTTGGCGCTTGATTACGCCTTTGTTATTTGACTGTCAACTGGCGGCGATCAGAATGGCTTGATGATAGCCAAAATGATAATGATCGCGGCTGCGATCCCGGGCACTTCATTGGTCAGCCGCAGGGCTTTGCCCGACATCGTACGTTCGCCCTTCGCCAGTTTCTTGCCATAGCTGATCATCCAGCCATGATAGCCGGACAGCGCCAGCACCATCAGCAATTTCGCGTGAAACCAGCCCTGGCTGAACGCGCCGATATTGTAGGCCAGCGCCAATCCGACCAGCCAGACAATGACCAGCGACGGATTGAGAATGATTCTGCGAAGCCTGCCCTCGCGCTCGATCCATTTGGCATCTTCATCCGAACCCACCGCCGATTCCTGATGATAGACGAAGAAACGCGGCATCATGAACAGCCCCGCCATCCAGAAAATGACGAAGATCAGATGGGCTGATTTCAACCAGAGATAGAGCATGGACAGAATTTCATTCATTGCCTGACAAGTGTAAGCAGCTTTTCGACATGTTCAATGGGCGTGTCGGGTAAAATTCCGTGGCCTAGATTGAAAATATGCGGTCGATCTTCAAACACTTGCAAGATATGACGGACCGATTTTTCCAGCGCTTCGCCACCGGCAATCAGGGCCAGCGGATCGAGATTGCCCTGCAACGGAAGATTGGCCGGCAGGTTTTCGTGGACCCAGACCGGGTCGACCGTCTCGTCCAGACCGATCGCATCGGCGCCGGTTTCATTGGCATAGGCGACCAATTTGGCGCCAGCGCCCTTGGGAAAACCGATAATCGGCAGATCGGGATGAACTGCCTTCAGCCGCGCTATGATTTCCGCGTTGGGCGCGATGACCCATTTTTCAAATTGCGCGGGTGACAGGGATCCGGCCCAGCTGTCGAACAGCTGCACCGCATCGACGCCGGCTGCGATCTGGCCGAGCAGATATTCGACGGTATTTTCGATGATCGCGGCGATCAGTTCGGAAAAAGCCGCTTCGTCCCTGTAGGCATAACGCCGGGCGACGCCCTGATCCTTGCTGCCCTGCCCGTTGACCATGTAGGTCGCGACGGTCCAGGGACTGCCGGCGAAACCCATGAAGGCTGTTTTGTCGTCGAGCCGTTCGGCGACCTGGCGCACGGTGGCGTATATAGCCTCAAAATGCTCGGGAGCAGCCTCCAGAGACGACAAAGCCGCATCGACCAGCCTTGGTGCCAGCCGGGGTCCTTCTCCGGTCTCAAACCACAGTTTTTGACCCATCGTATGCGGGACGATCAAAATGTCGGAAAACAGGATCGCACCGTCGAAGCCGAAACGCTTGATCGGCTGCAGCGTGACTTCGGCTGCCGCCTCGGCATCATAGCAAAGCTCCAGAAATCCACCTTTCTTGGCGCGCAGTTCGCGATATTCCGGCAGATAGCGGCCTGCCTGACGCATGAGCCAGACCGGCGTTTGATCGGTCTTCTTGCCGAGCAATGTCTGGAGGAGAATTTTCTGGGAAACATTTGCGTTCGGCATAGAAAGACGGTCATCCATTATATTATATAAGTATTTATTATAGATTGTTGTTGATGATAGGGCGTGGAAAAGGCGGTAACCTGCCAGCACCGCAAATACAAACAGATTGACAGGCGGGTGTTAACGAAAAATTAACCGATTCCCAAATTCGATCCCCGCTATCCACAGTCTGTGGACGGAATCGATCAATGTTGACCCGCTGTGGATGGATTTGCCGGAGTCGGGGAACAATATCGCGGGAGAGGTTATCCCCAACTTCATCCCTTGCTTTATCCACCGTGAAATCACAAAGCTTGGGGAATGAATCGGCTCCACCTCCATTTGCTTTCGGATTCCACCGGCGAGACGCTGGAAAATATCGCCAAGGCGGCACTCGCCCAGTTCGATGGTGTGGAGATTATCAAGCATTTCTGGCCCATGGTCCGTTCGGAGAAGCATCTCAACCGGATTCTGGCCGAAGTAGCGGATAATCCCGGGCTGGTCATATTCACCATCGTCAACCGCGAAATCAGGGCGAAGCTCGAACGCGAGTGTCGGCATCTGGGTCTGCCGTCGGTTCCGGCTCTGGATACCGTGACCGATGCGCTGTCCAACATGCTCGGGCAGGAAGCCAAGGCGAGACCGGGCCGCCAGCACATATTGGACGCCGCCTATTTCGCCCGGGTCGAGGCGATTCAATTCACCATTGCCCATGATGACGGTGTCGGTTGGGAAAATTGGGAAGAGGCCGATATCGTGCTCGCCGGTGTTTCCCGAACCTCCAAGACGCCGACGTCCATCTATCTGGCCAATCGCGGATATAAGACTGCGAACATCCCGATTGTCCCCGAATCGCCGCCGCCGGATGCGCTGTTTCATTTGAAGAATCCGCTGGTGGTCGGCCTGATTACCGGTGCCTCGCGGCTGGTCCAGGTGCGGCGCAACCGTTTGCTGTCGCTCAATCAGGCACCGGAAACCGACTATGTCAATGAAGAGAAGGTCAAGGCCGAGACCCAATATGCCCGGCGGATGTTCGCCGACAATGGTTGGTCGATGATCGACGTGACCCGCCGTTCGATCGAGGAATCGGCAGCGGCAATCATCAACCTCTATAACGAGCGTCATGTTGCCGCCGAAGACAGTCAGAAGGCCAGTACCGGTGAATGACATGCCCCTGATACTGGCGTCAAGGAGTCAGGCGCGCCGCGCCATGTTGGTGGCCGCCGGCGTTGCCGTCGAGGCGATTGCGCCCAATGTTGATGAAGAATCACTCAAGGAGGGACTGAAGAGCGAGGGTGTCACCGCCCGCAATCTCGCCGATGCGCTGGCCGAGGCCAAGGCGGTCCGGCTGTCGCGGCGTATAGGAACCGGAATGGTTTTGGGTGCCGATCAGGTGCTGGCGCTCGAAGACGGGGTGATGCTCGACAAGCCGGTCGATCCCGCCGAGGCTATCGCGCATCTAAAATTGCTGTCGGGCAGGAAGCACAAGCTGTTCAGCGCCGCGGTGATTGCTGAACAGGGAACGCCGGTATGGCGCCATATCGATATCGCGACGCTTTCCGTGCGGCCGCTGAGCGATTCTTTCATTGAGGAATATGTCGAATCCGAATGGGAGAAGATCCGGCACTGCGTCGGCTGTTACGAGATTGAGGGCAGGGGCGCTCAGCTTTTCTCGGCCATCAGCGGCAGTCAATTCACGATCATGGGACTGCCCCTACTGCATCTGCTCGACTATCTTCGCATCCGGGGTATCTTGACGTCATGACCACTTCCCTTCCCCTTGCCGAAGTGATCGGTGACCCGATTGCCCAGAGCAAATCGCCGCTGATCCACAAATTCTGGCTGGAACGACTGGCTATTGAGGCGGACTATCGCGCCCACCATGTCGTGCCCGCCGAATTGGCGGACTATATCGAGCAGCGTCGTGCCGATCCGGCTTGGCGGGGCTGCAACGTGACGATACCGCATAAGATAGCGATCATGGATCTGGTCAGTGATCCGGGCGGCGTTCGCGAGAAAATAGGTGCGATGAATACGATCGTCCGGCAGGAAGATGGCAGCCTGATCGGCACCAACACCGACGCCGCCGGTTTTCTGGCACCGATTGCCGACACCGATTGGGCGGGCAAACATGCTGTCATTGTCGGAGCAGGGGGTGCCGCACGGGCCGTCCTGTTCGCCTTGAAACAAGTCGGTATTGGCGAAATAACCATCATCGCGCGCAGCGGATTGAAAGCGACGGGCCTGCTGATGCAGTCGTCGGTCAAGGGCAGTGTCCTGCCGATGGATGCGCGATTGCCGGAAGCCGATCTGCTGATCAACGCAAGCCCGCTCGGCATGACCGGAAAGCCGCCGCTCGAGCTGGATCTGGCCCCCTTGCCGGTTGATGCGCTGGTCTATGATCTTGTCTATGCGCCGTTGAAGACCGGCCTTTTGCGGGCTGCCAAACAGCGGGATTTGGCGGTGGTTGATGGTCTAGAGATGCTGATCGGTCAGGCCGCGCTGGCTTTCGAGCTGTTTTTTGGTGCCACGCCGCCGATCGACGATGATGCTGAACTCAGAAAGCTGTTGACGGCATGACGGCACGGGACCGGCCTTATATCATTGGTCTGACCGGCTCTATCGGCATGGGCAAGTCGACGGTTGCGCAGATGTTCGTCGATGAAGGCGTGCCCTTGTTCGACGCCGATGCCGCCGTGCACCGGTTGCAGGGACCGGGCGGCGCACTGGTAGATGCGATCGAAGCCCTGTTCCCGGGAAGCACGAACAGCGAGGGCGTGGACCGGCGGAAGCTGGGAGCGGCGGTGCTCGGTGATCCAGCGGCTTTGCAGCGGCTGGAACAATTGATTCATCCCGCAGTTGGCGCAATGCGGCTTGCCTTTCTGGAAGAAAATAGCGACCAGCCGATGATCCTGTTTGACATTCCTTTGCTATTCGAAAAATCCGGTGCCGAGGGCGTCGATCATATTGTTGTGGTATCGGCCGGCGAAGAGGATCAGCGGACCCGCGTTCTCGCTCGCCCCGGCATGACCGAAGAGCGGTTTGAACAGATCAAGGCGCTGCAAATGCCGGATGCGGAAAAAAGGAAAAGAGCCGATTCGGTGATCGATACATCTGTGCCCAAGATGGAAACACGACAGCAGGTTCAGAAACTTGTTCAAAAACTGAAAGCATCCCTTGCGTAACCCAATGTTCCGTCCGATATTAAGCTTATGCGGGAAATAATTTTCGACACTGAAACCACCGGCTTCGATCCACAAAATGGAGACCGGATGGTGGAAATCGGTTGCATTGAAATGATCGACCGAATCGAAACCGGGCAGACCTTTCATTGCTATTATAATCCCGAACGGCCGATGCCCAAGGCCGCCGAGAATGTGCACGGACTCTCTGACATATTTCTATCCGACAAAAAGCTCTTCGCTGCCGGCGCGGAAGAACTGCTGGATTTTCTGGGAGATTCAAATCTGGTCGCCCACAACGCTCAATTTGATTTCAGTTTTCTCAACGCCGAGTTGCAACTATGTGGTCAAAAGCCGATTTCCAGGTTTCGCATGGTCGACACGCTGGCGATTGCGAAGTCCAGGCATCCCGGTGCCAAATTGTCGCTCGATGCGCTATGCTCGCGCTACGGCATTGATCGCAGCCATCGGGTGAAGCACGGTGCCTTGCTCGATGCGGAGTTGCTGACCCAGCTCTATATCGAATTAACGGGTGGCCGCCAGATCGGCCTCGGCCTGACAGAGGACAGCAATCGGCAACATTCCCTGACCGGCAAGCAACCACCATCGCAGCGCGCCGAGCGCAGACCGTTTATCGCGGCGCGGGAGCATCATGTGACGGCAGAGGAACAGGCGCGGCACAAGTCATTTATCGAGGGTATTGAAAACCCTCTCTGGGCAGAGATTTAATTGTATCGCCAATTGTGGAACGGTACAGAAGGAAAAGGAGAACAAATATGGAAGTTCGTGTTTCAGGACACCAGGTCGATACCGGTGATGCGCTGCAAACCCACGCCGAGGATCGGATGAACGCGATCGCCAGCAAATATTTTGCCAAGGCCATCTCGGCCAATGTCACGGTGAGCAAAGCGCCTCACGGGTATTTCCGGTGCGATATTGTGAATCATGTCATGCAGGGCCTGATGCTGAAGGCCGATGCCGAAGCGGGCGATGCCCACCAGGCGTTTGACAATGCTGCCGACAAAATCGAAAAACAGCTTCGCCGTTACATGCGGCGCCTCAACGATCATCATGTTCAGGCGCAATATGCTGCGAAACAGGAAGAGGCTGCATACCGGGTGTTTGAATCCTCCGAAGATGAAGAGGACAGCGAGCTCAACGGTGATTCTCCCCCGATCATTGCAGAAACCAGCACCGATATTCCTGAAGCCAGCGTGTCCAATGCCGTGATGATGATGGATCTGCGCAACACCGCCGCACTATTGTTCAAAAACTCTGGCACTGGCGCCCATAATATGGTTTATCGCCGCTCCGACGGCACAATCGGCTGGGTCGAGCCGCATGGCTGATAGCGGCGAACCGCTGTCAATGTGCTGATGGCCGGCGTTTCTGTCGATTGACCCAAAGCGCTTCCGGCGGCCACATTCTGGAATATTTGCAGATTTGGTCATGCTGGCCGGAACAAAAGGAATGAATGATGACCATCTTGTCCGTTCGATTGGATATCGCTGCCGTGCGGGATTGCGCCGGCGACGGTGGCAAGGACGCAGTTTTACGAAAGATCGGCGAACTCGGGCAGCAATGCTACGACGTTGATGCCGAAACCGTCCGGACCGGGCTGGCGGCCCGCGAAGCCCTGGGGTCGACCGGCTTCGGAAGAATGATCGCCATACCGCATATGAAATCGGCCGATCTCGACGAGTGTGTCGGCATTTTCCTGCGCCTTGCCGAACCGGTTGCGTTCAATTCACACGATGGCAAGCCGGTCGACCTGATATTTGCCCTGCTGTCTCCGACAACGGGAGGGGTCGAACATTTGCAGGCCCTGGCCGAGATTTCCCGTTTTTTACGGGATGACAATATGGTTGCAAAACTCCGGGGCGCTGCCAGTCAGGATGCTCTCTATGCTTTGTTGAGCAAGCAGCGCGAGCAGCGGGCTGCCTGATCCCTGCCATGACAGAAGAACCCGGACATGGTGAACAAAGGGACGGTGCACAGGAACATTTCCGGGCCCTGGAACGTCTGTATGCGCAAGCACCGATAAACCGGTTGTTTGAATCCCGTCTGGAGATTGGCGAGGCGGGAACGGCAAGAATATATTTTGACGTCGATGAACGATATTATCATGCCGCCGGGGCAGTGCACGGCACGGCCTATTTCAAGATGCTCGACGATGCCGCCTTTTATGCCACCAACAGTCTGGTTTCCGATCGTTTCGTCCTGACGACCGCCTTCAATCTGCTGTTTACCAAGCCGCTCAAGACTGGACCGGTAATCGCGGAAGGCCGTTGGGTGAGTGGGAAACGCCGGGTGTTCGTGGCTGATTCACGGCTGATCGACAGCGAAGGTGACGAAATAGCACGTGGCACCGGAACCTTCATGCGCTCGCATATTCCTTTGGCATCCCTGCCCGGGTATAGAAAAGATGATTGAACCGCGGCTTTCTGCGGAAATGAAAGTCCAATCTCTGCTCAGACTGGTCAGTCAAAACGGTGGATTCGGTGCCGTTCTGCAAAAAGGCGACCGGATCTCCGGTGCCATCCTTATCCAGTGCGTCGAAAAGGGCGAAAACCCTAAGCTCCTGGAGAATATGCCGTCGCTCGACGGGTCGCCCAACTGGCAGCAAATATGGCCGCAAGATGCTGATAACAATAAAGAATTATCCGAATATCTTGCTCAAAGATTCCGCTTTGATCCCGATTTATGGTTAATTGAACTGGACATCCCGGATGCGGAACGGCTCATCGCCCAAATGGGTCAGTAAACTTGACTTTATTTCCCTGAACCATATTTGGCGCTCTACTTTGATGCGCAGGTTGCCGCTGGTTTGTCGGGGATGACAGGTGGTAAACACGCAGACGGGGAGAACAGAAATGGTCCTTCGCCTTGATTTTCGGGTCCGTTTTTGGCGGTTTTTGACGGGAATGTCATGATTGCTCTGGTCTCACCGCATAAAAAAACAGGTTTATGAGCAAAATTTTTCGTGCCGCAAGCGCCTTTTCGCTTGCCATTACTACGGTTGCAGCCTTGTCTGTCACCGATGTGTCCTTCGCGTTGGAAGCAACCGACGAGACACCCGAATCCGAGATTTTTGTCGATCCGGCCCTGCTGGAAGATGATGAATCGGACGAGGCCATTATATTTGGCGAGCAACAGGAAGTTGTCGCCGATATCCCGAAAGACGTTATCGAATCAGACAGGATTGCCAATGCGGACGCCGAGGGTGATTTTGGCGGAAGTTCCGATTTCACAAATGGTGGCGCATCATCCTTGCGTCAGCTGGTGCGCCAGCAATCGACAGACGGTGCGCTCGATGCTGAAATGCAGTGCTTGGCCGGGACCGTCTATTTTGAATCCAAGGGCGAATCGTTGCAGGGTCAACTGGCTGTAGCCCGTGTGGTTCTGGCCCGTGCAGCTTCCTCTCGCTTTCCGGACACGATCTGTGGGGTGGTATTCCAGCGCAGCCAGTTCTCGTTTGTTCGCGGTGGAAAAATGCCACCGATCAGAACCGGACATCGGTCCTGGCGCAATGCCGTAGCCATCGCCAAGATAGCGATGAACGATGGCTGGAAAAGCTCTGTCGAAGGTGCGCTATTTTTTCATGCACGTTATGTGTCTCCCGGCTGGCGGCTCAAACGCCTGGCGATGATCGACAATCATGTCTTCTATCGTTAATTTCTCCGGAAATACCGAATTCGTAAAGGCTCCCTCTCGGGGGCCTTTATTTTGTTCTTTTTATGTTCTAGCCAGGTTTGATGACGACGATTGATGATTCGCTGGGCTTGCTGACCACTATCGACGAACTGACCGCCGCTCAGGCCGTCGCCCGCGGTGTGGCCCGGATGTTTTTACGGCATGATGTCCTGGTGTTGCCGGAGGTTGGTCTGCGGAACCGGCGCCGGGCGGATTTGATGGGGATCGATGCGAAAGGGCAGATCGTCATTGTCGAGATCAAGGTCGCGCGGAGCGATCTGCTGGGCGACACCAAATGGACGGAATATCTGGATTATTGTGACCGGTTCTACTGGGCCTTGCCCATCGGATTTGACGCTTCACCGGTCGATGGCGCAGACTTCCTGCCCGAACGCACCGGGCTGATTATTGCCGATGCCTATGATGCGGAAATGGTGCGACCGGCCGCGACCACTGCGCTTGCACCGGCTCGGCGCAAGACGGAGACCATGCGGCTAGCCCGCCGTGCCATGCGGCGTACGGCAATCTCCGATGGCTGGATCGATCCTGCTGTCTCGCTCCACGAACCTGGTGGTTATTGATCGACGCCTAACCTTCCGGCCCGAAGAACCGCCCTTCGGTTTGCGGTTTTTTGGTTGCGTCGGCTTTTTCAATCTCCGCCAGAATTGCGGCAGTGCGGCGATCCTGTGTTGCGTAGTCACGCGCTGACTTGCCAGCGAGCGTATCGGTCCGGTCCGGGTCGGCGCCGTTGGCAAGGAGCAGGCGGACCAGTTCCGCATCGCGGACATGGACCGCGAGAATGAGGGCGGTCTCTCCCTGTTTGTTCGTCTCATTCACCCTTGTTTTCTCGCGCCCCTTCTGGGGTGCCAGCAGGGTTCTGACGCCATCGACAAACCGAAGCTGGGTAGCGAGCATGAGCGGCGTGGTGCCCTCTTTGTCCGATAGATTGGGATTGGCACCCTTTTGCAGCAGGAACGCCAGCCAGGTATTGTCGCGGCGCTCCACCACGATATGCAGCGCGGTCTGGCCTGTCGAATGGTCGCGCGTGTTGACGATCACCGACCCCGGCCTGCTGAGAAACTTGGTCGCTTCCTCGCCATCACGGTCTTTGACCGCTTTCAGAAAATTATAGCTGTCGGAAAATTGCGCCGAAGCGGGGGCCGAAAAAGAAATAGCCGCAGCCGCTATCCCTGCAAGGCGCAGGAAAAGGAGGAACTTGCCGGTCCAAAGTGAGCGTGAAGGATTTTTGCTGAACATTTTTGGCCCCATTCTGTTGACCGG
>JBLWTQ010000001.1:0-294537 GCA_048270065.1 Parasphingorhabdus sp. | reverse complement strand
CATCAATTACGCAACGTCACCGTAATTCCGGCGAAATATAATTTCAAACTTTACACACTTTACACGGTTATAGAATTGAAAATCTGCCGGTTGATAAAAGCGGGCATTGGGTCTGTTTTGGGGCGGATATGAGGGTATTTTGTTCATATTCGCGTTTTAGCATTGGTGGTGTGATGTAGGAAAGAAGTTTGGGCCGGGCAATCTTGAGAACAGCATGAGGATATTCTCCAGTTTTGCCCGTACCCAACGCTATTGCCGAGCGGGATGAATATAGTCGGCGCCCGGCATTCACATTTATGCTTCTTGTTCTTCTAACTCGTCATCATCAAGATCAATGTCGGGGTACGGGTCAGAATCCTCTTCCTCTTCGTCGGCTAAGAATTCAACGGGCGCAGGCACATTTCCGAAAGCCTTTTTGTACGTGCGGGACCAGATAACGACTTCTTCATCGACATCTCGCAGAACCTTTCTCCAGCTATCAGTCAAGCGCAGTTCTACCCCTCTCGAATCTACTAATGGCTGGTCGTCGTTTCCCCGAACTTTTGAAAGAGCGAAGAAACACTGTTCGAGTTCACTGAACGCATTGGCTAATCCCTCGATCGCGGCATCATAATGATCAGCCGGAGTATCGCCCGGTTTTGCTGCTTTTGCCTTCCCAGCGGGAGGGAATTCATTGCGAAGATAGATATCACTTACAGTCTGATCAGCAGCACTGTTACTAATCTTCCTAACCACGCCTTCTTCGTCAACAGCCCTAATTGCGATGTCGTCGTTGTAGTCTCGTAGCGCCTGCGCCAATTGACGAATACCTTGGGGCGTTCGCCGAATTGCATCGAGAACTTCTCCCGGGGTGCGTCTGTCGGGCTGATCGTTGCCCGATGTTCCGCGGTCAGCATTCAAGCGCCCCTTCACAACGAGTGGATAAGAAGCGCGGACAGCGAGTTCGAGCGTTGCTGGTCCCGGTTCGTCCGAATTGTCGGTTCCAATTGCTTCATGCACTTCTTTCAAGGCGGCTTTTTCAAGTTGGTCGGTATCGCGACCTGTTGCGTCCCACGCTTCACGATGTGCTGCTTTGCCAAAAGCGTGCCTCAGATACCGGCGAATCTGATCGATTTTGCCGCGATCATCGGCAACAGCTCGGAGGATCAAGGCAGTAGCAAGTTCATTCGTTAACTTTGTCGTCATTCGTTTCCGTGTCGATTGGCTCGTCACGGCAACTCGGATTGCTTCACTAATCCGCTCGTCATCGCTGGCAAACAGATGGACAATCTTACTGGCTCGCAGAACCGGATCATCCGGTAAATGTGCGGTCCGTGCTTCTTTGCGCGTACAAGAGCCAGCGTAATATTCCCGCTCGGTATTGGAAATCAGATCTCGCCGGTAAAGTTCATCCAAAACTTCGTCAGCTAAGGATTCGTTTTCGGGGCCCTCTCCCCAAGGTTTCGGCGGGTCGACGTGGCGCAATGCCACGAACGATTTCACCGCCGTTGGGAATCCCGTTGACCCTTTTACATGGGGCTCGAACCCCACGAGAATTAATGCAGGCACACGCTCACATCTCAATGCCACCAACGTCTCTGTATCGCGTTCACCTTGGTCATATCGCTCGTTTAGCCTGCGAATATGCGAACGCATCTTGGTATCATTGCTGTCGTAGGGAACATCCGCTGAACGGATTCCAAGGATATTGTGCACTGCCGTATTGCGTGACGACCCTTCCACAGTAGTGAGCGTCGTTACAGGATCAAAATCGTCCAAATGCTGATAGGTTGTGGCCACTAGCCACACAGCTTCCATCACGCCCTGAGATTCAATGGATTTGCGCCAGTCATTGTCACCAAGAACAAATGCGGCTGCCTGCTGGCAAGCCCAAGTCAAATGGTGACGGCTTTCAATCTCAATCTTCAATTCGGCCAGTTCTGGGTTGTCAGGATTAAGTGATTGCGGGTCTGGCAAGGGTCTGAATTTTGATTCTTCCCCGCCAGTGCCGGGTTCAATTGCAAAGGGGTGCTGTCTTGAAGGTAGCGTTCTTGGGTTACGGGGGTCTGGAATGGTTCGCCGCGCCCATACGCTGGTCCTAATGCCGAGCAATGTCCCACCCGGGACCGCTATGCGTTCGACGTCAGGGTCAGATGGCTCGCCGATCGATTTGCGAACTTCCGACGGGTCTACAACCGCGTTTGCAATGGCCGACGCCGATGCGTCGGATAGTTCAAAAGCATCAGTGAGCCGATCAACTAAGCTCTGACGAGACTTTGCATGAGCGTAGTTCGGAAGTGGCTCTACAGGGCGCGGGAGGACATGATCGTCCGAAACGGATTTTATCATAGGAAGTTCCTTAAAAATATTTGAAAAACGTTCCTCGACCACAAGAAGTGGTCGAGGTGTTCAGTCTACTGATCGTTAGCCGGCTTCATCTTCCGACGAATAGTTGCCATCAGATTCTTGATCCCGCGATGATCCGAAGGAGTGTCCGGTGCAAAAACCGGTCCCTTCATGCGAGGGTGGCAAATACGCCAATGGCCTCCGCGGGTCTTGATGATGGTAAAGCCATCGCGCTCCAATGTGCGGCGGACTTCTTTCATAGTAGAACTTGACGTCATATTGTTTACTCCTAGCAGGCGGCCGACAGCGCACGACTTCCCGACCGCAACAGTTGGTTGCGTTCCGAGGTGCTAGGGAGTTTTGGAACTTCTCCTGGCGCATCCTCCTCCTGCTTGTCGATATAAAATCGACGTCACCGGAAGCGGCGACAGCGTTAGCTAACGATCCCTAAGCTTACTGAGCGATTGGGTTAACCAAATCATCCAGCGTAACTGCCCTTTGTGCTGATGCTACAAAGGTGGAGCGGTCACATTACTGCGTCGCGGTAGGCTTTCCCTAATCCATATGGTTAAAATTTTCAACCTCAAAGATTTTGTCGGAACTTCTCATCACAAAGACTCCGTCAAGGTCGCCATAAACCCGTCGAACTGGTCATGGTGCGGCCAGTGGCCGGCGTCAGGGGATGCCCTGACCTCCACATTGCCACCACAATATTGCATCTAGCCGTCTCTTTCCGGATTGCTCGCTCAGCTGTCGGTGTCGTAATGGATCTCGGTCGGACCGTGGTGTCGCGCCAAAATTCGGGAATGTCGCTGAGCTGGAAAGAGTCCAGTTTTCCCTTTGACCGGAACCTTTCCCAATCCGATACGCTATTAGGCCATGGCGAAAGCAAAACACTGGATCGAGCCGCATCCGCAGGGCATTTACGTGCGTCCGGCCGATATCTGGATCGATCCGTCGGTGCCGCACGCGCATGCGGTGGTTACCCATGGTCATGCCGATCATGCGCGCGGCGGGCATGGGGATGTCTGGGCGACGCCGGAGACGCTGGCGATTATGTCGCTGCGCTATGGGACCGAGGCGGGCACGCCGCTTGACCATGGCGACGGGTTCGAGCGGGGCGGTGTCCGGTTCAGCCTGCATCCGGCGGGCCATGTGCTGGGCTCGGCGCAGGTGTTGATGGAATATGAGGGCGAGCGGGTGGTGGTGACCGGCGATTTCAAGCGGCGGGCGGACCCGACCTGTACGCCGTTTGAGCCGGTGCCGTGCGATATTTTTATCACCGAGGCGACCTTTGGATTGCCGGTGTTCAGGCATCCGCCGATCGCAGGCGAGATTGCCAAGATTTTTGCCCGGCTGGAAGCCCAGCCGGACGGCAGCATATTGGTTGGCGCTTATGCGCTGGGCAAGGCGCAGCGGGTGATCGCCGAGCTGCGCCGGGCCGGCTGGGACCGGCCGATCTATCTGCACGGTGCCCAGGTCCGGATGTGCGAACTCTACGAGGAACTTGGCGTGTCGCTCGGCGAATTGCGGCTGGTGATGGACACGCCGAAGGACGAGATGCGCGGCCAGATCATTATCTGCCCGCCGTCGGCGCTGACCGACAAATGGAGCCGCCGGCTGCCCAATCCGGTCACCGCCATGGCCTCCGGCTGGATGCGGGTGCGCGGGCGGGCGCGGCAGCGCGGGGTGGAGATCCCGCTGGTCATCTCCGACCATGCCGATTGGGACGAGCTGACCGGCACGATCCGCGAACTGGCGCCGCGGGAAACATGGATCACCCACGGCAGCGAGGACGGCCTGCTGCGCTGGTGCGAGCTCCACCAGATCAAGGCGCGGGCGCTGGCGATGGTCGGGCGCGAAGAAGGGGATGACGGCTGATGCGGCGCTTTGCTGCCCTGATCGACAGCCTGATCTATACGCGGTCGCGCAACGCCAAGCTGGCGGCGATTTCGGCCTATTTGCGGGAGACGGAAGATCCCGATCGCGGCTGGGCGCTGGCGGCGCTGACCGACAGTCTCGATTTTCCGGCGGTCAAGTCCGCGACCATCCGCAATCTGGCCGGCACCCGGATTGATCCCGAACTGTTCCGGCTGTCGCGTCACCATGTCGGCGACACCGCCGAGACGGTGGCGCTGATCTGGCCGGAGGAGGAGGGACGGGTAGAAAGTGATCCGACGATTGACGAGGTTGTGCAATCGCTGTCCGCCGCGACGCGCGCAACGGCGCCGACGATTGTCGCGGCGTTGCTCGACAGTCTGGATTCAAAAAGCCGCTATGCGCTGCTCAAACTGGCCGTTGGCGGCATGCGGGTCGGTGTATCGGCGCGGCTGGCCAAAACGGCTTTTGCGCAGGCTTTCGATGTGCCGCTCGACGATGTCGAGGAGCTTTGGCACGCGCTCGATCCGCCCTATGACGCGCTGTTTCAATGGGCGGAACAGGGCGGCGACCGGCCCGATCTTTCCGCGACTCCCTTCTTCCGGCCGTTCATGCTGTCGCACCCGTTCGAGGGCGACAGCCTCGATCTCGGTCAATATGCGGTCGAATGGAAGTGGGACGGCATCCGGGTGCAGGCGGTGCATCTCGCTGGGGAGACCCGGCTCTACAGCCGCGGCGGCGATGATATCAGCGCCGCCTTCCCCGACATTGTCGAGGCGTTTGACCGCGACGGGGTGATCGACGGCGAACTGCTGGTGCGGGGGACCGATCAGGGCGGCGAGGCGGCCAGTTTCAATGCGCTGCAGAAACGGCTGGGCCGCAAGACCGTGTCCAGAAAAATGCGGCAGGAGTTTCCGGCCTTTGTCCGCGTCTACGACCTGCTGGTCGAAGGCGACGATGATCTGCGTCTGTTGCCCTGGCATCAGCGGCGCAACCGGCTGGAAGCCTTTGTGCCGAAGTTGCATGGCGACCATTTCGATCTGTCGGCGGTGGTCGATGTCGATGATTTTGCCGCGCTGGAGGTGATGCGCGCCGGCGCGCGCGACGCGGCGATTGAGGGGGTGATGCTGAAACGCCGGGAAAGTCCTTATCTGGCCGGGCGGGTCACGGGGCACTGGTACAAGTGGAAGCGAGACCCGCTCAATGCCGATTGCGTGATGATGTATGCCCAGCGCGGCAACGGGCGGCGCGCGTCTTTCTATTCCGACTATACATTCGGTTGCTGGACCGAGGACGGCGAGCTGCTACCGGTTGGCAAGGCCTATTCCGGCTTTACCGACGAGGAGCTGAAATGGCTCGACCGGTTTGTCCGGCAGAACACGCTGAACCGGTTTGGACCGGTCCGTGAGGTAAAAAAGTCGCTGGTGCTGGAAGTCGCGTTTGATTCGATCCACGAGAGCAAGCGCCACAAGTCGGGCCTCGCCATGCGTTTCCCGCGCATCCACCGCATCCGCAAGGACAAGCCCGCCGAAGAAGCGGACCGGATCGCCACTTTGGAGGCGATGGTTTCCTGAGCATCAGGGCTGCACCGCTTTTATCCATGGAAAGCCGGACCGTCCCGCGGGACAGGCTTTTGGCCGGGCATTGGCACCTAGCGCTTTCCGGGAAGCATCCGACGGAGTGTATTATCCTTGACCACATAGTGATGGAACAGTGCTGCGAAGGCATGCAGGCCGATCAGATAATATCCGACCGTACCGAAGATTTCGTGCCATTCCTTGATCTGCGACGACAAGGTCTTGTCCGGCGCAACCAGCGCAGGGAGCTCCAGCCCGAAAAAGGGTATGCTCTTGTCGGCGGCACTGAGGATTAGCCAGCCTGCAACCGGCATCGCCAGCATGAACGCATAAAGCGCCAGATGCAGGCCTTTGGCGAACAGCATTTGTCAGGCAGGCGGCTCAGGTTCGACCGGCGGATTGGCAGTGACAAGCCGCGTGATGATCCGGATGATCACGAGCAGCAGCACAGCCAGGCCCAGCATGAAATGCCAGCTCTTCAAACCCTCGCGGAAATCGCTGCCTTTGGGATAATTTTCGCGCAACAGGATGGCGCCATAGACAGCGGTTATCAGCAGCAGCATCGCCCAATGGAGGAAAATGGAAAAAGGAGTGTAGCGCGCAGGGGCTTGGTTGGCTGTCATAGGTGACCTTTTTTGCTCTCGCGATTGACCATGTAGCAGGTTTTCCGATGCTGTCACGGCTATCCGGTCAATCACATTTCATGCCTTTCACGTCAAAATACGGCCAGTCAGGCACGATCTGGCGCGATGGCATAGTTCGGTTCCAAGCAATGGCTATGTCGCAAGCCTGCGAACCATCGAAGGTGGGTGCTTGTAATGGCTCTGCAGACGCGTTGCACTCTGGGAATATACTTATACGGGGTGGCCGGTCCCGTGTTTTTTGGCATGAAAGAGGCAGTTTTATTTGTAACCAAGGCTTGAGCCGGTTGAGGTTTCGCTGGTCGTTGTAACGCCTATCTGCATCAGAGAAAGTTGCGCAACGTCCCGACAAATTCATCAAACTGGTCATGGTGCAGCCAGTGGCCGGCCTTGGCAAATTCCTTCACCGAAACATTGTCGCCGAAATATTGCATCCGGCCGTCTTTCTCCGGGTTGCTCGCCCAGCTGTCGGCGCCGTAGTGAAGCTGGGTCGGGCAAGTGATATTGCCCCATAATTCATGAATGGCATCCTGGGTCAGATCGATGCTGTCCCAGTGCTGGACATAGGGGTCGAACTTCCAGCTGTAGCTGCCGTCCTCGTTGCGGATTACCGCGTGGGTGGTGAGATGCCGGGCCTGTTCGTCGGAGAGATGCTGGTTGGCATCCTGCATGCGGCCGAGCGCGTCATCGAACGTCGGGTAGCGTTTCACCTGCCGGCCAGCGGCTTTGCGCTTTTCCTCGATGCTGTTGCGCACCCGTTGCAACTGGCCGACCTTCTCGCGCTCGGCGAGCATTTCCGGGCTGGGACCAAGCCCTTCGATCGCCACCAGCTTGCGCACCGTGTCGGGATAGAGGCCGGTGTAACGCAGCGCGATATTGCCGCCCATGCTGTGCGCGACGATCGTGACCGGCGAGAGGTCGAGCTGATGGATCAGCTGGGCGAGATCGATGACCATCGCCATGTTGGAATAATGGCCGTCGGTGCTCCACTGGCTGTCGCCATGGCCGCGCACGTCGGGACAGATGATATGCCAGTCATCGCGCAACGCCTGCGCCGTCCAGTCCCAGTTGCGGCAATGGTCCTTGCCGCCGTGGAGCAGGATCAGCGGTGGCTTGTCCTCGTTGCCCCAGTCGACATAATGCAGCTTGAGCCGCTGGGAGAAATAGCTGTGCGAGGCGGGGCCGATCAGGGTCATTTTGGTTCCGATGGTCGTGATGTTGTCGAACCTCGGCTCTAGTATGATCGGCGGGGTTCGACAAGCGTGTGGTCTATGGGGATGGTCTTTCCGGGCGGGTTCATCGCATGGCTGTGAAACGCGTCACAGATCGCGGCTGTGGGTGATGATAGGAAAGACTCTCAAGCCATGCTATTGGTCAGAACAGGTAAAAGGGACACGGTCTTTGCGAAACGACATTATCAGATATTGGACGGTTGCGTTCTTCATCGTCGCCCAGCCGATTGCCGCGGTTCGTGCGGAAACGCTCCCCGAGCTGGATGCCCTGGCGGAAGTGGCGGTCGATGAGGAGAAAGGTATAATATTCGCGCGGGAGCAGGCTGAGCGCGGCGAATTGCTTGATGCCATTGCCACGCTCGAGCGGGTCCTGGCGCTGCACCCCAAATCAGACACGGCGCGTCTGCATCATGCGATGTATCTGTGCATGATCGACGACCGGATGGGCGGTATCGTTGAACTTGGCAAACTGAAGGCGAAAACTTATCCGGCTGAGTTTTGGGCTGAGGCGATGACGATTTGCTCTCCGGTCGGCGAGGAATAGACCATGATATCAATTCAATCCTTGTCCTTCAAAGCATCCCTGTTGGGACTTATCCTGGTATTTTTTATGACGGCTCCGGCAGATTCGGCGCCGGTACAGGTCGGGATAGCCGCGACCGTTGTCGGTGATGTCCGGCGGAGCAATGCAACGATCAAAAAGCCGGTCAAAATAGCGCGCCGCCAGCGGCTGGCCTGGGGTGATTTTCTGAACACCAAAAAGAAGAGCAAATTGCAGATCCTGTTGCTCGACCGGTCAACCCTGACCATTGGCTCGAACGCCCGGCTGATGATCAACCGACTTGTCTACGATCCGGGCAAAGAGCGCTCCTTAACTGCGACGGTGAGCAAGGGTGCCTTTCGATTCATGTCGGGCCGCAAGTCGACAAAATCGTCGGCCACTGTGGGTTCGTCCGTCGGTACCATCGGTATTCGCGGCACCGCTCTGGATGGCGTGGTTGGGAAAGAGGCTGTTGCAATCGCGAAGAAGGAACCGTTTCTGAAGGGTGTCAAAAGCGACAAGGACAGCGCTACGCTGGTCGTCCTGCGCGGGCCGGGTGCCAACAGCTTCGGCATTGTGGACATCGGGCTTGCCGACGTCAGCGCAGCGGGGAAAACCGTGACGCTGGATCAGCCGATTCTGGCGGCCTATATTCCCCGGCCGGGTGCCGAGCCGATTGGTCCTTTTTCGCTCTCGGCCAGCGGCCTGTCGAAATTACAGGATATGCTGGCACCCAGCGTGACCAATGCCAACAAAAGCGGCTTGCTCGGTAAAGTGCTGCCCGCTGCCGTTATTGGCGTTGGCGTCGGGCTTCTCTTGTCGGGTGACAAAGACGAGTGTGTAAACCAGGATACAGCACGCGGTTGCTAACAGCACGAGCCGGATTGATGCGCGCTATTTTCGGGTCGCCTCGAAAACGCCCTCCCAGTCCTTCCTGAGCGGCCCGGTCGACAGTTCCGCGATCCGCTGCCGGTAAACTGCAACGAGCAGGGAGA
Source organism: Parasphingorhabdus sp. (assembly GCA_048270065.1). Classification (GTDB taxonomy): domain Bacteria; phylum Pseudomonadota; class Alphaproteobacteria; order Sphingomonadales; family Sphingomonadaceae; genus Parasphingorhabdus. The sequence continues at coordinate 285,348 of JBLWTQ010000001.1, read as the reverse complement.
GACCGGCATCGCGGTAGGCCGCCTCCTGTCTGTCCAGCAGACGGCTGGCCCCGACCCAGTTCTGTTCGCGATAGAGGTTCAGAAATCTGTCATGCTGGCGTTGTAAGTCCGTAAAGGCGGGATCCCTGTTCAGCGTCTCATCGCCCAGCAGCGCAAAAATCGTCTCCGCCGCATCGCGGCCGACCACCCTGACCCGGTCCAGTTCGAGCAGGGCAAAACCGTCCAGCTGCCCGGCGAGCGCGCTCCCGATCAGAATCTGCACACCATATTGTTTGGTCAGTCCCTCAAACCGGGAAGCGATATTTACCGTGTCGCCGATCAATGTGTAGGACAGCCGTTGCTGTGAACCCATATTGCCGACGCAGCACAGTCCGGCATTCATGCCGATTCCGATTTTGACATCGGGCGGCCAGACCTGTCCGGCTTTTTGCGGCATCTCCCGGTTCAGCCGCTCAAGGCTGTTGACCATTTGCAGCGCGGCGCGCGCGCTGTTGCGAAATTGATCCGGATCATCAAGCGGCGCGTTCCAGAAGGCCAGAATGGCATCGCCGATAAATTTGTCGACCGTGGCCTTTTTATCCAGCAATATATTGCACATCGGGGTCAGGAACCCGGTCAGGAAGTTGATCACCTCCTTCGGGTCATATTGCTCCGAAATTCTGGAGAAACCGCGGATATCGCAGAACAATACTGTCATCTCGCGTTCTTCGCCGCCGAGTTGCAGGCGTTCGGGATTGGCGGCAATCTGCCGGACCATTTCGGGCGATAGATAGCGGTCGAAGGCGGTGTGGATATAGGCTCTCTGCCGTTCCTCCTGACGAAAACTCAGCAGGGTTTGCACCGCATAGACCAGTATCAGGGTGATGATCGGCCAGGTCGGATCGAGCAGATAGCGCCATTGGTCAAAGGCCAGCCAGCTACCGGCGGCAACCGCAAGAGTCGCGACTGTCCCGATCGCGGCTCCGACGATGGCGCCTGCACTCGGTAGCAAGAAGGCCAGCGCGCCGCCGAGCAACAGGATCAAGAAGAATTCCATGCCGCGCGCCCAGTCGGGGCGGGTCAGAAATTGTCCGAGGATCATCTGTTCCGCCGCCTGGGCGTGGACCGTCACCCCCGGTTCGTTTTCGGCCAGCGGGGTCGACACCAGATCGCGCAGTCCGGTCGCGCTTGCCCCGATAAACATGATTTGTCCCTCGACCGCCGCACGGATTTCCTCCGGCAATATGTCGTTTGAGAGCAGTTTCCAAGCGGGGATCGTGCGTTCCGGAGCCGGCTCGCTAAAGTGCATCCACAATTCTCCGGCGGCGGTGGTTGGCACCTCGAACTGTCCGACTCTGAGGTTTACTATGGCTCCCGGCGCGCCCGCGGTCTCGCCGCTGCCATCGCTGGTCTTGACCAATATCGAATCCGCCCGTTGCGCCACCCGCAACGCTTCCAGAGAAAGCGACGGCACCAGCTGTCCATCGTGGAGAAAAACCAGCGGTGCCCTGCGCAATATTCCGTCGGCATCGCCGACGAAGCTGAGCGAACCAAGCCCGGCTGACGCCTGGCGCAACTGCGGTAGCGACTGGACCGCGCCCTGATAATGCTCCACCTGCCCGGTCGGTGGTGATCCCAGGACCGCCATGCCGGATGGCAGTTCGATTGGCTCGCCACGGTCCTCGCGCAGCAGGAAGAATCCGCTGACCACCGGTGCCAGTGCGAAACTGTCCGCCAGTATGTCATCATTATCGGGCAGGCGCGAGAGCGAGCGTACCAGATCAGCATTGCCCTCTTCTTGCGGCAGGCGCGCCACAATCCGGCCGGGGGACGTGCGGTCGGGTTCGGAAAATACCATGTCAAACGCGATCGCCGCAGCGCCTGCGTCGGAAAGCCTTTGGGTTAGCCGGGCGATCACGGTCCGCGGCCACGGCCATTGCCCGAGCCGTTCGATCGACTCCTCATCAATGTCGACAATCCGTACGCCAGCGTCCTGATAGGCGCGGGGCGCAGCGTTCTGATAGCCGTCAAAGACCATCAATCCAGGCCGGTCGAAGCCCGGAACGGCAGCAAATTGTAAAGCTGCGATGGCAAAAACAACCAGCAGGCCGGCGATGATCGGCCCGGTTTTCAACAGCGTCAACCACCGGCCGATCAATCCATTCCTATTGCTGATCACCGATGCCATGCCCGGTGATTGCCTCAGTCGTGGCAAAACTGCAAGACGGCAGAAACGGAAGGGCCGCAAGTGTTACGCCACGATACCCTTTCGCGCCGATTGCACCATTGGGTTGACCATTTCAAAATGACTGTGCACGGCAATGCCGGAAGAGGGTCACGCAATAAATTGTTTTTCTTCGATCATTGTCATGATAACCATTATGGCATGACCAATATTGTTTACATTGGCACCAGTATAGATGGCTATATATCTGATTCCAAAGGAGGTTTGGACTGGTTGAGTTATGTGCCAATTCCCGAGGGCGACGACTTGGGGTTTTCCGAGTTCATGGATGGAATCGATGCGATCGTAATGGGACGAAAAACATTTGAAACTTTGATTGGCTTTGGACTGGGCTGGCATTATCCAAAACCTGGAATCATCCTCAGTTCGACACTGAAATCAGCGCCGGATGAATTTTCAGATCATGTGCAGTTTGCCAATGGAACAGCAGGTGAGATTGTCCAGCTTGCAAAGAAACAAGGCTTTGAAAACCTTTACATCGATGGTGGCAAGACTGTGCAGTCGTTTCTCCAGGAGGATCTTATCGACGAAATGATTGTGACTGAAATACCGTTGTTGCTTGGCGGAGGAGATCGATTGTTTGGCCGACTGGACCACCCTCTCGGTTTTGAGCTTATTGATACAAAGGTCTTGCTGAAACAGCTTGTGCGCCGGCATTATCGACGCCAGCAACGCAAACTGTTTTGAGTGGATTTTGCGCCGGTTGGGTCCCCTATCCGTAAATCTCCGTATTTCTGAAAGACCGTAAATCGTCCAACAGTCACTCTTCGAGCCTGTTTCCACAATCAGAGGAAATCACAATGTCCCAAACTGCCCCAATGGCAACCGCTACGCGGATTCATGTCTGGGACGCGCCATTGCGGCTGTTCCACTGGCTCCTCGTTATCGCCATGGCCGTCGCGTTTCTTTCGGCCGAAGAGGCAAGCCCGCTCAACAATTGGCACATAATATCGGGCTGGGTGGCAGCCATCCTGATTGCATTTCGTATCGCATGGGGCTTTGTCGGCGGAGAACATGCACGTTTTTCCGGGATGTGGAAAGGCGGTGGTCTCGGACATCATGTCGGCGAATTGCTGCGTTTCAAACCGACGGCGGCAGTCGGTCACAACCCTCTCGGCTGGATCTCCGCATTGCTGCTTATTGCCGTCAGCATAGCCACAATCTGGACCGGCGCATTGATCGTCACCAGTGGAGGAGAAGCGGGTGAAGACCTGCACGAGATCATTGGCTGGAGCCTCCTGGGGTTGGTAGTCATACATATTGCGGCCGTTTTCATCATGTCTCTCATGACGCGGGACAATCTGGTGCGGGCGATGGTCACGGGCTACAAGCGTGCCGGACGGCATGTCGGTGCCGACGATGCCCGCAGGCCCTCGTTTTTCTCATATCTGGTCGGCCTTGCCGCCATCGCCGCTGCCATTTTCGGTATCCTGGCGATCGATCCTCAGGCATTTGTTCCGCGTTCGACCGAAGCGGCCGAGCATGGAGAGACAAACTATGTGCAGCATGATGATGAGCAAGACGAGATCGAGCACGAATTTGATTATGATCGAGACGAGTGATCCGAAACAATAACGAAAGGAAGTATTGATGAGCTATTATATGGCGGCGGAGTTGAAGACGTCGTTTGATGAAGCTATCGAGCGCACGGAAGCGGCGCTGAAAACCGAGGGCTTCGGGGTGCTTACGCGCGTCGATGTGCAGGAGACCCTGAAGTCCAAGATCGACGTAGATTTCCGGCCCTATACGATCCTGGGCGCCTGCAATCCAGGCTTGGCCCACGAGGCATTGCAACTCGAAGACAAGGTCGGGACGATGCTTCCCTGTAATCTGGTCGTCCAGCAAAAGGGCGACGGGGAAGTGGAGGTGGCCGCCATCAACCCGGTTGCATCGATGCAGGCTATCGAAAATCCTGAGCTCAAAAAAGCCGCTGCCACCGTTCAGGACAAGCTGTCACGTGTGATCGATTCCTTGCGTTCCTAGACCGCTGGCCGGCGCAGATACATCGCATTTGCCGAGAAAAGGCGAACGACAGAAAGACGGTGTGCCGAGCAAACAATCAATATGTCAGACGGCTCCCATTCCGAACTAGCTCTGCTTATCCAGCAAAGTACCAAATTGCGTATTTGGGCCCGCTCCCGCCTATGGGCACAGGTGCTCATTGCGATGGTGATCGGCGTAGCTACGGGCATGGTGATGGGTCCGGCCGCGGGATGGGTTCCGCCCGCCACAGCTGAATTGATCGGGGACTGGCTGGCGCTTCCCGGAACACTTTTTCTCGGGCTCATCGCAATCGTTCTCGTGCCGCTGGTTTTTGCTTCGATCGTGAGCGGACTTGCGGGGGTTCCTTCCAACGAGGCCATGCGCAAGCTGGGCGTGCGACTGGGCTTGTTCATTGTCTCGACCACATTCGCAGCCGCCTGGATTGGCATCTATCTCGCCCGGCTGTTCGAACCGGGGGAAGGGTTGGAGCTGCCGGTCGAAAAGGTGCAGGCAGACGTCCAGACCCTGGACGTTACGCGATTGCCCGACCTGGTTGCAGGTGTGTTGCCAACCAATCCGGCGGCTTCCATAATCCAGGGAGACTTGCTGGCAATCGTGATCCTGGCCGTGTTGACCGGGGTCGCCGTTAATCAGATTCAACGCGAGAAGGCGGCACCGGTTCTTGCCCTGCTCGATTCGCTGATGTCGATTTCCATGACCATCGTAAAATGGGCGATGCTCTTGTCCCCGCTCGCGGTTTTTGGATTGATGGCGCAGCTCATGATCCAGATCGGACCAAACTCGCTGCTCGGTCTGCTCAACTATGTCGGCACGGTGCTTCTGGGACTGGTGTTGCTGTTCCTGATTTATGTATTGTTGCTGAAATGGCGCGGCGGTCTTGATCTGCATTCCTTTGTCAGGATTGCCGGTCCGAACCTGCTGCTGGCATTTTCCACTTCCAGTTCATCTGCGGTCATGCCCGGCACGATCCAGACCGCGCGCAAGCTTCAGGTACCCGACGACATTGCCAACCTGGTGGTGCCGCTCGGGGCGACGATGAACATGGCGGGCACTGCACTGTACCAGAGCGTTGCCATACTCTTTCTGGCACAAATTTCGGGCGTAGACCTCAGTCTGGCTGAAACGGTCCTGCTGGTCGGCACTCTGGTCGCATCATCGATCGGTGCACCGGGTACACCCGGCGTCAGCATTGCGATACTGGCGAGTGTTGCGGCAGGGTTTGGCATTCCTGCCTCGGGACTGGTGATAATCCTCGGCGTCGACCGGCTGTTGGACATGTCCCGGACGGTTGTGAATGTGACCGGCGATATCACCGCAGCCGTGCTGATGAAAAAGGTTCTGGTCTGAGTCCGTCCGGTTTCGTCGATCGTACCAGCGGCATTTCAAGAGAAGGCTATGCCAATGCCACGCCCTCGATGGTGATCCGGTTCAGATAGCGCCGGTGCCCCTGATAGTCGTTCAACGCATAATGCCAGGTCGACCGGTTGTCCCACATCGCGAGATCACCTTCGCGCCATTGGTGGCGATAGTGGAAACGGTCCTGCATGATATGGTCGTAGAGCTGCTGCAGCAGCGCCCTGCTCTCTTTCGGATCGACATCGACGATTTCGAGGGTGAAACCGGGATTGACGTAAAGCCCTTTCGCGCCGGTTTCGGGATGGGTCAGCACCACCGGATGAACCGCCGTCTGTCCCGCCTGGTCGGGATTGGTGTAGCGGTCTCCCACCGCCTTGCGATATTCGCTTTCTTCACCAAAAACATGTGCATTGCCGTGCCGGGCTTTCAAGTCCTTGATCCGCGCCTTCATCGCGTCATCCAGCGCGTCATAGGCCGCTGCCATACCCGCAAACAGCGTATCACCGCCGCTTGGCGGAATTTCCAGTGCATAGAGAATGGAACCCATTGCCGGTGCCTCGTCGTAGCTGTGGTCGGTATGCCAGCCGCCGCCGATATTGAGCATCTGGTCCGGTTCCTTGAGCACTTCGGCAATTTCCGGATAGCCCTCGCGCCGCTTGAAAAAGCGGTTGAAATCAATCGCGCCCCAGCGCTCGGCAAAGGCGATATGCTGTTCCGGCGTCAGCTGCTGGTCGCGGAAGAACAGTGCGCCGTGGTCGAAAAAGGCCCGGCGGATCTCGGCAAATTGCTGCTCGCTGAGGTCGGTGACATCGACGTCTTCGACAATCGCGCCCACCGCCTTGCTGGCTTTTGAAATCTGCATATCGCTCTCCCTCTTATCCCGTTCCCTTCGGAACGGACTTTATGATAGTGTAGCATTGCTTTTGAATTTTAGGAGTCCTCCAATGGCCGATAAAACCCGCATGACTTCCCTCAACCGCCGCCAATTACTTGCCGCCACCGCCGCCACCGGCGTCGCACTCACCGCCTGTCAGGCGACCGCCGCCGCGGATGGCAAGCCGGATTTGACCGGCAAGTCGGTGCTGATCACCGGCTGTTCCTCCGGCTTCGGCAATCTGGGTGCTATTCTCTATGCCGAATTGGGCGCGAAAGTGTTCGCCACCATGCGCAATCTGCCGCGCCGTGAAGGGGCTGCTCTGGAAAAAGCCGCCGAAGCGGGCGGGCTGGATATCACCATCCTTGAACTCAATGTCTTGTCGGATGAATCGGTGAACACGGCGGTCGCCGAGACCGAACGGCTCAACGGCGGCTCGCTTGATGTCATCATCAACAATGCCGGGATCGGGACCGGCGCGCCGGTCGAGCTGCAGGATCTCGCGATGATGCAACTGCTGTTTGACACCAATGTGATGGGCTATCAGCGGGTCGCGCGCGCCGCCCTTCCCGGGATGCGCGCGAAGAAATCCGGTCTGATCGTCAATGTTTCGTCACAACTCGGTCGCGTCATGGTGCCGGGCATGGGCCTGTACAGTTCGACCAAATTTGCGGTCGAGTCGATGAGCGAGCAAATGGCCTACGAGCTGGTCCCGCACGGCGTCGATGTCACCATCGTGCAACCCGGCGGCTACCCGACCAGGATCTGGGAAAATGGCAATATATATACCGCAGACATGCTGGAACGCGCTGATGCCGAGCGCAAGGCAGCCTATCAGGCGCTGGTTGACGGTGCTTTGCGCAATGGCGGCGGGTCAACCGATCCCAATGACGTGCCGCGCGCCATCGCCGGGATAATCGCCAAGGCACCCGGCAAAAGGCCGCTGCGCCTCCCGGTCCATCCCGGCCCCAAACCGCAGCAGGGGATCAACGAGGTCAGCGCTCAAACACAGGTCGCGATGCTCGGCAACTCACCCTTTGGTCCCTGGGTCAAGGATGTGAACGGGCGGGCCTAGCGCCGGGTGCAAGCTGTTTTCAGGCTGTTCGCTTCATGAGCAGTAGCGGTGTCAGATAGATAACCAGAAACACAGTATTTGGTATGATATTTTGAGCATTGCCTGACGCTGCTGATGCGGTGCTGTCGACGCCGAACCAGATCAGGAACGTATAGATCGAACCCTTGCGGATCAGGTCGCTGCCCTGTTCCACGCCGGTGCGGTGATGAAGACATACATCGCCATCAAGCCGGCAAATACTCCGCCCGCGATCGCCATCGCCAATTTTGCTTCTGGCGTGTCCAGCCCAGCAACGCCATTGCCGCCGGAGGAGCCGATATGGAAGAATATGTCATTCGCGCCCGTAAAGTCATTCACCCCGGCAAGCGAAAACAGGATGGCGACAAACATGGAAAAACCGCCGACGATCCGGATATAACGGCCAGTGGCTTGTGGTGACATGATCTTCTCCCGGTTCAGTTTCATGGCAATAAAGCACGCGGCAGTTATCAAAACAATTACCTTCCGGGTAAGTGCATCCGGCGTGATCTATGCTATCGGCCGGAGACGCAACGGGGAGGACGAAGGAGACGTTCATGGCGAGCGAATTTGGTGCGATATTGAAGGACTGGCGCAAGCTGCGCCGGTTCAGCCAGCTCGATCTCAGCCTAGAAGCGGAGATGTCCGCGCGGCATCTGAGTTTTCTTGAGTCGGGCCGCTCCAACCCCAGCCGGGCGATGGTGCTGCGTCTCTCTGAAGCGTTGCAGTTGCCTCGGCCCGCCGCCAATCAGGCGCTCAACGCAGCGGGCTTCGCGCCCGTCTATCCGAGTCTTTCCGACGATGCCCCCGAACTCGCTCCGGTCAATCAGGCAATCGCGACCATGATCGACCATCACGATCCGTTTCCCGGCTATGCCATCGACGGGCACTGGAACGTCGTCAACAGCAACCGGGGCGCCGAGATGATTCTGGCGCTGGCCAGTCCCGGCGGTCCGGCCAATCTGGTCGATATATTGATCAACAGCGCCGAACTCGATCTGATCGAGAACTGGGAAGAGGTCGCGATCCTCTCCCTCTCCCGTCTGCGTACGGAGATACTGGAACTGGGTGGAGACGACCAGCTGTCCGCACTGGCCGGACGGCTGGCGTCGCACGAACGGGTCAAGAAGGTCGACATGGGTTCGATCAACCTCAACCAAGCGGTGATCCCGACCATATTTCGGGTTGGCAAATCCCGCCTCTCGCTGTTTTCGGTGATCGCGCAATTTGGTTCGGTTCAGGACACCAGAGCGGGGGAAACCCGGATCGAACTGATGTTCCCGATGGACGACGAGACGGTCCGGTTTTTCGCAGGATAGCCGCTGGTATTGTCTGGCACGGAGGCATAAGATGCGGAGAAGGAGAGACGAATGCGAGCATTGAGATATGGTCTGGCGCTGGGGGTGTTGAGCCTAGCCGCTTGCGCGCCCGTGACGTCCGATGAGATGGCTGTCCAGCGCGATACAATGGCTACCGTCAGCAATATCGCCGCCAGCGGCGCCGCACCCGATATCGACTGGGAGAAAATCTATCAGTTGTGGCTTGAAAATGTCGAACCGTTCCGGGTGATCGGCGAGGAAAAGCAGGGGGTTTATTTCGTCGGGACACGCGGGCTGGGGATGTTTTTTATTCCAACCGCCGAAGGCCATATCGTGATCGACGGCGGCATGCCGGGACAGGGCAGGCAGGTCCGGGACAATATCGCAAAGCTCGGCTATGATCCTGCTGATGTCAAAATTCTGCTCAACAGCCATGCCCATTGGGACCATAGCGGTGGCCTTGCCGAACTGAAGCAACTGACCGGCGCGAAGCTGCTGGCGAGCGAAGGCGATCGCTCGGCTCTTGAAGGCGGCTTCTATCTCGGTTCGGAAGACAATCCCGAATACAGCGCTCCGCCGGTCAAGGTGGATCGGATCATTGCCGACGGGGAGGCGGTGAAACTCGGTCACGCGACGCTCACGGCACATCTGACGCCCGGTCATACCCGCGGCTGCACATCATGGATGATGGATGTCGAGCAGGGCGACAAGACCTATCAGACGCTGTTTTTCTGTTCTGCTTCGGTCGCCGCCAACCGGCTGGTGGGGCCGCCACAATATCCGGGTATTGTGGCGGATTATCGCAAGACGTTCGCGATCACCCGCGACTGGAAGCCCGATATCTTCCTTGCCAACCATCCGGAATTTTTCAACATGGCCGCCAAGCGGGAAAAGCTTGCGGCAGGTGATCCGCTGGCCTTTGTCGACAGGAGCGGATTCCCGGCGTTTATCGCGATCATGGAAAGCGGATTTGAAGCGGCGCTGGAGAAACAGACGCTGAAACACAATGCGATCATGAGCGAATAAGGGAACAGAAATCGGTGCCATTCAGGCCGACCGATCAACCCGCGCGCTCCGCTATGATTGCCGTGCAGCCAACCGCGTGCCGGATTTTATGCGAGGCTCGTCTTTGCTTTTTCCCGGACGGTTTGCGGTGGTGGGTCATCTCGCAATGGAATATGAACACCTATTCAGATTAGCAATTTGCTTATCCGGGAAAATGGCGTTAGCCGTGCCTGCATGGCCACTGATTATTCGGAACATATTGAGTCCAAAGACAAACAGCCGCGCACCGCGCGTGGAATGCAGACCAAGCGCAAGCTGCTGGATGCGGCGGCGCTGGAGTTTGGCGAGAAGGGCTTTCACGAAGCATCGATTACCGGAATCACCCAGCGGGCGGGGACCGCCCTGGGCAGTTTCTACACCTATTTCGATTCAAAGGATGAACTGTTCAGCGCCCTCGTCAAGGATATGAGTGCCAGCGTGAAGAGCCATGCGGCAAGCGCCATGACCGAGTGGCAGGATGCGCTGGAGCGGGAAAAGCTGGCGCTGGAAGCGTTCATGCACTTCGCGCGCGAGCACAAGGAAATCTACCGGATCATCGACGAAGCCGAATTTGTCGATCCCGAAAGCTATCGTTCGCATTATGAAGAGACGGCCAAGCGCATATTTGAACGGTTGCAGGAAGGCAGCGCGTCGGGCGATTTTCACGATCGACTGGAAGAGGCCCATGCTTGGGCGATCATGGGCATGAATGTTTTTCTGGGGCTGCGATATGGTATCTGGACCGAAGAAAAATCCGCGGCCGAGATTGCGGAAATCGCCAATGATATTCTGGCCAAGGGAATCGCGGCGGACAAAAATCGACGATAGTTCAGGGCGATGCACCTGCCCTTGACCCTTCATTTCGTGGGGTTTCTATACCTCAAAACAATGGCGCGTTCGCGATGCTGCAAACGGCTCTGCGATTCAGATCAGCGAATTGAAATCATGGTGCAGCTAATCGAGTTCAAACCACCGGGCCATGTTTGGACAAAAATTCAGTCACATATACAGTAGTTTATGTACGATTCTCCGCATTATCCCAGCCTCGACTGTTGCTATTTTGGCACGTTGGGGAGTGATAACAGGGCTATCGCCATAAATTAGTTGAAAGATGGTTCAACTTTCATTACTGCTCATCCCGATATTCGACACGCTTCAAGACGTTATCGATATTTGGGAGAGAATGAATGAGAGACTTCGGACATATTATTCGGTTATCAGCAATGGCCAGCGTCGCTATGGGCGCTCTGAACGCAGCGCCGCTCCATGCCCAGAGCGTCGATGCGGCAGAAACCGGCGAAGATTCAAACATCATTATCGTCTCGGCCCGCCGCCGCGACGAACGCCTCACCGATGTTCCCATCGCGATCACGGCATTTTCCGCCGAAAAACTGGAACAGCAGGGCGCGATCGATATTACCGATGTCGGGCTGACAACGCCGAACACCACGCTCGAATCTTCGCGCGGAACGAACTCGACGCTCTCGGCGTTCATTCGCGGCATTGGCCAGCAAGATCCCGTTTCCGGTTTTGAACAGGGTGTCGGCATTTATCTCGACGATGTCTATCTCAACCGGCCGCAAGCCGCGGTACTTGACATCTACGATGTCGAACGCATCGAGGTGCTTCGCGGCCCACAGGGCACGCTTTATGGTCGCAACACCATCGGCGGCGCGGTCAAATATGTGACCAAGCGGCTGCCGGACGAGCCTTCGTTCAAGGCGCGGGCCACCTACGGCACCTATGATCAGGCTGAAGCGGTCGTCACCGCCAGCATGCCGATTTCCGACATTGTTCGTGTCGGCGCATCGGGCGCGCGCCTGTCACGTGGCGGCTTCGGCGACAATCTGACCAACGGCCTGGAAAATTACAACAAGGATATCTGGGCCGGTCGTGGCACGCTTGAAATAGGCGGCTATGGCGAACCCATATTGATCCGGATTTCAGGCGATTACACCAAGGACGAAAGCAATCCGCGCGGCGGTCATCGGTTGATCCCGGGTGCTGTTTCCGGTGCGCCCGTGCTTGACAACGTATTCGACACGCGCGGCGGGCTCAATGATCCGATCCAGGATATCGAGGCTTATGGTCTGGCGATGAATATCTCTGCCAATCTCACCGATACGCTCACGCTGCGCTCGATCAGCGCATGGCGCAAGGATGATACCGCCACGCCGATTGATTTCGACGCGCTGCCGGCGGTTGATCTCGACGTACCGGGGATTTACCGGAACGAACAGATCAGCCAGGAATTCCAGCTGCTTTATGAAGGCGACAAGCTCAATGGTCTGGTTGGTTTCTACTATCTTGATGCCAAGGCTGATACGCTTTTTGATGTTCGGCTTTTCACAACATTTGCGGGTCTAACCGCCTTTACCGAGGCTGATGTTGATACCGAAACCTATGCAGTTTTTGCCGATTTTACCTATGACTTCACCGAGCAGTTCAGTCTTTCGGTTGGGGGCCGCTACACCTGGGACGAGCGGACAGCCAGCATATTGCGGCAGAATTTTCTCGGCGGCGGTTCGCCGACATTCGGTGGCGCAGGCATTCCGTTCGGTGGACCCAGCACCGATTTCCAGGGCAGCGAGAATTTCAAGAAATTCACGCCGCGCGCTTCGGTGAGTTTCAAGCCCACACCCGACCACAATATCTACGCAAGCTTCTCGCAGGGCTTCAAGGGCGGCGGGTTTGATCCGCGCGGGGTCGGCGTGAACGCGCCCACCACAAACCCGAGCGGCGTTCCCAGCGATAGCGAAGTTGCCGCGTTCCTCAGTTTCGAGCCGGAAGAGGTCGACAGCTATGAAATCGGCTACAAGGGCAGTCTTCTCGACGGCGCACTCAATGTCGCGTTCGCCGGATTCTACACCGACTATACCAATGTGCAGATCCCGGGTTCTGTCGCGTGTACTGTCGGAGGTCTGCCTTCATTCTGCGGTGTGTTTACCAATGCCGGTAAGGCCACTCTAAAGGGCGTTGAGCTCGAGGCGAGTGCGCGGCTTGCTGAAGACCTGGCCGCCAGTGGTGACCGAGTGACACTGTCCGGCTCGCTTGGCTATATAGATGCAGAATATGACGAATATATCACCAACATCGGCGGCGTACCGACAGATGTTGCGGAATTCCGTTCGGTTCAGAATACACCGGAATGGACCGCAAGCGGTACATTTGCCTATACGACACCGGTGGGCGAAGGTGATCTGTATTTCGGGACCACGCTGTCCTATCGCAGCAAGACCAACCAGTTCGAGATAGCCAACCCGTTTATTGACCAGAAGGGCTATGCCCTGTGGGATGCCAATCTTGTCTACAATGCACCGGATAAACGCTGGAGCATTGGTCTGCATGGCAAGAATCTGACCAACAAGCGTTACAAGACATCGGGCTATACATTTGTGGCTGCCGATCCAACGACCGGCGAGATCATAACGGGAGCCAACGGCCAGCCGATTGGTACACTCGGCCCCGAAGGCACGCTCACCGCGTTCTACGGTAATCCGCGCCAGGTCTTCGTCACCGCCGGAATCAAATTCTGACCACTTCGGTCGAAAACCTCCCCATGCACGGCCGCACCTATCGTGCGGTCGTGCTCTTCATGTTGCTGCTGGTCTATACGTTTAATTTTCTCGACCGTCAGATTCTCGGCATATTGGCTATCCCGGTCAAGGAAGACCTGGGGCTGAGCGATACGCAACTGGGCGCGCTTGGTGGTATTGCCTTTGCGTTGCTCTATTCGACACTGGCAATTCCGCTGGCGCTGATTGCAGACAAAACCAGCCGGACTTGGGTGATTACCATATCGCTGACAATCTGGAGCGGTTTTACCGCTCTGTGCGGCGTAGCGACAAATTTCTGGCAGATGTTTTTGTTCCGGCTGGGTGTCGGCGTCGGTGAGGCAGGGGGGGTTGCCCCATCCTATGCCCTGATAGCCGATTATTTCCCGAGCCACGAACGGGCACGGGCGCTTGCAATCTATTCACTCGGCATTCCGCTGGGGTCTGCAGCCGGGGTGATGTTCGGCGGCTATATCGCGCAAATGATCGAATGGCGGACGGCATTTATCGCCGTTGGCATTGCCGGGGTGGTTATCGCGCCGCTGTTCCGCTTGATCGTGCGCGAACCGAAGAAGGTGGTGGCCCCTGTGACAACCACTGTGAAGCCTGCACAGAAAACCAGCGATGTTTTCCGCATATTGGCCGCGAAGAAGAGCTTCTGGTTTCTGTCCTTCGGTGCCTCGATGAGTTCGCTTTGCGGCTATGGCATCGCTTTCTGGCTGCCCAGCCTGATGCAGCGCAGCTTCGGTCTGGATCTGATCGGCACAGCACAATTTTATGGCGCGATCCTGCTGTTTGGTGGCACGGTCGGCGTTTTGGCAGGTGGCTGGCTGGGCGACTATTTTGGCAAGAAGGACCGCGCCGCCTATGCCTGGTTACCGGCAATTTCTTTCATCCTCGGGGTGCCGTTGTTCGCTGGCGGCATATTGTCCTCATCCGTCACCGTAGCGTTTCTGCTTTTCCTGATACCGCAGGCGCTTGCCTATGTTTGGCTTGGCCCCGTTCTCTCTGCCGTGCAGCACCTTGTGCCGGCAACGATGCGCGCGACCGCTTCGGCCAGTTTCCTGTTTATCAACAATCTGATCGGGCTGGGGTTCGGTACGCTGATATTGGGCGCGATGTCCGACCGGTTCAGCCAGTCCTACGGCGATGAAGGTCTGCGCTACGCGATCCTGTCGGCGCTGGTTTTCTATGTTGCGGCGGCCGTGCTGATGGCACTGGCCGGCAAACACCTCCGCCGTGAATGGGTCGAATGATGAAAAACTACCGGGACTATTTCTACCGCAGCGCCGATGACCGGCTTGATCTGTACGCGCGCGATTATCACGGCAACGGGGATGGCACGCCTATCCTGATGATGCATGGACTGACCCGCAACAGCGCCGATTTCGAGAATATAGCGGAAATCCTGTGCGACAGGCATCGCCTGATCATCCCCGACCAGCGCGGGCGGGGACGGTCGGATTATGACACCGATCCCGGCAATTACACGCCGCAGGTCTATGTTCAGGACATGTTCGCGTTGCTCCGGTCACTGGACATCGGACGGGTCATATTGATGGGCACATCAATGGGCGGCCTGATCGCGATGTTGATGGTTGCCCATCAGCACAGTGTTGCACAGGCGCTCATCCTTAACGACATCGGCCCCGAGGTGGATTCCGGCGGGCTGGCACGGCTTCAGAATTATGTCGGCAAGCCGGTGGATATTGCGAGCTGGCAGGACGCAGCAGACGTCTGCCGAAAAACCAACGCAATCGCGTTCCCGGATTACGGGGACGATGACTGGATGGCTTTCGCGCACCGTACATTCATCGCCAATGATAACGGCGTTCCCCGATTGGCCTATGACATGGCGATTTCGCAAAGTGTGGAAGGCGAAGAGCCCAGCACTGTGCCAGCCGATCTCTGGCCGGTCTGGGATATGTTGTCGGATATTCCCACGTTGGTTGTGAGAGGTGAAAGCTCCGACATTCTGTCCACGGCGACGCTCGGGAAAATGAAATCAGGGCATGGCGGATATATCAGGGCGATACAAATCCCCGGCCGTGGTCATGCCCCGATGCTGGATGAGCCGGAGGCCGTGGCAGCCATACAGGAGTTCCTGAGCGAGATTTGAACTTGCCAGAAGCTGGCAGCCAAATACCGTCTGGCCAGGTGCCGGTGTCTGTATGTTCTCAGCGGCCCGGCTTTGATTTTCATGACCCTTTCATCGCAATGCCAGCAAACGCCGGGCGGCCTAGCTTCGACCTTAATTTTCGTCACAATCGTGCCACCAAAATGTGAGAAACCAACGGCGTAATGTCTGATAGGAAACATTCGATTCGGCAGATGAGTTACCGTGACAATGGACTAGGTATGTTTATTATGGCTTGGTGGACGATGCAGGAAGGCCAGGCCGATATGACCAACCCCGATAACATCTCATTTAAGGACTCGAACGCGAAAAAGGCCGGCAGGGAAAAACCGGTACAGAGCATCGACGAGATGGTTGATGAGGCATTGCGTGAAAGCTTCCCCGCCAGCGACCCTCCGTGCTGGACGCTGGGTACCGATCGCCGCGATATTGGGCACAAGAAACCGATCCGCCTGAAAACCACCAGTAAAACTACAAGGAAATGATACCGCTATGAGCTCGCTTTATCCCATAGACCGACTCGATACCCATGACGTCGCAAACCAGCCGCCGACGCTCGAAATGTTTGACCGGTTTGGTTCCGACCAGGCACTGGTCGACGCTGTGACGAAAGCGGGAGGCGGGGTTCATTTGAACCGTCTTGGCGCCTTTGGACGGAAAACCGGATCTGCGGAGATCATCGGCTGGGGAGATGCGGCGAACCGCAACCCGCCCGTGCTCGAGACACACGACCGTCAGGGAAGACGGATAGATGAAGTGCAATTCCATCCGGCATATCACAAGCTTATGGCCCTGGGTTTTGACGAGGGCGTGGCGGCGGCAGCATGGGACGGCACCGAAGCGGGTCATGTGCTCCACGCCGCATTGAGTTTCCTGCTGGGTCAGGTTGACGCCGGCACCGGCTGTCCGATGACGATGACCTACGCGTCGGTTGCGGCATTGAACCTTGACCCCGATACCGGAGACGAGTGGATAAAGCGCATTGTCTCCTCGGCCTACGATCCCGACGTTCGACCGGCCCAGGAGAAAAGGGGGGTCACCATCGGTATGGCGATGACCGAAAAACAGGGCGGCTCGGACGTGCGGGCGAATTCCACGCGCGCCGAACCGGCGGATGGCGCATATCGTCTGACGGGCCATAAATGGTTTTGTTCCGCCCCGATGAGCGATGCGTTCCTGACACTGGCCTATACCGAAAAGGGGCTGACCTGCTTTGTCGTCCCGCGCTGGACACCGGATGGGCAGCGCAATGCAGGCTTTCGCATAGTCCGGCTCAAGGACAAGCTCGGTGATCGCTCCAACGCGTCGTCAGAAATCGAATATCACGGCGCCTATGCCAACCGGCTTGGCGAGGACGGGCAAGGGGTCAAGACCATTATCCAGATGGTCCATCATACCCGTTTCGATTGCGTGGTCGGTTCGGCTTCCACGATGCGCGCCGCACTTGCCGAAGCCTTATGGTACGCGGCCCATCGAACCGTAATGCAGCGGCGGTTGATCGAGCAACCGGTGATGATGTCCGTGCTTGCCGATCTCGCGGTCGAAAGCGAAGCCGCCACCGCGCTCGGGTTCAAGGTCGCGATGGCGACCGATGCCGATGACCCGCTCGCACGTCTGCTTACCCCGATCGCAAAATTCTGGGTATGCAAACGGGCGCCAGCGATGGTGTATGAAGCCATGGAAAGCATCGGCGGGGCGGGCTATGTCGAAACCGGTCCGATGGCGAGATATTTTCGTCAGTCTCCGCTGAATGCAATCTGGGAGGGTTCGGGAAATGTCATCGCGCTGGATGTGCTGCGGGCGATGGAGCGGGAACCGGATTCCACCGAAAGCCTGCGCGCGTTTTTGGCATCCGCCAGGGGCAGCCATTCCAGCTATGACAGCTGGCTGGATACACTGGAAGTCGATGGACTGACCCAGCAAGATGCGCGCCATAGCGTCGAGCGCCTCGCGCTGGCGGCACAGGCAGCGGTGCTGATCAATGCCGACAGTGTGATTGCGGAACCTTTTTGCCGATTGCGGCTGGACAGACCAAGCTATACATTTGGCGCATCCGGAGCCGTCATTGATGCACGCGCCATCATCGAGAGAGCGATACCAAAAATGTCCTGACGAGAACTCGGCAAAAGCACGCTACTTGATGATCGCGTCTTGACCGGCGGGCCGTTTCTGCATCCGGCGGACGATCCGTCGAGGTCACGCGCTCCTGAGAAGGTCATTCAGGAGATCCCGGCACAAGGCGACCTGCGCTTCGAACAGACCGCGGTCGAGCTTCTCGATATGGCCGTTTGATCCACAGGCGAGAAGATAGGAGGGGGCAGGAATAAATCCGATCGTCGGGATGCCCGCACGCGCGAGTGCCCGGCCTTCTCCGAAAAAATGAGACAGGTCTTTTGGTCGAACGACGGCGCCGCGCCGGTCCGTGCTTGCCCGCGCTGCAGAAATAGCAATGTCCGCCATGCCCTCGCCATGCGCAAAGATCAGGCTGGCCTCGGCTTCTCCGGTCGCGGCATAGTGCCCGCGGGAATCGTCTTGCCACTCGAGCCCGCCCAGATGCTCGACCGCCAGCCCTGCTATTGCCCGATCACGAATGTCGGGGTGAATTTCCAGGAACCGGTCGGTCGACTTCGCCTCCGGACCGACAAAATGACCGCTCGCGAAAAGGAACAGTACCGAATAGCGTCGCGATGCAGGGTTCTGCCGCAACAAGCTGCGCACCATTGCAAGCATCGCTAGCGCGCCATTCTCTTCGACAGCGTTCGGTCCGTCAGTATGCGTAGTGACGACGATCAGTTTGTCCGATGCGCCCGGAACCAGCGTATACAGCGTACGCGACTGCGCGGCGGGCACGAGATCGGCATCCAGCGTGAGACGAATCTCGGCATCCCTGCCGGCCAGCAGTTTCAGGCGGGCGGCAGCGGCCGGACCCACCCATAGCCCGGGAATGGGCTGGAGCGAGCGATTGAAAGGTATATACTGGCCCTTCGCCTGCTCCTCAGAGACATTGGTCCAGCCGAACACGACCGCCTTGATGCCGCGCTCCGCAAAGTTTTCGAGGCCGGGGGCAGAAACGATCTGCCCGGACGCCTGGGTGACTTCCGCGGGAAACTCGCGCAGTGAACCATAACGGCGCACATCAGCATAATAGTCGCCGAACGGGAGGGTCGGCGCGGGCGCGTCGAGATAGAGGATCGCACCCTCGAGATCGATATCCGGCAATTTATCGCCGACCGCTCCGCCGTGGATGATCCTTCCGGTGACGCCACCGGGCCCGGTCGAAGCCGAATAGGGATATTCGGATGCTATCGGCAGTTCGTGTGCTTCTTCATTGCCGCCGATGGAAGCAAGAGCGGAACTCCGCACTTCCCACCGTGTAAAACGCTGTACATCCTCAAGAACTTCAAGGTCCATGGAGCGGAGTTCGGTAGCGATATGGTCGATGAAAGCGAGATGGGCCGGATTGCCGGTCAATCGCGGCCCCAGCGCGTTCATCCATAGCTGGCGTTGCCACAGCCCGTCTGTTTCCAGATCAAGTCCCCACGAAGCGAGCGGCAAGGCCGTTTGCTGCGTGCAAGCGCCCAGCAGCGGAAGCGCCATGCCTGCACCCGCTAGCATCAGGGATCGCCTGGAGATGCCTGGTGTCGTGTCCATTGGTGCCACGTCCATCTCCCGCATTATCGCGCGCCGAAGGCGTAGCGAACGCCGACGCTCACCGTCCGGGGTTCGCCATAATATTCGCCAAGCATGCCGACCAAGCTACGCACCGAAGTGACATAAGTCTTGTCGAACAGGTTCTTGCCCAAGAGATAGAATTGTAATCCTCCATCGATCTGGCCCAATTCGATTCGTCCATTCGCCAGGAAACGTTCATCGGAACGCAGATCGCGATTGTTCTCAATATCGCGGAAAGCCCCGTCGGTATAGCTTGCCCATGCCGAAGTCTTGAGCCTCCAGTCGCTCCCGATGTCCTGCGACCAGTCGAGCTTGGCGCTGAGCGAAGCCTGCGGCGTTCCCGGCAGTTCGTTGCCGATGCGTGCAGCGACTTCGGCGGGATCCGCACTT
The DNA here is from genome assembly GCA_048270065.1 of Parasphingorhabdus sp. Taxonomy (GTDB): domain Bacteria; phylum Pseudomonadota; class Alphaproteobacteria; order Sphingomonadales; family Sphingomonadaceae; genus Parasphingorhabdus. The sequence goes on along the minus strand of JBLWTQ010000001.1, from coordinate 265,681 downwards.
TCCCAATCCGTGACTTTGGATGAGACGATCAATCCGTTCATCGAAAAACGCAGATTGTCCGTGAGGTCGAGTCCGATGTCCAGATCGACACCGTAGATCTCGGATCCCGCGGCATTCTGGATGATCGCCTCGTTGATCCCGCCGCCGAGATCGACCAGGGCAAGCACCTGCTTGTCGCTATAGTCATAGTAGAAAAACGAACCGGTCGCCTGGACGCGATCAGCGAAGACCTTGACCCCGGTCTCGTATGCCCAGATGTTTTCTGCGCCATAGGGTGTGAAGGAACTGGGCTCGGTAATACCCGACCCATCGAAACCGCCGCTCTTGTAGCCTTTGCTGACACTGGCATAAAGCAGCACCGCATCCGATGGTTTCCAGTTCAGTGCCAACGAGCCGGACAGATCGTCATCATCATATTCCGGGTTGCCGAACAGGCCGTCTCCAGCCGTGTTGGGGAATAATGCGCTGACCCGCGATACGCCGAAGGGATCGAGTTCGATTGATCCTCCGGAATAGCTTTTGTCCTCGGAAGTGTAACGCAGTCCGCCGACCACCTTCCAGCCGGGAGTGAATTCCCATTCGCCCTGTCCGAACACTGCAAAGGACTGATCTTTTTCCTCGAAAACCGTAGAAAGCGTTCCCAGCAGCAAGTCATAGGCAATGAGATCACGCCGATAGTCGATGTTCTCCTCGCCATAGGAGGCACCGAGAAGTAAGAAAGTCTGTGCGCCCTCGTGTGTCAGCCGCACTTCCTGGTTGAAGGACGAGATGCTCTCGTCGAACACCGGTTCGGCAATGCGCGTCGGTACGAAATCACCGATCGCGAAAGAGCGGTCAATATGTTCGTAGCCGGTAATTGAGGTCACGCTGAACGCATCGAGGTCGAGATCGACCCGGAACACGCCGCCATATTGTTCTGAATCCATTGCCTCTTCGACATTGTCATAGTCGGTGAAGGGGACCTTCACCGCCGGGGGCGTGAATACGCCCAGTCTGTCCGGTGTGATCGCGGTCGATCCGATAATGTCTGACCGGTCCTGCCCGTAATGCCCGCTGAGGAATATCTCGACCCGGTCGCTGGCAAACCATTCCAGCGATCCACGCAGGGCGAATATATCCTTGTCGCCATAGCCATCACGGGCGGGTACCGAAGCAACCGGCGGCACGACACCGGGAACGCGGGTGAATCCTGCAGTGGTACCGTCCGTACCGACGCGGTCGATGTAGCCACCGCCCTGTTGGGTTATTCCGGCCAGGCGAAGATTGACGGTATCGCCGAGCGGCCCGGTCACCGCCCCGCGCGCCTCCACCATATCATGTTCGTTGTAACTGACATCGACATAGCCGTTGAATACCCCTTCCGGGCGCGCGGAAATGAAGTTCAGCGCCCCTGCGGTGGCGTTGCGGCCGTAAAGGGCGACCTGTGGTCCCTTCAGCAATTCGACCCGTTCGATATCGAAGATCGGGAAGGTCAGGAAGGGACTGACGGGCATATAGACGTCGTCGATATAGGCGGCTACCGACGGATTGTTGTTGATCCACGGGTTGGTCGTTCCGACGCCGCGAACGGTCATCGTCGGGTTGTTCGAGCCGTTGCCACGAAACAGGTCGAAACCGGGCAAGGTAGCCGCAATGTCGGCGATCCCCACAATCTTCTGTTCGTCGAGCTGATCGTTGCCGAGTACGGACAGGGAGAGGCCGACATCCTGGAGATTCTGTTCCCGACGCTGGGCGGTAACAATGATGATGTTATCGTCCCCCGCTATATCGGTTTCCTCGCCGACGCCCCCGCCTTGTACATCCTGCGCACAGACCGCCGCAGGCATGAAAGGAACCGTCAGCAGGATTGCACCTGTGTATTTGAATAAATGTCTCTTTGGCACGCTATATCTCCCTTCTATATTCACGAATAAGGTTCGACGTTGAATTCCCCGGTATGTCAGTTTGCAACCGCCTCTCTGAATTCCGAGATTCTCTTTCCCGTCCATTTCTTGAAAGTCTTGCAAAAATTCGAAGCATCGCTGAAGCCGAGGCGCTCGGCGATTTCCTCCGCGGTCATTTCCGTAGTCGATATGAACTCGACCGCGAGCTTGCTCAGCACCTCGCCCCTGATCTCGCGGAATGAAGTGCCTTCCTCGCCAAGGCGCCGTCGCATAGTCCGTTCAGACATGTTGAGTGTTGCCGCCACGCCCTCGGCCGTGGAAAACTGATGTCCGTCGCGGATGAGAGTTTCGTAGACGGACTGTGCTATCGGGGTGTGGGAAGTCACTCCGGCAAGCAGCGTGTCGCAGACGGCGCGGGTCGCCTCCCATGTGGCAAGATTGGCCCGGCGCAAGGGTCTGTCGAGCAGGTCGGCATCGAAACAAAGCGCGTTAAACTCGCTGCTGCAAAATACCGGACACTCCATGATCTGTTCGAGAGCCTCGAAATACAGCGGCTGGGCGAAGCGCACAGTTGCCTTCTGGAACACGAAATCCTGGCCCATAGCATCGCGGATCAGGGAAAATATCAAGCCGATCTGCATTTCGATATTGAAGCGATATATTTCGGGTTCGTGCAGCGTGTCCTCGACCCGCAGTTCGCAAAGGCCATCTTCGGCCTCCGGACAAAGATTCATCATCACCGTCGGCGTAGCCAGCTTGTGATATTTGATGGAAAAATCCAGCGCCTTGCGCAGTGTCGGGCTGCAGATCAACGCATAGCCGTAGAAGCCGTAATCGGTGAGGCCCATTGATCTACCGAGTTGAAGACCCCAAGGGCGCTCTCCCGCCATCCGGTTAGCGTTGCGATAGGTCTGGATGTGCTGTGCGTGCGTGATCGGTTCATCACCGCGATCCAACATGTGCTGGTCGAGTCCGACGCCGTGTAGCAATTCGGTGATCGGTTCACCCTCGGCCGCAACGAATTCTACAAGTTTGCGCAATTTCTGCGCGGAGTGTAGCTTGGCTTCAAACATCGTCATCGATCAAGCCTTGCCCACGGACACAACGCCAAGATTAACCGCATGTACCTATCCCAAATACACAGCTTTTTGGCGCGTTATATATATGATACTCGCGCCTATTTTTCTGGGCTAACTATAAATCATCGCCACAGCGAGTAAAGGTGATGTTCGGCCAAGTGATGGTGATGTTCGGCCAAAGCCTGCGTCGACAGGCATTTAACGGGGGTTGCAGCGCCGTTGGAATGCGACGTGTCCCGTAACGGGAACCGCCGCTTCACATGGCAAAAGGTGGGCTGACGACCAAGCGCCATGCCTTGGTCGATGCCAATCACCTCCTCGTCCTATTAGATCAGCGCGCAGCAACCTGCCTACCAGATAGCAGTTGTGAATAACTTGGAGCGCGATGTGCCACGCGACTTCACCGGAGAGCAGCGGAGTTCCCAATGGCTATAATCCCAAAATGGCAGAAAAGCTGGCGCACCCGAGAGGATTCGAACCTCTGGCCTCTGCCTTCGGAGGGCAGCGCTCTATCCAGCTGAGCTACGGGTGCCAGGGCGTGTGTCGCCGGGAGGGCGTTTAGCAGCGGATTTGCTGCTTTGCCAATCAAATATTTGGCCTGTCGCGGGTCAGCGGCTAGTCTCCGCTTTCATCCCTCGGAATTTTCTCGATCTGCTGGAATTGGCCAAGGCCGCAGGAACCGCGGGTGTCGAGCTGGCCACCGGTCTGGGTCAGCACATGAATGATATCGACGTTGCATAGTCGGTTGGTCGAGGTTTTGTAGGAGAAGGCTTCCTCAAAGCCGAGGCCGTTGCATTTGTGGGGCAGGGTATTGCGGTAGATATCACCATTGCGCATGACGAAATCGATTGTCTGGTCATCGATCACGTCGGTGGAGCGGATACTGGAGCGCAGGATACAGCTTTTCGGCTCGCCAATGGTCTTGATGACATATCTGTCGTCGACCGATGACTTGCCGCCCATCTCGGCACCGGCAGCGGCGCAACCGCCAGTGGCCAGAAGGGCACTGATCAGGACTGGAGCTAGAACGCGCATGGAGTTTTCTCCGCTGATTAAGGGACGATATGACTTGTAACACTATTTTCATGTCGGAAATCTGAATGGTCAGCCATCAGGAATATTCCTTATCTATGGTGCCGGTGTCTTCTTCTTGAAGCGGCACAGGTCGGCGACGGGGCAGCGCCAGCATTCGGGCCTGCGCGCCTTGCAGATATAGCGGCCGTGGAGGATCAGCCAGTGATGGGCATGGACGCGGAACGGCGCCGGTGTCTGCTTTTCGAGCTTTTTCTCGACCGCCAGCACCGTTTTCCCCGGCGCGAGGCCGGTGCGGTTGCCGACCCGGAAGATGTGGGTGTCGACTGCAAAGGTCTCGGCACCAAAGGCACAGTTCATCACCACATTGGCGGTCTTGCGCCCGACCCCGGGCAGCTTGACCAGCGCGTCGCGATCCGCCGGAACCTCGCCACCAAAATCCGCGATCAGCATTTCCGACAGGGCGATCACATTCTTCGCCTTGGTATTATAAAGCCCGATGGTCTTGATATGCTCTTTCAGCCCGTCGAGCCCGAGATCGACCATCTGCTGCGGTGTCTTGACCCTCTCGAACAGCAGGCGGGTCGCCTTGTTGACGCCAATATCGGTGGATTGCGCGGACAGCGCGACAGCGACGACCAGTTGGTAGGTGTTTTCGTAATTCAGTTCCGTTTCCGGCGAAGGATTGTCGGCGGCGAGGCGCGAGTAGAATTCAAAGATATCGGCTTTTTTCATGCTGGGTCTTGTGGCCACGCCGCCGGTCCATTGCAAGACAGGAAACCGGTCGGCCGTGCTCCGGTCAGTCTTGCTGAGCCCGGTCCATCAAATCCATGAAGTCGCGCGCCGACTCCCGGTCGGCCGGGTCCTCGAAGGCGCTCTCCAGATCCAGCGGCTTGCCGAGCATATAGAGCACCGCCCACAGGGCGAAGCGCCGCCCGCGATCCTTTTCCAGGCCAAAGTCCACCCGCATATGCTCAATGCCCGCGTCCATCGCCTTGGGCTGGATCGCGGAAAGATCGGTGGTCCCGAAATAGCGTTGCAACTGGTCATCAAAATCCATCCAGCCGACCTATTGCTTCCCCCGTAACTTGGCAAGTCAGTCGTGAAACCGGACCTACGCGCAATTGCGTAGAGACCGCGTCGATGGAGGGTCTTACATTTGACTTCCCATATCATGATTGTGATGGAGTCCCCCAATGGAAAACCACATGAAGGCCGCCATTTTTATCGAACCCGGCAAGATCATTCTCGGCGAGAAGCCAATTCCCGACATTGGACCGCTCGACGCGTTGATCCGGATTACGACAACCACCATCTGCGGCACCGATGTCCATATTCTCAAAGGCGAATATCCGGTGGAAAGCGGTCTGACGATCGGTCACGAACCGGTCGGCATTATCGAAAAGCTCGGCTCTGCCGTGGAGGGCTTTTCGGAAGGTCAACGGGTGATAGCGGGCGCGATCACGCCGACCGGTACATCCAATGCATCGCTGTGCGGTTTCCATTCGCAATGCGGCGGCCAGCACGGCCATGGCTGGAAAGCGATGGGCGGCTGGCGCTTTGGCAATACGATCGACGGCGCGCAGGCGGAATATCTGCGCGTGCCCGATGCCATGGCCAATCTCGCCCCCGTGCCCGACGGGCTGACCGACGAACAGGTCTTGATGTGCCCGGACATTCTCTCGACCGGTTTCAGCGGCGCGGAATCGGGCAAGATCAGAATTGGCGACAGCGTCGCGATCTTTGCCCAGGGGCCGATCGGGCTGTGCGCCACTGCCGGTGCCAGGATGATGGGCGCGACGAATATTATTACCGTGGATTCGATCTCGGAACGGATGGAAATGTCGCGCAGCATGGGCGCCGATCATGTGATTGATTTCAACAAGGTCGACCCGATTGACGAGATCATGCGGATCACCGATGGCCGCGGTGTCGATGTCTCGATCGAAGCGCTCGGCAAATCCCAGACCTTTGACTGGGCCTTGCGGGTATTGCGGCCCGGCGGAACCCTCTCCTCGCTCGGTGTCTATTCCGAAGACCTGACTCTGCCGGTGGATGCTTTCTCTGCCGGGCTGGGAGATAACACCATCGTCACCTCGCTCTGCCCCGGCGGCAAGGAAAGGATGCGCCGGTTGATGGAAGTGGTCGGATCGGGACGCGTCGATACCAGCAAGCTGGTAACCCATCATTTTGCGCTCGATGATATCGAAACCGCCTATGATCTGTTCGCCCATCAACGCGATGGCGTGATGAAAATCGCGATCAAACCGTAGGTCCTGGCCCTCATCCGGCGAGGATCGCCTGCGTTGAGCGATGGCCCGGTCAGCCTGCTACTGTCATCCCAGCGAGGGCCGGGACCCAAGGCAATCCGAGAATAGCCGGGTTGGCCCCCGGTCTGCGCCGGGGTGACTGAGTGTTTCGGAGGAATCGATTTTGCACACTCTCATCATGAATTCCTGGAATAGTGCCCTGTCATTAAAATTATGCGTCGTAATTTCGGGGCCAACAAATCCGGAACGAATTGCGATGTTGCGCGTAATGACGGCATGGCCCACCGTAAAAAAACACGAACGGATGTTTTTTCGTACACCACGATTGTAGTTTCGATGGCCCTGATGTCGGGATTGGCTCTGGGCCATGTCACCGAAAAATCGATGAATCCGCGACTTTCTGCCGAACCTCCCGCGGATCCGGTCGAACGCTTTGGTCTCGGGCAAAACGCCTATGAGACGACCAATGTGTATAGCGAACCGGTTCGTGCGGAAGGCCCGGAATATGCTGATGCCAGTTATGAAATAGGGCGATATGTCAATGGTGCTCGCGTTCTGGCACCTTTCGAACCGGCTCGAAAAATCGACCGGATTCGTCTGGAACGATTGCAAGCCTGGAACGACGAGAATTTTGGCTCCGCTGCAAATCTGGATAATGGGAGCTTCGGCTACGCAGAGTCAGATTTTGAGGACTACGAGCCAATCGATGTCGGCGCGGTCGCGGACTCTCGTGAATCGGCGACCGAACAAACCGCTTTGTATGATGCGATTGACGACCACGTGATAAAACAGAACAATTGAGAAATGGATGCGCAGCAAAATCCCGGCCCCGTGCGCAACCGACTTTCCGCCCGTTCGTGCTGACAGCTGATTACACCTTTCCCCTAAAGAGAGAATGATAGGAAATCTTGTCGCAGAAACGACAGCGCAGGCGGCTAGCTATGGTTGGAAGAGAGTGTTCCGCCATCGGCTTTATGCACCATCACTGTTCGGCAAAGCCTCGCCCGGCTCCCGATCAGACACCAAAGCTGCCAAGTCTGCACATCCTGTGTGTTTCAGCCGCAGGTTGAAGCGTTCCCCAGAATCGTTTTAACAACATGCTGGGAGCATGTCTTTCAATCTCCCTTAGGATGGGGGGTAAGGTGCAACTATCATCGTAAACTTGCCACGGTGGATTGCCTGAACGTATCGAAACATTCATGGATCAAGGAAAAAAATCTTACCGAAACCTTCGGTACAAAAAGGCGTTAGAAAGCGGAGGCGTTCTGTTTGCGCGTGGAACAAAGTGGTCTTTATGCCATTCGTAATTCTTCGAAAGGCGAATTACGACTGTGTTATAATAGCAAAAAAAACGGGGCATTTAGCCCCGTTTCAAATCTTAATTTTTAACAGCTCAAGGGCTGGTAGGACTATCGCTAGTATCATCGCTCACCTCAGCGATCAGAAAAAACCCACCGATGACGGCCGCCGACGCCAGAAGTCCAATAAGAACACTGTTTTCGCCTTCAAGATTCGAAGCGCTTTTACTTTTAGCCGATACTCGCTCAACTTTCGATGCAACCGGTTTTGCAACGCTTTGTTGGGATTGAGCCACGGCTGGCGCAGCGATCAAGGAAGTTGCAGCAATGCAGGCTGCCAATTTACCAAATTTCATTTTTGTAATCTCCGAATTTTTGCATTTAAATTTCGTCATCTGCTTCAACGATTGCAGAGACCAATATTCATCGAAAATGTCAACGAAAATCATGAATATCATTAAGATCGACAAATACTGTCACTATATAGTGACAGTTTACCGCGGCCATACGACTAATGCCCCAAAACACTCTTCACATCATAGCGCCCAGCCTTCTGTCTAACCAACCAGCCAGCTGCCTTCACCGCACCTCTTGCAAAAATCATCCGATTCTCGGCCCGGTGCGTCAATTCTATCCGCTCCTCATCGCTCGCCAAAATAACGGTGTGATCCCCTGCCACAGAGCCGCCCCGGAGGCTTGCAAAGCCGATCGCGCCTTTGGCTCGCGCTCCGGTAATGCCGTCCCGCCCGCTTTCGCTGTTCGCTGCCAGATCGATGCCGCGTCCCCGCGCCGCCGCTTCACCGAGCAATTTCGCCGTACCGCTGGGGGCGTCGACCTTGTGGCGGTGGTGCATTTCGACGATTTCGATATCCCAGTCTTCGCCTAGCTTGCTCGCCGCCTGTTCGACCAGCGCCGCCAGCATGTTGACGCCGAGCGAGGTGTTGCCGGTTTGCAGGACAGCGATCTCGGTTGCGGCCTGGTCTATGGCGGCATGATGCGCCTGCTCCAGTCCGGTGGTGCCGATGACAACAGGCTTGCCCGCTGCGACGCAGGCATCGAGTGTGGCTTGCAGCGCCGCCGGAGAGGAGAAATCAACCAGCGCATCGCTGGCCGCAACCAAGGTGCGGATATCATCGCCCTGATCCGCTCCCCCGGCATGGGCCTGGCCCGCCTCGGCAATGGCCGCGATCAGCGCTTGTCCCATGCGGCCCTTGCTGCCGATTATTCCGATCTTCGTCATTCTGACTTTACCCCGTTCGTCCTGAGCCTGTCGAACCGAAGGTCAGCGAAGCTAACGGCGTCTCCCGTCGAGAGGCGTGGTTCGACAGGCTCACCACTAACGGTTTTTGGATAGGGTGCAAAGCTTCTCGACTCCGGGATGGGACGAACTTTTCCTGCACCCGTTCGTGTCGAGCGAAGTCGAGACACGTTTCACGAAGGCCGGGCCGGATCAAACCGATCCCTCACCCCACCGGAGAGGAGAAGTCGGATTCTCACTCGACTTCGCTCGCAGCGAACGGTTATGGTTGTCCCGTGAAGGTCATCGACAACGCCGTCATTGCGAGCGCAGCGCGGCAATCCAGGGCGTCGTTCACCGCCCTGGATTGCCGCGTCGCTTGCGCTCCTCGCAATGACGACTATTCGATGCTTGAAGAGAAAAATGCCGGATAGTGACCGGACAACGAAGAGTGAAACATGAAAGCTATCAACAATATCGTCATCCTGACCGGCGCAGGTGTCAGCGCCGAAAGCGGCGTCGCGACCTTTCGCGGGCCGGATGGCCTGTGGGAGGGACACCGGGTGGAGGATGTCGCCACGCCCGAAGCCTTTGCCCGTGATCCCGATCTGGTGCAGAATTTCTATGACGAGCGGCGCGAGAAGCTCAAAAACGTACACCCCAATCCGGCGCATCAGGCGCTGGCAAAGCTCGACCGGACATGGGCGGGCGAGCTGCTGCTGGTGACGCAGAATGTCGATGACCTGCACGACCGGGCGGGTTCCAAACGCCTGCTGCATATGCACGGCGAGCTGAACAGCGCCTGGTGCCTCGCCTGCGACGGCCGCTCGCCGTTTGACGGAGTGATGGCCGCGGGTCCCGCCTGTCCGCATTGCCATCAGCCCGGCTGTCTGCGCCCCGATATCGTCTGGTTCGGCGAAATGCCCTATCAGATGGAGCGGATCGAGCAGGCGCTGAGCCGATGCGATCTGTTCGTCTCGATCGGCACCTCGGGCGCGGTCTATCCGGCGGCCGGCTTTGTCCGGACCGCAAGGCATTATGGCGCACGCACGCTGGAGATGAATCTCGATCCATCGGAGGGCAGCTTCCATTTCCACGAAAGCCGGATGGGCAAGGCGGGGGAACTGGTTCCCGGCTGGGTCGACGCGGTTTTGTCGCATGGGCTTTGTTGAGAGGTCCGCCATGAAGGGGCAATGCCATTGCGGGGCGGTGCAGATCATCGTGCAGGGGCCGCCGACCGAAGTGCTGCAATGCAATTGTTCGCTGTGCCGCAAAACCGGCTGGATCGGCGGCTACTGGCATCCCGACGAAGTGACCGTTGAAACGCAGCCGGAGGTGCTGAACTCCTATGTCCAGGGTGACAAGATGATCACGCTGTGGAACTGCGCGATCTGCGGCTCGCACACCCACTGGACCCCGCGAATCGCGCCGCCCGACCGGCTGGGAGTGAATATGCGAATATTTAATTACGCGGACTGGCAGCATCTGCCGGTGCGGGCAGTAGACGGGGCGCGGTTTTAACGCGCTTCTCGCTGGATGCGGACTCTTATAGGCGACCAGCGCCCGGCCGCTAAAACTAGCGTCCGTTTTCAGCGCAAAAGCCGGACGGTGGGATCAGGCCCGTTACTCCCGCACCTCGCTTCTGCGATCCCCTTTTCGACGTTCTTCTTTTCGCCGCTCCGAGCCCCGGAAATTTGGATCGTCTTTCAAACGACGATCTGATTTGCGCGGGTCGGAGCTTGAGTCGCTGCTTCTATTTTTGCTAGACATATCGTTGTTCCTCGGAACAAATTTACGCGGCCACCGCAAAGGTTAGTTCGTACAAAGCCTTCTGTAAACCATATATTCCCGGACGCTTTATCTGTTCACGTGCATTCAGGTTCCGGTTTCAGCCGGTGGCGAGAAAATTAGCCGCCGACGATGGATGGGGGGGCTGAAGGCCAGAATCTTGCTTCCCCCGACCAGCTTCGCACCCAGTGCGGAGCACAGGCTCTACAAATTCACCGTCACGAACAGATAGATCACCCACAGCGCCATCGCGACGATCGATAGCGCGGTGCCGATCACGCCGGCCTGCCGGAAGCGCACATTGCCGGTGCCGTGATGCTGGTACATGCCGTAGATATGCACCACCCGCGCGATCAGGAACAGCGCCGCCAGTCCGGTTAGCGTCCAGTGATGGGCATTGGCCATTTCGAGCAGCGCCAGCAGGATCAGCGCAATCGGCGCGTTTTCCATGAGGTTCGAGTGGCAGCCGCGGACCATTTGTAGTTTTTTATCGGTCCCGGCGCCAAAGCTCGTTTCGGTGGCAACGCGCTGCCCGATCACCTTGAACATCAGAAATATCATCATCAGCGCGCAGATGGCGGCGGCGAGCGCGGTTACTGGTAATGTCATGATTGTCCTCCCTGATTTTTGCGTATCTTAGGCGATTTTTAGCAAAGCGCAAATCAGGTCGCGAGCGGCTAGCTTGCAGTCAATCAAGTCGGGGACCGGTAGAGTTGGCGCCAGCTAGGCTGGCGGCGCCGTGCCACAGCTTTTGCAATGCGGGTCCTTGGGCAGGTTGATGCTGCGCATCGAGGGCGCGAGGCCATCAAAAAGCTGGAGTTTTCCGGCGGGGTCCTGGCCGAAGCCGGTGATCACGCGGATTGCTTCCATCGCCGCAAAACTGCCCATCAGGCCAACCATTGCGCCGAGAACGCCAACTTCGCTGCAATTGTCGCAATCATCGGGGTCGAGCGCGTCGCCGACGAAACAGCGGTAACAGGGCCTGTCCTCTTCCCAGCCGCGGAACGTACCGAGCTGTCCCTGAAACTGGCCGATCGCCGCGGAAACCAGCGGGACGCGGTGCGCGACCGAGAGATCGGATACCAAAAGACGGGTCTGGTAATTGTCCGACCCGTCGATAATCGCGTCGAAAGGCGCAAAAAATGCTGCGGCGTCCTCATCAACATGTTGCGCGGTAAGTCGTTGATTTATAGTAATTATATCAACATCCGGATTGATACGCTGCGCGGCACTTTTGGCAACTTCGACTTTCGGTTTCCCAATATCATTTTCGCCAAACAAAACCTGCCGCTGCAGATTGGACAGCGACACAACATCATCGTCGACGATCGTCAGCGCACCAATCCCGGCCGCCGCCAGATACTGGATTGCCGGGCAGCCAATGCCGCCCGCACCGACGACCAGAATATGGGCCGAGAGAAGCTTTTTCTGCCCTGCACCGCCAATATCCTTGAGGACAATATGGCGGGCGTACCGATCCAGTTGTTCGTCGCTGAGTGGACTCATTCAGGCCAGCGGAATGTGATTGCCTGACGGTACCATTTCTTGTCGCCATTGCGTTTGACCGCACCGTCATGTCCAGCATATTTTGTCAGATGATTTATAACATATGTTTCCAGCTGCCGGCAGCCGGTTTCTACCGGCACAACGCGGATCACCCGGCCTTCGGGGGATACCTGCAGCGCGACATCTACCCGCGCGTGAACCCATCCGATATCGGATGGCAGCTTGCACGCAGCTTTTTTTGCAATGCGTTCGGCTTGCCGTTCGTGTCGCTCCAGAATAGGCAGCTTTTTTTCGAACTGGGCCAACTCCAGATTGTAGAAATCAGCAGACAATGACTTAATTTCAATGTCGTCAGTGGAAGCCAAGGCCCCTGAAAGTGCAATGGCAGCTAGAATATTGATCATCACATTCCCTCTTCAACAACGAGTCTATGGATCAATCATAAGCCGGTTGATCCGAAACCGCCAGACCCCCGCTGCGTTTCGTCCAGTTCCGACATCTCGAAAAGAACGCCGCGCTGCACAGGGGCAACCACAATCTGCGCGATCCGGTCGCCGCGCTGGATAACGAAATCATCCTCGCCATGATTGATCAGGATAACCTTCAATTCACCGCGATAGTCGCTGTCGATGGTGCCCGGCGTATTGGCTATCCCGATACCCTTTTTCAGCGCAAGACCGGATCGTGGCCGGACCTGGATCTCGTAGCCAGCGGGGATGGCGAAGGCGAAACCGGTTCCGGCCAGACCCCGCTTGCCCGGTGCGATCGTCAGCGCTTCTGCGGCGCGAACATCCATTCCGGCCGAACCGCTGGTTTCATAGGAAGGCAGCGGCAGGTCGCCGGCGTTATCCAGTCGCTTGACGGCAATATCGACGGGTTCGAACATCAGGCAATTTCCTCGCTGATTTTTGCAACAAGACGGCGGGCGACTTCGGGCTTGGGCAGGCGTTCCCAGATTTCGGCACGCGATTTGGTGATGAGGTGAACGCTATTGTCTGCCCCACCCATCACATCACCGGATACGTCGTTGGCAACAATCCAGTCGCAGTTTTTCTTTTCCAGCTTCGCCCGTGCATGTTCGGCAATTTTCTCGGTTTCGGCGGCAAAGCCGATGAGCAGGCCGGGGCGCTTGTCGTGCCGGGCAAGGCCAGCCAGAATATCAGGATTCTCGGTCAGTTTGAGCGGCGCAGGCGCGGCCCCTTCTTTTTTGATCTTCTCATCGGACTGGCTGTTGGCACGCCAGTCGGCGACAGCAGCGACCATGACTGCGACATCGGCGGGCAGGGCGTCGTGCACTGCCTTTTCCATTTCAAGTGCGGTTTCGACATCTATCCGCAGGACGCCGGCTGGTGTCGTGAGGTGCACGGGACCAGCTACCAACGTTACTCGCGCTCCGGCTTCGGCAGCGGCGGCGGCAATCGCAAAACCCTGACGACCTGAAGAGCGGTTGGCGAGATAGCGCACCGGATCGATCGGTTCGTGGGTCGGTCCTGCGGTAACCAGGACATGCTTGCCGCGCAGCGGTCGGTGCCGGTCGGGTGCGAAGGCAGGCTGGCCGTCCAGAATATTGGTGCCCAGTTCGGATCCTGCCGAAACCGGAGCTTGCACTGACGGCGAACCGATCCGCGCGCTGATCTCGGCCATCACCATTTCCGGTTCGGGCAGCCGTCCCGGGCCGAATTCACCGCACGCCATATCCCCTTCGTCGGGCTGCATCACGCTGATTCCGTCCGTTTTGAGCCGGGCAATGTTGCGCTGCGTTGCGGCATGTTGCCACATTCGTACATTCATTGCCGGTACGACCAATACCGGCGTATCGGTGGCGAGCAACAATGTGGTTGCCAGATCATCGGCAATCCCGCCGGCCATTTTGGCGAGCAGGTTAGCGGTGGCCGGACACACGACCAGCAGATCGGCCTCCCGACTGAGCTGGATATGGCCCATCTCAGCTTCGTCTTTCAGGCTCCATAAGGTTGTGTGCACCTCATTTTCGGACAGTGCCGACAGCGTCATCGGCGTGACAAATTGCGCGCCCGAATCGGTGAGAACACAGCGCACAGTCATGCCCGCCTTCTTGATCAGGCGGATGAGTTCTGCTGCTTTATAGGCCGCGATACCGCCGCCAATGATCAGCAGGATATGTTTTGGTTCTGGCATATCTATGAAGGCTTTCGCGTGAAACTGGCCTGGTTGAACTGTCGCCATCCGTCCATGGTCAATAACCAGTCCGTTACCTGCACTCGCCCTTCGTCCAGCAAGCGATATTCCGTTCGTCCCTGCTTCATGCCTGCGACGCCCCAGATCGAAACGATCGCATCGTTTCCGATTGTTACGCTGAGCGGATGCAGATCGCCACTATTGTCAGCCCAATAGCCAACGGTGGTGTTCGATTCTGTAGCCTGATAGTGGCCGATGCCGGTAAATGTCTCGTCGCTCGCCGCGCCCATGATGATCCGATAGTCTATTTTATAGAATTTCCCGTTCAGCGTTTTGGACCAGATCATCTCCGATTTCACATCCGGACCGAAGCTGTTTTCCGAGGCAGCCCAAGCTCCGGTTAACAGGTCAAACATGCTCTGCTTATCCTTCGCAAAGGCAGGCAAGGGCGAAATGAGCAAGGAAGCAATTGCGACGGCCAGTGTCCACAACGTGAATGGAAGTTTCATCGGTTCATCCCCAGAGGAACATGGCGCCTGCGCCAACTGCACCGGCCAAGGTGGCTGTTAGCACATAACGCCAAAACCCGCTACGTTCGCTCCTGTGCCGCGTCTCCCACAATAACTCCACATCCGCCACTGGCAGAGCGGGTGGTGCACCACCCTGACGGGGGAGTTGCTGGTCCAGCCGCCGGACGATATCGGGGAGCAATAACAAAGTGTCTAGGTCTGTGTTGATCCGGTCGGCAATCGCCGCCTCCGGCCCCAGTTCGCTGCGGATCCACTGTTTCACATAGGGGCCGCTGGCATCCCACATGTTGATCGTTGGATTGAGGTCTGTGGCAATACCTTCGACCATCACCATCGTTTTTTGCAGCAACAGCAGATGCGGCTGGGTCTCCATGTCGAAATCGCGGGTAATCGCGAACAGCCCGTCGAGCATGTCGCCGACCGACAATTCGCTCACCGGTTTGCCCCGCATCGGTTCGCCGACCGCGCGCAAGGCCGTGGCGAATTCCTCCATGCTGTGGTGATCCGGAACATATTGCGCTTCAAAGTGGATTTCCGCGACGCGTTTGTAATTGCCGGTGGTCAGGCCGTAGAGAATTTCCGCCAGCCAGACGCGCGCCTTTTTGTTGATCCGCCCCATGATGCCGAAATCGATGGCGACAATCGTGCCGTCCGCCTTAACGAACAGATTGCCCTGATGCATGTCGGCGTGGAAATAGCCGGCCTCGATCGCCTGCTTGAGGAACGTGTGGACAAGCCGGGTCGCAATCGCATCAAGGTCATGGCCTGCCGCAATCAGCTCATCGCGGTTCGAGATTTTCACCCCGTCAACCCAGTCAAGCGTCAGCACGCGGCCCGACGTCCGGTCCCAATCAATCGCCGGAATCTCATATTGATCGACCTGAGCCATATGTTCAGCCAGTTCCGAAGCGCTGGCCGCCTCGCGGCGCAGGTCCAGCTCGCGCATGGTCCAGCGGCGGAAATTGGCGATTACCGACGCAGGGCGCAGGCGCGTGGCCTCGCCGCCCAAAGCCTCAAGATGCGCTGCAGCCCATTCATAGGTTTCGATATCCCGAGCGAATTTCTTGATGATGCCGGGGCGCAGCACTTTGACGGCAACATTCTTGCCTTCCAGCGTGGTGGCGCGGTGGACCTGGGCGATCGAGGCGGCACCGACAGGATCGGGCTCAATATAGCTGTATAGCTCGTCGAGCGACTTGCCGAGGCTAAGCTCGATCTCCTTGCGGATCTGATCAAACGGCACCGGAGGCAGGCTGTCCTGCAGTTGCAGCAGATCGTGGGCCGCCGTTTCGCCAATCAGGTCGGGCCGGGTTGCCAGCGTCTGACCCAGCTTGATGGCCGCCGGACCTATGGCTTGCAGCGCGGCGGAATAATTCGGTTCCTTCGGCTGGAAGGTGCCGAGCCGGGCAATACGGAACAGGCGGCGGACCTGTGGCGGCGTCGCCTTGTGCCTCTCCAGATCGCGCAGCGCGCCGTGTCTGGCAAGCGTGCGGCCCCATTTGAGCAGGCGGAATATATGGGTGCGGGAACTGGTCATCAGGTGCGGGCGCTCAGACTTTCCAACCGCTATGGATCGCGACCAGTCCGCCCATCATCGGTTCCACCCGGGTCTGACTAAACCCGGCGGCGTCAATCATCGACCGAAACTCTTCCATCGGCGGAAATTTTGCGATCGATTCGGCAAGATAGCGATAGCTGGCCTCGTCATTGGCGATAGCCTTGCCGACTTTGGGCAGAATATGGTGGGAATAGGTTTCGTAGATTTTGTCAAAACCAGGCCATCTGGTTTGTGAAAATTCCATGCAAAAGAAACGCCCGCCATATTTCAGTACCCGATAGGCCTCGGACAGGGCCTTGTCGATGTGGGTGACGTTGCGGATGCCAAAGACGATCGTATAGACATCAAAATGGGCATCGGGGAAGTTCAACTGCTCGGCATTCTGCTGGCTCCAGACCAGCCGGGTTTCATCCTTCTTCAGCGCCCGTTCCACGCCTTCGGCGAGCATCTCGGCATTGATATCGGCAACCGTAATATGCGCGCCGCTGTCGACCATGCGAAAGGCAATATCGCCGGTGCCACCGGCCATGTCGAGAATAGTTTCGTCGGCACGCGGCTTGACCCGGCGCACGAAGCGGTCTTTCCACAGCCGATGGGTTCCGGCGCTCATAGCGTCGTTCATCACATCATATTTTGAGGCAACGCTGGAGAAAACTGCGCCAACCTTGTCGGTCTTTTCGCTCTCTGCGACCTCTTCATAGCCGAAGGAAACGGTTTTGCTTTCGATAGCCATTTTTTGCCTGTGCTGATTTTTCTTGAAAATCCCAAGTAGACGAGCCTTGGCAGCACTGCAATCACTCTGTAGCTGCCCATTGGACCGTAACGGACGAGGAACGTCATGCCCGAGTTGCCCGAAGTGGAAACGACCGTCGCCGGATTGCGGCCGGTGCTCGAAGGGCAACGCCTCTCTTTGGTAGAACCGCGCCGCGCCGATTTGCGCTGGCCGATACCGGCTGATTTGCGGCAACGGATGACGGGAGCCGTCGTAACCTCGCTCGGCAGGCGGGCAAAATATGGCCTGATCGAAACCGATCGCGGCGACGTTATGATTTTCCATCTCGGCATGTCGGGGCGCTGGCGGATTGATCCGGCAGAAATCGAGAAACACGATCATCTGTTGCTCGAAACAGATTCAGGGCACCGGCTGATGCTCAATGACCCGCGTCGATTCGGTTCGCTGGATATCGTGCGCACCAAGGACTTGGACGACTACAAGCCTTTCGTGTTGATGGGGCCGGAGCCGCTGGGGGACGATTTCACCGGTGGCTATCTGAAAGCGGTGACTAAAGGTCGCAAGGCTCCGATCAAGCAATTGCTGCTCGACCAGCGCACGGTGGCCGGACTCGGTAATATCTATGTCTGCGAAGCGTTGCACATGGCGGGTATATCGCCGCGCCTGAAGGGCGGTGCCATCTCCCGGCCGCGTCATGAGCGGCTCGTGACGGCGATAAAACAGGTTCTGACCGCTGCCATCGCGGCGGGTGGTTCTTCGCTCCGCGACTTCGCGCGACCGGACGGCGAGCTGGGATATTTCGCCAAGGACTGGCTGGTATATGGCCGCGAGGGAGAAGCCTGTCACTGCGGCGCGCCGGTGCGCCGGCGAGTCGACAGTGGGCGGTCGACCTTTTACTGTTCTCGTTGCCAGAAATAAGCGGTTCACTAAGCTATTGACGGGAATCGGCTGTCACGCTATTGGCCGCCGTCTTGAGCCGGAAGCGATACGCAACGTCCCGGCATTTAATTTCAGATTTTGAGGGTTTTTCATGGCTAATACGCCGCAAGCAAAAAAACGTATCCGTCGCAACACGCGCCGCACCGCGATCAACAAGAATCGCCTGAGCCAGATCCGGACCAAGATCAAGGCCGTGGATGCCGCGGTTGAGGCTGGCGACAAGGACGTGGCAGCAGCAGCGCTCAAAGCCGTACAGCCGGAACTGGCACGCGGTGTGAGCAAGGGCCTGTATCACAAGAATACGGCTTCACGGAAATTCAGCCGCCTGACAAAGCAGGTCGCCGCGCTTTAATCAGCCCGCCGCTTCTACACAGAAAAACCCGCCCGATTGTGGCGGGTTTTCTTTTGGGCGATAGCGCTCCGATTCCCAATCTGTTTGAACGAATCGGACGTTCGCGAGTTGGAATATCGCACCGCAGGCCAACTGATGGCGGTGATTGTGCTTGCGCAATGGCTCCGGAACGGTCCAAGCTGCCGCAGGGCATCAATCTGTCGCCGTTCAAAGGCGGTTCAGCCTGATTAATTTACTATTCAGGGCAAGATGTTGCGTAACCTGAAGGAAAAAATATGACTATTCTCGCCAAGCTTGGTTTCAATCGGACAGGACTGTCGGTGCTGGCGCCGCTGGCCCTCCTGACTCTTGGCGCCTGTTCAACACCGTTTCGCGCCGACGTCCAGCGCTTCGTCGCGCTTCCTGACACAACCGGCCAGAGCTTCGCCGTTGTCGCTGCTGATCCTGATCTATCGGGTGGACTCGAATTCGGGCAATATGCCGCGCTGGTCGAACAGCGGATGCTCGACCTGGGCTACCGGCGCAGCGACGATCCTGCGGCGGCAGAGCTGATCGTCAGCATGGATTATGACATCGACAAGGGACGGGAAAAGATCGTTACCGACTATGATCCATTTTATCCCTCTAGCCGATTCGGCGGATATTACGGACGCCATCGTTATCTCTATGGCTTCCACGATCCGTTCCTGTACGGAGGCTATGGCTTTTCCGGCTATAACGGTGTCCGCAGCTTTACCGTTTACTCTGCGGAACTGGATATGAAGATTGACCGTGCGGTCGATGGCGAACGCCTGTTCGAAGGCAAGGCCGAGGCGCTGTCGCGTTCGAAGAACCTGACCTACCTCGTGCCCAATCTGGTTGAAGCGATGTTTACCGACTTTCCGGGAAACAGCGGCGAACGGGTCCGAATTTCGGTCGCTCCGGAGAAAGATTAGCCTCGGCGGTTCTTAGCTTTCCAGCTGGCGAAGCAGCATTCGGACATCGTTGTCCATTTCGCTGTCTTCGCCGCGTAGCTGCTCGACCAGCTTGACTGCGTGAATCACGGTGCTGTGATCGCGGCCGCCAAATTTCCGGCCGATTTCCGGATAGCTGCGCGGCGTCATCACCTTTGCCAGATACATTGCAACCTGACGCGGCCGGGCGACGGCTCGCGCGCGCCGTTTCGATGACATTTCGTTGCGGTCGAGCCGGTAGTATTCGCATACCGTACGCTGGATCTCGTCGATCGTGATCCGGCGGCGACAGGCGCTCAATATGTCGGACAATTGCTCTTCCGCCAGTTCCCGGCTGATTTCGCGGCCGGTCAGTTGTGCATAGGCGAGCAGCTTGTTGAGACCGCCTTCCAGTTCGCGCAAATTGCGGCTGATCGTGCGGGCGAGAAACTCAACCACCTCGTCCGACACCTGCTGGTGCGGCATCGTGGCGAGACGATGCTTGAGAATGTCACGGCGCAGTTCCAGTCCAGCGGACTGAATATCGGCGACCAATCCCATCGACAGACGCGAGAGCAGCCGCTGGTCGACGCCATCGAGTGCCTGGGGCGGCCGGTCTGCTGCCACGACAACACGTTTGCCCTGGCTAATCAGTGAATCTACGGTGTGCAGAAATTCCTCCTGGGTGGAATTTTTGCCGACGATGAACTGGATATCGTCGATCATCAGAAGGTCGGCTTCGCGCAGCGACGCCTTGAATTCCATTCCCTCGTTGCGGCGCATCGCCGACACGAATTCAATCATGAACCGTTCGGCGGACATATAGATGATAGTCGACGACGGAAATTCCGCGCGAAACGCATGTCCGATCGCGTGCATCAGATGCGTCTTGCCCTGACCGGTCGAGGATTGCAGATAGAGCGGACAGAACAGCGGCTTGTCGGCCGCGGCCGTGCGCTGAGCGGCATTGAGCGCGAGAACATTCGAATGACCCGCGATAAATTGATCAAAGGTCATCCGCGGATCCAGATCCAGGCGAAATTTGCTTTCAGGAAGGAAATTGTGATGGCTTTGCGCTGCCACATCATTGGCATGCGAGATCTGGGCAATTTTTGCTGCCCCTGACCGGGCGTGGAACGCAAGGCCTTTGACCGCCGGGTGATGGGCTTTCCACGCGAGTAGCAAACGCTCGGAATAGCGGTCACGGACCCAGTTGGTGGCAAATTCCGACGGGAGAGCCAGCTGTAATATGCCGGTGCCCGAATCAAAAACCGACAACTTGACCGGCTTTATCCACTGGCCAAAAATCTGCGCTCCCAGATCCCGGCGGAGGCCCGCACAGATTGTTTGCCAGACAGTTTCCAGATCCGCTGAAATGATATTCTCTGTGATCACCGGCTCATTTTCAGACAGACCACCAATCTGATCAGATACGCTTTCGTTCACGAACATCCCCCGACATTATCCCCTTGGCCCGCAAAATAGCAGCGCCAATATTCGACTGCAGATTTTAAACGGTCGATACCCCCAGCCATGGGAATCAGTCAGACGCGCAAATCCGATGCTGAAAACACGTTTTCAACTGTCATTTTTATTTTCATGTGAGGCCTGGAAATTACATCCGGAGCCACCAGCCAAGATTTGTTATTAAGCCCCTCCGTCCGAGTCGAGCAAGAGCGGCACGGTAAAAATATTGAAATATATTGGTTGACATTGACAAGCCGTGGATTTGCCTCAATATCTTTTTAAACTAATGAAAAATAAAGAAAATATACTGTGGATAACAGGGCATAACAGGCGAATCGCGGAGTTAGCTTAGGTTGCGGTAAACTGGCAAATGATGTCGTCGGAATTGGATCAAAAACCCTTGACAGAAAATCTTGCCAGAGAACCGGCGCAAATAGGCTTGCCAAAGACGCCATGATTTGGCAGTGGCGCTCGCCTGACCTCAACGATGCCAAAAGGCATCCTGTCATTGGGGGCGATTAGCTCAGTTGGTAGAGCGCTTCGTTTACACCGAAGATGTCGGCGGTTCGAGCCCGTCATCGCCCACCATTTTCTACCCACGCGCAATCTATCTCGCTTCGCATCAACCGAAACTTGCCACGGCGGCAATGCAGCCAAGCGAGACGAGCGCGGCGATTAACATCGGAATCAGGCGCAGTCTGTTTTCGGGCAATTCTGCAGTGGAAAAGTCGCCGCGGGATCGACGACCCGTTACCATTGCTCCAACGAGTTTTTCCTTGAGGACGAAATGGTAGATGGCGATTGCCATTATATGCAGCCCGATCAAAGCCGCCAGCACGTTGAAGTTGAATTCGTGTATTTCGGCCAGCTGTCGTCCGGTTTCGAACGACACCAGTACGGCCAGAGGTCCTGATTCGAGACCATCGACATCTACCGAAAATAGTCCGGTCGTAATCTGGGTGGACAGCGCCAAAAGCAAAGCGAAGACACTGAGGACAGCCAAGGGATTGTGTCCGAATGTTGCGCCATATTCGCGGTTCCGCAACCCGCCAATATATGATTTCAGCGATCCGATTCGTCGCACCATCGGTGCAAAACGCGCGGTCCATGTGCCGATAAATCCCCATATCAGCCGGAAGAGGACCAGACCGAACATCGTCAGCCCGAGGCTTTTGTGCCAGTCCATATAGCCCTCTTCAGCGGTCCACCAGAGTAGCGGTACGAGGATCACCATCAGCCAGTGGACCAGTCTGATCGACCAGTCCCAGACCAGAACGCGTGCAGAATCGACTGCCATGGTCGGCTAGTCGTCCAATCGATATTTGTCGTGACAGTCTTTGCATTTGCCGCCTGTGGTCTGGAACGCGGTAGCAATTGCTGCGACATCGCCGCCTTGCGCGACCGTATCAAGCTGTGCGGCCGCTTCCCGCATAGCCGCAACCTTGTCATTAAAATCTGTTTTGTCTTGCCAGATGATTGGCAGTGCTTCCGTCTTAACACCGGATTCGGGCCCGGTTCCTTCCGGGAACCAATCGACCATGGTTGCGGATTCTTTTGGAACCACAGCGGCAGCAGCCTGAATCTGCGCCAGATCTGGACTGCCTGCCTTCAACTGATCGCTGATCGCCTTGAACGCCTTGCCCATTTTCTTGAGCTGCGCTTGCCGTGCCTCAATCTGTTCTTTGACCGTCATCCCGCTAGGAAGCTCGACGCTGGCTGTTTCGGCCACCGGTTCTGTTTCGCTATTCTGTCCGCACGCGGATAGCATCGTAAGTCCGGCAAGCACCGGAAGAATGATTTCTGTTTTACAGCGTTTCATCAAATTCTCCAATAAGCCAAGAATGCCCATGAATAGCGCAACTTGGCAGAAACACAATCCGGTGCTTCTGGCGAAAATGATAACTCCAGATCAAATGCGGTGTTCGATTGCGGCGTCGCGGGATGTGCAATTCAACCTTCAGCCAGCGTTTCCTCGAGCAGGGCGGCTGCCTTGGCGCCATCCCAGTCCATGGCTCCGATCACCCGCCACACTTCCTGGCCCTGCTCATCGTAGAGCACTGTGGTCGGCATCAGTCCCGAACCGAAGCCGAAACTCAAACCGTTTTCCGGATCGACATACGGCTCCAGTTCGCGAAACTCTCTACGAGCGAAGAACGGCAGGACTTTCTCCGTACCCTGAATATCCTGCGATACTACCAGCACGTTGAGCCGGTCTTTCTCCCGAACTGCAAGTGTATCGAGCATCGGCATTTCAACGATACAAGGCGCGCACCAGGTCGCCCAGATATTTACCAACACGGGCTTGCCGGTGAAGTCGCTCAGCCGCACCGTACTGCCGTCGGGTGCCTGAAACGGTGTATCGACCATAGCAGTGCCGCGCTGGGAAATATCCAGCTTGCCGACCAGGCCCTTGCCGCTCTCGATGGTCTCGCCCTCATCCTGAGTCCTGCCGTCAGCAAATTCTTGCTCCGCTTGGCTCGAGCCTCTATCGCAGGCGGCTAGGCTCACAAGCAAGGTCAAGAACAGGACGGTACGCATCACAACAGGCACGAATAATTCCAATATCATGTGGGGCGGCAGATTTGCCGATGGCCCTTCATCAATCATGCGCGAGATAAACGCGTCGATCCCGTTCGACAAGAAATTATGGCGGCATGATATCCGTGCGAGTCTGGCTCATATTGCGATGCTGGCGGATCAGGACATTGTCGACGCGGAAGACGCGACGAGAATCATCGATGGACTGAATCAGATCGCCCAGGAATTTGAAACCGGCGGCGTCACCGAAGACCTCGACCTTGAAGATATTCACATGCACGTTGAAGCGCGGCTGGCGGAAATTGTCGGTCCGGTAGCGGGCCGACTGCACACCGCACGGTCCCGCAATGACCAGGTAGCGACCGATTTTCGGCTCTGGGTGCGCGATGCGATGGACATGGTCGACAGCGCACTGAATGCCTTGCAAAAGACGCTGGTGGATCGTGCCGAAGAACA
Source organism: Parasphingorhabdus sp. (assembly GCA_048270065.1). GTDB lineage: Bacteria > Pseudomonadota > Alphaproteobacteria > Sphingomonadales > Sphingomonadaceae > Parasphingorhabdus. Next base: position 241,926 of record JBLWTQ010000001.1, on the reverse strand, counting down.
TGCCGGAACGATCATGCCGGGCTTCACACATTTGCAATCGGCCCAGCCGGTGAGTCTTGGACACCATCTGATGGCTTATTATGAAATGGTCCGGAGAGACCGCTCGCGTTTTGCCGATGCGCGCAAGCGGATGAATGAATCACCGCTGGGTGCCGCAGCGCTCGCCGGTACGGGTTTTCCGATTGATCGCGACAAAACAGCGTCGATGCTGGGTTTTGACAATCCGACGGGCAATAGCCTTGATTCGGTTTCTGACCGGGATTTTGCCCTTGATTACCTGATGGCAGCCACTCAGTGCAGCTTGCACCTTTCCCGGCTCGCCGAAGAATTTGTGATCTGGGCGAGTCAGCCTTTCGGCTTCATCAAGCTGCCGGACAGTTTTTCGACCGGTTCGTCGATCATGCCGCAGAAACGCAATCCCGATGCAGCCGAACTGGTGCGCGGCCATTCCGGACGGATTGCCGGTGCGATGAACGCGCTGGTGATCACCATGAAAGGCCTGCCGCTTGCCTATTCCAAGGACATGCAGGACGACAAGCCACCCGTGTTCGAAGCCCATGACTTGCTCGGCCTGTCGATCGCCGCGATGACCGGGATGGTTGCCGAAGTCGAATTCAGCAGTAGCCGGATGCGCGCGCTGGCCGAGGCGGGTTTCTCGACCGCGACCGATTTCGCCGACTGGCTGGTGCGGGAAGCCAAGCTGCCGTTTCGCGAGGCTCATCACGTCACCGGTGCGGTCGTATCCCTCGCCGAAGAGCACGGCTGCGGCTTGGCTGATCTTACCCTGGATCAGCTCCAGGCTGTCGATGACCGGATCCATGAAGGCGTGTTCAGCGTGCTCGCAGTTGACGCCTCGGTGGCCAGTCGATCCAGTTATGGCGGGACAGCACCGGATCAAGTAAGGGTCCAGATTGCAAAAGCCAAAAAAACGCTGGGGCCGGAGAGTTGAAATGAACAAAGTCCAATCGATCCTGTTGCTGACCGGCGCCACGGTCATACTGGCTGCCTGCGGAAATCGCGGCGCCTTGCAGCCGGCCAAGGGCGAAGCATTGCCCCCTGCCATTTACGGTGAAGCAAAAGCACCCAGCGGGGAAGAACTGCTGGTTCCGTCCACCCAGGCCGTGCCGGAACGCAGCGACGAACTGCTCCGCCGGTCGGAAGAACGGCAGGATGACGAATTTGACCTGCCACCACCCGGCTAAACCCGTTTCACCCGTTTGAAAGTACAAGATATTGGACCATTTCCAGCTCAAAAATGGAATATTGCACGCGGAAGATATTCCACTGTCGCAGATCGCCGAAGAAGTCGGGACCCCTGTTTATGTTTATTCGCGGGCGACGCTTGAGCGTCATGCGCGGGTGTTTCGCGAAGGGTTGAAAGATGCGGGCAAAATCCATCTCGCCTTCGCGGTGAAAGCGAACCCCAATCTCGCGGTTCTCCGGATATTGGCAAATCAGGGCTATGGTGCGGACGTGGTGTCCGGCGGCGAATTACAGCGCGCCCTGGCGGCGGGCATGAAGGCAAAGGACATTGTCTTTTCCGGAGTGGGCAAGACTCGCGAGGAATTGACCCTTGGTCTCGAGAAAGGCATCGGCCAGTTTAATCTGGAATCGGAAGAAGAAGGCGAGATGCTCGCAGCCATTGCCGCTGCGCGCGGCGAACGGGCGTCGGCGACCCTGCGCGTCAATCCGGATGTCGATGCGGGCACACATGCGAAGATTTCGACCGGCAAGAAGGAAAATAAATTTGGGGTGGCGATTGATGTTGCGCCGGATATCTACGCGCGGCTGTCCAAGCTTGACGGACTCGACCTGCGCGGGGTTGCCGTGCACATCGGCAGCCAGTTGCAGAGTCTTGAACCGCTCGAAAAATGCTACGCGAGAATGGGAGAGCTGGTCGTGCAGCTGCGCGGCGCGGGTCATACCATTAGCCATGTCGATCTGGGCGGCGGGCTGGGCGTGCCCTATAAGCCCGAAGACAATCCACCGACTCCGGCTGAGTATGGCGCGATGGTCGCACGGGTGACCCGGGATTGGGATGTCACCCTGATGTTCGAACCCGGTCGGGTCATCGCCGGGAATAGCGGGGTCATGATCACCAAGGTCATCCGGATCAAGCCGGGCGTGGACAGCGATTTTGTGATTGTCGACGCGGCGATGAACGATCTGATGCGGCCAGCCATCTATGACGCCTGGCATCATTTCGAAGCGGTGGAACCGAGCGGCGAGACGATGGTCGCTTCGATCGTCGGCCCGATCTGCGAAAGCAGCGACATTTTTGCCAAGGAACGGGTGGTTGACCGCGTCCGGACCGGAGAACTGGGGATTTTTCGAACAGCCGGAGCCTATGGCGCGACCATGGCGAACACCTATAACAGTCGGCCACTGGTGCCCGAGGTGCTGGTCGATGGCGATCGATATGCGGTGGTCGCGGAGCGGATTGAACCGTCGACGATCATGGCTGCTGAACATGTGCCCGACTGGCTTAAATAATGCGTCATTCCCCGCGCGGGGATGACCAACTCTATTGGTGGATGCGATGAACCAGTTGCCAATTTTTCTGAATATGGAGGGCCGCAAGATCCTTCTTTTGGGACGTGGCGAGATGGCTGACGCCAAAAGACGGCTCTATGAGCGCGCCGGCGCGGTGATCACCGATGATGAGGAAGCCGACCATCTCACGTTGGCGGTGGTCGCAGTGGAAGATGATGACGAGGCGGTCGCAGCGGTAACGCGCCTGAAAACGAGGGGCTTGCTGGTCAATGCCGTCGACCGGTCTGCGCTCTGTGATTATACTACGCCCGCGATCATCGACCGCGATCCCGTGCTGGTCGCAATTGGCACGGGCGGGGCCTCGGCGGGGCTGGCCAAGGCGCTGCGGCAGCGACTTGAGCAATTATTGCCGGCCGGCCTGGGAACGCTCGCGGATGCCTTGCTTGGTGCGCGGGAACGCATCCAGGAGGCCTGGCCGGAGAGCGCGGCCCGGCGGAAAGCGATTGATGCGGTGCTCGATCCGAATGGCCCGCTGGACGTGATGGTCAATCATTCTGCGGAGGACGTGGATAGCTGGCTGGATCAGCCGCACGGGCAGGCGCGCTCGCAAGTCATCGATCTGGAACTGGCCAGCGCAGACCCCGATGATCTTACCCTTCGCCAGGCGCGCTGGCTGGGGCAGGCCGACCAGATTTTTGCCAGCGGCGATGTGCCGGAACAGGTGCTGGCCCGTGCGCGCGCCGATGCGCAGCGCTTCGATCTGTCACTCTGGGACGAGCAGCCCACGGCAGGATTGGCCTTGCGGATCAGGATGAAAACATGAACGGATTTTCGGAAATCGCCGGCGCCGATATTGTCACCGTATTGCAAACCGCTCTGGCTCCCGCATTTCTGCTGGTCGGTATCGGCGCCATGCTCAACCTGTTTGCAGGCCGTCTGGCGCGAATTATCGACCGGTCACGCGATCTTCAGGAGCTGTTCAAATCCACCACGGGCACGGACCATGACCTTGTGGTTGCGGAGCTCGGAGACCTGCAATTGCGCATCAGGATCGTCAACAGCGCCATATTTTTGAGCGTTATCAGCGCCATCGTCGCCTGCGCGCTGATCGGTTTGCTGTTCATCATGGAACTGACCGGCGTCGATCTATCCCTGGGCATTGGCTGCGCATTCATCGTTGCGATCAGCTTGCTTTCTATCGCTCTGGTCCAATTTCTGCGGGAAGTACGGATCGGCGTTCGCGATTTCATGATCCGCGAGGAATATCTCGAACAATCAGACCACAGGAAATGAAAAGAGGCTGCCGGTCCTTTCGGACCGACAACCTCTGAACATGGGTCAGCGGTAGGAAGTGCCGCTGCCGGGTTGCCTGATTTCTAGACCAGAGTTGCTCCCCGAACGGATTTTTCCGACCCCTGTGCTGAACCATGAGACATCGGACCACCTCCTTTCGCTTGTGAATAAAACACGAACTGTTGCATTGAAATTCTCTCCGCTGTTCGACGCCATAAATGTGAATCATATCGAACGGGCGATCAAGTCTTGAATTTTTTTATTTTGCTGTCACAATTGCGCGTTCCGGCCTGATCACAAGCGGATTAGGTACGACAATCTTCCACAACGCGACTGAATTCCGGCCAGGCCGGGATGGCGAGCGATTCCAGACCGCTGGTTTCGACGGCAAATCGGCCGCGGCTATAGGCAATGCGATCCATCATCATATCGCGCGGGGATACCGAAATGGCAGCATAACGCGGCGTTCCACCGCTATTGCTAGCGGGGTAGGACTGCAGGCCGGAGCTGGCGCGCAGAACCATGGTGGCCTTGTCACCAACCGAACCGGCGCGCGACAGGAACAATTGCCGACGCGATTGATCGCAGCGGATGATGAAGATTGCGTCTCTATCATTTTGACCGAATAGCGCGAGCGAACCACGCTCATCCTTGCGATATACCCACTCGCCGGGTGTGATCGGCCAGTCAATCCATTCGCCCCGCGGTTGCGTTGGCGTCGGGGACGGTGCTGCAACGGGCTTGGTCGGTTGCGGGGTCGGTGCCGGCTCCGGCGGCGCGGTCGAGCAAGCTGCGAGCGCGAGCACAAGGAGAGGAAGGGACTGGCGGACAGAAATGATTCTCATAGCAAAGGAATATGGCCAAAAGCGCAGCGCTAGGCTAGTCCTGATTTGCCATGGCCCAACCTGAACCCAAAGTCGTGAAACAACGCGTTGATCAGATACTGGCCGATCGCGGTCTCGCCGACAGCCGGGCCAAGGCGCAAGCCTATATCATGGCGGGTCTGGTGACGGTTGCGGGCAAAAAAATCGACAAGCCCGGACATAAGATCGCGAGTGATGCCGCGATTGAACTCAAGGGCAAAGATCATCCGTGGGTATCCCGCGGCGGCATCAAGCTGGATCATGCGCTCCAGCATTTCGGGATCGACGTCACCGGCATGACGGCGATGGATGTCGGCAGCAGCACGGGGGGGTTTACCGATGTCTTGCTGACCGGGGGGGCGGAAAAAGTCTATGCCGTGGACAGCGGCACAAACCAGCTTGCCTGGAAGCTGCGACAGGACGACAGGGTCGCGGTGCACGAACAAACCAGTGCGAGGATACTTACCGAAAAGCATATTCCGGAAAAGGTCGACATCATCGTCTGCGATGCCAGTTTCATTTCACTCGTCAAAGTGCTGGAACGACCGCTCGAATTTGCCAAGGAAAAGGCGATGCTGGTCGCGCTCATCAAGCCGCAATTTGAAGCCGAACGCAACGAAGTCGGCAAGGGTGGCGTGGTGCGAGACGAGATGGTTCGCCAGGCAGCATGTGAAAAAGTGAGAGATTGGCTGATTGCATCCGGCTGGGATGTTTTGGGAATCACCGAAAGTCCGATCACCGGACCGAAGGGCAATGTGGAGTTTCTTCTCGCCGCTCAGAAACTCCCATACTAATGGCCCCGGCGTTACCGGGTTCGATCACACGGGTTGTTATTTTCGGTGCTTCTCCCTAGCTGATGGCCTATGACAAAAACATCTGATTCCGTACTGGCAGCAACCGCCCCCAATATCAGGGAATCCGTTCAGCGCATCGCTCAGGACGGGTCCCTATGGCTGACTGACCATTATATGGAGCTGATTGTCGCAGCGGTGATTGGCACCGCTATTTTTCTCCTGCTCGGTGCCATAAAGCGTTTCGGCGCCCGGTACGTCCGCAATAATCAAGACCTGATCGGTTATCGTACGATCATTGGAACGGCGATTGCCCGGACCAGCAAGTTTTTTATGTTGATGGTGTCGGCCGAACTCATCGTGAGCTTCGCCAGCGCGCCCTCCAGTTTCAATCGCATCGTGCATGTTCTGTTCACTATAGCCATGGTGATACAGGTTGCCATCTGGCTTAAAGAAATCATTCTCGGGCTGATCGTGCGTAAGACATCGCAGGATCCCGACCAGCATGAAACGCTGGAAAATGCGATGACCCTGATCCGGTTGCTGGTGACCTTCGTGCTCTTCGCAATCGCGGCGATCATGATCCTCGACAATCTTGGTGTAAATGTAACCGGCCTGATCGCGGGTCTCGGGGTCGGCGGCATCGCCATTGGTCTTGCTGCCCAGGGTATTTTTTCCGATCTGTTCGCCGCGCTGTCGATCATTTTCGACAAACCGTTCCGCCGCGGAGAAACAATAACCTATGACAATACCATCGGAACGATCGAGAAAATCGGCCTTAAAAGCACGCGGCTGAGGGCTGTGACTGGTGAAGAGATCATCATTTCGAACACCAATCTGCTGGACAAGGAAATCGTCAACATGACACGCCTGGCGAGACGGCGGACACGTTTTGGCATTGGTGTCATTTACCAGACCAAGCCAGCCGACGCGCGCCGGATCCCGGATATTCTCAAGAAAATAGTCGAAGACAATGAAGCGGTGTTCGTTCGTTGCGGTTTCGTCGGCTTCGGGGACAGTTCGATCAACTTCGAACTCGATTTCGATATCATGAGCAATGAATATGAAGTCGTGTATCAGGGCCGTCACAACATCGGGCTGGCGATCTTGCAGAAATTTAATGAAGAAGGTCTGGAATTTGCTTATCCGACCCAGACCACGTTCACTGCTGCGCCGGACGGCGAGATGATTCTGCCCTATCCCGAAGGTGGTTTTGCCGTTCAGGTGGACAATGGCTAGTGTTCCGTAGCGGCAGCGGCTCGCCAAAAAATTCCCTTGTTAATTGTACAATTAACGGGGACAATATGGTTCAAATCCGACTCTAATGCCAATTTTGAAGGAATATCATCATGCGTGACGCCGTCATCGTTTCCACAGCCCGCACCCCCATCGGCCGAGCCTATAAGGGTGCATTCAATACGACAACCGGCGCGACGCTGGGCCATTATTCCGCAAAAGCGGCTGTCGAGAGAGCGGGTATTGATCCTGGCATGATCGACGATGTCGTGTGGGGCAGCGCATTGCAGCAGGGATCACAGGGCGGGAACCTCGCACGGCTGGTGGCGCTGCGTTCAGGCTTTCCTGTCGAAGTCCCCGGCATGACGATCGACCGGCAATGTTCCTCCGGCCTTATGGCCATTGCTACGGCATCCAAGCAGGTGACGCTCGACCGGATGGATATCGTAGTTGGCGGTGGACAGGATTCGATTTCGACCGTGCAGACAGCAGAAATGCGGATGCAGCCGGACCGTGAATTGCTCAAGATGCACGACGATATCTACATGCCGATGCTGCAGACGGCGGAAGTCGTCGGCGAGCGTTACGGGATCAGCCGCGAAGCCTGTGACGAATATGCCCTGCAGTCGCAGATGCGCACCGCCGCTGCCCAGGAAGCAGGCTATTTCGATGACGAGATTGTCGAAGTGACCACGACCATGGGCGTCCAGGACAAGGAAACCAAAGAAATTTCCCATGTCGAGGTCACCATCAGCAAGGACGAAGGAAACCGGCCCTCGACCACGCTCGAAGGCCTGCAGTCACTGAAGCCCGTACTCGGACCCGACAAAATCGTCACCGCGGGTAACGCATCACAACTTTCCGACGGTTCCTCTGCCAGCGTGGTGATGGAAGCAAAAGCGGCGGAGAAGGCCGGCCTCAACCCGCTGGGCCGCTATGTCGGCATGGCCGTTGCTGGCACCAAGCCCGACGAAATGGGCATCGGTCCGGTGTTCGCGATTCCCAAACTACTCGAGCGCTTCGACCTGAAAATGGACGATATCGGCCTGTGGGAGCTCAATGAAGCTTTCGCCGTGCAGGTGCTATATTGCCAGCAGAAGCTGGGTATTCCCGACGAGATTTTGAACGTTAACGGCGGCTCCATTTCAATCGGTCACCCCTACGGGATGACCGGAGCGCGCTGCACCGGCCATGCGCTGATCGAGGGCAAGCGGCGCGGCGCAAAATATGCCGTGGTCACGATGTGCATCGGCGGCGGACAGGGTGCCGCCGGATTGTTCGAGATTTTCTAGTATAGTGAATAACGGGTCGGCGTGGAAGCGCTGGCCCGTTTCAATCAGGGAGAATATATCATGGCAGCAGTAGGCGTAGTCGCAACATTAACCGTCGCCGAAGGCAAGAATGCCGATTTTGAAGCCGCATTTTCCGAGCTGATGGCAGCGGTTAACGCAAACGAACCGGGCAATGAGTTCTACGCGGCGTTTCAGTGCAAGGACAATCCGCAGCAATACAAAGTGCTCGAACGCTATGTCGATCAGGCCGCCCTGGAGGCGCATGGCAAATCGGAGCATTTCCGGGCCAGCGGTCCGAAGCTGGCTCCGTGCATGGCGGCCGCTCCGGTGATCGAGTATCTGGACGGGTTCTAGCCCGCGCTTTCCGCAGGCAATATTTTGCCGCACTCAAACCGGAAGCCATCGACGCGGTCTTTTGCGAGCAGCAGAGGTCCGTCAAGATCAACCCAGTGTGCGAGCTGCGCCAGAGCAAAAGCTGGCCGTATTCCCAGCGACGTTGACAGCATGCAGCCGACCATGATTTTCATGCCCATCGCCTGCGCGGCATGGGTCGTCGCTATCGCCTCGGTCAAACCGCCAGCCTTGTCGAGTTTTATGTTTACCGCGTCATAATATGGCGCAATCCTTTCGACGTCGGCGCTGGTGTGGCAGCTTTCGTCGGCGCAAAGCGGAACCGGAGAGCGCATACCGCCGAGCAGATGATCCCGTCCGGCGCTGACCGGTTGCTCGATCAATTCGACTGAATATTGCGCCAGAAGCGCAGCCTCGGCAGCAATGTCGAGATCGTTCCAGCTTTCGTTGGCATCGACGATGAGGCGGGCATCGGGCGCACCGTGATGCACCGCGGCCACCCGTTCATGGTCGTCCTGGCCCGACAATTTCAGTTTCAGCAAAGCGTGACCATTTGACGCAGCCTGACGGGCCTGCGCTTCCATGATTTGCGGCTGGTCGAGCGATATGGTGAAGGCCGAGACAAGAGGAGAAGGTTCGGGCAAGCCGGCCAGTTCCCACAGGGATGCGTTTGTTTTCCGGCATTCCAGATCCCATAGCGCGCAATCGAGGGCATTGCGGGCAGCCCCGCGCGGCATGCGCTGAAGCAGCACCGCCCGGTCCAGATCCGGATGCTCTCCGACAAACCGGGTGATCTCAGTGGCACATTTTTCAGCGCTTTCGCCTGCGTAATAGATCGGGGTTGCCTCTGCCGTACCGCGGTGGGTGCCGTCGGAAATTTCGCACCGCACGACATCGACATGGCTCTTGGCGCCCCGGCTGATGATGAAGGAGCCGGCGACAGGCCATCGTTCGACGGCTACGGAAACAGTGAGTGCCATATGACGCGTCTACTGCGCCCCGGCGAAAGCGTCACTCAATTTGTAAAAGGTCGGCGCGCTTGCGGCAATGGTTCCGGTCCAGCCATCCCGGGCAGTTGTTGTGCAAGCGGCTGCCACCGGGCTTCTGCTGACCGGCGCGCCATATAGGTGTCGAGACCGATCTGCAGCGCCACCAGCATATAGACAAATGGCTGGTAGGCGATCCCGACAAACAATGCCCCGACAAGGAAGATGATATGGCCGTGCTGCAAGGCAATGGCGAGGGGCGCCACCCATTGTTCGCCTTCCTTCTCAGTGTTGGCATATTTTCGTCGCAACAGTTCCATTCGCCACAGACCGCCGACATGGATGATCAGCCACAGAACCAGGCCGGGATAGCCCTGTTCGCCGAGCATTTCGAAATAGCTGCTGTGAAATGCCCGCGATTCATCCTCGACCAGCCGGGCGTCGACATCGTCGGGATCAATGCCCCATTCCTCGTACTGGGCGACATCCACCTCTGACAGTTCATAGGTCAGCTTGTTGATCCGGTAGACGTCAAACCCGCCTCCAAACGGGTGCTCGTTGGCATATTCCACCGTCCACCGCCAGACCGCGATCCGGGTCGATGCGGACTGGTCCGCTTCGTAATTTTCAATCGTCGCCATCCGTTCGGTGAAGCTTTGCGGCAGAAACGGAATCGACAAGAGTCCGAGGGTCATCGCAAGGCCTCCGTAGATCAATCGGTAGCGGACGAAGCGCAATTGCAGCACTGCCAGGACCCCGATGCACACGAGGCCGGTACGCGCCTGTGTTCCGATGGGAATGAGCAATGCGGCGAAGATCAGAGCATAAGCGAAAATTTTGACCCGCCAATCGGGCGGGAAAATCGTTCCATGATTGGACAGCCACAGAATCAAGGGGATGATACAGATGGCGACGGTCGAAATGATCGATCCCTCGTAGAGACCGGCGTTGTTGTCGACTAGCAGAACAAGCACGCCATAGCCGCCGCCAGAGAGTAATGTTTTGATCCCGCCGGTAATGATCAACGTCCCGGCGCACAGCACCATGAACAGCGCCAGCGCTTCAAGCCTTAATTTGGTCCTGAGAGTCAGCGGCAGGAATATTGCGAAGACCAGCGCTTTCCATACCCAGTCCCATTTTTCCACCGCCGCGTCGGGTACCTCGGCCTGTATCGTCGTATAGCCGCAATAGACAAGCAGCAGGATCATGATCGCCTGGCGGATGGAAAAGCGACTGTCCTGCTTGTTGTCCGCGAATATGAAGCCAAGCAATGCCAGTGCGAATACGATCAGTGACAGCGGCACGGAGTTGAGCATGAAATAGCTCAGCCGCTGCGGAGCAACGATATCGATATAGGCATAAACCAGGGTGAACAGAAAGGGACGCTTGAAGGCGAGGAACAGCAGCGCCAGGAGATATCCGACGAAGAAGAGATCACGCATCGGGGCGCGGTCCGTTGCTGGCGGATCGGGTTAAAAAACCATCCGGTTCCTTGTCGCGTTCCGGCGGATCTTCAACATCGAGATCGTCGCGATGGATCAGACGCCAGGCTGCGATCAGCAGCAAGCCATGCGTCAAAGCGATAGAAAAATTGTCTATCATCTAACCAATTCATCCCGGCGCGAGCGGCGACAGCGCACTCTTCTATCATCGCGCGATACAGACATTGGGTTGACGGGACGTTAATCCTTTTTTGGCAAGAGCTTCTGCCATGACGCGTATTCTCCACATTCTTGATCACAGCCTGCCCCTGCACAGTGGATATTGCTTTCGCACCCGTGCGATCATGAAGGCGCAAATTGCCAGCGGCCTGACGGTCGCGGGTGTTACCGGCATACGACAGAATCAGCATGGATATGTCGCCAAGCAGCCGCTAGAAGTCGCCGATAACCTTCAGTTCTTCCGTACTCTGGCTCGGGTTCAGGGACCATCACCGGTACGCGAATGGCGGGAAGTTGCGGTGTTGGCGGAGCGTATCGAACACGTCATTCGGGAATGGCAGCCGGATATATTACACGCCCATTCGCCCGCCCTCACCGGGCTGGCTGCCTTGCGTGCTGCCGAAAAATCGGGATTGCCACTGGTCTATGAAATCCGGGCCTTCTGGGAAGATGCCGCAGTCGGCAACGGCACGGGCAGTGAACACAGTCCGCGCTATTGGCTGACGCGCCAGCTGGAAAATCATGTCATCAACGGTGCGGATGCGGTCGCGGTGATCTGCGAAGGCCTGCGGTCGGATCTGATGGGACGTGGTGTGAAGTCCGAGAAAATAACCATCTCTCCCAATGGTGTCGATCTCGACCTGTTCGGAGAACCACCGGCGCGTGATGAGGAGCTTCTGGCCCAATTGGGTTTGAGCGGGAAACCGGTTTTGGGATTTATCGGCAGCTTCTATGACTATGAAGGACTCGACGATCTGATCGCGGCCCTGCCCATGCTTCGGCGCTCCCACCCGGACGTGCATCTATTGCTGGTCGGCGGCGGTCCAATGGAGGATGCGCTGAAGGCCCGGGTGGACCGGCTGGGAGCCGCGAATGCAGTGATCTTCACCGGTCGGGTGCCCCATGCCGAAGTCGAGCGTTTTTATGGCCTGATGGATATCATGGTCTATCCGCGCAAGTCGATGCGGCTTACCGAACTGGTGACTCCGCTCAAACCGCTGGAAGCAATGGCGCAAGGCCGGCTGGTGGCAGCATCGGATGTTGGCGGTCACCGGGAGTTGATTGCCGATGGTATTACCGGCACTCTTTTTCCGGCCGGGGACCCCGAAAAAATCGCCGAAAAATTGGCCGATTTGCTGAACAATAAAGCTTCTTGGCCTCAAACCATTGAAACAGCGCGAGAATATGTTGAGGCCGATCGTAACTGGTCGTCAAACATTTTGCGTTACACTCCTGTTTACCAAAAGTTGATTGCGCGCAAATCCTATGGGCGTGCGGCTTGATATGGTGGAGAATGTTGTGGACCCAATAGAACAGGATATGGTGCGATTCAAACAGCCCGCTATGGCTGTTGCGGGGGGTATTTCGGCAGCGCTCGTGATTGCCACATTGCCGCACGTCTATCTCGAAAATATCATCGGCGCGACCGGACTATCGGAAATCATACCGGCCGCCGCGCCGCCCCTCGGAAATACGGCGCGCGGCCTGGTTGCCGTTGTCGCAGGAATGGTGTCGACATCGGCGCTCTATTTGTTCTTGAATCACAATCCAAAATTTTCTGGAGGAGGCTCCGATATGAGCTTGGCAATTCGCAAAAATCTGACAACCAACACAATCGACGAGGAGCGGGAAGACAAGTCGCGTTTTACCGCACCGAAACTGAACCTTTCGGCAAAATCTCTGACCAGATTTCTCAGAAAACCGAAAAAAGCCGCTGGCCAGGTGACCGAGCTAAAGGACCTGCCAGACGTCAGGTCGGCGGATCGTCATCCCGACGCCCCGGCACGCCATCCGATCTTTGCATCCTCGGACCTGGGCGCCCCGCTTGCCGAGAAAATCAAACAGTTCGATCAACCGGAAGCCGGGCAAGAATATTCGCAACCTGTGGAGCAACCCGTGACGCCTGTCGTTACAGCCGCTTCAGTCGATGCAGACGAGGTACGGCACTCGCGGCCCGCCGAAGAGCCGGTGCCAGGTCTCTCTGTTGATGTTTCCCAACAAGAAGAATCGCCCGCTCCCAGCGAGGATCTGTCGGCCTTGTCCCTTGCCCAGCTTGCCGAGCGTCTGGAAACCGGTCTCCGGCGCTTGAAAGCGCTGGAAATGGACGGACAGGCTGCGCCGGAGCCAGCGAGCATCGAGCCCCCTCCGACCGCCGAAGAAGCTGCTCCATCTACGCAGACTTCCGAAGCGCCCACCCCGGTGGTCATTGCTCCGCTGCGATCGGTCGAATCGACCGAAATTGATGCCCAGGATAACCGCCAGGTGGATATGGACGCGGCGTTGAAAGCTGCACTCGGCACTTTGGAGCGAATGACGGTCCAGCGTTAACGGGCGCTAGTCCCGAAGGTTTTCGACAGGATCGACGATCGAGAGGGCTTCGACCAACAAGTGAGTCGTTGATTGTTCTGTGATCAAGATATCGGCGACGAAGTAGCCGGGGATTGTAAATTCGTGGACGGGGAGCACCGTGGCGAGATTTTCCACGGCCGCAAGATCAGCTTCGCCCGCCCATTCGATCGATAAACTATGACGCGTCCCGCTGAAGGTGATGCTCGCCCACGGGCGCTCGCGTTGCAAGGTGACGACCGCCCTGTCTCCGGCCAGCGCTTCGATTTGACCGGCGAGCGACGAACCGGGGTCCCTCCGGCAACTTGTCAGGCGCGCTGGATCAACCGGCATGGTCGGCCCGCCACAAGTTCATGAAATATTCTACCCGCTGCGACACGCTTTTGCCTGGCTCGCGTCCGTTGCGCAGATCCTGCACAAAGCGCGGATCGCGTACTGACAGTCGGCCGAATTTGGTCCAAGGCATGTCGGTTTCGTTCAGAAATATCTCTACTTTGCGTAACAATGGCATTGGCAACCTCCTTCTCGTTGCTGATCGCGCAAACCGGCGACTCGTTTAATAGGGAAATTCCTATTTGAAATCTGATTTCCTACATGTCTAGGAAAAATCCTATTGCCAGTTTCGGCCATTGCGGCTATACGAGGCCCGATATGACCGATGATCCGCGCGCCAATCTGGAGGAACTGATCCGCAACAACGGACATGACTTCGCCGCGATATCGAAAATGCTCGGAAAGAATCCGGCCTATATCCAGCAATATATCCGGCGTGGTTCACCCCGGAAGCTGGATGAGCAAGACAGGCGCAGGCTGGCGGAATTTTACGGGGTAGAGGAGCAATTGCTGGGCGCGCCTGCAGCACGTGACGTTCGGCGGCCCGGTCATGTCCCTCCGGACGGCCTGCTCCGGATCAAGCAATTACAGGTCGGTGCTTCGGCCGGTCCGGGATCATTGGCGGATGACGAATATGCCGAATCCATGGGGTTCGGACCCAAGTGGATCAGGCGACTGGGCGTAGATCCTGCCAGACTGTCGCTGATTGCCGTTGATGGTGATTCGATGGATCCGACTCTGGGCGATGGTGATGACATCCTGGTCGACCACAGCGCCTCCTCCCGGCCCTTGCGCGACGGCATATATGTGCTGCGCATGGATGATGTGCTGCTGGTCAAGCGCGTCGCCATGGGGCCTTCCGGAAAACTGTCGATCCGTAGCGACAATCCGCAATATCCTGATTGGGACGATGTCAGCCCGGACAGCGTGAACATCATTGGCCGGGTCGTCTGGACAGGGCGGCGGCTTTGACCGGGCTGTCAATACGCGGCTTGCAACTTGTGCGTGTTGACCCCAAATAGCTCCCCATGACAGAAGCACCCCTCAAGGCCGTGATCATTCCGGTCACGCCGCTCCAGCAAAATTGCACGCTCCTCTGGTGCACCAAGACCAACAAGGCTGCGCTCAGCGATCCGGGCGGCGATCTGTCGCGGCTCAAGGCGGCGGTCGAGGAACATGGCGTTGATCTCGAAAAGATCATTCTGACCCACGGTCATCTCGACCATTGTGGCCAAGCCGGCATGCTCGCAGAAGAACTGGGTATTCCGATCGAAGGTCCGCACGAGGACGACCGGTTCTGGATCGATCAGCTCGAAGGCGATGGTGCGCGTTTCGGGATGACGGCAAAAAGCTTCGAGCCCGACCGCTGGCTGAAGGATGGCGATCAGGTTACCGTTGGCGACCTGGTGCTCGATGTCATCCATTGTCCCGGCCACACGCCTGGCCATGTAATTTTCTACCATCAGCCGTCAAAGCTGGCGGTGGTCGGCGATGTCCTGTTCCAGGGTTCCATAGGTCGCACCGATTTTCCCCGCGGCAATCATCAGGACCTGATAGACGCGATCACCCAGAAGCTCTGGCCGCTGGGCGACGACGTGACCTTCATTCCCGGGCACGGGCCGACCAGCCAGTTTGGCTATGAACGCAAGACCAACGCCTTTGTTGCTGATGACGTACTGGCGGCGCGTTAAGCGAATTCAGGCTACATATGGAATCGCGATCGCATAAATCCCGAGACCCAGAAGTGTCAGCATCGTGATAATCGTACCGATTGCCCGGCCTTTGCCGAATTTTCCGCCATCCATCCCGACCCCGTGCGCGACGCGGCCGAGCAGATAGAGCCCGCCGACAATCCACAGCCAGGTCGGGGACATCGGGCTGGCCAGCTCGATCGCCGCGACTAGCAGCACGACAAATGGTGCGCTTTCGATATAGTTGCTGTGGGCGCGCATGCGGCGGATGACATTTTCATTGCCACCATCACCAACACTGATTTTCTCGCTGGTTCTGACTTGTCCTACGCGGATCATCAGCCAGATATTTATCAGTGCCGCAGCGCCGGCCACGGTCAAGGTTATCGGTAAAATCATTTTATCCCCCGGAAATGTGAAAATTATAGGCCGCCTATAGAAGCAGAATGCTTGCAACGCACAGGAAATTCATTATACGCGCCCCTTCGCGTGCAATCTGCTGAGCTTCCACCAGGTGATTCTCCAAAATCTGGAGACTGGATTGTTTGGCTTGGATGCAGGCATTTGATATTAAATATAAAGAACAGGCTTAGCAATGGCTGTACCAAAAAGAAAAACTACACCGTCGAAACGCGGTATGCGCCGGTCTCACGATGCTTTGAAAGTCGAAGCTTATCAGGAATGCCCGAATTGCGGCGAATTGAAGCGCCCGCACCATATGTGCGGTGCCTGCGGCCATTATAATGGCCGTGAAGTCTTGGCCGCTGATCTTTAATCAGCTAGTCTCTCGGCTTCTGACGCGCAATCAAGGGGAATAACTGGTGGGAATGAGGCCGCGAATCGCGATTGATGCGATGGGCGGAGATGAAGGCCCGCGCGTCATGGTTGCGGGCGCGGCACTCGCACGCCATCGTCACGAGGGATTTCAATTCCTGTTCGTCGGGGACGAGACGCGGATCAAAGAAGCGCTCCAGGATCACCCCAATCTCAGTGCGGCATCGGAAATATTGCATGCGCCGGACGTCGTGTCCGCCGATGACAAGCCGGGACAGGCGCTGCGCAGTTCCAAAACAACATCGATGGGCATGGCTGTCAATGCCGTGAAAAACGGGGAAGTCAGTGCTGCGGTGAGTGCCGGCAATACCGGGGCGTTAATGGCCATCGCCAAACTGGCGCTGCGCACGATGCAGGGTATTGACCGTCCTGCGCTATCGGCGTTGCTTCCGACAATGGAGGACACCGATGTCGTGATGCTCGATCTCGGGGCCAATACCGAATGCAATAGCCGGAACCTCGTACAATTTGCGGTGATGGGTGCCGCTTATAGCCGGATCATGCACGGTTTTGATCGGCCCAGAGTAAAGCTGCTGAATATCGGGACCGAAGAAGCAAAGGGCACCGGGACGATTCAGGAAGCCGCCGCGACGCTGAAAGGTGCCGCTGGCCTGCATATGACTTTTCTCGGGTTCACCGAGGCGGACAAGATATCCACCGGCGAGGTCGATGTGATTGTGACCGACGGCTTTTCCGGCAATGTGGCGCTCAAGGCACTGGAAGGCACCGCGCGGTTTGTCACCGACCTGCTGAAACGTAGCTTTTTGAGCAGCATCCGGTCCAAGATCGGGTTTCTGATATCCCGCCCGGCGACGGAAATGCTCCGCGACCAGCTTGATCCGAACAACCATAACGGTGCCGTTTTTCTCGGCCTGAATGGTGTGGTGGTAAAAAGCCATGGTAGCGCGGATGCAAAAGGCGTAGCCAATGCTGTCGAAGTCGCCGCACGGCTGGTGGAGGACAGTATTTTGGAACGGATCAGCGAAGATTTGACAAAAATCAGTGAGGCAGCGCCAGTGACGGAGGTGGCCAAGTGAACGTAGCCGCCACCAGACGCGCGGTGATCAAGGGTACCGGTTCGGCCTTGCCGCGAACCCGTGTCTCCAACGCCGAATTGGCGCAGCGGGTGGATACAACGGACGAATGGATCGTCGAGCGCACCGGTATCCGGTTCCGGCATATCGCCGAAGACGATGAAACCACATCTACCCTCGCCATCGAAGCGGCTGAAAAGGCCATGCAGGCTGCGGGTTTCAGCAGCGCCGATATTGACCTGATCATCGTCGCGACAGCGACCCCCGACCAGACGTTTCCGGCAACGGCAACGATTGTCCAGGATGCGCTCGGCTGCAATGGGTGCGTTGCCTTTGACGTGGCTGCAGTCTGTTCGGGTTTCCTCTACGCGCTTTCGGTGGCGGACAGCATGATCCGGGCCGGTAGCGCGCAAAATGCGCTGGTTATCGGCGCGGAAACGTTCAGCCGGATACTCGATTGGGAAGATCGCGGGACCTGCGTGCTTTTTGGTGATGGCGCCGGCGCGATCGTGCTCGCGGCCGAGCATAGTGAAAGCGGCATCCTCGTCACCCGATTGCACGCTGATGGCGCGCATAATCAGCTTCTCTATGTCGATGGCGGAGCCGGTACGACGGGAACGGTTGGCAAGCTACGCATGAAAGGCCGCGAGGTTTTTCGCCATGCTGTGGTCAATCTTTCTTCGGTTCTGCAAGAAGTGCTGGAAGAAGCAGGAGAGTCGATCGATCATGTAGACTGGGTGGTGCCCCATCAGGCCAATGCCCGGATACTGGATGCGACCGCCAAAAAGCTGAATCTTGCGCCGGAAAAAGTGATCAAAACCGTGGATTTGCACGCCAATACGTCGGCTGCTTCGGTCCCGCTGGCGCTGGATACTGCGGTGCGCGATGGCCGAATCAAGGCCGGGGACCTGCTGGTTCTGGAAGCGATGGGTGGCGGATTTACCTGGGGAGCATCGGTCATCCGCTACTGAGCATATTTTAGTCGTTCATAGATTGGCCCTAAATCGGCATCTTCGTCGCTGATTTTGCATCTTTATCGAAAGCCAGTTGAGATAATTGCATTCCGGTCCCTAGCTTGACAGCATGGACTATCCGTTATCCACCTGTTTGACGATTTCCGCCCAGTTTCTTTATCGCGCCTATCTTGGCTGCTATGCTCTTCAGGCCCGCAAACCGCAGCTATTGGACGCGCTGCAATGTTCCGAACCGGAATTGCGAGATCCCGGATTTCAATTGAGAGATGAGTCGATTGTCAGTCTCTGCACGGCGGCACGGGAAGAGCTCAATCGGACAGATATCCATTCGGCGATCGGCAAAAAAATGGTTCCGCGGGGGTTTTCCGACCTGGGTTTTGGTGCCTTTTTCCAGCCCAGTTTCGGTGAAGCGTTGATCCGGCTTGTAGCGGAACAACGCCTGGGCGGTGAAAAGCCGATCGTAAAACTCATGTCGCTATCTTCAGGTGACCGCCTTGTGTGGAACTTGGACAGGGTGGCCTCGCCCGATCTTGTCCACATCGTTTTTGCCCTTGTCTATCATTGTGGTGAATCGCTGGCGGAAGGCCGTTTCCAAACTGTGAAAGCAGCGCATTTCGCCCACCCGCGACCAGACGGGTTCAGAGGATTTCCGGACGGAAATTCGAGCGGTGAACCGATCCCTTGTCATTTCAATCGACCGTCCACCTATCTCGAATATCATCGATCAGCCATGACCAAGCCTATTCCGAGTCACAATCCCGCGATTGTCTCCGCTGCCGAGAGTCAAAAGGCGGTTTTTGCGCGGGGCAGATTCGAACGGGATAATGTTGTGAAACTGACCTATGAATATCTGTTGTTTCTGCTCGACAAATCCGGCCTCAGTCTGGATGCGGCTGCTGTAACATTTGGCATGGCCGAACGGACATTGCGGCGCAAATTGGCGGCCGAAGGCTTGTCCTACCGTCAGCTGCTGGAGCAGGTTCGGCGGGATACCTGCCATCTCTATTTTCTCGAAGGAACCCGCAATCTCTCCGAAATTGCCGCGAAACTCGGCTATAGCGAATTGAGTGCTTTCACCCGCGCCTATACCAGTTGGTATGGCCATCCACCGAGCCGCGACAGCACCGTATCAACAGCGCTCGCCGCCTGATGCATGTGATGTCCCGTGAAATGGTGGGCGTAGAGAGAGTTGAACTCCCGACCCCTTCGATGTCAACGAAGTGCTCTACCACTGAGCTATACGCCCACGCTGGAGGCCGTCTAGCCAGCCGCTTCGGCTGGCGCAAGGCTTAATTCAGGTCGCTGATACTGTCCGGTTCGAACAGCCGGTCAACCTCCAGAACCAGATCCCGCAAATGAAAGGGCTTCGACAATATTTTGGCTTTCGGAACCGATTGTCCGGCACGTAATGTGACGCCGGAAAAGCCGGTAATGAACATGACCTGGGTTTCCGGGCAGACCGACGCGCAATGCTGTGCCAGTTCGATCCCATCCATTTCGGGCATCACAATATCCGTCAAAAGCAGATCGAATTTCTGCGCTTCGAGCAACGGAACCGCTGCCGTTCCGCGATCGACAGCGACAACTTCATAGTTGGCTTTCTCCAAAGCCCGTGTAAGATGCTCGCGCATCGCCTGTTCATCTTCCGCAAGGAGAACTCTAATCATCTTGTCGCGCCTTCCCGAATATGCCTGATTGCAGACGGGCTATTATGCCCAGACCGCCATATAAGTGCAAATCGGTTAATTTTTTCCCGAAATCGACAAATTATTCGGGCGCGGACGGGCTTTTGGGAGCGTGAGCATGCCTAACGCCGGTTCCAGCAGATATTTGTCGGCAGTGGCGGCCTATTCGCTGACCAACGTCGCGGCGCTTAAATTCCCGGTACTGGTCAGCGTGCCCCATTCCGGCCGGGAATATCCGGCTGTCCTACTAGACAACCTGAATGTTCCGGCCTCCCATTTGCTCCGACTCGAAGATCGCTATGCAGACCGTCTCGCGGCGTCGGCCAAAGCTGCCGGATTTCCGGTAATAATTGCCCGCAAGCCGAGGGCATGGGTCGATCTCAATCGCAACCGGAGTGAAATCGATCCGGATATGGTCATAGGGATGGATTTGACCCAGACACCCCAGATCAGCAAAAAGGTCAGGGGCGGTCTGGGTATATTGCCGCGACGCCTGCACGGCGCCGGCAATCTTTGGCGGGAAAAATGGCAACATCGCCATGTGATGGATCGAATCAAGCAGGATCACGAACCCTATCACGTGATGGTCGAGCATATTCTTGAGCAGATGCGATCGGTTTTCGGATGTGCGCTCCTCCTGGATTTGCACAGCATGCCATCGGTGTTTGACGAGGATCGCCGCCCAATCGGGTTTGTCATCGGCGACCGCTTCGGGCGTAGCTGCGAATCGCGCTATGCCGAAATGGCAGCGGATCATTTCCGAATGCACGGCTATCATGTGCAGACGAACCATCCCTATGCCGGCGGCTATATTCTGGAGCGACACGGCAAGCCCGCAAGCAATATCCAGGCATTGCAGCTTGAAGTGGACCGGTCGCTGTATCTTGATCGGAGTCTGCGCGAACCAGTTGCCGCTGCCCGGCACATTACCGAATTGATTGGCAATTGCTGCACAATGCTCGCCGAGCAACTGTCCGGTCGCCATCAACTTGAGGCGGCAGAATAAGGAAATCCCAATAAAAAAACCACCTCGCCGGTTAGACGAGGTGGCCAAGGTTCAGGGAGGGGGCATTTCAAGGAAATGCCCGTACAGGTCCGATCGGGGGATACAGACCCATACAACCATAATGTGGGTGCTAACCTGACGAGTTGCAAGACCCAAGTACCGGAATTTTATTCAAACACCAGCTGATCCAGTTCAGCCAAACCGAGCGATCCTCATGACCGCAAGGCGGTCAGACCTGAACAGAGGGTGCCTCGGTCACTTGCGGCATTTTACCAGCACTAACCTGTCTTGCGAAGACGTCACGCATCAGTTGCAGCGAGAAGAGGTGGGCGTAGATCAATGGCAACATTCCGTTCTGATTCATCTTGCGGAGTTCGTCGCCACGCATGTCGCGCAATTTTTCTTCGTTGACCATCTTGAATCCGCGATAAACAAAGGGTTTCTCAACGTCCGTTTGTTGAATTGACACTTCGCCATCCATCAACAGTTCCATTTTTTCCAGTTCCTGAACAAACTGTCCGGTCCGTTGCCCGGCCTGTTCAAACTGCTCGCAGAAATTCAGGATGTTCCTGGTGGTTTCGCTTGGCTGATCCTTGTCGAACAGGGCGTCACCCTCTTTATAATCGCCGACCGCATCGGTGGTCGGATCGAAGCAGAGCGAGAGTTCTTCAGCATCCGGACGCAATTTTGCGAGCATGAACGGATAGCGGCGGACATAGGCCGGGACATAGGCTGGCTCGCTAAAATGACCCTCGTCATTCATGAACGTGTTGACCCCTTCGTTCAGCCCCATGAGAATCAGCGGTACGCTATTTTCGCCCACCGAAAATACGATCGGATAATTGCGCGAGGCATTGGCAAATTCATCGGTGGTAATCGGAATGGCGTGCTGCGACTGCATGAAAGATGCATTGTCGAGACCTTTGACTTTCCATTTTGCATGCTCATTGGAATTGAGCGGGACCAGGTCCTTGTAGAACATTGGAAGTGCTTGTGCTTGCGGCGTGCTCGCCATAGTCAGATTCTCCGAAAAATTACTGTTGGGATCGAATAGTTATCTTGCGCTTTAAGAGCCTGAATGGCCGGACGCAAGCGGAACGAGTTTGCCCGGGTTCATAATGTCCTTTGGATCAATCGCGGTCTTTATGGCGCGCAGCATCAAGAGACGGGCATCAGAAGACAATCGTTCGAGTTCCGCGCGCTTGTTTTGTCCGATGCCATGTTCTGCCGAGATTGAGCCCCCCGCAGCAATGACCAGGTCATGGACCAGCGGGGTTATTTGCGAGCCATAGTCCCGCATCCAATCCTGCGCTTGCACACCCGGGGGTGCCTTGACGTGGAAATGGACGTTGCCATCTCCCATGTGGCCGAATGCAGCAACCTCCGTGCCCGGGAACTTTGCTTCGATTACCGGAGACGCCTCGTTGATGAACCGCGCCATGCCGGGGACCGGAACGCTGATGTCATGCTGCAGCGCCGGACCGTTGGCCCGCTCCGCTTCGGCAATCGAATCCCGGATTTTCCAGAAATCCTCCGCCTGCTGTTCGCTGGCGGCAAGGGTTGCGTCCTCGATCAGATCTTTTTCCAATGCGTCCGCGAGCAGCTTTTCGGTGATCGAGCCAGGGTCCTGTGCATCCGGTTGATCGCGTACGATTTCGATAAGCACGTGCCAATTGTGCGCGCGTTCCAGGGGTGGCCGGGTTCCGGGAATGTGGCGCAGAACCGAATCCAGGCATGTGGCGGGAATGATTTCAAAGCCTTCCAGCGATTGCGGGGTTCGGCTATTGAGAAAACGGAACAGTTGATAGGCTGCATCCGTGCTGTCGACAGCGGCCCAGGCAACGCAGCGATCGATCAGAGCGGGTACGGTTTTCAAGGTCGCGGCGGTGACAACGCCCAATGTGCCTTCGCCGCCGACAAATAATTGCTTGAGATCATAACCGCGATTGTCCTTTTTTAGCGCCGCAAGCCCTTCAAAGATGCTGCCGTCTGGCAGCACCGCTTCAATCCCGACCGTCAGCGCGCGCATCGTTCCGTGGCGCAGCACCTGGGTGCCACCGGCATTTGTGGAAACGAGGCCTCCGACCGTTGCCGAGCCCTTGCCGCCGAGGGTCAGCGGGAATCTCTGGCCTGCTGTTGCAAGGGCGTCATGCAGATTCTGGAGGATCACGCCGGCCTCGCACACGACCTGCTGGTCTTCCGGTTCGATCGCCCGAATCCGGTTCATACGGCGGAGTGACAGAATGACAGACTGGCCGCTGATATCCGGGGTTGCACCGCCGACCATGCCACTATTGCCGCCCTGCGGCACGATCGCCACGGCGTGTTCGTTGGCAATCTTGAGTATTTCTGCCGTCTCCGCCGTGGTTGCCGGCGAGACCATGGCTGCCGCTGCGCCGGTATACCGGCCGCGCCAGTCCGTGAGCCAGGGTGCCATGTCATCGTCGGCGCTGGTGAAGCCCTTCGCGCCTACAACCGACTGCATCTGTTCGCGCCATTTTGCCATTTTTGGCATTTTATGCTCCTGTGTTGTGAGGTCATTTATTATTCGCCATCTTGCGCTCGAATCCGGCGTCATGCTGGAATCGTGACAGACAAGTTTCCGCGAGCGAGCAATAGATGGCAATTCCTCAGTTCATGCAATATTCAATCGCCATCGATATAGCGGAGGCAAGGGTTAATTAAGGGATTTCGGTGAACCTGTCACTTCTAACGATATTGCTGCTCTCTGTGCCAGAGGCGCAGGCGATGCAGCAGGTGGACGCTTCGTCTTCGGATGCAGCTAGCACCTATGTGCCAGCGCGGCCCGTTGCCTACGCACAGGTCCGAATCCAAAAACGGGTGATCATCCGGGTACCACGCCGGCGGCCATATCCATTGGCGCCGAGAGCAGATTTTTCGCGGGAAGCGCCGCAAAAGACTTATCGGGCAAAGAAAATGGGCAAATGCCTGCCAATGAACAATATTCTGGGAGTGCAGATGTTCGAGGACCAGTTTATCGATCTGGTGACGCGAGACCGCAAACGAATCAGGGCGGAACTCGAGGAGAATTGCCAGGCCCGCAGCTTCTATTCCGGCTTTTATATGGAAAAATCGTCCGATGGAAAAATGTGCGCGCGCCGGGACGTTCTGCACTCGCGCACAGGAGCCAAATGCGAAATTAAACGATTTCGCGAACTTGTACCGGAACGCTAGATCAAGCGAGAAAGCTTGACAAATTCGGGATATGCGATCATTGCCCGGCACAGCCCGAGAGGCTAAGACAGGATGCAACGGTGCATCCTATATTTTTCCGGAACCACTATGAAATTTGCCGATATCGGCCTGTCTGAAGAACTGCTGAAATCCGTAGCCGAAGCCGGCTATGACGAGCCAACGCCAATTCAGGAGCAGGCTATACCCTCCGTGTTGATGATGAAGGATATCATCGGCATTGCCCAGACCGGCACGGGCAAAACGGCGAGTTTTGTGCTGCCGATGATCGACATTCTGGCCCATGGCCGTTCGCGCGCGCGGATGCCGCGGTCGCTGATCCTCGAGCCGACCCGCGAACTGGCGGCGCAGGTTGCCGAGAATTTCGAGAAATATGGCAAGAACCATAATCTCAGCATGGCCCTGCTTATCGGTGGCGTCTCGATGGGCGACCAGATCAAGGCGCTGGAAAAAGGCGTCGATGTTTTGATCGCCACACCCGGACGGTTGATGGATCTGTTCGATCGCGGGCGGATATTGATGTCGGGCTGCGAACTGTTGGTCATCGATGAAGCGGACCGGATGCTCGATATGGGCTTCATTCCTGATATCGAATCGATCTGTTCGAAATTGCCGGCAACGCGACAGACCATGCTGTTTTCGGCAACCATGCCGCCGCCGATCAAGAAATTGTCAGACCAGTTTCTCAACAATCCCAAATATATCGAGGTTTCCCGCCCGGCAACGGCGAACACCTCGATTGATCAATCGCTGATCGAGGTCGCACCGAAGGCGAAACGCAAATTGCTGGTCGACATATTGGACAATGAAGGCGTCGAAACGGCGATCATATTCTGCAATCGCAAAACCGAGGTTCGTGATCTTTGCCAGAGCCTGCGGAAGGACGGTTTTGATGCCGGGCAGATCCACGGTGACATGGATCAAAGTTCGCGTCTGGCCGAACTGGAGCGCTTCAAGTCCGGCGAAATCAATATATTATGCGCATCCGATGTCGCGGCGCGAGGGCTGGATATCAAGGGCGTCAGTCATGTCATCAATTATGATATTCCCTGGCATCCGGATGACTATATTCACCGGATTGGCCGCACCGGTCGCGCTGGTGCAACCGGCGTTGCGATCACCTTTGTGACCCGCAGCGATGCCGAGCATGTCGAGAGCATCCGAAAACTGACCGGTATGAAAATTGCTGTCCGCAAGGAGCGCACGAGCAAGGCTGGCAAAAAACCGGCCGACAAGGGTCCGGCGAAACCTGCACCGGTCGAGCCGGATTCGGCAAAGTCAAAATCGTCACGGAAAGACGGTGCGCCAAAGCGGCCACGGCGGGATGATGCACCGAAACAGCCGCGGCAAGACGCTGCGCCGAAGAAACCGCCCCGTGCGGCCAAGGTCCAGAAGGAACAGCCGCCGGTTCAGGACAATAATGGCGATGAAGCGGATGACGGCTGGAACGGTCCGATGCCCAGCTTCCTGGACACCAAGCTCAACCGCTAGACTGCTGCTATTGCAGCGTCAGGCTGTCCAATATCGTTGTGGCGAGCGGATCGGTCAACTGGGACTGGTCGACGGCATAGCTGATTTCCGCGCGCACCATCGTGCCATCGGGTTTGCGGAGCAGCCGCTGGCTTGATTTTTGGCCGTTGGTCAATATCCCAGTGGCGCGATATTCATTCTGGCCGACGGGCGCGCCCTCCATGGCATCGTTGCCATCCTCGATTGCCTGGACGGCCTTGCTCCAGGCAGCGTCTTCGCGGTTCTCGATCCAGCTGACCGCCAGCTTTGCGCCGCTTTCAGTGTCGGTGTACACGCGGCCGTTGTCATCGCTGGCCGCCTTGTCGATTGTCCAGTCTCCGGGCACCATGATCGAGTAACCGCGTAGGGCATTGGCATAGCTGTCCAGCGCGGTGAGGTCGATCGGGGCTTTCGCGCCTTCGCCTTCTGTCGCCGCCGCTTCGTCGCGGATCGCCTGGCTTGCGGCATCGGCTTGCTGCGCGAGTTCTTCGCTGGATGGAACATCGCCGACCGCTTCCTGTTTTCCGCAGGCCGAGAGAAGGAGCGCCAGCGTCAGGGCCGCGCCGAATGGAAGATTTGGAAGCATGTTTTTCATGGGATCAGACTTAAGACCAGCGGTGGGAAACATCAATGGCGATGTTGGATATCGCAAAACCGATCTTGGCCGAAAATGTCAAATCGAACGGGATCCAGCACCAAATCCAACAAAAAAAACGTTTAATTACGCGGCGTTATCTATGCCGAGGTCAGCCAGCTTGCGATAGAGAGTCGAGCGGCCGATACCCAGGCGCCGCGCGACTTCGGTCATCCGGCCGCGATAATGGCCGATGGCGAGGCGGATGACATCGGCTTCGATTTCTTCCAGCGGCCGCAAATTGCCATCTTCACAATAGAGGGTGATTCCGATGC
Source organism: Parasphingorhabdus sp. (assembly GCA_048270065.1). Lineage (GTDB taxonomy): Bacteria > Pseudomonadota > Alphaproteobacteria > Sphingomonadales > Sphingomonadaceae > Parasphingorhabdus. Next base: position 215,426 of record JBLWTQ010000001.1, on the reverse strand, counting down.
CCTCCGGACTGCTGATCAAATGCGGGTCGGTATCGCCGGATTCAGCGACAAAGGACGCGATTTGAGGAAATTCGTCACAGGTCAGGGCATTGCGGTCGCACATGACGGCGGCGCGGAACAAGACGCTTTGCAGCTGGCGGACATTGCCCGGCCAGCGATAGCTTCGCAGCAGATTGAGCGCTTCGTCGGTGATGCCCAGGCTGCGCAGGCCCGGCTGGAGTGCGAGGCGGGCCAGAAAATGACGGGCTAGCGCCGGGATGTCACCGGTCCGGTCGCGCAGCGGCGGAATGGTGAGCTGGACGACGTTCATCTGGTAATAGAGATCTTCGCGGAAATTGTCCTTCTCGACTTCCCGTTGCAACTTGCGATTGGTCGCGGCGATGATCCTCACATCCAGCTGGAAGCTGTTCGGGTTGCCCAGCGGCTGGATATCCGAATGCTTCAGGAAACGCAGCAAGCGGACCTGGGTCTCCGGCGGAATCCGGTCGACCTCGTCGAGGAAAATCGTGCCGCCTTCGGCCTGCTGGAGCAGCCCGATCTTGCGATCAAATGCGCCTGTGAAGGCACCTTTCTCATGACCAAACAGGATCGAATCAAGAAGATTGCCGGTGATCGCCCCGCAATTGAGCTTGAGCATGGGCAGCTTGGATCGTGGGCTGGCGGCGTGAATGGCATCGGCGATAACTTCCTTGCCAACCCCGCCTTCGCCTTCGATCAATACCGGAACACGAGCGCGGGCGGCCTTGGCGGCGATCGCCAGGGCCGCGCGAAAGGCCGGCGCAGCGCCGACAATTTCTTCGAATTCGAGCGGTACTGAAATTTTCTCGGTGAGCGGGCGCAGCTCTCCGACATCCTTGGATGATTCGACGGCGGCGTTGAGCGCCTTGAGCATCAGTTCGGGAGCAACCGGCTTGATCAGATAATCGGTGGCCCCTGCGCGTACGGCGTCGACGGCTTCGGCGATCGATCCGACAGCGGTGAGCATCAGGACCGGCAAAGCGGGACGGCGGGACTTCAGTTCGGCGATCAGGTCCGTGGCTTCGGAACCCGGGACCCAGTGGTCGAGAATGATTGCGTCGAGCATCATCCCGTCCTGCGTGCCCAGCGTCGCAATCGCGGTTTCTGCATCGCGGGCATAGATCGTGCGGAATCCCGCCCGTGAGGCCAGCGCGGAGATCAACCGGCATTGCGCAGGCTCATCATCGATCAGCAGCAGTAATTTTGTGCCGTTTTGTGCCATTTTTATCCCGATTGTCCCAGAATGAGGCATATTCATAACGGCAACCGGTAAAGAGCCGATTAAGGGGTGGATAAATTTTCTATCGAAATTGACAGTGGGTAGGGCTTGAGCAGTGGGTAATATACGGTTACACCTCGCGCCAGTTTTGAACGAAAATATGGGGATATCATGACATCGGATAATGAATTTGACGCGGCACAGGAATCATACGCACGATTCCTGTCGCTGTTGAAAACCGGAACGATCGCGACCGCTATAGTGGCCATATTGGTGGTTATTCTTATTTCCTAATTGATTGGAATATCTTGTGAAAATCGCGGTTTTGAAGGAGCTCGCCGAGGGCGAGAAGCGCGTCAGCGCGTCGCCGGAAACGGTCAAGAAATTTATCGCTCTGGGCGCTTCCCTGGCCGTCGAAACGGGAGCGGGCGAATCCGCATCGGTCGCCGACACCGATTATCAGGAGATGGGCGCGACGATCGGTGATCGGCAAGCGGTTCTAAAAGATGCCGACATTGTTCTGGCTGTGCAGGGCCCCGATCCTTTATCCTTAACGGGCATCAAGAAAGGCGCCTGGCTGGTTGCCAGCCTTAATCCTTTTGGCGAGCGCGAACGCGTGGATGCCTATGCCAAGCTGGGGATCGACGCGCTGGCGATGGAATTCATGCCGCGGATCACCCGCGCGCAATCGATGGATATTCTCTCTTCGCAATCCAATCTTGCGGGCTATAAATCCGTCCTCGAAGCCGCCGCCCATTATGGCCGGGTCTTTCCGATGATGATGACCGCAGCCGGCACGGTGTCGGCGGCGCGTTGCTTCATCATGGGGGTCGGCGTTGCCGGACTGCAGGCGATTGCCACCGCGCGGCGTCTGGGCGCGCAGGTGTCGGCGACCGATGTGCGGGCAGCGACCAAGGAGCAGATTCAATCGCTTGGCGCGAAGCCGATATTCGTCGAATCGGTCGAGGGCATCGAGGGCGAAGGAACCGGCGGCTATGCCACCGAAATGAGCGAGGAATATCAGAAGGCGCAAGCCGAACTTGTCTCCAGCCATATCGCCAAACAGGATATTGTTATTACCACAGCTTTGATCCCTGGCCGCGCTGCGCCGCGTCTGATTTCCGACGCCCAGATCGCGACAATGCGGACCGGCAGCGTGATTGTCGATCTTGCGGCGGAGCAGGGCGGCAATGTGGAGGGCGCGGTTGCCGGCAAAGTCGTCGAGAAACATGGCGTCAAGATCATTGGCGCGAATAACATGCCGTCGAGCATGGCGGCGGACAGTTCGGCATTATTTTCGCGCAATCTCTATAATTTTCTCAGCGCTTATTGGGATGAAGAGGCCAAGCGGCCGGTGCTGCCCGATGATGACGAGGTTACGGTTGGCATACGCCTGACCAAAGATGGCAAGGTTGTGAATGAGCGGTTGTTGGGGTGAGGGGTGCGCTGTTCTTGATGGCTTGGTTGATAGGGATTGTTCTCTCAGTTCCATCTGCAGCCCAACGTGTGCCTCTACAAACAATCGAAGGTATGGAACTGCTTACAAGACAGCTTCAATGCGAAAATCAAGCAAATGATATTGGTCTGTCACCAGAAACTGATGAATACAAAAATTCTGTCAAAGAATGCCACGACAAGTTTAAAAAGGTTGAAAAAATTTCCGGTGTTAAAAGCAATGACAAACCCCGATCGGAGCCTTGGTCAAGTGAACAATTACTCATTATTTTTGGATTGGGCGGGTCTCTCATTGTCTACCTCAACGTCTGTCACTTTCTCATCAGAAGAATGTCAGAAAAGGGTCTTGTAAGTGTTGGATATACGTGGATTGATTGGATCCCGATCATTCAATTATTTCCGTTGTTTAGGTTCGCTAAAAAATTGGGAGATACAGACCCACTTGAAGGACGCAATCCAATTGATGCCACAATTGGTCGAGAATTAGATGTCGGTGGGATGCATAATTCCATAGTGGACAACTAGGTCGATGATGGATTTTATCTCAATCCTCTCCTCTCCAAATCCTCCCCTGCAAGGGGAGGGGGACCGCGCGCAGCGTGGTGGTGGGGGTTTTGATCTTGCCGCTGTTTTTGCGAGTTTCCGGAATTTTGCGTCTGATCTGACGCCCCCTCCGACCCGCCTGCGCTTCGCTCCGGCGGGCCACCTCCCCATGGATGGGGAGGATTTATGAATAGCCAGTCCAAACGCGGCAACTTACGGCGGCCTGCGGTTGATCGCGCGCGGAAACTGCGGCGGGAAATGTCTTTGCCAGAAGTGTTGTTATGGCAGCAGCTCAAGTCGCGACCCAATGGATTGAAGTTCAGAAAACAACATCCGATCGAGCCTTACACCGTGGACTTCTATTGTCCGGCAAAGCGGTTGGTTATCGAGATCGATGGAATCGCTCATGATATGGGCGAGAACCCTGCTCGGGATGAGCAGCGAAATGCTTGGCTTGCCGAACGTAGGCTGGAAGTTCTGCGCATTCCGGCTAGTGATATTTTGAAAGACGTTACCGCTGCTGCACAATCGATAGCGGACTATGCCGACAATAAGGCCTCCCGCTAAAGCGGAGGGATACAGGGAAGTAAATATGGACTTTATATCAATTCTTTCGATTTTCGTGATGGCCTGTTTTGTCGGCTATTATGTGGTCTGGTCGGTGACGCCGGCCCTGCACACGCCGCTGATGGCGGTGACCAATGCGATCAGCTCGGTGATCATCGTCGGGGCGTTGATCGCCGCGGCGGCGGGATCGCAGGCGGATGGCGGGCAGACCGCCAAATGGCTGGGTCTGGTCGGTGTCGTGCTGGCGAGCGTTAACATATTTGGCGGCTTTGCCGTGACCGAGCGGATGCTCGCGATGTATAAGAAGAAGGAGCGCAAATAATGGGTGCTTCTTTTGATCGTGTCCCGGATCAAGTCCGGGATCCATCGCGCGCCATCGTGAGCGGACGCAAGTTCAGGAGATGGGCACCTGCCTTCGCAGGTGCACTGGTTTTGCCAGTCTCCCCCGCGCTTGCCGCCTCGGGCGAGCCGGTGAATCCCTGGGTTGCCGCCGCCTATCTGGTTGCGGGCGTGCTTTTCATCCTCGCTCTGCGCGGCCTGTCGTCGCCGGAGTCGAGCCGCAGGGGCAACCGTTTCGGCATGCTCGGTATGCTGATTGCAGTGGTCACCACATTGTGGACCCACAGTATCGCCAGCCTGCCGGAAATCGCCGGCGCTATCGCCATCGGTGGCGCGATCGGTTTCTTTACAGCGCGCCGTATCGCGATGACCGATATGCCGCAGCTGGTTGCCGCTTTCCACTCGCTGGTCGGCATGGCCGCCGTGCTGGTCGGCATCGCCGCCTACCTCAATCCCGGTGCCTTTGACATAGTGGATGCGACGGGCGAAATCCTGACGGTCAGCCGGGTCGAACTGGGGCTTGGTGTCGCGATCGGCGCGATTACCTTCTCCGGCTCGGTCATCGCGTTCCTCAAGCTCAACGGCAATATGTCCGGAGCACCGATCATGCTGCCCGGGCGCCATGTGATCAATCTTGGCGTCCTGGCCGGGATCATCGGTTTGACCGCCTATTTCGCGATTGCGCCGACCATCGGCACAGGACCGATATTCTGGACGATCGTCGGGCTTAGTTTCTTAATCGGCTTCCTGCTGATCATCCCGATCGGCGGTGCAGACATGCCGGTGGTGGTGTCGATGCTGAACAGCTATTCCGGCTGGGCGGCAGCGGCGATGGGCTTTACCCTTGGCAATACCGCGATGATCATTACCGGCGCGCTGGTCGGCTCGTCGGGTGCGATCCTGTCCTATATCATGTGCCGGGCCATGAACCGCAGCTTCATCAGTGTGATCGCCGGTGGGTTTGGCGCGGACAGTGGACCCGCCGATGGCGCGGCCAAGATCGACCGGCCGTGGAAACGCGGTTCGGCCGAGGATGCTGCCTATATGATGAAACAGGCCGAAAATGTGATCATCATTCCCGGCTATGGCATGGCCGTGGCGCAGGCACAGCACGCGCTCCGCGAAATGGGCGACATGCTGAAAGAAGAAGGCGTCAGCGTCAAATATGCGATCCACCCGGTCGCGGGCCGTATGCCCGGCCATATGAATGTGCTGCTCGCCGAAGCGAATGTGCCTTATGACGAGGTGTTCGAGCTGGAAGATATCAACAGCGAATTTGCCCAGGCCGATGTCGCGTTCATCATCGGCGCGAATGACGTGGTCAATCCGGCAGCCAAGACCGACAAGGGATCACCGATTTACGGCATGCCGGTGTTTGATGTCGACAAGGCGAAGACGATATTCTTCGTCAAGCGGTCGATGGGCGGCGTCGGCTATGCCGGGGTCGACAACGAGGTCTTTTATATGGACCAGACGATGATGCTGCTTTCCGATGCGAAGAAAATGTGCGAGGAAATTGTGAAGGCGCTCTAGACGCTGACCTCAAATGTTTCAGGGATATAAAATTCAATGCGGAAAATTGGCCTGATTGGCGGGATGAGCTGGGTGTCGACGGCCAGCTATTACACGCGGATCAACAGGATCGTGCAAAAACGTCTCGGCGGCTTTACCAGCCCGCATATGCTGATCGAGAGCGTCAATTTCAGCGATTATGCGCGGCTGCAGTCGGATGATGACTGGGATGCGGCGGCTGGCCTGATGACCCGCGCGGCCAAGCGGCTGGAGAAATCCGGCGCGACCGCCGTGCTGATCTGTTCAAACGCGATGCATAAAATCTATGATCAGGTGCAGCCGGAAGTGGGCGTGCCGATCCTGCATATCGCCGATTGCGTCGGTGACAAGATGGTGGCGGATGGCATCAAGTCGGCGGCCCTGATCGGGACTCGCAACGTGATGACCGAAGGATTTTATCGCAAACGGCTGGTTGGCAAGGGCATCACGCTGTCGCCGCCGGACGAGGAGCGGGTTGAGGAGATCGACCGGATTATCTACGAAGAGCTGATGTTCAATCAGGCCAGGCGCGAGTCCGAACGGACGATGAAAACCTATATCACCAACATCGCCAAACAGGAGATAGAGGCGATCGTGCTGGGCTGTACCGAGCTGGATCTGATCGTCGATACCAAGGCGAATATCCTGCCGATCTACAACAGCACCGAGATCCATTCCGATGCCGCGATCGAATGGATTCTGGGCGAGGAATAGTGCCGCATTTCCCGTGACTCCCGGTCAGCTTCGATCTCTCACAGACCCGATTTTACTGACATGAATGTCAATGCTCTTGGCAGCGACCGGATTTTGCGGCATTATCCTTCATAGTTGGAGGAGAGAGATATGATCCGCAATTTACTGGTTGCCACCGCGCTGTGCCTGAGCGCCCCGACACTCGCAAAAACGATCACCGTTGCACCCGGAGAGGATGCGCAGGAACGGCTGCAGGAAGCCCTGATCCTCGCCGAGCCGGGCGATGTCGTGGAGCTGGGCGCCGGCCGGTTTGATCTGGTCGATGGCCTGTCGCTTGATGTCGACAATGTTACCGTCCACGGAGCCGGCATGGACCAGACGGTGCTCAATTTTGCCGGGCAGCTGGGCGCGGGCGAAGGGCTGCTGGTGACATCGGACAATGTCGTCCTGCGCGATTTTGCGATTGAGGACAGCAAGGGTGACGGCATCAAGTCGAAGGGCGCAGACAATATCGTCTATTACAAGCTCAGGGTTGAATGGACCCGCGGACCGCATCCGGAAAACGGTGCCTATGCGATCTATCCGGTCGAAAGCACCAATGTGCTGGTCGACGGCGTGACCACCATCGGTTCCTCCGACGCCGGCATCTATGTCGGCCAGTCGGAAAATATCATCGTCCGCAACTCGGTGGCCAAGTTCAACGTCGCCGGGATCGAGATTGAAAACAGCGTCGGGGCGGATGTCTATAACAATATCGCGGTCAACAATACCGGCGGCATCCTGGTGTTCGACCTTCCCAATATCCCCAAACAGGGTGGTCGCAATGTCCGGGTGTTCGACAATATCGTGGTCGACAACAACACCCCCAATTTTGCCCCCGCAGGCAATATCGTCGCGGATGTCCCCACTGGCATGGGGATCATGGTGATGTCGCACTACGAGGTCGAGGTGTTCGAGAACACGCTCGCCGAGAATGGCACCGGCAACATATTGATTGTCTCCTATAGCAAGGGGCAGGACGACCCGAATTACAATCCCAAGCCGATTGGTGTGCGGGTGTTCGAGAATCAGCATGGACGGGCGGGTTACAAACCTGCCTTTCCTGGCGGCGAGGCGCTGAAAACTGCTTTTGGTGGCGCGATTCCGCCGATTATCGAGGATGGAACGGGCGAGAATATCCTGATCGGGGAGGATGTGGCCATCCTGACACTGGGGCTGACCACGCCCGGCCAGCCGCTCACCGAGGCCAAGCCGGCCCTGTCGGAGGGCGCGACCGAGCCGTTTGATGGCCGTCAGCTCAAACCGATCACCTTGCCCGCGGCGATGGAAGACGCGGCCAGATAATGCGCTGGCTGGCCTCTGCTTGCGCGATTGCGGTATTGGCTTTGCCGGCGGGTGCGCATCAACCCGCGGGAGTCGCGGATGCGGTGATCCTGTCCGATGGTCTGCCGCGCGTGCTGTCCGACTACCGGTTTTTCAAGGATGCCGCAGGGTGGCAGCCCAATGACCGGGTGACACCCTATTCGCTCAATACGCCGCTGTTCACCGATTATGCGGAGAAATACAGGTTTATCTATGTGCCCGCGGGCGAGCAGGCGAAAACCAACGGCGACGGCATAATCAGCTTTCCGGTGGGATCGGCGTTGATCAAGAGCTTTGGCTACGAGATTGACGGCAAGCCGCGGCTGCTCGAAACCCGGGTGCTGCTGCACCGCGCCGACGGCTGGCTCGCCCTGCCCTATGTCTGGAATGACGAGCAGACCGAGGCGAAACTCAAGGTCGCGGGAGCCCGCATCGCGGTGACCTTTACCGACCCGTCGGGCACGGAGCGTTCGATAAACTACGGCGTGCCCAACAAGAACCAGTGCAAGGAGTGTCACGCGCTGTCGGACGCGGTGGTGCCGATCGGCCCCAAGGCGCGCAATCTGACCCATGACGGGCAGCTTGCGGATTTTGCCCGGCTTGGCCTGATCGACAAGGAGCCGAAGGTTGAATATGCCGTACCATCATGGGGAGAGGCGAGCGCTCCGCTCAATGATCGCGCGCGCGGCTATCTCGATGTCAACTGCGCCCATTGTCATAACATCAACGGGTCGGCCAGCAACTCGGGTCTGTTCCTGACCTATGAGGAGAAGATGCCGGTGCGGCTGGGCATCAACAAACGCCCGGTGGCGGCAGGGCGGGGCAGCGGCACCCATGATTTCGACATTGCTCCCGGCGATCCCGATGGCAGTATCATGATCTACCGCCTGAAAAGCCTCGATCCGGGCGTCTCCATGCCGGAAGTGGGGCGCTCAATCGTCCATGACGAGGGCGTGGCGCTGTTGAGTGAGTGGATTGCGGAGATGGAATGATTTGATTTGTTTAACCTCAGGCGCCGGGCGCGGGCATCCGTCCGCTTGGCTATCCTCGCTTACGCTGCGGGCGCGCGGTCGCGCTTGCCTCCGCTGCGCGTCGGTTTGGTGCTCCCTCTGATGGTAAGTTTCTAACCGAGCGCAGCGAGGCAAGGCCGACCGGCCGCCGCGCCTTATGGCGCGAAAGCCAAGCGGGCGGATGCCCGCGCCCGGCGCCTGAGGTTAAATAAAAACCTCTATTTCGCCCGGGTCCAGTTCTGGCCCTGACAGAAAAAGGCGATACAGCCTTTCATCTTGAGGCGGTTCGCCGATTGCAATTTGACTTCCGAGCGATAGGTTTTGCCCGTTTTGGGATCATAGACCTTGCCGCGCCAGATATCACCGTCGGGCCTGAAATCGGTCAATATCGGCATCCCCAGCAGGCTGCGGCTGCGCAGTTTCCTGTCGGGATTGTGTATATCCTTTTGGCCGACGCCGTTTGGCGGGGTCACCAGATATTTGTGGATGCGCCCGCAGACGGTCGCGCCGCATTGGGATATCCTGATGATCGCCTCCCGGTCCTCGGTCACCCATTCGCCGACAATCGGACTGGCAGCGAGCGCGGGGGCGGCAAAGGCCATGGCTGCGGGGATCAGGCTGGCCGCCAGTGTACCGGGGGTAAAAATCGTCATGATCATGTTCCTGTCCTGATAGCCGGTGTGTCCGGTTTTCGCCTACAGATTGTCGATCTTTGCTAGCGAGTCTCTGGTTACGCCAGTCTGAACGCGGCGGAACAAGCGGCCCTCTTCGGCCCAGAAAATAAGGGTCAGTGATGCCGTCCCGCAGACCAGGAAACCGATCGCAAGCGGCAGGACCGTTCCGTCAAACTGCAGCCCGATGGCCGCGCCGATTGAGGCCGACAGCGCGGTGCGGGCAAAATTCTGGAAGGAAGAGGCCACGCCGGCGATTTTCCCGAAGGGCTGCATCGCGATCGAGCTGAAATTCGCCCCGGTAAAGCCAACCATCGCCATCGAGGGGACCAGCAGCGCGGTAAAGGTCCAGATATTGATGCCCCCCGCCATCGCGGTGACAAAGTGGATGACCGAGATCAGGATGAAAAAAATGAGCGCCGATTGCGAAACACGCCGCGCACCGAAGCGCATGACGATGCGGGAATTGGCAAAATTGCCGAGCGACATGGCTGCCGCGTTGAGCGCGAAGATATAGACAAAAATGTCTCCGGCATCGAAGATATCGAAAAAGATCTGCTGCGCCGAGGCGATATAGGCGAACAGCGGCGCCATCATCAGGCCGCTGGCCATGACATGGCCGAAGCTGTTGCGGTTGAAGATGACCTGGTACCAGGCAGAGCCGATCGAACGGGGATTGATCCGGGTTTTGTTGTCGGGATGGAGAGTTTCCGGCAATCTCGCCAAGACCCACAGGAAAGCCGCCAGTCCGGCGAGCGCCAAAACCAGAAAAATCGCTTTCCAGGGTGCAACCAGCAGAACCAGCTGCCCGAACAGCGGCGCGGTAATCGGCACGATCATGAACACCATCATGATGGTGGACATGGATCGCGCCATCGCGTCGCCTTCGTAGCGGTCGCGGATGATGCTGTTGACCAGCACGCCCATTGCCGCCGCGGCCAGACCCTGGATGAAGCGGGCGATCAGCAGCAGCTCGTAATCCCAGGCAAAGGCGCACAGGATGGCGAAGATGATGTAGATCGCAATCGTGACCAGCAGGATCGGCTTGCGACCATAGCGGTCGGCGAGCGATCCGTAGAGGATCGACCCGATCGCCATGCCGTAAATATAGGAGGTGACGATCCATTGCCGGTCATTGACCCTGGGCAGGGCAAAATCATCGGAAATCAGGCCGAGCGCGGGCAGCATGATGTCGATGGCGAGGGCGTTCAGCGCCATCAGGCTGGCCATCAGGATGATCAGCTCGACGCGACCGATCGGGAAAGGAAGGGCTTTCTTCTGCACGCGTGGCCTATGGCAAGATCGCCGAGATGTGGCTATAGCGGACTTGACCAGTCAGTTGCAAAAGACGGCGCATGAATTGAGGGAATTATCTCCCCAAAACCTCTTGCTGTGGCTAAGGTTGTCGCGTGTCCGATTCCGCTCCCGACCTGCTCCAGCGCAAGATCATCCATATCGACATGGATGCTTTTTTCGCGAGCGTCGAGCAGCGCGACTTTCCCGAACTGCGCGGCAAGCCGGTGGCGGTGGGCGGGTCGTCGAAGCGCGGGGTGGTGGCCGCCGCATCCTATGAAGCGCGCCAGTTCGGGGTGCGCTCGGCGATGGCTTCGGTCACCGCCAAACGCCGCTGTCCCGACCTGATTTTCGTCAAGCACCGGTTCGAGGTGTATCGCGGGGTGTCCCAGCAGATCCGCGCGATATTTCGTACCCACAGCGATCTTGTCGAACCGCTCTCGCTCGACGAAGCCTATATTGATGTCACGCAGGACAAGATGGGAATCGGCAATGCGACGCGGATCGCCGAGATGATCCGCGCCGAGATCAGGAGACAGACCCATCTGACCGCCAGCGCCGGGGTCAGCTATAATAAGTTTCTTGCCAAGATCGCCTCCGACCAGAACAAGCCCGACGGGATTTGCGTGATCAAGCCGCATCAGGGGGCGGATTTTGTTGCCGGGCTGCCGGTGCGGCGTTTTTACGGTGTCGGCCCGAAGACGGCGGAGCGGATGGCGAAGCTCGATATCCATACCGGTGCCGATCTGCGCGTTCAATCCGAGGCTTTCCTGCGCCAGCATTTCGGCAAATCGGCTGGCTATCTGTTTCGCGCTTCGCGGGGCGTCGATCACCGCGAAGTGCTGTCCAACCGGATCCGCAAGTCGGTCGGTGGAGAGCGGACCTATGGCGATGATCTGGTCAGCGACAATGACATGCACGACGCGTTCGAGCATATTATCGATATCGTCTGGAACAGTATCGAGAAATGCGAGGCGCGCGGGCGGACGGTAACGCTCAAGGCCAAATATGCCGATTTCCGGCAAGTGACGCGGTCGCATTCGGTGGATCATTATGTTGCCGACAAGAATGAATTTGCGAGCATCGGCAGGGAATTGCTCGCCAGCATCATGCCGGTAGAAAATGGCGTGCGGCTGCTGGGGTTGACGCTGGGTAATCTGGAAGGCGCGGAGGCGAAAGAGCATGAGCCATCCGATGACGTGGAACAGAAGGCGTTTGAATTTTAGCGGAGCACCACCTGTCTGTGCTCCGCACCTGATGCGGAGATATGTCCTACAACGGACGCTTTTTGCCGCTACGGTTCCGCGTCAAGCGCGGGGCACGATGGTTCAGAAACTCATTTCGTCATAGACCCGGCTGACATCGCCGTTCCATTCACCGTGATAGCGCTCGAGCAACTGCGCCGCCGGTGATTTGCCCTTGGCGACCACTTCGCGCAGCGGGTCGAGAAAACCGCTTTCGTTGTCACCGCTGGTGTTCAGACGGTTGCGCGCGGTCAGGCCTGCCGACGCAATTTCCAGGATTTCTCCGGCAAGGTCGTTCAATTTTCCGCCACCCGGGATCGGTGTATTGAGTCCCAGCTTGGGGACGGCGTTGCGCAGCGCTTCGCGTTCTTCCATGCTCCAGCCCTTGACCCGGTCCCAGGCGGCATCGAGCGCCGTCTGGTCGTAGAGCAGTCCGACCCAGAAAGCCGGCAGGGCGCAGATGCGGTTCCACGGTCCGCCATCGGCGCCGCGCATTTCGAGAAAGCTTTTCAGGCGCACTTCCGGGAAGGCGGTGGAGAGATGATCGGTCCAGTCCGACATGGTCGGCTTCTCGCCGGGCAGCACCGACAGATTGCCGTTTAGAAAGTCACGGAAGCTGAGGCCGGCGGCGTCGATATATTTGCCATTGCGGACTACGAAATACATCGGCACGTCGAGCATATATTCGGCGTAGCGCTGGTATCCGAAGCCTTCCTCGAACACGAATGGCAGCATGCCGGTGCGGTGGGGATCGGTGTCTGACCAGATATGGCTGCGGAAGCTCTGATAGCCGTTGGGCTTGCCTTCGGTGAACGGCGAGTTGGCGAACAGCGCCGTGGCGAGCGGTTGCAGCGCCAGTCCGACGCGGAATTTCTGCGCCATGTCGGCTTCGCTGGCATAGTCGAGATTGACCTGGATCGTGCAGGTGCGCAGCATCATGTCGAGGCCAAGATTGCCGACTTTCGGCATGTGGTTCATCATGATCTGGTAGCGGCCCTTGGGCATGACCGGCAATTCGGCGCGGGTCTTGTCCGGCCACATGCCCATGCCGAGGAAGCCGGTGCCGGTTTTCTCGCCAATCGCCTTGACCTGCTGCAAATGGCGGCCGGTTTCGTTGCAGGTTTCGTGCAGGTTTTCCAGCGGTGCGCCGGACAGTTCGAGCTGACCGGCCGGTTCCAGGCTGATCGCGCCATCGGTTCCTGACATGGCGATGACCTTGCCGTTTTCTTCTACCGGCTGCCAGCCGAATTCCCGCATCGCCAGCAACAGATCCCTGATCCCGCCCGGCTCGTCATAGCTGGGGGCGTGATGGTCGGTGGTGGAATAGACGAATTTCTCGTGCTCGGTACCGATCCGCCAGCGATCCTTCGGCTTCTCGCCTTCGGCCATTGGAGTGATCAACTGGTCGATATTTTCGATCACAGGATCGTTGCTGTTTGAAACCTGTCTGGTGCTCATGATCCGGCCTTAGGAAATGATCGGCGTCCAGGCCACTGAAAAAAGCTGCTGCGCTGAAAGCTTTTGTTCCTTGTCATAGCAGCCAGCGTACTGCCGCAAACCCGCCGACGAACAGGATGCCGCCGACGGTCGTGGCGAGGGCAAAATTCCTGTCGATCCATTGTTTCATCGGTGGTCCGAAATAGCGGAGCAGGGCAGCGACCAGAAAGAATCGCGCGGAACGGGCGACGATCGCCGCGCCGATCAGGATATGGAGCGGCATCGCGGTGCTGCCGGCGGCGATGGTGATCACCTTGAACGGCAGCGGCGTGAAACCGGCGAGCAGGACGACAATCCAACCCTGTTCATTGAAATTTTGGGCAAACACATCGAATTTGTCGGTAACGCCATAAAATTCCAGGATCGGCAAACCGACCGTTTCAAAGACGAAATAGCCAATCGCATAGCCGAGCAGCGCACCAAGGACGGATGCTATGGTGCAAATCAGGGCGTACCAGTAGGAACGCTCCGGCCGCGCCAGACACATCGGTGCCAGCATGACGTCCGGCGGGAGCGGGAAAAAGCTGGATTCGGCGAAGCTGATTCCCGCGAGCCATTTTGTCGCCTGGGGATGGCCGGCCTTGTCGAGCATCCATTCATAGAGGCGCTTGAGCATTTTTATTTTACCTCAGGCGCCGGGCGGGCGCATCCGCGCCCTTGGCTTCCCTCGCAAAAGCTCGGGCGCGCGGTCGCGCTTGCCTCGCTTGGCTCGGTTTGTTGGAGATAATTCCGAGCAAAGCGAGGCAAGGCCGCCAAAAAGAACGAATGGCGCCCGCCGCGCCTTATTGGCGCGATAGCCAAGCAGGCGGATGCCTGCGCCCGGCGCCTGAGGTTCAAAGAAAACTCCATCTAGTGACCCGGTGCGCCGGTGACTTCGTCCAGCAATTCCTTCGGCGTCTCGCGGCCATGGTCGGTGCCGGCGGTGCGATTGCCTTTCGCCAGGGCGAAGACCACGCCGGACAGCGCCAGCAGGCCGATGATGTTCGGCAGGGTCATGGCGGCGTTGGAAATGTCGCCGAGCCGCCAGACCAGCTGCAGCGGTGCGAAGGACCCGATGAGAATCACCAGGCACCACAATATCCGCCAGATGACGTGCAGGGTCTGTTCGCCCTTGAGGCTGGCACCCGGCAGCAGGTCGTAGAGATAGGTGATCGCCCGTTCGCCGTAATAGCTCCAGGTGAGGAGCGTGGTGAAAACGAACAGGATCAGCGCGACCGAGACGATCAGTGTGCCGATAGGTATGCCGAAAACCTCGAACGGGAAGGCCGCGGCATAGGCACCCGATGTCATCGCGAAGCCGTTGAGATCCGACTGCCAGGCGTGCTCGACCGCCTGCTTGACGCCGTTGGCGTCGGTGAAGGTGAAGTCGCCGGCAACCGTGAGCATCACCAGCGCGGTCATCGTGCAGATCACGACGGTGTCGATAAATGTGCCCATCATCGCGAAGCGACCCTGTGCCGCCGGGTCGTTGGTCTGGGCAACCGCGTGGGCGATCGGGGTCGAACCCTGACCGGCCTCGTTGGAGAACAGGCCGCGCGCGACGCCTGCGCGGATCGCCATGATGATCGCCGCGCCGAGGAAACCGCCGCTCGCCGACTGCACATTGAAGGCGCCGTCAAAAATCCGGCCGAAGGTTTCCGGCAGATAGGGCAGGTTGATCCCCAGGGCAATGAGCGCCATCAGGAGATAGGCGCCGGCCATCCACGGCACGATGGTTTCGGCGACCTTGCCGATTGATTTGATCCCGCCGATGATCACTGCGAAAACCGCAACCGCCGCGACCGCGCCGCCAATCCACTCCGGCACGCCGAACAATTCGCTCGCGCTGTCCCCGAGACTATTGGCCTGAATGCCGTTGCCGGTCACCAGTGCCGAGAATAATGTGCCGAGGCAGAATAATATCGCCAGCCAGGTCCATTTTGGTCCGAGGCCGATGGTTATGTAAGTCATCGGTCCGCCGCGATAGGTTCCGTCTGCGGCCTGCGACCGGAACCGGACAGCGAGCGACCCTTCGGCAAAGGCCAGGGCCATGCCGAACAGGGCGGTGACCCACATCCAGAATATTGCACCGGGCCCGCCGAGCGAGATTGCGGTAGCAACGCCGGCAAGATTGCCGGTACCCACCTGTCCCGACAGCGCGGTCGAGAGTGCGGCAAAGGGAGAAATTTCACCCGCGCCTTTTTTGTCCGATTTCTTGAACAGCCCCGCCATCGCTGGAAACAGCCGGCGCAGCGGATAGCCGCGCAGGCCGATCATGAAATAGATGCCGGCACCGAGCAGGATCACTACCATCGGCGGGATTGGCAGAATTTCGACACCGGCCCAGCTGCCGCCCCAGATAAAATCCGAAACATTGGTGATCGGCTCAATCGCCGCTTCAAGACCCGAACCCGGTGCTGTACTCACAAAACTTCTCCCCGATGGCGCGCGAACGCGCATAATTCATTGTTGGCGGGAGGATTAGCAGGCCGATGGTTTTTGGCAAATGCTTTTGCCATCTGGTCGCCAACGCCTATGCTGTCGCGAAACCGGAATTCGGGATGGAGCAACGATGATGCAGAGTCTGTGGGTGAAGAAAAACGATCTGGCGCAATCGCGGTGGCATGAAGGCGACGAACCCTCGCTGGCAGACGGTCAGGTGCTGCTGGCGGTCGAGAAATATGCGCTGACCGCCAATAATATCACCTATGCGGTGGTTGGCGACGGTTTCGGCTACTGGAATTTCTTCCCGACCGGAGATGATGACTGGGGGATTGTCCCGGTCTGGGGATTTGCGAAGGTTGTGGCGTCGGAAAATCCCGATATCGCAGTGGGCGAGCGGGTCTATGGCTATTTGCCGATGGCCAGCCATTTGCTGGTCACGCCGACGAATATGCAGGATGGCGGTTTCGTCGACGGCGCCGCGCACCGGCAGGGGCTCGCGATCATCTACAATCAATATCACCGGCTGGGGCAGGGTGAGAGCGTGCTCGAGGCGGAGCGCGCCATCTTCCAGCCGCTGTTTACCACCAGTTTCCTGATCGAGCATTTCATGCGCTCGAACGACTGGTTTGGCGCAGAGGCGCTGCTGATGACCAGTGCATCCTCTAAAACCTCGCTGGGGCTTGCCATGGTCGCGAAAAGCCTGAGTCCGGAGATCAGGCGCATCGGTTTGACGTCAGCCGGGAACGTGACTTTTGTCGAGCAATCGGGGCTTTATGATGAAGTTCTGACCTATGACAATCTGTCGGGAGCCGATGCTGCCACGCCAACGGTCTCGGTTGACTTCGCCGGCAATGGTCAGTTGCTTGCGGATATTCACGGGCACTGGGGTGATGCACTGAAATTCAGCTCGCTGGTTGGCGCGACTCATGTCTCGGCGCGCGGCGGTGCGGATGGCCTGCAAGGGCCCAAGCCACAGCTTTTCTTTGCTCCGACGGCAGCCGAAAGCCTGATCAAGGAAATCGGGGCGGCGGCTTTCCGCGCGCGGGTTGATGAGCAATTCGCTGCATTTGTGGCCGGTGCCAGTGCCTATCTGACAATAGAGGATCTGGCGGGACGCGATGCCCTGCAATCCGCCTATCTGGCGATGCTGGCGAACGAGGTGCCGCCGAGTCGCGGGTTGATGTGCCATTTGGCGTAACGGCCAAGACTTGATTATGGATGGATAAGGCAGGATAACGGGTCAAGGCGGGTCGCACCGATGGGGGAACAGCGTGGCGGAACCAACAGATATGCCCGAATTGGGGCGGCATGCCCTTTTTGAAGGGGTGGCTCCGGAAGCGCTGAACGCTTTGCAATCTGCCTCGACGATGCGCCAGATTGCGGGCGGTGAGGCGCTGGTTCATCAGGGGGACGATGCCGACGCGCTATATTTTGTCGAATCCGGCCGGTTCCGGGTGGTGATAAACAAGGTCCGGATTGTTGCGCATATCGAAACCGGAGAAGCGGTCGGAGAACTCGCTTTTTTTGCGGGTGGCAAGCGCACCGCGGATGTTATCGCAACGCGTGATTCGAGAGTGCGGGAAGTCTCGCGACGGGCGTTTGACGAAATTGCCCTGCTCCATCCGGAGTTGAACGCAGCCATGCTGAAGCTGGTTTCCGAACGACTGGCCATCGCGACCGCGCGAACCTCGTCCATTACAGCAAATATCCCGCGGGTCATTGCCATGCTGCCCGCCGGAACGAGCACGTTGCCGGATGGATTTCTGGCCCGGATGGCAGCGGCCTTCGAAGCGGTGGTCAGGCCCGAAACGCCGATAGTGCCAATCGACCGGGCGACGAGCGAGGCGGCGGATGCCCACGAATATCAGGCGTGGCTCGCGGAACAGGAAGCGCGGGGCGCCTATGTCCTGATCGACGGCAGCGGACCGGAGGATTGGGGGCAGATGGTGTGCCGCAACGCGGATGCGCTGGTGATGGTGGCGCGGCCGGGCGAGGCGCAGTCCGAACCCAACGCAATGGAAATATCGGCCATGCGATGGATCGCGGAGCCGCAGCGCAGCCTGTTGCTGCTCCGCAAGAGCGCCGACAAAAAAATCAGGAGGAGCGGCGAGTGGATCGATCCGCGCAGCCCCAAATTGCACCATCATGTTGCGCTCGACAACGAGGCGGACCTTACCAAGGTCGCGCGTTTTCTGACCGGCCGGGCCGTGGGCGTGGTGCTGGCCGGTGGCGGAGCGCTGGGCTGTGCCCATCTTGGCGTCATCAAGGCGCTGCGCCAGGCCAATATCCCGATCGACTTCATCGGCGGTGCGAGCGCCGGGGCTGCAATGGGCGGCGCGATCGCGCGCGGCATGACGGTGGCGGAAACGCTCGACCAGATGGAGGAGATGTTCATCCATGCCAGGGCGATGCGGCGGCTAACGCTGCCGCTCTATTCGTTGCTCGATCCGACGGTGTTCGACAGCGAATTGAAAGCCCGTTACGGTGCCAGGGATATTGTCGACCAGCCGATCAATTTTTTTGGCGTCTCCACCAATCTTTCGACCAACGGCCTGCAAATCCACCGGCGCGGCCCGCTGTGGGAATGTGTGCGGGCGTCGGGGTCCCTGCCGACCATATTGCCGCCGTTCATCGACAGGGAAGGCAATATTCTTGTCGACGGCGGGGTGCTCGACAATGTCCCGGTCAAGGTCATGCACGGACTTAAGGCCGGGCCGAATATCGTGGTTTCCCTGGGTGATCCCCATGAAATATGGCGCACTGATGTCCAGTATGACGATATTCGCGGGCGGTGGGGCCTGCTGAAAGACGTGATCCTGCGCCGCAAGCGGGACTCGGAATTTCCGTCGATTGTCGAGGTCATGTCCCGTTCGATGGTGGTGGCGAGCCGGATGGCGTCCAAGGAAATGCTCGGCGGGCAGGATATTTTGGTGAACCCGCCGATCATTCCCAATATGCAGATACTGGACTGGCAACTCGGCCGGGAACTGGCGGAAATGGCCGCGGACTATATCACCGAGCATGTGCTCCCGACGATAGATTTCAGGAACAATTTTACCAAATAGGTAAAAAAACTTGACATCGTCACGCTGTTTAGGTACATATCAGGAACATCGCGAAATTGTGATTCGGGCCGACCGCCCGGAATGACCCCGCCGGACTGGCACGGGCGTTCCGAGCGGAAGGCCCTTTTTTGTGTCCGGACGGTTCGCGGCGATCCGGCACGGAGTATATTATGGCAAAATCAAAAGTCGGGGGCGTTTACGACAACAGGCGCAAGCTGAAGTTCCTCAAAAATCTCGCCACCAGTTCGCACGTGGCGAATTCGGCGAAAGCCGCCGGTGTAGCGGTATCGACCGTATATAACTGGCGCGAGCGGGATCCGGAGTTTTTACGGGAATGGATGCGGGCGCTGGCGGCTGGCTATGAACTGCTCGAAATGGATTTGCTCGACCGCGCGCGCAACGGCGTGGAAAAACCCGTTTTCCATGACGGGAAGGAGGTCGCGACGGTAACGGAATATAAGGACGGCATTGGCGTCAAACTGCTGATGGCGCACAAGCAGATGGTTGCGCTGACCCGTGCGATCGAGGATGATATCAGTCCCGAGCAGGTGCGCGCCAGTCTCGACCGGAAACTTGGCGATATGCGGGAGAAGCTGTTGCGCCGCCGGGCGCTGGCGGATGGGCAGGCAAAACCGCCGACGTCCGATAATGATGAATGATTTTAGCGAGGCGGAGCTTTTTGCCGAATGGACCGCGCGGGAACGCAGCGGGTTTTTCTCCCTCCTGAGTCCTCAAGAGCAGCAGGATTTTCTGTATCGATGGAATTTCTGGGCGCGGCCGGAACAAAGGCCTCCGGCCGGAGACTGGTCGATCTGGCTGATCATGGCGGGGCGCGGTTTTGGCAAGACCCGGGCGGGGGCGGAATGGGTGCGCAGCATCGCCGAAGGTGATGGCAGCGCCCGTTTTGCTCTGGTCGGGGCCAATTATGCAGAAACCCGCACGGTGATGGTCGAAGGGGAAAGCGGGCTGCTGTCGATCGCTCCGCCGAAGCAGCGACCGGTCTGGGAGCCGTCGCTGAAGCGGCTGAGCTGGGACAACGGCGCGCAGGCCCATCTCTATTCTGCCGCCGAGCCTGAAGGTCTGCGCGGCCCTCAACATAGCCATGCGTGGTGTGACGAGATCGCCAAATGGATGAACAATGCGGGGCAGGCGGAAGCGGCCTGGGACAATCTGAAAATGGGTTTGCGGGTCGGGTCCCGACCGCAGATGGTTGCGACCACCACGCCGCGTCCGGTGCCGCTTGTGCGCTCGCTGTCGCGCGCGGATGGCGTGGCCATAACCACCGGTCGAACGCAGGATAATCACCTGCATCTGCCGGAGGCTTTCCTGACGGCGATGACTGCGGATTATGGCGGCACGCGGTTGGGACGTCAGGAACTGGACGGGGAACTGATCGAGGATGTGGAAGGCGCGTTGTGGACGCGGGGTATGATCGAGGAGTGTCGGATTTCCAATAGCCTCTCCCTTTCAAGGGAGAGGAAAAGGGCGGGATATGAACAAGCTGATTCGATGCCAGCTTGTGAATTTGTGAGTGAGGGCAGGCCCCACCCGAACCCCTCCCCTGAAGGGGAGGGGCTATTGGATCACCTCACTCGCGTTGTCATCGGCGTCGATCCGCCAGCTTCTGCGACCGGAGACGCATGCGGCATAGTTGTCGCCGGGCTCGGCGAGAACGGCAAAGCTTATATTCTGGCAGACTGCAGCACCCAAAAGGCCAGCCCCGAAACATGGGCGCGCCGGGTCGCCGACGCAGCGGATCGTTTCGGCGCAGACCGGGTGATCGCCGAAGCCAATCAGGGCGGCGCGATGGTGAAATCGGTGCTCCGGGCAGCGGATATTTCGCTGCCGGTCAAACTGGTGCACGCCTCCCGCGGCAAGGTCGCGCGGGCGGAGCCGGTGGCGGCGCTCTACGAGAACGAACGGGTCCGTCATGTCGGCGCGTTCGCGCGGCTGGAAGACGAGATGTGCGGGTTGCTGGTTGGTGGCGGTTACGAGGGACCGGGGCGTTCGCCGGACCGGGCGGATGCGCTGGTCTGGGCGCTGACGGAACTGATGCTAGGGAAAGCGCGGGAGCCGAGGGTTCGGTGATTTGCACCGCTGCGAAGGCAGGCGGCCATCTTGAGAAACCTCAACATTCGCGATGGTATTAGATTGTGCCAAGATTTGAAACAAGTGCGTATCATTTCCGCAGCGAAACTAAACCCATCCAGGAGATGGACCCCCGCCTTCGCGGGGGCACGAAGGAAGAAAACATGACATTCTGGGAAAATATTGCCCTCGCCTTCAAGGGCGGGGGGACGCCATCGCGGCCGCCTTTGGGGCGGTCCTATATCGGCACTTATGGTGGCGCGGCTCTTTCGGGGGACGCGCCCTTTTCCTATGAGGGAAGGGTGCGCGAGGCCTATGTCGAGAACGCGATTGCCCAGCGCGCGGTGCGGATTGTTGCGGAAGCGGTAGGCGCCGCGCCGCTGGTACCGGTGGAGGACAAAGTAGCGACGCTGGTCCAGACCAGCAGCGCCGGCCAGTCGCTGCTCGAAACCATCGCCGCTCATCTCTTGCTCCATGGCAATGGCTATGTGCAGGTGATCCGTGGCGAGGACGATCAGCCCGCCGAACTTTATGCACTGCGTCCGGACCGGATTACCGTCGAACCCGATGCCAGGGGCTGGCCGGTGGCCTATGCCTATCGCGCAGGCGAACATCGCACGCGCTTTGCCGCGCAGGATGCGATGGGCCGGCCGGCGATCGTGCATCTCAAGGGTTTTCATCCGACCGACGACCATTATGGTCTCGGTTGTCTCGGTGCGGCGGCGAAAGCGGTGGCGGTGCATAATGCGGCGGCGAGATGGAACAAGGCGATCCTCGACAACGCGGCGCGGCCATCGGGGGCCCTGGTTTATGACCCGGGCACCGATGGGTCGGCGCTGACCGGAGAGCAGTTTGACCGGTTGAAGGCCGAGATGGAAGCGAGCTTTGCCGGTTTGGGGAACGCCGGGCGGCCGATGCTGCTAGAGGGCGGTCTGAAATGGCAATCGATGAGCATGACGCCGGCCGACATGGATTTTGTCGCGCTGAAAGAGGCAGCGGCGCGCGAAATCGCGCTGGCCTTTGGCGTGCCGCCGATGCTGCTCGGACTGCCGGGGGACAATAGCTATGCCAATTATCGGGAGGCCAACCGGGCGCTTTGGCGGCTGACGATATTGCCGCTGGCGGGGAAGATACTGGATGGCCTGTCGGTTGCGCTGGGCGCGTGGTGGCCGGATGTGAAGCTGGCGGTGGACCGGGACCAGATACCCGCGCTGTCCGAGGATCGCGAGCGTCTGTGGAAGCAGGTTTGCGAGGCGGATTTTCTGTCACCCGAAGAGAAACGGGCGATGCTGGGGATGGAGTAGTTTTGTCTCGCGGCAGTTCGCTGCGCGAACGCCTCCGACGGGGCGGGCGTTTTTGTTTTAACCTCAGGCGCCGGGCGCGGGCATCCGCCCGCTTGGCTTTCGCGCCATAAGGCGCGGCGGCCGGTCGGCCTTGCCTCGCTGCGCTCGGTTAGAAACTTACCACGATAAGGAGCACCAAACCGACGCGCAGCGGAGGCAAGCGCGACTGCGCGTCCGGACCCCGGATTTAATCCGGGGGAGGATAGCCAAGGGCGCGGATGCGCCCGCCCGGCGTTTGAGGTCCAAAAAAGGAATATCAATCAAATGAATAACGACGAAATGCTCGCCCGCCTGATGGCGCAGGCGGAGGGGGATGGCGCTGATCTGGTGACGCTCCGCGCGATTGTCGAGGAGGCGACGGATAGCGGCGCGGTGCGGGTGCTCGACCGGCTGGGGCTTTCAGACCCCGGCGCCGAGGATGATATTGACGAGCTGCGCGAGCTGCTCCGCGCCTGGCGCGATGCCAAGGCGAGCGCGTGGAAGGCGGCGATCCGGTGGATTGTGCGCGGGGTATTGGCCTTGTTGCTGGTCGGGATCGCGATGCGGCTTGGGCTGGGGCATCTGGTGTTGTGATGAGATTAGATCAGTCCGTTAGCCCTGAGCTTGTCGAAGGGCGCTTCTCGTCCGAGAGGCGTGGTTCGACAGGCTCACCACTAACGGAAAACTCAAACATTCTCCGCTTTGCCGGCTATGCCGCGATCTTCAACCGCATCGACAAGGGCGGAGATATCATCCGGCGCGGGGCGTTCGGGGATTTGGCGGAAGGAAAATCTCTGCCGCTCTTGTGGCAGCATGATCCGACGCGGCGGATTGGCAACGTCGATTTTGTCCGCGAGGACCGGCGCGGATTGCGGGTGATCGGAACGATATCGAAGGCGACTAGAGCCGGGCGTGAGGCTGCGGCCATGCTGTTCGGTACTTCGGTGAAAGGGCTTAGCTTCGGCTATCGCGTGAAGCGAGCAAGGGGCGAAAGTCCGCGAGAATTGCTCGATCTGGATGTTGCGGAGATTTCGCTGGTGACGTTCCCGATGCAGGATTGGGCGCGCGTCCATCTGGTGCAATAATCACAATTTATCGCACGAAGACACGAAGGCACGAAGAGCCAGCTCTGGCCTCGTGGCTTCGTGTGATTCCAAGACCCGAATTGAAGTTAACCTCAGGAAAGGAATGATATGGAACACTCTCCCAAGCTCGAAACCAAGGCCGATCCGCTGGAAGCGTCTTTTGACGCGGTGCTGATGGCTGAGGAAACGGAAAATCATGGCAAGGCGATTGCGACCTTGCGTAGCGATGTTGATGGTCTGAAGGGCCAGATGGCCGATTTGTCCAAAGCCTCGGCCCGGCCGGCTCTGGATGGCGCGAAAGGCATGCCCTCTTCGGCCGCTGCGCAGGATTTTGTCGCCAAATATTTGCGGAGCGGCGACCAGACCGGTGTCGAGCTGAAAAGCTTCTCCGGCGCATCCGGTCCCGAGGGCGGTTTTGCCGTGCCGCAGGAAATTGATGCGCTGATCGGGTCGACGCTGAAGGATATTTCGCCGATCCGGTCGATCGCGACGGTCGTGCAGACCGGCACTGCCGGTTACCGTAAACTGGTGACCACCGGCGGCACGCCATCCGGATGGGTCAGCGAGACCGCGGCCCGTCCCGAAACCGACACGCCCGATTTCAACGAGATCGCGCCGCCGACCGGAGAGCTTTACGCCAATCCGGCGGCGTCGCAGGCGATGCTCGATGATGCGGCCTTTGATGTTGAATCCTGGCTCGCCGATGAAATCGCCCGCGAATTTGCGCAGGCGGAAGGGGCTGCCTTCGTCGGCGGTTCCGGCGTCAATCAACCGCGCGGTTTCCTGAATGCGGTGGTGACCGACGAGAGTGACGATATTCGCGCCTTCGGTTCGCTGCAATATGTGCCCTCCGGCGCGGCGGGCAGCTTTGCCAGCGAGGATGCGCTGGTCGATCTTGTTCACACACTTCGCCCCGCCTACCGGCAGGGCGCGGCCTTTGTGATGAACAGTTCTACGCTGGCGCAAATTCGCAAGTTCAAGACCGCCGATGGGGCGTTTCTGTGGCAGCCTTCCCTGGCCAGCGGGCAGCCCGCCACCCTGCTCGGTTATCCGGTGGTCGAGGCAGAGGATATGCCGGATATCGCAGCCGACAGCCTGTCGATCGCCTTTGGCAATTTCCGCGCCGGCTATCTGATCGCCGAACGCAGCGCGACCCATATCCTGCGCGATCCGTTCACCAATAAGCCGTTTGTCCATTTCTATGCGACCAAGCGCGTGGGCGGACAGGTGATGAATTCGGAAGCGATCAAGCTGATGCAGTTCAGCGCTTTCTAAAACCCTTGCTGCGCTCTGGCGCAGCGCGCCCGTGCCGGTAGCTCCCCTTCTCCAGCCGGCACGGGCGCACCTTTTTGAACATCTAGCGAAAGGATGCCGCGACCGTGAGCTTCCCCATTGCAGACTGGCCGGAATTGCCAGCAGCCCTGATCGCAGAAGTCCGGGATTTCGTCCGGATTGATCATGTTGCCGATGATGCCGCCATCGACGCGTTCCTGCGCAGCGCCGCTTCACTATGCGAGGATTTTACCGGCCAGATGCTGATCGCCCGAACGGTGACCGACATGTTGCCGACGCGCCATACGTGGCAAAGGCTGAGACGGCTTCCGGTGCAGTCGATCAGCGCGGTCGAGCAAGTGGCGGCAGATGGTGTCGCTTCGGCGCTGGCCGTCGAGGATTATGCGCTCGATATCGATAGCGATGGAATCGGCTGGATCAGGCTGCATCGCAGTGATGGTTTCTCGCGGATTCGAGTGACATATGTCAGCGGCCTCGCGATGGACTGGACGGAGCTGCCCGCAAGCTTGCGGCAAGGCATCGTGCGGATGGCAGGCTATCTCTACGCCAATCGCGACGGTGTCGATGCTGGCGGACCACCGAGCGCGGTGATCGCGCTCTGGCGGCCGTTCCGGCGGATGCGGGTGGCGTGATGAGACAGGAATTTTCAGGAGTTTTGCGGGAACGTATCACGATCGAACGGCAGGCTGCCGGTCGTGATGCTCTGGGTTCCGCCGAGCTGCAATTTGGTTTCGTCGGCGAGTTCTGGGCTGCGGCGGAAGTCTTGCGGAGCGGGCGCGTGAGTGAAGCGGAGAGCCGCTCCGCTCTGCCTCGCTGGCGCTTTATCTTGAGGGAAACGCAGGCGATCAAGGCGGGAGACCGGCTGACCTGGGGCGGACGGGTGATGACCATCACCAGCGTGATCCTGGAGCATCGCCTAATCCCGAAAACCATATTGCAGGCAGAAGAGAAGCGATGATGGAAAAATTGCGGAAACGTGGGGAATCCATAGCTGAACAGCGGCTCGCTCATGCCAGATCAGAGCTAAAATCGGTGCTGGCGCAAGAATTGCCCAGCGATGTCCGCATCATCGATACCGCTGCGGGCATCCTGGTCGAAGCGCCGCGACTAAAGGAGCAGCTGATCGCGAACAGCAGCCTGCGCGATGTCGCCTTCCTGATGCGGGGTGTGCGATGAGCAGCGCTCTTGAAGCGGCCCAGCAGCAGCTGCTTGCAAGGCTGGGCGCGCATATGCCGTTGACGGACCTGATCAGCGGCATATTCGACGGTCCGCCGGCAAGCGCCGCATTTCCCTATATCGCGCTGGCGACGGGCGCGTCGCTCGACTGGAGCCACAAGGATGGTGTCGGCCGGGAATTGAGCCTCGCTTTGGCTATCCACGATGACGGGGAGACAGCAGCGCGTCTCCATCGGGTGATGGCTCTGGTCGAGGAAGCACTGGAGCCGGGACTGGACAGTCCAGCCGGCTGGCAAGTTGTCACTTTTGATTTCCGCAGGACGCGGATATTGCGCAGCGCGGTCAGCCCCTGGAGCGGGTTGGTGGAGTATCGGGCGCGGGTTTTGAAGGATTAGTGCCTCTGCGCGGGCAGGGGGGCATTTACTTCAACCTCAAGCGCCGGGCGCGGGATATTACTTTGTCTCGCGGCAGTTCGCTGCGCTCACGCCTCCGACGGGGCGGGCTTTCGCCCGACGCGCAGTCGCGCTTGCCTCCGCTTCGTGTCGGTTCGGCGCGCCCACTCTTAGTTTGTTTCGAACCGAGGCGCAGCCGAGGCAAGGCCGACCGGCCGCCGCGCCTTATTGGCGCGATGTCAAGGGCGCGGATGCGCCCGCCCGGCGCTTGAGGTCAAAAATAAAAACACCCTGCCCAAAACAGACGGCACGAGATGGACCCCCGCCTTCGCGGGGGCACAAGTACACGAAGTAAAGGAACCAGAATATGGCAGCAGAAAAAGGCAGCGCCTTTCTCCTGAAAATCGGCGATGGCGGCAATCCGGTCAGCTACACTACGATCGCGGGACTGAGGACCACGCAAATGACCGTGAATGGCGAACCGGTGCCGATCACCAGCAAGGACAGCGGCGGTTGGCGGCAGCTGCTGTCGGGCGCGGGGATTCGCTCGGTTTCGGTCTCCGGTGCGGGCGTGTTTACCGGCTCGGAGGCTGAGCTCAGGATCAAAAGCCACGCGCTCGGCGGTATCCTTGATTCCTACGAACTGAGCTTTGAAGGTGGCGAGCGGATGCAGGGTGATTTCCTGGTCGCGCGGCTGGATTACAGCGGTGATTATAATGGCGAACGCAGCTACACGCTCAGTCTCGAAAGCTCCGGTCCGGTGATCAATGTCTGATCGTCCTGCCAATGCCCTGCGCGGCGAGGCGGAGATCATGATTGATGGCAAGCGCCTGATCCTGCGGCCCAGTTTCGCCGCTTTGATCGCCGCTGAAGAGGAACTGGGCTCGCTGTTCGATCTGGTCGAGCGCGCGGCAAGCGGGCGGCTTCTGCTGTCGGAGATCGTGGCTCTGTTCTGGCATGTCGCCCATGACCGGCCGGACAATATGACCCGCGATCGATTGGGCGAGGGGATGATGAATCTTGGTTTGGCCGGAGTGACACCGGCGCTGAAGGTCTTGCTGAAGCAGATATTGTCGGGTGGTGGGCCGAATTGAAAAGCGAGCGGTTCTCCCGCGAAGGCGGGAGTCCATCTCCCGATGATTTGGCCGAGGGAAGAACTGGTGATGGGCCCCGGCGTTCGCCGGGGCACGCTGATTTTTCGGCATCAGCACAAAAATTGTCCGGGATGGTCTCGGCGGTTTTCGGCTGGACACCCGATCGATTCTGGGATGCCACGCCTGCTGAACTGGTAGCGATATTTGCGGTCTTCGCAGAGAATGATTGCGGTCACCAAGCTGCGATGCCTCTGGACGCTGATCAACTCGAAAAACTGAAAGAAACGTTTCCTGATGGATGAAGAAATCGAACGACTGGTGGTCAGCGTGCGCGCCGATACCGCTGGTTTTGCCAAGGATGTGGCGGATATGACGAGGCAGCTGGACGGTCCCTTTGCGACGGGATTGGAACGGGCAGGGTCGGCTCTGGAGAGCACCCTCAGTCGCGCGATCCGGCGCGGGTCGCTGGGATTTGAGGATCTGCGCCGGGTGGCGCTGTCGGTGCTCGACGACATTGCCGGCGCGGCGGTCAATAGCGGCTTGAATAGTCTGTTGGGCGGTGCTGGTGGCGGCCTGCTCAATATCGGGACATCGTTGTTCCGCGCATTTCTGGGCGCGCCGGGACGGGCAACCGGTGGTCCGGTCAGCGGCGGTCGCGCCTACAAGGTCGGTGAACGCGGACCGGAAATATTCGTGCCGTCCGCTGCGGGCCGGATCGAACAGACGGCTGCCGAAGGTGGTGCGCCCAATATCCGTTTGACCATCAACATCTCCGACAACGGTCAGGGGAGCGCACCTGACCAGATGCGTCGGTCGAGCCGGCAGGTGGCGCGGGCGGTGCGCAAGGCGCTGGCTGCGAAGGCGGGCTGATCATGGGTTTCTGGCTTGCCGACAAAAGAACGGGGCAGCAGAGCAGCTTCGTCCAGCGATTTGACCCCCGATTCTGGACGATTAATTTCCCGCGTCCGATGATGGCATCGGTGGTGACGACAGCGGCGGATGCGCTGCGCGTGGATGCGGTTTTCTACAATAGCGACGATCTCGCCGGGTTGATCTGGGAAAGCGCAGACACGCTCGACCATCCCCTGCTCGGCTATGAAACTGTGAAGGACTATTCACGGCTCAAATGGGAATTTCACTGGCGATCCGGGGGGATTATGCCGCTCGATGCGATCAACGGGCCGACTCTGACGATCGAGGGGCGGGATGCCGCGGGTCTTGCCAAATCCTGGTATGTCCGGCTGTGGAATTACGCCAGCGGGACGCCGACGGATGCGCAGATTGCGATAGAATTTTCCAAGGTCGAAGGCGGGTTCCTGTTGCCCGGCGAGGCCGACCCCGTGTTTCCGGAAGATATCGACAGGCTCTTCATCTCGATCATTCCGCCCGAATATGATGAACTGGGTGCGCGCTTTGCCACACCGAAGATCGGCTGGGTCGAGATGAGCGCTATCTGGGCCGATGGTCAGGGCGCGGTGCTCGAAATCGGCGACATCATGGTGCCGGAAAACGGCCTTGCAATGGCGACGGCCTATGATGACAGTTTTAACCAGACGCCGGAACGGCTGCTGCGGGCGATCCGCGCCCTCGGCTATCGCGGATCAATCAATCATTATGTCGGGATGAGCCATTATTTCCGGCTGGAGACGGTTGGTGCAGGGCTTTACGTGAGCCTGTCCGCGCGCCAGCCGGGCGAGGAGTTCGCGGCGATTAACCAGCCCACGGCGATGTGGCACCGGGATTTGATCAGCCGGGCCAGGGCGATGGATATCACGGTCATATTGTCGCTCTCCTACGAACTGTTTGATGCCCATTGCTGGAACGACTGGAAGCAGCGTGCCGAAAATGGCGACCCTGCTCTGACCGGGTGGGAACCGCCGTCGACCTTGCTGTCGCCCGCCAATGGCAACGCCATGACCTATCTGCAGGCGGTGGGCCGGGCATTCGTGGCGATTGCACGGGACGCCGGCGCGGCGATCCGCTTCCAGATCGGCGAGCCGTGGTGGTGGATCATGCCGGACAAGCGCATTTGCCTTTATGATGCCGCCGCTACCGCGGCGCTGGGGCCGGCTTCTGTCAGCATACCCTCTATCGACGGGCCGAAAACCGCTACACAGGAGGCGATGCTTGATCAGGCCGGAGCGATATTGGCGCAGTCTACCGCCGCGCTGCTCGATGCGGTGAAGCAGGAAGCAGGGACAGCGCCGGTCGAAACCCTGCTGCTCGCCTATCTACCGACGATCCTTGATCAGTTGGCCCCCGAGGCGAAGCGGGCAAATTTGCCGGTGGGCTGGGCGTCGCCCGCCTTTGATATCCTGCAGCTCGAGGACTATGACTGGGTGATCGCCGGCAACCGGTCGACGACCAGGAGCGGGATTGAACTGGCGACCCAGCGGCTCGGCTATCCGATCGATCAACAACATTATTTTTCTGGCTTTGTCCTCGCCGCTGCGGACCGGTTCATCTGGGCCAATATGGCCGATGCTGTTGCCGATGCGCAGGCGCGCGGCACGCCGGAAATCTATGTCTGGGCGCTACCGCAGGTGGCACGCGATGGATTTACCTATTTTCAGGAAGAGGAAGAGGATGTGAACGCCTTTGACGATGTGCAATTTCCGCTCGCCATAGGTCGGGGAGCGAGTGTCTCACCCGGTTTTTCAACCCGGATCGTGACGACCCTGTCCGGCCACGAGACGCGCAACAGCGACTGGGCCGATGCGCGGCTCGAAATAGACGTCGGGCCGGGGATCAGGAGCGAGGAAGAATTGCGCGGGTTGATTGCGTTTTTCCGGGCACGCCGGGGTGCGGCCAAGGCCTTCCGTTTCCGCGACCCCTATGACCATAGTTCGCACCACATGGTGGGTGATCCGACACCAACTGACCAGTCTCTTGGCAAGGGCGATGGGCAGCGGACGCAGTTTCAACTGGTCAAAAATTATGGCGATTCTGCCGGAGAACCGCAGCAACGAAGGATTACCCGGCCCGATCCGGATTCGCTGCAGGTGGCGGTTGACGGGCAATTGACCGGCGACTGGTTGCCTGGCCCGGCGGGAACGGTTGTGTTTAATACCCCTCCGGCGGTGGGCAGCGACGTCACCGCCGGTTTTCTGTTTGATGTGCCGGTCAGATTCGCCGAGGATCAACTGCAGCTGAGCCACGCGACCTTCCTGGCCGGAGATATTCCGGAGGTCCTGCTGGTCGAGGTTCGGGAAAGGTCATGAGCCTCGCCTGGCTGGATCAGGATGTCAGTACCAGCGCCTATATCTGGCGGCTGCAGCGCCAGGACGGGGTTGCGCTTGGCTTCACATCGCATGATCGCGATCTTGTGGTCGATGCGTTTCGCTATCGGGCAGCGCCGGGAATGGTACCGACTTCGATCGCGCTTTCCGACAGCCTGGACATTGACAATGTTGAAATTGCGGGTGTCATGACCAGTACCGCGATTACCGAAACGGACATGGTCGCCGGGCGCTGGGACGGCGCGTTGCTGTTCATTTCGCTGATCAACTGGGAGCAGCCCGGTGCCGAGCCGTTACCCCTGATTTGTGGCGAATTTGGCGAAATCGGCAGGTCAGGAGACAGCTTTATCGTGGAAATGCTGGGTGCGACATCGTTCCTCAACGAGCCGATTGCACCGGTGACATCGCCCACCTGCCGGGCCGAATTCGGCGATCGCCAGTGCAAGCTGAGCGTGCATCGCCACCAGCGGGAAGGCCAGATCACTTCCGTCAACGGCGATGAAATCGGGGTTGCGGGGCTGGCTGGCGCGGCGTCCGATTTTATTTTCGGATCCCTGCGCTTCCTGGACGGCCCCTATTGCGGGCTCAGCTATGCGATCATCGACGGACAGGGGGATGTGGTCAGACTGGCCGACCTGCCGGCCCGGTCCATGGTCCAGGGCACACGGATACTGATCACGGAAGGCTGCAACAAGAATTTTGCAACCTGTCGGGACCGCTTTGCCAACAGCATCAATTTTCGCGGCGAGCCCTATCTCCCCGGCAATGACCTGCTCACGCGATATCCCGGCGCATGACGCAATCTCGAAGGATGACGGTAAAAATGGCGGCAAAAGCAGTGTCTTTATGCGGGACCCGGTTTCGCCTGCACGGGCGTGAGCAAGAAAACGGGCTGGACTGTATCGGATTGGCAAATCAATGTTTGCTCGCAGCCGATGTCGATTGCGGGGCACCCAATGGCTATTCGATTCGCGGCGGCTCCGAGGCGAAGATCAACGATTTCATGGCCGAAACTGGTTTCGAACGCTTCGCGCCCGAAACCAAATTGTGTGAAGGCGATTTCGTGCTGGTGCGGCCCAGTCCGGTCCAGTGGCATTTCATGATCCGGGCCAAAGGTGGCTTCGTTCATGCCCACGCCGGTCTGGGCAAGGTGGTATTTTGTCCCGGTGATGCACCGTGGCCGATCGTCTCGATTTTCAGATTGGCGGAGGTTTGAATGGCGACATTGGTGTTGACCGCCGTGGGCTCGGCAATCGGCGGTCCGATTGGCGGTGCTATCGGAGCGATAATCGGCCAACAGGTCGACCAGAATATACTCTTCAGGCCAAAAGGAAGGGAAGGACCCCGGCTGCAGGAGCTCGCCATACAGACGTCGAGCTATGGTTCCCAGATCCCGCGAATATTTGGCAGGATGCGTGTTGCCGGAACGGTCATCTGGGCGACGGATTTGAAGGAAACCCGGAGCCGGGAAGGTGGTGGAAAGGGGCGACCGAGTACCACGGTCTACAGCTATTCTGCCTGTTTCGCCGTCGCCCTGTCCAGTCGTCAGATCCAGAATATCGGCCGGATATGGGCGGACGGAAAAATTTTCCGTGGTGTCGCCGGAGATTTCAAGACCGAAACGCAATTTGCATTTTACCCAGGCCGCGAGGACCAGATCGTCGATGGTCTGATGGCCAGTGCGGAAGCGGATGCTGGCACGCCTGCATATCGCGGTTTGGCTCTGGCTGTTTTCGGTGACATGGATCTAACCGAATATGGCAATCGTATCCCGTCCCTGACGTTCGAAGTGATCGCTGACGATGGTTCGGTAACGATCGCCGATATCATCATGGATATATCAGGTGAGCGGATTGACATGGCGCCGGGCGATACGGTTATCGGATTTGCAGCCGGCGGCGAAGATCGGCAGGCAGCTCTGCTCTCATTAACCGATTCCATCCCGCTGTCATTCTCATCTGATCCGGGTGCCATTGCCCGGATGGGCGCCGAATCGCGATCCCATGCCGAGGCGGCATCCGCGCTGACCATCGACAGTGACTTTGTACGGACAGCCGGGAAACAGGAAATTGAACCTCCCGAAAACCGCACGGAATCGGTTGCGGCGGTTCCGAGGCAGTTATCGGTCCGCTACTATGATGTGGCGCGTGACTATCAAGCGGGCATCCAGTCAGCGTTGCGCCCGGGGGCTGGCCGGATATCGTTGGTACAAGATTTTCCCGCGACAATAGGGGCCGACAAGGCCAGAACGATTGCCGCGAACGGCCTGTGGTCCGAATATGATGAACGCTCCACGCTGGGTGTTTCATTGTCCATTGGTAGCGATTCGTATCGGCCCGCCATGCTGGTCGAATTTACTGCATTTGACGGTCTTTGGCGTATTCGCGAATGCGAGATCGGAGCGGGTTTCGTGCAGCTTTCGCTGACCAGGGCAAAGACCAATGGCAGTGCGGCCCTGATCGATTCGGAACAGGGTAGGAACGTACCGGATTCTGATCTTCGCGCGGGAATGACCCGCCTCGTACTCGTCGATTTGCCGTTCGCCGTTGATGCACCGACCGCGCCTTCCGACCAGGCCAGACTCTATGCCGCAGCCGCCGGTGATACCGGATGGCGAAATGCCCAGCTCTTTGCATCCGGACCAGACGGTGGACCGGGAGCATATATCGGCCAATTTTCGGCTCCTACGATCATTGGCACCACATCAGGAATTTTAGATTCGGCGACCCCTGCTTTGATCGATCAGATCAATCATATCGATGTAGACTTGCAGAATACGATGATGAAACTGGACCATGCTGATGATTCCCAACTACTGGCCGGCCGCAATGTCGCGCTGATCGGACGGGAAATCGTCCAGTTCGCCGAAGCGACTCCCCTGGGAGAGGGTCGATTTCGGCTGTCCCGGCTGATTCGCGGGCTCGGTGGAACGGAGATTGAAATTTCGCGGCACAGCGCGGATGAAGATTTTGTCCTGCTCGACGCTGGATCGATGCTGGAAATCGGTTCTTCTTTATATTCCGCTTTTTCCTCCACCACCGTTTTTGCGCTGGGACGAGACGATCTCGTCCCCGTCTCCGCAACAATAGCATCGCCAGGCCGGGCCTTGATGCCATGGTCACCGGTTCACCCTGAATGGAAATTTCAGGACAATGGCGACCTCGAAATTGCGTGGACCAGAAGATCCCGGGCAGGAATAATCTGGCTTGATTACGTCGAAGTACCATTGGCCGAGGAGGTCGAGAAATATCGGTTAGAGTTGTCGGCGGATGATGGTTCCGAAACGGCTCTTTCCTATGAGGTGGCGCTCCCGCGAACTATCGTACCCGCAGCCGAAATTGCCCCGTTTCTCGTGAGCAATGTCAGTGGCATCAGTGCCAAAATACAGCAAATCGGGGCCTATGGTCTGTCCGATCCGCTGGTTTTTGAAATACCGCTTTGAATTCTTCCCATTTTACCTTCGCAATATTTCGAGAAAGAACCGAACATGGCTATACTGGAAACCGCACGGCTGGAACTTCCTTTGCTCGCCGCAGGACAGGCGCACAAGGAATTGTTCCACAACGAAGCTCTCGCGCGCATCGACTTCTTAATTCATCCGATCGTGCAGGCGATAGAAACCGATCCGACAACCATTACACCGATTCCCGGACAGTGCTGGCTTGTCGGACCGGGCGCGACAAATGACTGGCTGGGCCATGACGATCAGATCGCCGGCTGGACGGGAAATGGCTGGGTGTTCATCACGCCGCTGGCGATGATGCGTGCCTATATCGAGTCGATCGACAATTTCGCGGTTTACCGGGGTTATTGGCAATTGGCTGACACGATCGGAAGTCCGGCAGGCGGCGCCGTCATTGATGCCGAGGCCCGGACGGCAATCGATTCGATATTGGTCGCTCTTGAAGCGCAGGGGATTCTCCAGCCGGGGGCATAAAACCCATTCTGGAGGCCCCTTGGGATGAGGATTTGCTCTTTTCAACCAAATTTCAAAGCCATTTTTTCGGCTAAACACCGAAAATGGCGACATTTTCGCAACAGTTCTGCGATTTGGCCGCTTGCACTGGCCCGAGGGAGGGGTTAGAAAGCGGCGTGAATTTAGAACCTAATTGAGAAGGGGAATATAAATGCGGAAGCTTGCCTTAGGAATGGCGCTTGCCTCCACAGCGCTCGCCACACCTGCACTGGCTCGTGATAACCAGTGGTATGTTGGTGTCGAGGGCGGTGCAATGATCGCTGAGGATCTGTCGCTCAACGTAGCCGGCAACGAAGGTGCGTTCGAAGTTGATCATGACGCCGGTTATGATTTCGATGGTATCGTAGGATATGATTTTGGCGGTTTCCGTCTGGAAGCCGAAGTTGGTTACAAAGCTGCAGCTGCCGATCGCGTGCAAGCTGGAGCGCCTGGTCTACCGAATCGAGCAAACGGAACCGGTGGTACCACTACCGGTGTATTTCCGATCAACGGTGAAGTAAACGCGCTCAGTTTCATGCTGAACGGCTTGCTTGATTTCGGTGACGATGATGGCATTCAGGGCTTTGCGGGCGGCGGCGTCGGCGTTGCACGCACCGAAGTGACAAACATCCTTGCTGGACCTTATCTTGATGATTCGGACACCGGATTTGCATGGCAGTTGCTTGCAGGTGTTCGCGCTCCATTGAGCGATAACTGGGATGTTGGTCTGAAATACCGCTTCTTCAACGCTGACAAAATCGAC
Source organism: Parasphingorhabdus sp. (assembly GCA_048270065.1). Taxonomy (GTDB): domain Bacteria; phylum Pseudomonadota; class Alphaproteobacteria; order Sphingomonadales; family Sphingomonadaceae; genus Parasphingorhabdus. Next base: position 180,068 of record JBLWTQ010000001.1, on the reverse strand, counting down.
CTCGTAGACCAACTTGGCCGTACAGCCGACACGCGTCTTCGTACCCACTCGATCCTGGGTAGCCTGATCTACAACTTTGGCGGCGAGCCAGCGGCACCACCGCCACCACCGCCTCCGCCACCACCACCACCGCCGCCGCCACCACCACCACCGCCACCACCGGCAGTGTGTGCACCTGGCCCTTATATCGTGTTCTTTGACTGGGATCAGTCGGACATCACGCCAGAAGCGGCTTCGGTACTCGACAATGCGGTTACCGCATATGGCGATTGTGGTTCGGCTCAGGTCATGCTGGCTGGTCACGCTGACAAATCTGGTTCTGCCAGCTACAACGTCGGTCTGTCCCAGCGTCGCAACGCAGCTGTTCGTGCGTATCTTGAATCGCGCGGCATCGGCGGCGGCGTTATCTCGAGCGAAGCTTTCGGTGAATCGCGTCCGCGCGTTGAAACCGCAGACGGTGTTCGCGAGCCGCAGAACCGTCGCGTTGAAATTATGTACGGACCTGGTTCGGGTAACTAATAGCAACATAAATACCAATTTTGAAAAGGGCTGGTCTTCGGACCGGCCCTTTTTTACTTCCGGCCTGGTGTCACAGGTGCTCCAGACACGTGCCTTCCGGTCACCTGTGGATTGCTTCAGTTGCAAACTGTGGTTTGCCGCGGATGAAAATATGGAAAGCTGCCTGTCTGCCAAGTTTTCGGTTTCGCGATTGCCCATTCTTCTCCGCTAAATCTGTCCGTGCCGATGGAATGCAGAAGGTTCCGTCCGACAGGGGCGGTCCCTGCCGGGTAAAGTTGATTTCCGGATAGTCGTTGGCCAGTAGATTCGGCTATGTCGATATCGAGATTGCATTCCCGGACGCGCTAGATCCCGGTCCCCAATTCGGTAAAAATATGGTTGAAATGCTCGTCGAGCTTTAGCTCAGGAGACTTTCAAATAAGGGCAGCCCGTCGGTCCCGCCGTGCTTTTTGTCAATCGCACGCTCCGGGTGCGGCATCATGCCCAAGACATTTCCCGCCGCATTGACGATTCCGGCAATATTGCGCGATGAACCGTTGATATCGCTTCGATACCGAAAGACAACCCGATCCTCGTTCTCTAGTCGATCGAGAGTGTCGTTGTCGGCAAAGAAATTGCCATCATGATGGGCGACCGGGATAGAGATGGATTCATCCTTCGGATAGCGCGAAGTGAATACTGTCTCGCTATTCGTTACCTCGAGTTCGGCGTTCTTGCAGACAAAATGAATGTCGCTGTTTCGCATTAACGCTCCGGGCAACAGTCCTGTTTCGGTGAGGATTTGAAACCCGTTGCACACACCCAATATCCTGACGCCGCGCCGCGCCGCTTCAATGACCGGCTCAATGATGCTGGAACGGGAGGCCATTGCACCCGATCGCAGATAATCGCCGTAGGAGAAACCACCGGGAATCGCGATCACATCCAGTCCCGACGGGAGTTCGCTGTCCCCGTGCCAGACCATATGAGGCTTCTGACCCGAAACCGTCTCGAGCGCGACAGCCATGTCGCGGTCGCAATTTGAGCCGGGAAAGACGATCACCGCTGATTCCATCAGGACGCGGTTTCCAAAGGCGTTTCCAATATCTCAATTTCGTAATTTTCGATGACGGTATTGGCGAGCAATTTGTCGCACATTCTGTCGATTTCTTTCCGGCTGACGGTTTCATCGACATCCAGTTCGATCAGCTTGCCAGCACGGACATCATTAACCCCGTGAAAATCCAGGCTTTCCAGTGCATGATGGATGGCTTTACCCTGGGGATCCAGGACCCCATTTTTCAGAGTTACAAATATTCTGACTTTCATCCGTCGCCCTTGCATTGTTCCGCCGCCAATATCGCTTTGCTATAGCGACAAGATTAGCAGGGGCAAGAGCAAGAAAATAAAATGAGGATGCCCGGCCGTGGAATACTGCGATGCCGTTTTAGAAATAGCGCGCAAATTTGAAGTTCACGCGGTGGCGGTTCATTTCATAGAGGCCGTAATTGCTGTCTACCCGCGAAAAATTGTAATCGATGGAAGGCGAAAATCCCAAGAGTTTGATTTTGCGGCTGCCCACGTAAGAGCGGGCGGCACCTCGCCATTCCTGCCGCTTTTCCGTGGAATAGAGCAGCAAGGGGGCATCGAAATCGGAACGACTGATACTGGCCGAAACACCGGCGTTCAATCCGAGTGGCATTTCTCCGCCGATACCGAGATTTATCCCATAGTTGAAACTGGAAAATCCTTTTGCATTGAGCAGATCACGGCGGGCAAAAATACTGGCCGAAGCGATCATTGATTTGCCAACCAGATGTTCATAGGTGGCATTGGCGCCGAGCTGCCAACCGCTATAGACATCGCTAAACTGTGACTCCGTGCGACGAGCGTCCAGCTCGACGCCCAGTCTCTGGCCTTCACTGAGCGCCTGTTGATATCCCAGTCTGCCGCCATATTCACGCGTGGCGAGCTGGCCACCGTACCAGCGTTGCAGGCCGACAGCCTGCAGTGACAGGCTGGCATAGCGAGCAACACGAAGTTCGGGGCCTGCGGCCACCTGAACAACAATATCGTCGGCATCCTCGCCCTTGTAGTTAATGATCTTGCTATCGGCATCGAGCAGAAAGGCCAGCCGGTCGTTGGTTTTTACGCGAATACCTCCAGAAAAGCCTGCGGTTTGACCGATTCCGGAACGCTCCCGTGCATTGTCATCCAGTTGCAGAGGCAGTTTGATTGGGCCGAAGTTGATGTCGATTGTTTCAGCGTCGGTGGCGCCATTGATATTGGTGTCCGGCGCAAAGCCGAAATCGACGACCCGAAAAACTATGGTTACTTTCCGCGCTTCTTTCGTTCACTATTGAGGTCGAGCACCTCGCTCTCGCCTTCCGGGAAAAGGCCGAGACGCCGGGCGACTTCCTGATAGGCCTCGGCTTCTCCGCCGAGATCACGGCGAAACCGGTCCTTGTCGAGCTTTTCGTTGGTCTCGATATCCCACAGGCGGCAACCATCCGGGCTTATTTCGTCGGCCAGAATAATCCGCGAAAAATCACCCTCGAAAATTCTGCCGAATTCAAGTTTGAAATCGACCAGTTTGATACCGATCCCGGCGAACATTCCGGCCATGAAATCGTTAATCCGGATGGCCATGGCTGAAATATCCTGCATTTCCTCCTGACTTGCCCAGCCGAAACAGGCGATATGTTCTTCAGCGACCAGCGGGTCGCCGAGCGCATCGTCCTTGTAGCAATATTCCAGCAAGGTGTGCGGAAGGGCCGTGCCTTCTTCAATGCCGAGACGTTTGGAAAGCGAGCCAGCGGCAACATTGCGGACGATCACTTCAATCGGAACAATCTCGACCTGCTTGACCAACTGTTCGCGCATATTGAGGCGGCGGATGAAGTGGCTGGGTATGCCGATATGACCGAGCAATGTGAAAATATGTTCGCTGATGCGATTGTTGATCACGCCCTTGCCGTTGATCGTACCCTTTTTTTCTGCATTGAAGGCGGTCGCATCGTCCTTAAAATACTGAATGATGGTGCCGGGTTCCGGACCTTCGTACAGAATCTTGGCCTTGCCTTCATAGATTTGACGACGACGGGACATGGCATGTTTCCACTTCGCAAAGAGAGCGACAAAAAATCATGCCCCGACTGTTCGAATCGTGATGGATTGAACGGATCGAGGCAACGGATCATCCCTATATGCGAAAGCGGCTTGCGGCGCAATCAATCCCGTTTCATGAGATGTCATCGGGGCGAAGAAACAGGATGTGATGACGATGACCAAATATGACACCATCGATGAAGTCATGAAGACGCTGTATGACTGCATCTCCGGACCACCCGGCGGACAGGACTGGGAACGCGATCGCGAAATTTATCATCCGCGCTGCGTGCTTGTCCGCACCCGGATCGAGGATGGCAAGCCGGTCGCCTATCCGTTCAGCTTTGATGAATTTGTCGCGGCGACAATTCCTCTTCTGGAAGGGCGATCATTCTACGAGATAGAGATTGGCCGCAAAGTAGATGTGTTTGGCCAGGTGGCGCATGTCTATTCGGCCTATGAGGCCCGCGAGACGCCTGACCATCCAGAAATCCAGTTTCGCGGCGTCAACATGATCCATCTCTGGAATGATGCTATGGGAGAGGGTGGGAAACCCTGCGGTCGCTGGTGGATCATGGGGATGATCTGGGACAATGAACGGGCAGGGTTGGAACTGCCGGAAGAATGGCTAACGCATTGACCAGCATTTCCGGAAAGCTGCTTGCCGCTCTTGCGCTGACAACTGTGTCCGCGATGATAACCATTGTTTTGCTCATGCTCGTAGGTTCCGGCTGGTCGCACTTTGCACAGGCGACCTGCACCGAAACGCGATGTTTTTGCGAATTGCCGAGAACCGGTGCTTTTCTGATGCAGCCCGCCAACAGCTGGTCATCCTTCGGCTTTGTCTTCGCCGGTTTTCTGATGATCCTGCTGGCCCGTTCGCGTGACCGGATGTCGGCTTTTCCGCCGCTGGCAGCCGGCACGTTGGGGATAGCCGCGATCATCGTCGGGATTGGCTCCGTCCTGTTCCACGCCACGCTCACCTTGTGGGGACAGTTTTTTGATGTGCTCGGCATGTATCTGGTCAGCGGATTCTTTCTGATCTATGCGATCGCGAAATGGCGGCGCATCCGGGACCGGCGCGCGATGATCTACTATGCTTTGCTTTGCACGCTGCTCATCGCAATCCTGTACGCTTTACCGGAGGTTCGCCGTTGGCTCTTTGCTCTCATTCTGCTGATAGCGATTATCCTTGAACTCGTCTTTGCAAGGCCCCTGCGTCCCCAAGTCCGGACCGGTTATTATATCGCTGGTCTTGTGGTCAATATTGTCGCCTTCACAATCTGGAATCTTGACCAGCGCGGCCAGATCTGCAGCCCCGATAGCGTGTTGCAGGGGCATGCCGTCTGGCACCTTCTCGGTGCGGTCGCTTTGTGGTTCGCGTTTCTCTATTATCGCAGCGAGGCGGTAGAGCCGCAGGTAAAGCTCTAGACAATGGTTGATATGCCATTGGCAAAATTATGTCCGATTATCGGCAATAATATGCTGCCCGTGCGTTCGCGCATCCACAGCAGCAAAAGCGAAGGAATGCCGGTTGCCACAAAAGTCATCAGATCAAAGGCATATCCTCCATTTTCAAATGACAGCGCGTGTGCCAGACCGAAAGCGACCGAGGTCAGCAACCCGCCAATGCCGATTGGCGTCCCGAAAATATTCCAGCGTGTTCGAAATGCTTCGTTCATGGCAAGCAACAACACGCCTCGATAAAAAACCTCTTCGTCCAAGCCGGGCATCGTCCATTGAAAAGCGATCGTCTCCAGATCGTCGGGTCCGCTGCCGTCTGTAATCGCCAGTGCCAGAAAAATCAGGCACAGGACACCAAGCAAGATAAAGGCCGGGCGTGAACCCGGTTTTTGCCGCAGGGTGATTCCACATCGTGCAAATCCAAACATCGGCAAGCCAGCGATCGCGATCATGCCCCCAAGTGACAGGAATTTGCCCACCCAGTTCCATTCGGACTCGATTCCGAGATCCGGGAACTGGCTAAACGTTCTCGTCAGCAGAAATTCATAGAGCAGGTAAAGCATGAGGGCGATAGCAAACCATTTTGCGTCAAAATCCCTCCGGATTATAGAGCCGCCCGCGACCCCTATTAAAGCCAGAACGGCAATTACGCCGACGGCACCGAACAAAATATCCATGATCAGGCTCCCGGATCCGCAATCGTGGTGTTTGACTATATTAATACACTTATGTCAATCGCCCTGATTGTCTGTGACGAACGTCGCAACTTTCCCCCTACCATCCCAGAATCGACCCTGCTATCGCGTCCATCATGAGTGATGTAACCGATGTGCCCGAAGCGGCTCCCGAGGATGAATTTGACGCGATAGTTGAAGCGCCGTTTGATGCAGCGCTGTCCGAACGCTATCTGATCTACGCGATGTCGACGATCACCGCGCGGTCGTTGCCTGATCTGCGCGATGGTCTGAAACCGGTGCACCGGCGCCTGCTATGGGCGATGCGGCTGCTCAAGCTCGATCCGTCGCAGGGTTACAAGAAATGCGCCCGCGTGGTCGGTGATGTCATCGGCAAATATCACCCGCATGGCGATCAGTCGGTCTATGACGCGATGGTCCGCCTCGCCCAGACTTTCTCGCTGCGCTATCCGCTGGTCGACGGGCAGGGAAATTTCGGCAATATCGACGGTGATAATGCCGCCGCCTATCGCTACACCGAGGCCCGGCTGACCCGCACCGCGATCGAGCTGATGCACGGTCTTGACGAAGGCACGGTCGATTTCAAGCCGACCTATAATGGCGAGGATGAAGAGCCGGAAGTCATGCCCGGGCTGTTCCCCAACCTGCTCGCCAACGGCGCAAGCGGCATCGCGGTGGGCATGGCGACCAGTATCCCGTCGCACAATGTTCACGAGATCATCGATGCGGCGACGCTGTTGATCGATTCTCCCAAGGCTGAACATGCCGAGATTATGGAAATCATAAAGGGTCCGGACCTCGCCACCGGCGGCACTTTGGTCGATCCCAAATCGGTGATCGATGCTGCCTATGAAAGCGGACGCGGCGCGATGCGGGTGCGCTGCAAATGGGAGAAGGAAGACGCCGAAGGGCGCGGCGCGTGGCAGATTGTCATTACCGAAATCCCCTATCAGGTGCAAAAGGGCAAGCTGATCGAGCAGATCGCCCAGATCATCGCCGACAAGAAACTGCCGATACTCGCCGATATCCGCGATGAATCCGACGAGCAGGTCCGGATCATTTTGGAACCGAAAAGCAGGGCAGTCGACCCCGAGGATCTGATGAACGCGCTGTTCCGGATGTCCGATCTGGAGAATCGTTTCTCGCTCAACATGAATGTGCTCGACAAGGACCGGGTGCCCAAGGTGATGGGCATCAGCGAAGTGCTGAAACACTGGATCGTCCATCAAATTGAAGTGCTGGTCCGCCGTTCGCAGCACCGGCTCGACAAAATTGCGGCCCGGCTGGAGTTGCTCGAAGGCTATATCATTGCCTATCTCAATCTCGACCGGGTGATCGAGATTATTCGCAATCATGATGAACCCAAGCCGCTGCTGATGGACGAGTTCAGTCTGACCGACCGGCAGGCCGAAGCGATCCTCAACATGCGCCTGCGCTCCTTGCGCAAGCTGGAAGAAATGGAATTGCGCAGCGAGCGCGACAAGCTGCTCGAGGAACGCGACGGGCTGGAAAAGCTGATCGACAGTCCGGCGCGGCAGAAGACAAGACTGAAGAAAGACCTTGCCGAACTGCGCAAGCTCTATGCCGAGGATACGGCACTGGGCAAGCGGCGCACCATGCTGATCGAGGCGGCTCCCGCCAAGGAAATTTCGCTGGAAGCCTTTATCGAGAAAGAGCCGGTCACCGTCATCATGTCGCAGCGCGGCTGGATCAAGGCGATGAAGGGCCACGCAGACCTCTCCGCACCGGACAGCTTCAAATTCAAGGAGGGCGATGGTCCCAGATATGCCTTTCACGCGCAGACGACCGACAAGCTGCTGATGGCCTGCGATAACGGACGGTTCTACACAATCGGTGCGGACAAGCTGCCCGGCGCGCGCGGCTTCGGCGAACCGGTGGGGTCGATGGTTGACCTGGAGCCGGGTGCGGAACCGGTCGCGCTGATGGTTGCCGACATGAAGACGAAACTGCTTGCCGCATCGACCTGGGGACGCGGGTTTATCTGCAATATCGCCGACGTGGTGGCGGAAACCAAGAAAGGCCGACAAGTGGTCAACCTGAAGGGCGACGCGCGGCTATTGGTCGTGCGCCCGCTCCCCGAAGGCGCAGACCATATTGCAGCGATTGGCGAGAATCGCAAGCTGGTCGTATTCTCCCTCTCCGAAATGCCGGAAATGGCCAAGGGGCAAGGCGTGATGCTGCAGCGCTACAAGGATGGCGGGCTTTCCGATGCGACCGTGTTCAGACTGGAAGACGGTCTGAGCTGGGCGATGGGCGGCGACAGCGGTCGTACGCGGACGGAGATTGACCTGACCATGTGGCGGGTAGCGCGCGGGGCGGCCGGACGATTGCCACCGACCGGCTTCCCGAAGAGCGGGAAGTTTGATTGAGGTGTTCGTCCAGCACTCGTCAATTTTTGCAGATATGCCATGGCCGAAATATTTAATATCTGCTTTAGAATTGGCGGCAACTCCCGCGTATTATTTTAGAAATAGTTGACTTTTTGAAAAAGAAGAGTCAATTGCACACGGTAGAGTTTGGTCGCGCAACCTATAACAGAAAGAATTTTCTAGATTTATGAGCAGTGACAAAGAGACCCTACGAGAATCGATTGATGAACTTGAACAGATTTTATCACAACTCGACTCCATCAACGCGAACATAGCTGCGATTCATGTTGATATAGCGATTGTGGAGCTTTGCCAGATCGCGGATATTGACAGGGCGGTCGAGAAGACAAAAGCCGCCTAGTTCTCAAGGCAAAACGGGATCAGAAACCCACCAGTACATGACCGATTTTTCTGAGCGCGTCGCTGGCCAATGCGTCGCCGGATGTGGTTAGTCTTGTTGGTTTCCATTCGTCGGACCCAGCATCAATATTCCTGTCGATAAACCCGATACGCCTCAAATATTCGACATATCTGGACTTTGTGTTGATCGCCCAATCGTGTGTGATCGCCAGATCATGCACTGTGACTGGTTTTCCCGGGTTCATTGACTTGCTGCATCAGCGGCCGTTCGGCAAAATGTCCTGTTCTCACAGCCAGTTCGGCGCTCGTCGGCGCATCATTCCAGCGGGCGCAAAAGTGATTCAAATCAATGAATCCGCCTGATCCGTGGGTTAGACCATTTCGTCATCGGGCGGCGCAAGCCGGGAGGATATCGGACGCCAATCGGGGCTGTGCGAATGCGAAAGGTGCATCATAACATGGATTTCTCTCTCTCTGATCGACAAGTGGCCTGGCGGAACCGTGTGCGCGCCTTCATGGCGGACCATGTCTTTCCCGCCGCTGAAAAATATAAGGATCATGTCCAAGGCTCGCCGGAATCGCGCTGGGATGTGCCGCCGGTCATCGAGGAGCTAAAGGCGCGGGCCTATTCCGATGGACTCTGGAACCTGTTCCTGCCGCCGTCCGAACATGATGATGAAGATTATCATGGCGCCGGACTGTCCAATCTGGAATATGCCTTGTGCGCCGAAGAAATGGGGCGGGTCGGTTTTGCTTCCGAAGCCTTTAATTGCTCGGCTCCTGATACCGGCAACATGGAAATCCTCCACCGCTATGGTACGCCCGAGCAAAAGGCAGCATGGCTGCGTCCGCTGCTGGATGGAGAGATTCGTTCGGCATTCCTGATGACCGAGCCGGATGTCGCTTCGTCGGATGCCACCAATATCCAGACCTCCATCCGCCGGGACGGAGAAGATTACGTCATCAACGGGCGCAAATGGTGGTCGTCGGGCGCGGGTGACAGCCGCTGCAAGCTTGCGGTGGTAATGGGTAAAACCGATCCGGACGCTGCCACCCACCAGCAGCAATCCCAGATATTGGTGCCGATGGATACGCCTGGCGTGGAGATTGTCCGGATGCTCCCGGTCTTCGGCTATGATGGCGCGCCCCATGGTCACGCAGAAGTGGTCCTGCGCGATGTCCGGGTGCCGGTGTCCAACCTCCTTCTGGGAGAGGGCAGGGGTTTTGAAATTGCCCAGGGTCGCCTGGGACCAGGCCGCATCCATCACTGCATGCGCGCGCTCGGTGCTGCGGAAGTTGCACTCGAGAAAATGACCGAAAGACTTTTGTCGCGCGTGGCCTTCGGCAAGCGGCTCGCCGATCGGTCGGTGTGGGAGCAGCGTCTGGGCGAAGCGAGAATCGACATCGAAATGACCCGTCTGCTTTGCCTCAAGGCCGCAGACATGATGGACAAGACCGACAATAAAACCGCAAAACTGGAAATTGCGATGATCAAGGTCGCTGCGCCCAGAACCGCCTTGCGTGTGCTGGATGACGCCATGCAGGCCCATGGTGCCGGTGGACTATCCGATGATTTCGGACTGGCAGAGACCTATGCCGGGATGCGCGCCCTGCGGATTGCAGATGGACCCGATGAAGTCCATTTGCGATCAATTGCGCGCATCGAGCTTCGCCGCCACGGTGACCGCATGAAGGCATGGCGGGAGCAAAAACGATAAGGTTTGGAGCATGACCGAAGATCCGTTCGAGCGGTTCGGCAAATGGTATCGCGAGGCGGCACAATGCAAAGAAATCGCCGATGCCAGCGCCGTAAATCTGGCGACCGCGTCACCGTCGGGCGCGCCGTCCAGCCGGATGCTGTTGCTAAAGGGCTATGACCAGGACGGCTTTGTCATTTTCACCAATTTGAAAAGCCGCAAGGGAAAAGAGCTGGAGCAGAATGGACAGGCGGCGCTATGTTTCTACTGGGCCCCGCTAGCCCGACAAATCCGGATCGAGGGCAGCGTCTCTCCGGTAAGCGACGAGGAGGCGGATCAATATTTCTCATCCCGTCCGCTGAAGAGCAGAATCGGGGCATGGGCATCAAGACAGTCCGAACCACTTGAAAGCCGGACCGCTTTGCTAAAACAGGTCGTTATCCAAACAGCGCGCTTTGCCCAAGCAGAAGTGGGTCGGCCGTCTTTCTGGTCGGGTTTCCGGATCGTGCCCGACAGAATGGAATTCTGGACCAATGGCGAATATCGTCTCCACGACCGGATTATCTACACAAGAGACATGGACGGGCGCTGGCAGCACGGTCTGCTCTATCCGTGATGGCTTGGCACCTTGAAGCGGCCATTATCCGCATTTGGAATAGCCACAATCAAGGCAGTTGTCGCACCCTTCCTTCCTGACAACGGACAGGCTGCCACATTGCCTGCAGCATATTGCGGGCCTGCCCTCTTCCCCGGTTTGCACAGCTTCCATGGCAGAAACTTTCAGATCCTGCCGCACAAACGCCTCCTGCGCCGAAACGCCTGGCGCAGCGGCATGTTCGGGGTCCCGCATATGGCGTTCGATGATCGAACCGACGGCCGCGAGCAGGGATGGGACATAGCGGCCCTGTATCCAGGTGCCGCCGCCGGGATCAAAAACCGCCTTCAACTCTTCGTGGACAAAGGCAACATCACCGCCGCGCCGGAACACCGCAGAAATCATCCGCGTGAGTCCGAGCGTCCAGGCATAATGTTCCATATTCTTGGAGTTGATGAAAATCTCGAAAGGTTGCCGTTGCCCGTTTTCAATCACATCATTGATTGTGATATAGACAGCGTGAGCGCTGTGCGGCCATTTCAGCTTGTAGGTGGCACCCGTCAGCCGCTCTTCACGCGGCAGCAGCTCGGTCAGATGCGATTCCCTATCGGCCGGCGCGTCCGTTGGGGGCGTTTTGGGTGTTTTTTCCGCAGCGTCCACGCTCAGGACGGCGCCGGTAATCGCATTGGGCCGGTAGGTCGTCATACCCTTGCACCCCGATCTATATCCCTCGAGATACACGTCTGCAAAGGATTCAAAATCGATGTCTTCCGGACAGTTGATCGTTTTGGAGATTGAACTGTCGATCAGTTCCTGTGCGGCCGCGAGCATTTTCAGATGGTCGGATGGCGCGAGATTCTGTGCGCTGACAAACAGGGCCGGGGGCGGAATTTCATCGCCCCGGATCTCCCGCCATTTTTGCATGGCATAATCTTCGACCTTTTCTTCGCGCGCGCTGCCATCGGCATTCAGGATTCGCCGGTTGTAGGAATAGGCGAAGACCGGTTCGATGCCGGACGAGACATTGCCTGCCAGCAACGACGTCGTGCCGGTCGGCGCAATCGACGTCAGACAGCCGTTTCTCAGCCCCTGCTCCTTTATCAGCTTGCGCGTCCTGGAATCGAGCGATGCCAAGCCGGGTCGCTTGAGAATTTTCTTGGCGTAAGCCGGGAAGCTGCCCTTTTCGGCAGCCAAAGCTGTCGAGGCCCGATAGGCAGAACGCTTGATGACGCCCAGCCAGCGGCGAGTGAGGTCGGCTGCTTCATCCGATCCATAGGCTTTGCCGCAAAACAGCAGGGCATCGGCCAGCCCGGTAATGCCAAGGCCGATGCGGCGCTTTGCCTTGGCTTCGGCCTCCTGCTGCGGCAGGGGAAATAGCGAAATATCGATAACATTGTCGAGAAAACGCACTGCGGTGGTCACCAGATCGACCAGTGCGGCATCATCTATTTGCGCTGTTTCGGTAAAATGATTTTCAACCAGTGCTGCCAGATTGATCGAACCCAGCAGACAGGCACCATAAGGCGGCAACATCTGTTCGCCGCACGGATTGCTGGCGCTGATCGTTTCGCAATAGTTCAGGTTATTCTGCTGGTTGACACGGTCGACAAAAATGACGCCGGGCTCGGCCGTGTCATAGGTAGAGCGCATCAATCGCTCCCACAATTCGGTAGCGGCAACGGTGCGATGGATTTTGCCGTCAAAGACCAGCGGCCACTCGCCTTTCCGGGCGAGGCACTCCATGAAAGCATCGGATACAAGAACCGACAGATTGAAGTTACGCAGGCGGGTGCGGTCGTGCTTCGCATCGATAAATTCTTCGATGTCCGGGTGCCCGATATGCAGGCAGCCCATCATCGCCCCGCGGCGCTGACCGGCAGACATCACCGTGCGACACATCGAATCCCAGCAGTCCATGAAACTGAGCGGGCCGGAGGCATCGGACGCGACTCCGATCACCAGGCTGCCTTTTGGCCTGATGGTGGAAAAATCCATGCCCACTCCGCCCCCTTGCTGCATCGTCCGGGCGGCCTCGCCCAAATGCGCGAATATGCCATCCAGGCTGTCGGGAATGGTGCCCATTACAAAACAGTTGAACAGGGTTACGCGACGCTCTGTTCCGGCCCCGGCGAGAATTCTTCCCCCGGGGATAAACCGGAAATCCGTCAGTGCCTTGGCAAACCGCCCGGCCCATTTTTTTCGCAATTTCGGTGCTTCCGCTTCGGCAACCGCGCGGGACACCCGCTCGATCATATCATCCACCGTCGTGTCGCCGCGGCGGCCATCAGCGGGATTAAACCGATATTTTCCATCCCAGATTTCACGGGCAAGTGTGTTGCTGAATTGCATAATAACCCCCTATATACCATATGTTGGGGTAATGTTAGGCCAATAGGCATATTAGTTCTTGATATATATCAATTATGCGAAGTTAGAAATTTGCCGGTCGCGGCGCAGGTATCGCGCGTAGCATCAGCAACGCTTCCACCAGCACCAATGGCTCTCCAAGCGCCCGCGCCGATCGTCGCCCTCATGCGACAAGGGTGTCAAGCGCAAAGACCATGCAGGCGCGGCACCATCCCGGCAAGGGAGCAGGGGCGGTGGCGGCTGTCGAATTCCTTGCCGAGGACAAGATCCCATGCATCACGGCAGGCCCCTGTGGAACCGGGGACGCAAAAGATGAACGTGTCGTCCGCCTGTCCGGCAAAGGCTCGCGATTGCAACGTGGAAACGCCGATCGTGCCGAGACTTGCCTGATGGAACAGCACGGAAAAACCGTCCATATCGCGCCGGAACAGGGGTTTGATGGCTTCGGGAGTAACATCGCGTTCGGAAAAGCCGGTTCCTCCCGTCGTAATTATGACCTCAATTTCGGGATCATCGACCCATTGCCGGGCCTGCGCGCGGATGGCGGCAATGTCATCGGTGACGATAGCACGGGCCGCAAGCTGATGCCCGGCCTCGCGCAATCTTTCGATCAGCAGTCCGCCCGACGTGTCGGTTTCCTCGGTGCGCGTATCCGAAATTGTCATCACCGCGATTTTGAGCGGATAAAAGGGTAGCTGTTCGTCAATGCCCGCCATGTTTCAGCTGTCCTGTTTCTGCTAGCCGCCGATGGAGGCGAGATGCGGCGTGGCGCCGCTATTGCCCTGATGCAGCAAATGACTGGGCGCCTTGGTGATAGTGAGGGCGATAATGCGGGCTACCAGTTCGTCATGCTGGGCGTCGCTTGCCAAAAGCGGCCGCAGATCAATACCGCCGTCGCCAAACAGGCAGAGATGAAACTTGCCGGTGGCGGAGACGCGCAGCCGGTTGCAGCTTGCACAGAAGTCCCTGGAATAAGGCGCTATAATTCCGATCCGCCCCCTGGCGTCTGCGTGACTATATTCAACTGCCGGTCCCGCCCCGGATACGCGTGGAAGCCTTGTCCAGCCGAGCTGGTCCAGCCGGTCGGTCACGTTTTCACCGGGCAGATGGTGAGCATTGAAGAACCCGGGATTGTCGTTGGTTCGCATCACTTCGATGAAACGCAGGGAGATATCGCGGTCCGAGACAAATTCAAGAAAATCATCAATTTCCCTGTGGTTGAGGTCGCGCATCAGCACGGTATTGATCTTGATATCCGCGATGCCTGCTGCGCGAGCGGCTTCGACGCCATCCAAGACTTCTTGGAGCCGGGCATGGCCGGTTATCTGGCTGAACTTTTCTGCGTCGAGAGAATCGATGCTGATATTGATGGCCCGGATACCGGCGTCATAAAAGCTCTGCGCCCGCTCCGGCAGGCGATAGCCATTGGTGGTCATTGCGAGACGGTTTATGCCCGGGATGGCGCTTACGGCGCTGGCAATTGCGGTAAATTCTTTGCGAAGCGTCGGCTCGCCGCCGGTCAGCCGTATTTTCCACAGACCAAGCGTAGCGAAGGCCCGGACCAGACGCACGATTTCCTCCAGCGCAAGATTGGGCGGTGCGCCTTTTGCTTTCCGGTAGCCATCGGGCAGGCAGTAGGTGCACCGAAAATTGCACATATCGGTGAGTGACAGCCGCAGATATTCAAAGCGCCGGCCAAGCGCGTCCGACAGCCCGGCGCTTTGCCCGACAGGATCGGAAGCTTTCGTGTTGATACGATCCGCAATGCGATTCATCACTGCACCAATGGCCCGTCCGCGACTTCGAGAGCGATGCCTTCAACTTCGGTACGCGATGCCAATATCGACAGATATTGCGACACCGCTTTGCGGAAACTGGCTTCTTCAAGATAGTCCGCGATCTTCTGCCGGACGGCTTCGAAGGGCAATGTTTCGCCCTCCACCCGGCGGCCGGCACGGATGACATGGACGCCAAAGCGCGATTTTACCGGATGGTCGCATAGTTCCCCTTCGTTCAGGGCAAACAGGGCCTGCTCGAACGGCTCGACGGTTTGCCCGGGGCCAATCTGGCCCAGATTGCCGCCATGTTCCTTTGAAGAGCAGGCCGAGAGCTCGCCGGCGAGCTTGCCGAAAAGCTCCGGTTCTGCCTGCAAGGTCCGGATGGCACCACGGGCGTCGCCGGTCGCCAGCGAGTAGGCAAATTCGTCATCGGGCGACGCTGCAAACAATATATGCTCTGCTTCAACAATCGTCGGCGATGAAAAGCGCTCCTGATGATGCTCGTAGAAACGTCGTGCCGTCTCATCATCGGCGGTTGGGGTTTGGACTTCCTGATCCAGCAACGCCTCGATCCTGGCGTCATCGGGGGCGAGTCTATGACCATCGGCGTCTGTCAGACTGGGCGCTGCGATATCAAGCCGGTCGGCCTCGTTCAGCAACAATTGCCGGACAACAAGCGCCTTGGCAGCATGGGCCCAGGCTTCATCCGCGTTTTGCGCCGGGTGGTTTTGCGCCTCCGCGGCGATATCGCTCTGCGCTATCTCGATCCCGGCAACACTGATCCGTTCCATTACACTATCCGCTGTATTATCCATTGCGCATCGCCATTTTGCGCGAACGCACAATCTGATAGCCGGAACGCCAGAGATACCGAACGGGAGCGGACAGCATGTGAACCAGCCGCGTGAACGGGAACAGCAGGAAGATCGTCAGTCCCAGAAAAATATGGGTCCGGAAAATCCAGTGGGATCCCAATATATATGAAGATGCATCCTGATTGAAGGTGAAGATGCCATTGGCCCAGGCCATGAATTTAACCATCTGGACGCCGTCCATATGTCCCAGCGAAATCGGCACCGTGGCAAGACCAAGCGCAAGCTGCAGCCAAAGCAGTCCCAAAATGCCGGTATCGGCGAAGCTGGAATTGGCGCGAATGCGCGGATCAAACAATCGACGGTGCAACAACATTGATGCCCCGATAAAAGAAACAGCGCCGGCAATACCCCCCGCTCCGACAGCCAGCGCCTGTTTCCATTCATGTCTTACATGCAAACTGTCGTATAGCCAGATGGGTACCAGCAGGCCGAATATATGACCAAATAACACGACCAGCACGCCCAGATGAAACAGGACCGAACCCCAGACAAGCTGTTTGCGGCGCAACAACTGGCTGGAACCTGACCGCCAGCCATAGGGCTCGCGGTCAAATCGAATGATGGAGCCGATCACCAGTACCGACAGCGCGATATAGGGATAAATGCCAAAGATCAGATGATTGAGATAATCAGCCATGTCAGTTACTCCTCACAGGTTCGGAATTAGGAGGTACGGCAAAACGGTTGACCATTGCCGCCGCTTGCGGACACTCGCCTGCGTCCTGAGGTGCAGAGCCGGCGCCGAAAGTGACTTCTTCCTCCTCCCATGCGGCATCCAGCGCTTCCAGATCATCGGGGTCATCGGCCGGTTTGATCGCGCTTTCGACATCGATGCTGCGGTCAACCCCTGCCAGATCGCAAAGCGCGATCAATATTGCAGCATAGATCGAGTCGCGTTGTTCCAGCCTTTGCGCCAGCGCTACCAGCACAACGCCCGGTTCAGCCAGCTGTTCGAGTGCTGCTTCCCTTGGCAAAACAGAACAATATTCCAGAAATTGCGGCAAATAATCGGGTAGCTCGTTCGAAACGGGATCGAGGCCGGCGGCAAGATAGCGGTCACGCAGATCGACCATCGCCTGGCCACGGTCACGGCTTTCGCCATGAACATGCTCAAACAGATGCAGCGAATGCACCCTGCCGCGATCAAACAGCTCGACATAGTCTTCCTGGAGATCAATCAGATCACTGCTTGCCAGCTTGCCGAGCAGGGGGTCGAGCGCGGCAATATGCCCGGCTCCCAGGAGCCCCTCTTCGTCGAGAGCCTGGCGCATTTCCGGCGCGGCTTTTTGGATTTCACTGGTAGGATATTGCAGCAGCGCGGACAGGATACGGAATGTAACGCTCATGATATGACCTCCGTTGGTGTCTGGAGTTTTTTGCGGGCCGGTGCGCCGAACAGATTGGTTTCGCTGCTGCCGCTCGAACAGCCATTGCCAAAGGAAAAACCGCAGGAGCCGCGCTCTTCAAACATGTCCTCGCTGTCTTCACGATGCCCTGTCGGGATCACGAAACGGTCCTCGTAATTGGCAATCGCCATGATCTGGTACATGTCCTCGATCTGGGTCGGGGCAAGGCCCACCCGTTCCGCAATATCTTCGCGGATGACGCCTTCGACGGTCTTGCCGCGCATGTAGCTGCGCATCGCCAGCATCCGCTCCAGACAGTCGGCAATCGGCTCCTCATCGCCAGCAGTGAGCAAATTGGCGAGATATTTGAGCGGAATACGCAGCGAGCGAATGTCGGGCATGTCATCGATCATTTCGATCTTGCCGGCACCCGCTGCAGCGCTGATCGGCGACAAGGGCGGTACGTACCACACCATTGGCAAGGTCCGATATTCCGGATGGAGAGGGAAGGCGACCTTCCATTCCATCGCCATCTTCCACACCGGCGAACGGCGTGCCGCCTTCAGCCATGCCTCCGGCACACCGTCCTTGCGCGCCTGTGCAATGACTTCGGGATCATTGGGATCGAGGAAAATATCAAGCTGGGCCTGGTACAGATCCTCGACATTTTCAGCAGATGCCGCTTCCTCGATACGGTCGGCATCATAGAGCATAACGCCAAGATAGCGGATGCGTCCGACGCAGGTCTCGGAACATACGGTTGGCTGTCCGGCCTCAATACGGGGATAGCAGAAGGTACATTTTTCGGACTTGCCGGATTTCCAGTTATAATAGATTTTCTTGTACGGACAGCCCGAGACACACATCCGCCAGCCCCGGCATTTTTCCTGGTCGATCAGGACAATGCCGTCTTCCTCGCGCTTGTAGATCGAACCGGAGGGGCAGGCGGCCACACAGGTCGGGTTGAGGCAATGTTCGCACAGGCGCGGCAAATACATCATGAATGTATTTTCGAACTGACCGTACATCTCCTTCTGGATACCGTCGAAATTATAGTCTTCGGACCGTTTGGAAAATTCACCACCGAGAATTTCTTCCCAATTCGGACCCCAGTGGATCTTTTCCATTCTCTCGCCGGAGATCAAGGAACGAGGCCGGGCCGTCGGTTGCGCCCTGGACTCTTTTGCGGTTTGCAAATGGCCATAGTCGAAGGTGAAAGGTTCATAATAGTCGTCGATTTCCGGCAAATCCGGGTTGGCGAAAATCTTGGCAAGAAGCCGCCATTTCCCGCCCATACGGGGTTGCAGACGGCCGCCTTTCTTGGTCCACCCGCCGTTCCACCGTTTCTGGTTTTCCCAATCCTTGGGATAACCGATGCCCGGCTTGGTCTCGACATTGTTGAACCATGCATATTCCATGCCTTCACGGCTGGTCCAGACGTTTTTGCAGGTCACCGAACAGGTGTGACAGCCGATGCATTTATCAAGGTTCAGGACCTTACCGATTTGTGCGCGAATCTTCATGCCACATGCTCCCCGGCCAGTGCCCCTGCGGGCAGTTCTTCTTCCAACCAGTCCACCTTGGACAATTTGCGAACAATGACGAACTCGTCACGGTTCGACCCAACGGTGCCGTAATAATTGAATCCATAAGAAAGCTGGGCATAGCCGCCAATCATATGGGTTGGCTTCAGCACTGCCCGGGTGACGCTATTGTGGATACCGCCGCGATTGCCGGTCAGCGGTGACCCCGGCACATTCACTATCTTCTCCTGCGCGTGATACATGAACAGGGTTCCTTCCTTCATGCGCTGGGAGACGACGACGCGGGCGACCAATGCGCCGTTGCTGTTGAAAGTCTCGACCCAGTCATTGTCGACCAGGCCTGCTTTCGCGGCGTCAATTTCCGACATCCAGACGATCGGTCCGCCGCGCGACAGTGTCAGCATCAACAGATTGTCTGTATAGGTGGAATGGATGCCCCATTTCTGGTGCGGTGTGATGAAGTTGAGGATGACATGCTTTTCATCCTTTGCCTGATCAATCATCGGCTTCACCGACTTGGTATCGATTGGCGGACGATAAACACAGAATCCTTCGCCAAAAGCCCGCATCCAGCTGTGATCCTGATACAGCTGTTGCCGCCCGGATAGCGTCCGCCAAGGGATCAGCTCATGCACATTGGTATAACCGGCATTATAGCAGACATGCTCGCTCTCGATCCCCGACCATGTCGGCGAAGAGATGATCTTGCGTGGCTGCGCCTGCAGATCGCGGAAACGGATTTTCTCGTCTTCCTTGGACAGAGCGAGATGTTTGTGGTCGCGCCCGGTATTTTGGGACAAGGCATCCCACGCCTTGACTGCCACTTCGCCATTGGTTTCAGGAGCCAGCATCAGGACGACCTCGGTAGCATCGATGGCGCTTTCAATCTTTGCCTTGCCTTGTGTCGGACCCCCGTCATTCACGGTTCCGTTGAGCTGTTTCAGCAATTCCACCTCGCTATCGGTGTTCCAGCCAATGCCCTTGCCGCCATTGCCCAGTTTTTCGAGAAGCGGACCGAGCGAAGCGAAGCGTTTATAGAGAGCAGGATAATCCCGTTCGACGACAGCGACATTGGGCATGGTCATCCCCGGCACGGGTTTGGTCTTGCTCTTGCCCCAATCCTCCACATCAAATGGCTGTGCCATCTCGCCTGGCGTATCGTGCAGGATCGGGGTGAGCACCACATCCTCTTCGACCCCGAGAACTTCTGGCGCTACTTCCGAGAATTTCTTGGCGATGCTCTTGTAGATTTCCCAGTCTGACCTGGATTCCCACACCGGATCAACGGCCGCCGATAGCGGGTGGATGAACGGGTGCATGTCTGACGTGTTGAGATCGTCCTTTTCATACCAGCTCGCGGTTGGCAGCACGATGTCGGAATAGAGGCACGTGGTCGACATCCGGAAATCGAGTGTCACAACCAGATCGAGTTTCCCCTGTGGCGCCGCATCGTGCCAGACCACCTCGTCAGGCTTTTGTGCGCCGGACTCTCCCAGATCCTTGCCCTGGACACCGTGAGCTGTGCCCAGAAGATGTTTGAGGAAATATTCGTGGCCCTTGCCCGACGAACCCAGAATATTGGAGCGCCAGACGAACATGTTGCGCGGCCAGTTGGCCGGATCGTCCGGATCGTGGCAGGACATTTCCAGCCCACCGGATTTAAGCTCCGCGGCAACATAATCCTTGGCTTCTTTGCCCGACGCTTTAGCCGCTTTGGCGACTTCAAGGGGATTAGTCTTGAGCTGCGGCGCACTGGGCAGCCAACCCATCCGTTCCGCACGAACATTATAGTCGATCATTGTGCCCGACCAGTCGCCGTCCGGCGCAGTCGGAGACAGTATATCTTTGACGTCGAGCGTTTCGTAGCGCCACTGATCACTGTGCGCATAGAAGAAACTGGTCGAATTCATCTGCCGCGGCGGACGATTCCAGTCGAGACCGAAGGCCAGCGGTAGCCAACCGGTTTGCGGACGCAGCTTTTCCTGTCCGACATAATGCGACCAGCCGCCACCCGACTGACCAACGCAGCCGCACATCACGAGCATGTTGATAATGCCGCGATAGTTCATGTCCATATGATACCAGTGATTCAGACCGGCCCCGAGAATGACCATCGATTTGCCATTGGTCTTTTCGGCATTGGTTGCGAATTCACGCGCGACGGTGATGATCTTCTCGACCGGAACGCCAGTGATCTTCTCCGCCCATGCCGGCGTGTAGGGCACATCGTCGTTATAATCCTTGCTGACATGTTCCCCGCCCAAGCCTCGATCGAGACCATAATTGGCACAGAGCAGGTCAAATACGGTGGCGACCATTGCATCGCCGTCTTTCAATTTTACCGAGCGTACGGGTACCCGCCGGTTCAGAACATCGGGATGATCTGTCCCCTTGAAATGATCATGTTCCTGATTGCCGAAATAGGGAAAGGAGACATCCACAACATCATCGCGGTTCTGTTCCAATATGGCGGTCAGACGCAAATCTACATCGCTGCCCTTGCCATCTTTTTCTTCCAGATTCCATTTGCCCTTTTCGCCCCAGCGGAAACCGACAGACCCCAATGGTGTAACAATGTCGCCGCTTTTTTCATCAAAGGCGACCGATTTCCATTCCGGATTGTTTTTCTCGCCAAGCCCGTCCTTGAAGTCGGAAGCGCGAAGCATCCGTTCGGGAACATAGGCGCCATCTTTTTCAACCAGACGGACGAGCATCGGCATATCGGAATATTTGCGGCAATAATTCTCGAAATAGGGAACCTGCCGGTCGAGATGATATTCGCGCAGGATGACATGGCCAAGCGCGAGAGCGAGAGCGGCGTCGGTGCCCTGTTGCGGGTTGAGCCAGATGTCGGCGAATTTCGTCGCTTCGGCATAGTCCGGTGATACCACCGTAACCTTGGCGCCGCGATAGCGTGCCTCGGTCATGAAATGCGCGTCGGGGGTCCGGGTCTGCGGGACGTTGGATCCCCAGAGCATGAGATAACCGGAATTATACCAGTCGGCGCTTTCCGGCACATCGGTTTGCTCACCCCAGGTTTGCGGTGACGATGGCGGCAGGTCGCAGTACCAGTCATAAAAGGACAGATTCGTCCCGCCGAGCAGCGACAAATAGCGCGATCCTGCGGCATAGCTGACCATTGACATGGCCGGGATTGGCGAGAAACCCACTACGCGGTCGGGACCGTGTTTTTTGACGGTATAGGCGTTTGCTGCCGCGACGATTTCGGTGACTTCATCCCAGGACGCGCGAATGAATCCGCCATGACCGCGAATGGCTGTATAGCTTTGGCGCTTCGCCTTGTCCTCGACGATAGACGCCCAGGCAGCGACCGGTGTCATCGTTTTGCGCGCCTCGCGCCACAGCCGGACCAGCCGCGAGCGGATCAGGGGATATTTCAGCCGCTGCGCCGAATAGATATACCAGCTGTAGCTTGCACCGCGCGGGCAGCCGCGTGGCTCATGATTGGGAAGGTCGGGCCGGGTCCGGGGATAATCGGTCTGCTGCGTTTCCCACGTTATGATTCCGCCTTTGACATAAATCTTCCACGAGCACGCGCCGGTGCAGTTCACACCATGGGTTGATCGCACGATCTTGTCATGCTGCCAGCGTTTGCGGTAGCTGTCTTCCCAGCTCCGGTCTTCGCCGGTGGTCACGCCGTGGCCATTCGCAAAGGGTGCCTTGGTTTGTTTGAAGAAGGTCAGGCGGTCGAGAAGATGGCTCATTTTCAGGTTCCTCGGTTCATACGGTCGCAGGGATGGGGCTGGCAGCTTCGCGGCCCCGTTCGATATCGTGGAGCAAGCTGCCGCGCCGCGTGTAGCTGTTCCAGGTGACGAACGCGCAGGCGACATAGAAGATCAGAAATCCCCATAATGCCGCATTTGGCGTGCCCGTCATTGAAATCGACGTGCCATACGCTTTCGGGATGAAGAACGCCCCGTAGGCAGCGATGGCGGACGTGAAGCCGATGATCGCTGCCGATTCCTTCTCCGCGGCCCGCAACTGGTCATTGGCAGGCAGGCCGGGCATCAGCCGTGCTATTTCCTTGCGCATGATGATCGGGATCATCTGGAAGGTCGAGGCGTTACCCACGCCTGTTGCAAAGAACAGCAGCATGAACATCGCGAAGAAGCCCCAGAACGCACCTTCCTGTTCTTTGATGCCAAGGAAGTAGAGAACACCCAGCACTGCCGCCATCATCGACACGAACGTCCAGAAGGTCACCCGTCCGCCGCCCCATTTGTCTGAAACCCAACCGGTTGCCGCTCTTGAGACTGCACCCACCAAAGGCCCGAGGAACACATATTTCAACGAATCCACATCGGGGAAGGCGATTTTGGCGAGCAGCGGGAAGCCAGCGGCATAGCCGATGAACGACCCGAACGTACCGGTATAGAGAAAGCACATGATCCAGTTATGCTTGCGCTGGAAAATCACTGCCTGATCGGCAAAGCTCGCTTTGGCAGACGCAATATCATTCATTCCAAACCAGGCGAGGGCCGAGCTCAGCAGGATGAACGGAACCCAGATAAAGCCCGCGTTCTGGACCCACAATTCGCCGCCATCTGTCGTAACCTGAGGTTCACCGCCCATGAAGCCGAATACACCTGCGGTAATCACGATCGGTACCAGGAACTGCATGACCGACACGCCAGCATTGCCGAGACCCGCATTGAGCGCGAGCGCATTGCCTTTCTGCCGTTTGGGGAAGAAGAAGCTGATGTTGGCCATCGACGAGGCAAAGTTACCGCCGCCGAAACCGCAGAGCAGCGACAGTACGAGGAAGATGAAATAAGGCGTATCGGGGTTCTGCACCGCGTAGCCAATGCCGAACGACGGGATGAGCAGAGACATGGTCGTCAGTGTTGTCCAGAGGCGGCCACCGAAAATCGGTACCATGAAGCTATAGAAAATCCTCAAGGTCGCACCCGACAGACCCGGCAAAGCCGCGAGCCAGAAGAGCTGATCGGTCGAATAGTTGAAACCAATCAGCGGTAATTTTGCAACCACCACCGACCAGACCATCCATACGGCGAAGGCGAGTAACAGGCAGGGAATGGAAATCCACAAATTGCGCTGGGCGATCTTGGCGCCCTTGTCGGCCCAGAACTCCTCATTCTCCGGCTCCCACTCTGCCAGAACTTTACTGGCTGTTTCCCGGTGGACTTTCTCATCATGAATGTCCGCCATTTCCGGAAATTGCGGCAGCGACCGTGCGTCGATACCCGAGGCTTCCTGCTCCATCTGCCGCACCGCAAAATGCATCCACGTCATTGCAACGCCAACCAGGGCAAACAATACCATGAAGCAGCTGGTCCAGATGCCGGTCAGATCGCTGACCGCGCCAAAGACGACCGGCAGAACAAAGCCGCCCAGACCGCCGACCATGCCGACCATTCCGCCGACGGAACCGACATGACCCGGATAGTAGACCGGGATATGTTTATAGACTGCGGCCTTGCCCAGCGACATGAAGAAACCGAGTATGAAGACGGTGATAACAAAGGGCACCAGACCCATTGACGTCGTAAACTTGATGTCGCCCTCAATGCCGTGGATCACATAGTCGGTTGCCGGATAAGAGAGCATGAAAAGGCAAATAAGCGATATGCCGAAAGTGGCATACATGACCTTGCGCGCGCCATATCGATCGGAAAGTATCCCGCCATAGGCACGAAACAGGCTGGCTGAAAGCGAGAAGGTTGCCGCCAGGATACCGGCCATTTTGATGTCGAGGCCATAGACGCCCATCAGATATTGGGGCAGCCATAGGGCCAGCGCGACAAAGGCACCGAACACGAAGAAATAATAAAGTGAAAAACGCCAGACCTGCTGGTTCCTGAGCGGTTCAAGCTGCTGCAGCAGGGATTTTGGCTTTTCTCCGGAAACTTTGCGCGCAGCAAAATCGGGATCGTCTTTTGCGAACAGGAAAAAGGCGATTGCGGTTACGCCAAGCACCATGGCCCAGATCTGGGCTACTGCGGTCCAGCCGAGAGAAACCATGACGAAGGGCGCGGTAAACTTGGTAACCGCGGCGCCGACATTGCCCATGCCGAAAAAGCCGAGCGCCGTCCCTTGTTTCTCTTGCGGATACCATTTGGAGACATAGGCAACGCCCACCGCAAAACTGCCTCCGGCGAGGCCCAGACCGAGTGCTGCGACTAGCGTCAGAAAATAGGTGTCAGCATAGGATAGCAGGAAGGTTGCGGCGGCCGATGCCAGCATGGTGAGTGGAAGTACCAGTCGTCCGCCATATTGATCGGTCCAGACCCCGAGAAACAGTCGCGTCAGAGATCCGGTAAGGATTGGGGTCCCCACGAGCAGGCCGAATTGGGTGTCGTTCAGGCCGAGTTCGGCTTTTATCTCAATGCCGATAATGGCAAATATCGTCCAAACAGCAAAGCAGATCGTAAAGGCAAAAGTACTCAGACCAAGCGCTCGGTTCTGATCGGCGGCAGTTGAAATATGAGTTGTCGGCATAGCAGGACCCCGGTAGAGTTTTCTCGGGATGCTATTGGATGAGGTGATCAGGCAGATTCTTGATCTGAATCAAAGCGGCGGGGACTGAGGGCCAAAAATTGCTTGTTGCATGATAGATTTCGGGCCATGCCTAGATTATTATCATCTCGTGGGTTGACAAAGATCAATTGGTCTCGGAAATTTGAATTCATGATCTAAGGAAATATTTTTGCGTGCAGGCGAACGTCCAGAAATAGCCAGGTTACCTCTTTTTGCCGAAATGAACGAAGAACAGCGCGAACGTGTTTTCGCCGCTTCGCTTTTGCAGGTGTTTCCACCGCAACTCACATTGTTCGATGTCGGTCAGAAGCCGGATTTTCTCTATGTACTGGTCGATGGCCTCATAGAGCTTTTTACCACAAATGCCGACCGGGATTCGACATTGGCGATTGTGGAACCGGTTAGCAGTTTCATTCTAGCCGCACTGATCACCGATCAACCTTTTCTGATGGCTGCGCGGACGCTGAAGTCCTCAAGAGTCATGCTGATCCCGGCCGATCTCCTGCGCGATGTGATCAAACAGGACGGAGCATTGATGCAGCAAGCGATGCGCGAACTTGCGATTGGCTACAGGAATATGGTGCGTGCGCTGACGGATATTAAACTGCGGCAATCTACCGAAAGGTTAGGGAATTTCCTGCTGCTGGAAAGCCGCAAACGCAATGGTGATATGAATCTGCAACTGCGCGGCGAAAAGAAATTGCTCGCCTCCCTGCTCGGAATGACCCCGGAAAATCTTTCGCGCGCGCTCAGCGCGCTGTCGAAACATGGCGTCTCGGTCGATGGCGCCAATATCACAATCACCGACCATGACGCGCTGGTGAAATTCGCCCGTCCCGATCCGTTCCAGGATGTGTTTGAAACATAGTTTCGACGCGCAGGGCTTTGGGCTAAAATTTTGCCTCGATGGAAAACCAGGCTTTGGTGGTGTCCGTCGAGAAATGTTCCGCATCATATCGGGCAATTTTCCCCAGCAATATAATATTCTTGCGAAGCGGCACGCTGACCACGGCATCCCATTCATGGCCATATCCAATGCCAAGCCGCGTAGATCTGAAATCATGGTAGACCAGCCGGATATTGGTCCCTTTCAGCGGACCGTCCTTGCTCAGTTTATAGCCAAGATCAGCATATATATCCCGCAGACCATTTGCCGGTGTGACCAGAAACTTGTCAGACCAGCCATTAAAGGCATGAAGCGTCGCAAGCGGCGTCTGCAGGGCAGAGCTACCGTTGCCTTCGAGGCGCTCAAACCCGATTTTCGCGGTTACGGATCCCGCAACAAGACCGGCTTCTGCCAGCAGGTAATCATGGCTAAAGACCGACGGATTGGAACCATATTCCTGCTGATTGGCGTATTCTGCGGTGTAGAGTATTTTGGTGCTCCGGTTGAGTGGCCGATCGCCGGATAGCCGAACGCCGAATGTGCGCGAAGACATCGCCGGAGCAGAGGGGATGTCGAGCCAGTAACCATAAGCAGACAGCGTTCCCAGAGGTTTGGTTTTAATACCACCGCGCAATCCATGGATATCGGTGTTCCGCCATATTCCCTGGGGCGAGTCCGATCCGAAAATGCGGTTTACGCGCCATGCGTGAAAATAGTCCACCGAGGAATCAGCCACCGGCTTCAGGGATATCTTTACCGCATCGAGTGTCTGGTCATTCTGCCGCCAGCCGACCGAACCTACCCATCTTTGATTGTCCAGATTTACCGCCTGCCGCCCCGCAGTCGCTTCAATCCTGCTGTCCGGCCGCCAGCGAACATAAGCCTGATTCAGCAGGATATCTTCCGGATCCGCAACGACGGGATATTGCGTCCGTCCGTTGATAGTATCGTTGAAATGCTCCTCGCCAACGGTGATAATTGCTTCCCCTTCGACAACCGCGCTGAGGCCGTTCCACTCACTCGTTTTTAATCCTGTCCGTATCCGCAGCGTGGAAGCGGTCGCATTTTTCGCGATACCGTCCTGATCGACCAGTTCCAGCCGATAGCGAATATCCGCATAGGGCGTGATCGAGGGAACCTGTTTCTCGGCTTCAGGCCGCGTGTCTTCCTGAGCCAAGGCAGGAAGGGCCAAGCAGCCCGCTGCTATGATCGCCAGTGCAGCGAAACGGTTATTTGTGACCAATTTCATGTCGGCGGCCTAGGGGTCTGCCGCCATGAAGTAATTGACTTAAATCAAGAGAGATCTCAGTGTCACGGATTATCGCCCTGCCATGGATCATATAAGAGAATCAGATGGATGATTTTACGATAGCCCGAGTGGTTCATGTCGCCAGCGTCCTGCTGTGGATCGGCGGGGTGGCATTTGTGGCGATGGTGGCGATGCCGGCAATCCGGCGTCAGTCGCAAGCCAGCGAACGATTGTCGGTATTTCAAAAGTTCGAGAACGGTTTTGCCTGGCAAGCCAGAATATGGGTTCTGCTTGCTGGCGCGAGCGGCTTCTGGATGACCTGGCGGGCTGACTTGTGGGATCGCTTCCTCGACGCCCGTTTCTGGTGGATGCACGCGATGGTGATAATCTGGGTGTTCTTCATGATCATGCTCTTTGTACTGGAACCCCTGTTCCTCCATCGCCGGATGGCCGAATCCAGCGACCCTGGAAGTGATTTTGCCAGAATGGAGAGGGTGCATCGTATCTTGAATATTCTAGCCCTCGTAACCGTCATGGGGGCTGTTGCCGGCAGTCACGGACTCATCTGATGCCGGCGCGTATCGCAATTGTCTTTGCCGCAGCCCATCGGCCGCTGTTCCTTGCTGGCGTATTGAATTTTGCGTTCTTGATCATCTGGTGGACATTGACGCTTTTCGATATTTACATCTGGCCGATCGGCCTGGCCTCAGGCGATGTTCCCGCTTCGCTTCTGCATGCGCCGGTGATGCTCTTCCTGATGGTCCCGTCATTCTTTTTCGGTTTTTTGCTGACCGTCTTCCCGCGCTGGATCGGCTATCCTGATCTCGGTCAGAAGCAATATATTCCCGTCGGCTCCGCGTTCCTGTTTGCGTCGATACTGGCGTGGTACGGGCTGATTGGCGGCAACCATCATTTCATGGTGATCGCCCTCTGCGTTGCCGGGTTCGGCTGGTTGATCGCTTTATGGCATATGATCATGCTGCTCATCGCCGAAAGGCGCGATGGCAAGGGCCCGACGTGGCATGGATGGTCGGCGTTCGCTGCTCTGTGTTTCGGTCTTGCAGGGCTTGGTTTCTCGGTGGAATTTTTGTTGACGCTGGATGCTCAGTCCTATCTGATTGCCAGCAACCTGGGAACATTCGGCTTCCTGCTGCCGGTATTTTTTACCGTCGCGCACCGGATGATCCCGTTTTTTGCCGGCAATGTTGTCCAGGATTATGTGGCTTGGCGGCCCTATTGGCTGCTGGCTCTGCTGTGGACTTTCCTGATCGCATATTTGCTACTGCAGTTTGCTGGCCATAGTTCACTGCAGTTTATCAGTGCATTCGCCCTGTGTGCGCTTACGGCGACAATGCTATGGCGCTGGTGGCCAAGACAGCAGGCTCCGGGCCTTTTCATGGTCTTGATATGGGGTTTTGCGTGGGCACCGATTGGCTTTGCGCTGATTGCGCTGGGCAGTCTCGCCGAATTTGTCGGATATGGTTTCAGTCTGGGCAGAGCGCCGGTCCATGCGCTCTATATCGGGATGGCCGGAAGCCTCGTGATCGCAATGGTCACGCGCGTGACATTAGGGCATTCCGGCCGGCCTTTGGCGATGAATCGTACATCCTGGCTTGCCTTCTGGGGTATCCAGCTGTCCGTCCTTGCCAGAATTGTCGCCGGTGTTCGCGGAGAACATGGCCATTGGCTGGTTCTCGCGGGCGTTATCTGGATTGCGTTCGTCACGCCATGGGTCATGAGGCAGGCGCGCATTTATTGCTCCAAGCGAGCCGACGGCAAGGCCGGATGACGGATAAGTGGCTGCCGCTCCCAATTTCCGGATAAATTACAGATGAAAAGCATCGGATTGTTGCGTTCGCGGCTATCAATGCCTAGTCATCAGACATGAGCGATTGTTCGACATGCGTTGTTCGCAACCGCGCCATTTGCGCAAGTCTTGAAACTGATGAATTGCAGTTATTGGGTAATCTTGGCCGTAAACGGACGATCAAGCGCGGTGAAACGCTTTTGTGGGAAGGTGATCCGGCTCCGGTTGTCGCCAATATCATCGAGGGTGTGCTCAAGCTTTCCGTGAACTTGCAGGACGGGCGCGAGCAGATCGTCAGCGTTATGTATGCGTCGGATTTTATCGGGCGGCCCTTCGGCAAGGAAAGCCCTTATCGCGTGACCGCAATGACCGATGCACAGGTCTGCGTTTTTACGAGATCTTCCTTTGACAGTTTTGCGCGGGAACATCCCGACCTGCAGAATAAACTGCTCCAGCGGACTCTCGATGAACTGGACCGTGCGCGCGAATGGATGACATTGCTGGGCAAGAAATCAGCCACCGAGCGCATTGCTACTCTGCTGTTGGAATTGTCTGATCGTCTGAGCATGGAAGGTTGCAGCCCGATAGCGCGCTATCTTGATCGTTTCGAGTTGCCGATGGACCGGCAACAGATCTCGGATATATTGGGCTTGACGATAGAAACAGTAAGCAGGCAATTTACCCGTATCAGGAAGGAAGGGATCATCGACCTGCCAGACCGACGCACGGTCGTGATCATGGATCGCGATCGACTGAAAGCCCTCGCCGAGGTAGAATGAGTCACAGCTTTTCGGGATAGGCTTTTTGACTGAGATCAAGGCGCAACGCAGTTTTCCCGATTACCACTTTTCTCATGTGGCCTTATTATCCAGAATTGCTGGCAAAACCAGTACCGCGCTATACGAGCTATCCGACTGCGCTCGAGTTCGATAGCGGCTGTGGAGCAGAAGAATATATTCAGGCGCTATCCGACATGCCATCGGGGACGCCGCTGTCGCTTTATGTCCATATTCCCTATTGCCAGTCGATTTGCTGGTATTGTGGTTGCAACACCGGCGCGGCGGGTAAAACCCAGAGATTAACCGCCTATCTGGATGCGCTCGAAAGCGAATTTGCGTTGATTGGCCGAATGCTCAGCGGACGGGGGAAAGTGCGCCATATTGCGTTTGGTGGTGGCAGCCCGAACGCCATCACGACCGTAGAATTTGTGCGCCTCCTCGACCGGATTACGACCATATTCGATGCTGGCACGCCAGAAATATCGGTTGAACTGGATCCACGCGGGTTTACCGCTGAATGGGCGTTGGCGATGGCGGCATCCAATGTCGGCAGGGTGAGCCTCGGCGTCCAGACCTTCGCGCCCCATGTTCAGGAAGCCATAGGGCGTATCCAGCCGCTCGCGGATATCGAGAAATCTGTATCTGCCCTGCGGCTGCGCGGGATTGATGCAATCAACTTTGATCTGATGTATGGCCTGCCAAAACAGTCGTTGCAGGATCTCGATGATACGCTGGCGCAGGCAATCGAGTTGAAACCCAGCCGCGTCTCGCTATTCGGCTATGCCCATATGCCTGACATGATACCGCGGCAAAGGCGTATTGATGGTGATAGCTTGCCTGATCCAGAGCTGCGCTTCGCCCAGAGTGCGCTGGGCTATGAGCGCCTGACCAAAGCCGGCTACGTCGCGATCGGTTTTGATCATTTTGCCCTGCCCACAGATTCACTCGCCATCGCCGCGGCAGAAGGCAGGGTTCATCGGAACTTTCAGGGCTTTACCGATGATCCAAATGATGTTTTGCTCGGTTTTGGTGCCAGCGCCATCAGCAGTCTGCCCGGACTTCTGGTCCAGAATGACAAGAATGTGGGACGTTACCGGTCCATGGTCTCATCGGACAAGGTGGCCGTCGTTCGCGGGGTGATTCTTGATGACGAAGCAAAAAAGCGGGGCGCGATAATCTCGTCACTGCTGTGTCAGGGACAGGTCGACGCCTCGGCCACCAGCATGTTGCCGACAACCGACATGCTGCATGTATTTGAGGAGAAAGGCCTGATCATCCGGCGCGACGGCAAGCTGGTGATTACCGAAGCGGGACGGCCCTATGCACGGCATATCGCCTCCCTTTTCGATCAGTTTCGCACGCCACAGGAAACGCTGGCAGCGTAGCAAAAAGACCTACGACGCCAGATGGCGTCGAACATATACTCAGCTGATTCGCTTTGCGCACAAATAGATCAGGAAACGATCCGTATCATCTATGATCGTCAGCAAGACTGCCTGTGCCACGGGAGCTATGCCGGACGCCGAGTTCAGCTGTGCGCGGCCTGCCATGCACCAATTGAGCCCAGATAGATGTCGACCTTGTCAAAGCCTCGCGACTTCAGCCAGCCAGCTCCTATCGAGGCGCGCATACCGCTGGCGCACATCACAGTATAGCGTCTGTCTTTCTCCAGGTCGTTCCATTTGCTGTTCAAATGGCCGAGATAGACATGTTGACTATCGTCGATCGAAAATTCCTCT
The DNA here is from genome assembly GCA_048270065.1 of Parasphingorhabdus sp. Classification (GTDB taxonomy): domain Bacteria; phylum Pseudomonadota; class Alphaproteobacteria; order Sphingomonadales; family Sphingomonadaceae; genus Parasphingorhabdus. Next base: position 148,372 of record JBLWTQ010000001.1, on the reverse strand, counting down.
ATTTCGTCTTGCGCACGAACATCGAGCAATGTCCAATCGTCCTGGCCGTCGTGCAGTCTGCGTTCTACCGTCGCGGTATCGATCATTGCTATGGATTCGAGTGATCGGCCCTTGGCGGCTGCGCTCACCACGCCGGTATAGCCGCCGAGCACCTGATCGAGACCTATGCGTCGCATATGCGCGAGGGCCTCTTTCAGTTGCTCTTCGTTGTCGGCAATAAAGGCGATGCTGTCACCTTCCTGCACAAACCAGCCAGCGAATGCCGGGAGCATAGAGGCGGGGATGAGATATGATTGCGGGAAATGTGCGGCGGCGAACGCGGCTGGTGCCCGGATATCGATGATATGGTCCGCGTTGCATTCTTCCAGTTGGTCGAGAGTCAGAATCGCAGGATAGTCACCGCGACCGACTTCATGGGCGCCTTCCAGATTCAACCGCTCCATCAGCGAGAAATATGGCGGAACATAATGGGTTTCGTTTACCTTTGCCTCGATAAAGGCTTCGCGGCTTGCCATGTTCAGGCGCGGGTTGTTCTTCCGTTCATGACCGACAGTGGAGAATTCCCGATCGGCCATGCCTGACCCGCAGACGGAACCCGCACCATGAGCCGGATAGATGATCGCCTGGTCGCCCAGGGCCAGAATTTTCTGCAGGCTGTCATAAAGCATTCCGGAAACTTCCTCTGCCCGATCGGGATAAAAATCGGTCCTGCCGACATCCCCGACGAACAGCGCATCGCCGGTAAAAACACCGACCGCACCGTCTGGATATTCCGTGTCGTAAAGAGCATATGCGACGTGATCGTATGTATGCCCCGGTGTCTCCAGAATGTCGATCCGCAGGCTTCCGATTTCAAAACTCTTCCCCTCTTGCACAATCTGGGCGTATCGGACGTCGCCGTCGGCATTGGGACCGTGGTAAACCTGGGCTCCTGTTCGAGCTGACAGGATCGGCGCGCCTGATATCAAATCTTCATTCCGGTGGGTCTCGAATATATGGGTTATTTCCAGACCCTGGACCCGCGCCTTGTCGATATAGATTTGACAGTCGCGGCGTGGATCAATCACCGCGGCAGCATCACCCGCACCAACGAGATAGGACAGCTGTGCGAGACCGGGAGTTTTGATTTTTTCGAGTAGCATGGAGGCCTCCGGTTTGAATTGTATATAAAAGCTAAAACTGGCAGCGATAATTTTCGTTCCTTGAAATATGCATATGAAGGCAGATGATAAGCCCCTTGGCGGGTCCCAGCACGCCAACTGGTCCAGTGTCATCGCGCCATGCTTGCGGGTCTTCCGCTCCTCACGCTGACCGACCGCAACCATGCCGAGCCAATGGACTCGGGAGGTCGTTGGCTTGGGCTGGGATGCTCCGAATCGGCTGCGTTGAGCTGTGGTCGAAGTTGTTTAAAAGGACAGATTGAATAGGCTGGGCGCAATGCGGAGATCCAGGAAAGGATGCTGGCCGGTCTCTGACGCTGGGCCCGGGACCGAGACATAAGGCGTTCCCATTTCGGAAAGAAGCCTGGCCACCGGTCCGGACGTCTCTTTGCCCAGATTGATATCCGGAACTGCAGTGTCGCATGTCTCATTCTTGAGATAATCAAGGACGTCGAATCCGGCCTTTTTCAGGATGTCTGCAATCTCGTTTCCAATCAGGAATTCATCCTGCGCGTTGTCTCCGGCCGTGGTTTCGGCAACTCAATAACCGAGGCCGATCCTCCATCGGACGTTTTTGAACCACTGAGCACCTTCTCGGCGGAACATCTTATCTTACAGACAAGACCGGTTGTCCGCCAATCCAGGTCCACTTCTCCTTCAAGGCTGGCCTCGAGGAGGCGATCAATCACCATGGAACCGAAACCGTTCCGGGATGGCTTTTCGACCTTGGGTCCACCGCTTTCAGTCCAGTTCAGGGAAAAGGTCTTCTCCGATCCGGCGATTTCCTCAAGCGTCCATGCGATTTCAACAATACCATCATCGTTTGATAGCGCCCCATATTTTGCGGCGTTGGTCGCAAGTTCGTGAAACGCCATCCCGATGGCCTGGGCCGCCGGAGCAGTGATCTTGACGGAGGGGCCGGACAATCTAATACGCGGCCCAATTGCGTCGCCGAAGTGTGCAAGCTGTGATCGTACAAGGTCTTCCAACGGGACATCTTGCCAGCAATTATTCAGCAGAACGTCGTGGCTGGCGGAGAGCGAGAGAATACGCTCCTCGAATCGCTGCACAAAAGTTGTCGCGTCACTCGCGGCAGTTTGTCGTGCAATGACCTGCACCAGGGCCAGCATGTTTTTCGCTCGATGGTTGACTTCGCCCATAAGCAAGCGCTCGCGCTCTTCGGCGAGTTTCCGCTCGCTTATGTCATGCGCGATTTTTGAAGCGCCAACTATATTGCCTGCTGCATCGAAAATCGGCGAGACGTTGACTGCCACGTCAACCAGTCGTCCATCTTTACGCACACGCACCGTTTCGTAATTGCTGATTTTCTCGCCACGCTTCATGCGCAAAAGAATATCATCTTCTTCATCCTGACGATCAGGCGGGATGAGCAGGCGGATAGATTTTCCGATCATTTCTTCGGCAGAATAACCGAAGATTTTTTCCGCTCCGTCATTCCAGCTGGTGATGATACTATCCAACGTCTTGGAAATGATAGCTTCATCAGAGGACGCGACGATTGCTGCAAGATGCGCTCGCGCCTGTTCTGCACGTTTCCGATCTGTAATATCGGTCACCGACGCATAAAAAAGATTCTCGACGCCAGGAAAAAACTGCAACTGGATCGCGACGTCATAATGCGATCCATCCTTGCGCTCGTGCACGGTTTCAAACAGCAGCGCAGGCACCTCGCCGTTCCGCAGCGGCGTTACATACTCGATGAATTGTTCCTTGGTGTAGTGCGGCTTGAGCGTCCAGGGAGTTAGTTCGCGAAGCTCTTCCATCGAGTATCCGAGATTTTCTCGTGCGCCCCGGTTCACCAATTCGAAAAGATAATTGTCCGCGCCAAATACATAGACTTCAGTGACCGAATCTTCGACAATTCTTCCCAGTCGTTCGTTGAGTGATGCCGTGGCCAAACGCTCCAGTTCGGCTGCGGCGCGTCCGGAAAACAACTCGACTATTTCTGACGCCTGTTTGGCGTGCGCGATAGGTTTGTCATCGAACACAGCCAGCAGCCCCAGCACCTTTCCGTACGAGCTGCGAAGCGGTGTTCCTACATAGCTCCGTGCGCCCATATCCTTGAGCATCTGGTCATTCGGGAAGAGGTTACTGATATTGTCCGGGAAACAGCAGGCACCCTGGCCGACAATATCTGCGCATGGCGTATGTTCCAGCTGATACTCGAAATTTTCTCCAGGACCGTTGTTCCAGACAGCAACGGCGCATACTTTTCCGTGGTCAGAAGGGTGAAGAGTGGACAGGAACACCCAGCGGACCGAAAGCGACTGGGCCAGCGCCTCCACCATCACCGGGAAAAAAGCCTCCCCCACGACCTGGGAGCAAGAGGCCAGCCTGGCCTGCACGGAAGTGAAAGACAATTTTTCGGCATTTGGTCGTCGTTTTGTGCGCGCCATCAGTTTGCCTTCCACAGACCGTTCGTCCTGACGTTCATACCATTGCTGCGATAGTAAGGCGTTCGTCCTATCCCCGCAACAAAATGTTCCGGCCCATATTTACCCGGTCTGTTCAAGCGACCGGCAATAGGCAACTGGTCAGGGGAACAGGATATTGGACGCGCTGAACGCTCTCGCGGCGTGATAAGAAAATCCTGCGCGGCAATATGTGAACTGGCTGCTGCTGGCGCCAGCGTCGAGAAATATCCGATGGGTGACATATGGCTCGAAAGAGTTCGACCAGTTCGATTTTTTTCGGAACTCTTTGTGGAATGACCCGTTGATATTACAGGCCGCCGGACGTTAGCCTCCCCCAAATTGGCAAGTCCGGTGACCTGAACGACTTTTTATGAAAGGACCCTGACATGATGTTACAAGACAAGGAAAAGAACAGTGATTTGATCGGAAGTGATCGGGTTGAAGGAACAGCGGTCTATAGTGCTGACAAAGACAAGCTCGGCTCCGTCGAGAAACTGCTGATTGAAAAACGTGGTGGTCAGGTGACCGACGCGATTATCTCCGTTGGTGGTTTTCTGGGCATCGGCAACGAGCATCACAGTATCCCTTGGTCCAAGCTGGACTATGACACCGAACTTGGTGGATATCGGCTCGATGTGACGGAGGAGCAGTTGAAAGACGCGCCGCGTTTCAAAAGCGATGACGCCGACCGCGCCTATGACCGCGATTATCAGACCAGTGTTTATGAATATTGGACTGTCACGCCTTACTGGTGATCTTCGCTGACGAACAGTAAAAGCCGGGCGATGAAGTTTCGCCCGGCTTCACGTTTTTCTTGATCCAAATAGCGCTAGTCCTCTTCGTCGACCTTATCCGGTAAATTGTCGTGATCGGTGCTGGCGAATTCCTCAAGCTCCTTGATAGTCATACTGTCGTACATTTCTTTCGACGCACCCTTTAAGTCGCCGACCTTCGTCTCGCCGCGCTTTGCCGATAATGCGGCACCGGCTGCTTTTTGTTGGGCTTTTGATCTTGCGGGCATTTCAGTATCCTTGTTTTTGCCTGGTTAATGGATGGGTTTGAGTGACTATTCGTCTTCACCAGGATCCCATTTTGCAGTGAAAGGGCTGCTCGCGACCAACAGGATCAGAACGATGGCGGTTACGATCAGGGCGAGCCACAGTTCCCCGAAGCCACATATCAGACCAATAGCACCGGCTGCCCAGATTGCGGCGGCAGAACCTGCGCCCTGCACGAAACTGCCCCGGCGAAACATGGCGCCCGCACCCAGAAAACCGATTCCCGTGATGACTCCTTCAAAGACCCGGCTGGGATCAATCCGGGTTTGTGGGTCAACGCTCGATTCGACCAACTCCATGGCACCGATGGCCAGTCCACAGGCCGCAACGGAAATGATGACAAAAGGCCTGAAATCGATCGGCTTTCGTCTTAGAAACCGTTCAAGGCCAATTAGAAAAGGGAAAAGCGTTGCTGCCCCCAGTCGCCAGAAAGCATCGGACAAGCTGATTGCTTCGGGACCTGCCAGAATATCTGTCATAGACCTATAAATCGCGAAGTCGGACTTGGTTGCATTGAATTCGGCAACCTTTTCGGAGCCGACGCGTAATCTGGAGACCTACTCAGGAGATAATCAGATGTTACGCTATGCCATTATTTTCCTCGTAATCGCCGTTATCGCTGCCGTTCTCGGTTTTGGCGGTATTGCCGGTGCAGCTGCAGGGATCGCCGAAATCATCTTTTATATATTTCTGGTCCTCTTCGTCATCGGACTGGTTGCGCATTTCATGCGACGAGCCTGACCGGAGCCAGGATGATGCGGACGTGATTGCGGAAGCGATCACGTCTATCCTTCTCCCTTAAAGGAGAAGGAGGCGCACCTCCAGCTTCATCCCCCAGAAAGCGCTTTCCTACACCCAACGCAATCGTTTATTGTCGCCGGGCATGCTTTGCCTCGCGTCCGCATCCCTGAACCCCGCCGCCACGCTTTCCGGCCCGCGCGCGCTCCGGATACAAAAACAGGCCATCGAGCCTACGCCCAAACAGCCCCCGTTCGTCACGATAGCTTTTTCCGCTTTAGGGGGTGTGACCCGTGTGACCCACGGCCTTTATAATCGCCAGGCCTCCTCAGGCGTAATAGGCCACGCTTTGCATCGCGGTCGCGATCAGTTCGCGGCGGCTGTTCCAAAGACTCATATATTGGCTACTCGCACCATGATCGGCATGGTGCGTATGAGAATCGATCAACCACCAGCCGTTCTGGGTTGCGAGCTCTTCTGCGATGATGTTGATCTGCCAGTTCATCGAACTGACCATCGCGTTCTGATCGAGCAATCCCATCACCGAAGGTGGCAGGCTGTCGCACATGCAGAGGATTTCGGCCACGGGGTCGAGACCGGCGCGCTGCTTCAGTCTCATCCAACGGGTCAGGCGATTGGTCTTGGTACTGGTGTCGATCCGCTTGCCGACATATTCCATGTTTGATGTAAAAAATTGCGACGGGCCACTGTGCAGGCCCTCATCATCGGGGAGAGCAGGGAAATCGGGTTCGGTGATGTCGGAAATCGTCACTTCCGTCGCGCGCGGCGAGGCGAAGATAAAATTGCAATGGAGTCCGAGGCCCTTGTCGCCAAAAATCTCCGACTGCACAAACGCCGTATTTTTGCCGCGGCGCAGCATGGCGGTTTCCGCAGTCAACACCCCGAACAGAGGGCCGGTGAAAGCAATCTGGGCCGACCGGAGCGGCGGAAGATCATCCTCGAGATGACTGGCTGCGTGATAGGCAAGCGCGCCGGACAGGCCACCGAAGGCGGTGCGGCCCTGTGTCCAGCTTTGCGGTAAAACCACGGGGCGGTCCGATCCGCCGGGTCCGCATTGGTCTAGCAGTTCGGCGAGGGCGACTGGTTGAGCATGGATATTGTTCATGGCATCCCGCATATCGGGCTAATCGGCTGAAATCCACAGGTAAGTTTGCCGTCGACATTTACAAAAGCATGGATTTGATTTATGCCTTTGGCTAGTTTTCAATCTCTTGATGGAAGATATTGTGATGAGCTATTCGAATACATTGACCCGCGCCGATCTGGCCGAAACAATGAACCGGCAGGTCGGCCTGTCGCGTGCCGATAGCGCCGTCATGGTGGAATCGATTCTGGACCATATGATCGAAGCATTGGTCGATGGTCAAAATGTCAAGATTTCAGGGTTCGGGACATTCGTATTGCGCGACAAGGGAGAGCGCACCGGTCGCAATCCCAAGACCGGTGTTGAAGTGCCGATCGCACCGCGCCGGGTGTTGACCTTTCGCGCCAGTCAAACCATGCGTGACAGGATTATCGCTGCGGGCTGATCAGCCCAGCGACCCCGGGGGGAAATAAAATATGACCAAGGAACAGGACGCTTTCCGGACCATCGGGGAGCTGTCGAAAGAGCTTCGCATCAAGCCCCATATCCTGCGCTACTGGGAAGACCAGTTCGCAATGCTGACACCGCTCAAGCGTGCCGGCGCCCGCCGCCATTATCGCCCCGAAGATGTCGAGATGGTCAAGATGATCAACCGGCTTCTTAATGAAGAGGGCTATACCATCAAGGGTGCCCGCAAATTTCTTGCCTCGCGGCGAAAAGGACCAGAAATGGTCGAAGATGTACCGCAAATGACCGCTGCTGCGCTACCATTGGCGGTAAATGCGCAAGAGGATAGCAGCCTGATTCTGGCGGAATTGAAATCGATTCGTGATCAGTTGTCGCAGGCGCTTAACCACGCCTAATCGTAATTGGGTCCCAGTTCGGGATCAAGATCACGCGGCCGGGTGAAGCGGTCCAGCACGCCGCAATTCTCGCTAATATCGGCCCAGCTATCAATAGCTAGCGTCATCTCGGCGAGTGTGGCCGTCGGATATTTTGTTTCGACCTGGTCGCGGGCCGGTGAGCTACCATCATCGGGAACGAGATCGAAGATCAGGTCTTCCAGTCCGGGATTGTGACCAACCATCAGAATATGGTCAGCATCGGCACGGGCGCCACGCAATACATCGAGCAGCGTTGCCGAGGACGCGAGATAGATTTTGCGGTCCCAGGTAGGCTCCATTGCGAGGCCGCTCGCTTCGTCAACATGCTCAAGCGTCTCAATCACTCTTACCGCGGGGGAAGCCAGGATTTGATCAAAGCTCAGCCCATTGCTCTGGATGAACCTGCCCATCACCGCAGCTGCGCGTTTGCCCTTCTTGTTGAGCGGCCGGTCAAAATCGCGCTCGACCGGATCGTCCCAGCTGGATTTGGCGTGGCGCAGGAGTGTGAGCTTTTTCATCGCCGATTGCCATGCATCAAACTTGTTTCAGTTGGAAGACCGGAAACTGTCATTTTGGAACTGGCCTTGCGTATCTCCTCCAGTGCCTGATCGAGCGGCATGCGTTCGATTGGGGTGCCTTCCGGAAAGGCTGTGAACAGTCGCGACGGAAAGGAGGGCGAAAGAATGACAAAATGGCCATGGTCATCGGACCGGCGAATGATCCGGCCAAAGGCCTGGGCCAGCCTTGCGCGAATGATCCGGTCATCATAGGCACTGCCGCCTCCCGCCAGCTTCCGGGCGCGGTGGAGAATATTGGGGCGCGGCCACGGGACCGACTCCATGACCACCAGACGCAGGCTCTGGCCAGGGACATCAACACCGTCGCGCAAGGCATCCGTGCCGAGCAGGCTGGCTTTGGGGTCGTCGCGGAAAATATCGACCAACGTCCCCGTGTCGATCGGGTCGACATGCTGGGCATAGATCGGAAGCCCGCTTTGCGCCATCCGGTCAGCGATCCGGGCATAGACCGTGCGCAGACGCCTTATCGCAGTGAAGAGGCCAAGGGTTCCACCCCCCGAGGCTTCAATCAACTTCGCATAAGCGCCAGCGAGTCCCGCCATATCGCCACGCTTGACATCGGTGACGATGATGACTTTCGCCTGATTGGGATAGTCGAACGGACTGGCCACTTCGAATTCCCGGGGCGGATGTTCGAGATGCACGGCGCCGCTGCGCGCCCGGGCGGTATCCCAACCACCACCACCTTTCAATGTCGCCGATGTTATCATCACGCCATGAGCGGGTTTGGTGACGATTGCGGTGACCGGAATGGTTGGGTCGAGCCAGTGACGGCAAATCCCGACGTCATATTCACGGCCCTCATAGCGGTCGATCATTAACCAGTCGACGAAATCGGGGTCGGAAGGTCCGCCGATTCGCGACAGGAGCGACAACCAGCCGGACAGAGTGTCACAGCGCCAGCCGAGGCTCGACAGTGCGCCTTCCATCCGCGCCCGGGCCGGAGCATCCATCCAGTCAGGGCTTTCCTCGATCAGATGTTCGATTCGCTGACCGAGGCGAACCAGAGGTTTGAGCAGGGCATCCATAGCCTCTGCGGCATTGGCGACGGCGTCGATCATCGGGCCTTCGATATCGGTCAGTTCGGTTTCGAGGCCATAGCCGGCATCGGCGCTCTGGCTTTCGTCGCGGGCAAAGACCATCGCGCGCACCTCGTGGAGCAGCGCCTCGATCGGACCAAAGGGTTCGCTTTCACCGAGCCGCTGGAGCCACCCGTCCCCGGGCATTGCCTCCGCCGCATGACAGGCGCGTTCAATCGCGCGGCCGCCTTCCTCGTCATAGGAGGCGAGATCGGCGAGGCGCGCGGCGAGCCCACGACGGCGGCCGCGGTTCTTCGTTTCCGGTCCGATTACCCAGCGCCGGATCTCGATCGCTTCCTGCCCGGAAAGGCGCGCGGCAAACATCGAATCGGCGGCGTCAAACAGATGATGACCTTCATCAAAAATCAGCCGGGTCGGTCGGTTCTGCTGTTCGCGCCCCCGGGCAGCGTTGACCATGACCAGCGCATGATTGGCGATGACGATATCGGCTTGCTGGCTTGCGCGCGCCGCTTTTTCGATGAAGCATTTGCGGTAATGCGGGCAGCCGGCATAGACGCACTCCCCGCGACGATCGGTCAGTGCGGTGGCGCCATTGCGGCGGAACAGGGTGGTGAGCCATCCCGGCAGGTCGCCGCCAACCATGTCGCCATCCTTGCTGTAGGCGGCCCAGCGTGCGACGAGATGAGCGAGGATCGCGGCCCGTCCCGCAAAACCGCCCTGCAGGGCGTCTTCGAGATTGAGCAAACAGAGATAATTTTCCCGCCCCTTGCGCACGACGACTTTCTTGCGGAACGTCTCTTCGTCCGGATATATGCGCCGGGTTTCCCGATCGAGCTGACGTTGCAAAGCCTTGGTGAAGGTTGAAATCCACACAGCACCTCCGGCCTGGCGGGACCATAAGGACGCGGGCGCCAGATAGCCGAGCGTCTTGCCGATCCCCGTCCCAGCCTCTGCCAGCAACATATTGGGCGCGCCCTTGATCTTGCGCGGATTGAAAATCTGGGTAACGGCGGCGGTATAACTTTTCTGGCCCTGACGATCTTCGGAACCCTCGCCGGTCAAGGCATCGAGCGTAGCGAGCGCCTCGTCCTTGTCGACAGTGACGGATCTGGGCGCCGGGCGCGGTGCCTCTTCTTCCCATTCCGGCAGTTTGGAGAATAGCCAGCGTTCGGCCGTAGCGGGCTTTTCCAGTTTGTGCCCTACCTCCTGCGCCCATGGCCAGCGCAGTCGGTAAAGAGCCTGTGCGCTGCTCCACGCTCCTTCCCGCTCTTTCCAATAGGGTGCTTCCAAGCCTTCCAGTAACAGGCTTGCGGCTTGCCGACAAAGACTCGCAATATCGGCCTCCTGATCTGGCGGCTTCAGGCCGAGTGTCTTGGCGAGGCCGGCCGGTGTCGGGACGACGAACTGTGCCGGATGGATGAACGCGAAAAGCTCCAGAAGATCCAGACCGGACAGATCAGGATAGCCAAGCCGTTGTCCCAACAGCGGCGCGTTGAGCAGGATATGCGGCGTTTCCGCCACCCGGCCAATAGCCTCGCCCTTGCCAATCGCGCGGGTTTCGCCCTCGCTCGAGCAAATCCAGATGCCGCTATGGCTCGCGTGAAGCGCTGGATAGGGGAGCGGCGCGACCATCTAGCCAGCGACGACCGGTACGCCAGCGATCCACGGATGGACGAACACCAGAATGACGTATAATATGGCGACTATCACCAGACTCAAAAGCTCGCGGCCAATGCTGGCGACCTTGGCCGGTTTCACCCACGCGCCTTCGTTGCGCGATATGGTGATGATCGAAATCAGCGCCCACAGCCCGAGCCCGCCAAACAGCACAAGCGACTTGTTGTCGCCATTGGCGAGCAAATGGCCGACCGCCCAGACAAGAACACCGGTCAGCATCGGATGCCGGATCCACTGCCGTATCCGCGATGCGCCTTGTGCCGCGCCGATCAGCAGGATCGCCAGGAACATCAGTGCCATATTGGCGTGGCGACCCCATGCGGGCGGATCGTAGACAAATTCTGCCGGGGTCGAGCGCCAGCCGAAAATCATCAATGCCAGCGCAACCAGCAATAGTAAGGCAACCAGACCCTTGTGCGGGCCTTCTCCGATGGCACTCTGGATTGAGGCACGTAATGCCGGCGTAACCGACTTCATCAAGTGTATCAGGCTCCATAGCAGAACCCCCGTGATCAGCATTTCCATGTTCGATCTCCCGCTTTTGTTGCGTTCTAGCTTGCCATATAGGCTAAGGCTACTATTTGCGCAGCAATGACTGAAGAGGACAAATTGTGACCGATTATCGTGAAGCAGCAGAGAATTCCAAAGCGTGGCCGTTCGAGGAAGCCCGCAAGCTGCTCAAACGCTATCGCGGCGAACGCGGTGCGCCTGCGCCAAAGCCAAATGGGGAGCCGATCCTGTTTGAAACCGGCTATGGCCCGTCGGGCCTGCCCCATATCGGCACGTTCAACGAGGTATTGCGGACCACCATGGTGCGCCATGCCTATGAAACGTTGACCGGCAACAAGACCCGTCTGATCGCGTTCAGCGATGATATGGACGGTTTTCGCAAGGTTCCGACCAACGTCCCGCATCAGGACATGCTGGCCGAATATCTCCACAAGCCGCTGACTCAGGTTCCGGACCCGTTCGAAAAATTCGAAAGCTTCGCTGCTCATAACAATGCAATGTTGCGCGAATTTCTTGACCAGTTCGGCTTTGATTACGAATTTGTGTCTTCGACCGAACAATATCGGTCCGGCGCGTTTGACGAGACGCTGAAACTGGTGCTGGCGCGCAACCGGCAGATACTGGACATCATGCTGCCGACGCTGGGCAAGGAACGTCAGGCGACCTATTCGCCGGTGCTGCCGATCAGCCCGAAAACCGGTCACGTACTGCAGGTGCCGGTCGAAGTGGTCGACGCCGAGGCCGGGATAGTGCGGTTCGAGGATCAGGGCGAGGTGATCGAGCACAACATCCTTTCCGGCGGTGCGAAATTGCAGTGGAAGGTCGACTGGGCGATGCGCTGGACCGCGCTTGGCGTCGACTATGAAATGTACGGCAAGGATCTCACCGAGAGCGGAATTCAATCAGGGAAGATTGCCAAAGTGCTCGGCGCGCGCAAGCCCGAGGGCCTGATCTACGAGATGTTTCTCGATGAAAAAGGCGAGAAGATTTCCAAGTCGAAGGGCAATGGTCTCAGCCTCGACGAATGGTTGCGCTACGGTTCCGAAAACAGCCTCGCCTTCTATATTTTCCGTGAGCCGAAATCGGCCAAGCAACTGCATCTCGGCGTGATCCCGCGCGCGGTCGACGAATATTTCCAGTTCCGCGCCAGCTGGCATGAGCAGACTCCCGACAAGCGGCTCGGCAATCCGGTGCATCATGTCCATAACGGAGATGTCCCGAAAGACACGATTCCGGTAACCTTTGGACTGCTGCTCAATCTTGTCGGCGTAATGGGCGATGCGGACCGCGACCAGATCTGGGGTTATTTGCGGCAATATGCGCCCGATGCCACGCCGGAGCGCTATCCCGATCTCGATGGGCTGATCGGCAACGCCATGGCCTATCATAAGGATTTTATTGCGCCAACGCTGAGCCGGCGCAAGCCCGAGGGCGTCGAGACCGCGGCTTTGGAGCGGCTTGATCGGGAACTGGCCGAACTGCCCGAACACGCCGCGGCCGAGGATATCCAGACGATCATCTACACGATCGGCAAAGAAGGCGGATTCGACAATCTGCGCGACTGGTTCAAGACCTTGTACGAGACCCTGCTGGGCAGCTCTCAGGGGCCGCGCATGGGTAGCTTTATCGCGCTCTATGGCATCGGCAACACGCGTAAGTTGATAGCTGACGCGCTGGCATGATCGATATTTTCACCACCGGCGGGACGATCGACAAGGTCTATTTCGATGCGCTGTCCGAATATCATATCGGACCGACGCCCTTGCCCGACATATTGGCCGAGAATAACGTCCATGTGCCGCATCGGGTGACGCAGCTGATGCGCAAGGACAGTCTCGAGCTGACCGATGCCGACCGCAACGCCATCCATGATGCAGTGGCCGCAAGCGATGCCGACAAGATCCTGGTGACGCACGGCACCGATACCATGGTGGAAACCGGGGTCGTGCTGGCGGACATCAAGGACAAGACGATCGTGCTGACTGGTGCGATGCAGCCGGCAACCTTGCGCAACAGCGATGCCGAGTTCAACATCGGCTTTGCGCTGGCCGCGACCCAGACCCTGCCGCCGGGTGTCTATATCGCGATGAATGGCGAAGTGTTTGATCCGGCGAAGGTGCACAAGGACCGGTCGGCCCACCGGTTCCTCCGCGACTAGCACCGCCACAGGGCGAGGATTGCAGCAACAGGAGTTCGGAATGGCAAAGCGTACGGTCGAGCAACTCAGCGAGCAATTGCTCGACAAGCCCTTGGCAGTGCTTTCTCCGGAGGAGAAGGGCGTTCTCGAAGCGATTGTCTCGCGCCAGATTGTCGCCGACGATGCCGCCGACCGGGCCGACGAACAGGCCAGTTTCGGTGAGCGTCTGTCGGACCGGGTTGCCGCCGTCGGCGGTTCCTGGGGCTTCATCATTGGCTTTGCGCTTGTCCTGTTCGGCTGGATGCTGCTGAATTCCGAAATTCTCACCAGGTTCAATGCCGCCTTTGATCCCTATCCCTTCATCTTTCTCAATCTGATGCTGTCGACGCTGGCCGCGATCCAGGCACCGATCATCATGATGAGTCAGAATCGCGCCGCCAACAAGGACCGGATCGCCGCCGCGCATGATTACGAGGTCAATCTGCGGGCCGAAATCGACATCATCCGGCTGCACGAAAAAATCGACCTGCTGATGCTCGAGAAGATCGCGAAGCTGGACGCGGACCTCAGCGAGATCAAGACAGCGGTACAGTCCGCCTAGGCGACAACCGGCCGGTTACCGTCCGCAGAACATCGGCATAGCTGTTGGCGATCGTCATCCGCGGGCCAAAACCCTTGGCGATCAGCCGTTCGTGCGCGCTTGCCAGATTATAACAGGGCACGCCCATGAACAGGTGATGCTCGCTATGATAATTGACCCAATAGGGTGCCAGGGTCATTCGCATCAGGAGATTGGCATAGGTGGTGCGGGCATGGCTGAACGGATCATCGCCGCCCGTGGTGGTGCAGGCATGCTCGGCGATATTGCGGATCCGCAGGATCAGCTGGAAGGTGGTCGCCAGCGCGACAATCCAGACCAGGAACGGGATGATCCCGAGGGTTGCCAGGCTGATGGCCAGGACTGCCAGCTGAATCAGCAGGAAGCGCCAGACGGTACGCGTCGTCCGTTTCGCGCCCTCAAGATCAACCACCGGCGCGGCCACGCCGGCGGCCCCGTTGCGGTTGAGCGGCGTGCCGGCGGACGTGTCGCGCTTTGCCGACGGTGCGGTATCGGTTGAGCCCGTCAGCATTGCCTTCAGACCTTTCCAGGCCACGGAAAACTGGTTACTACGCTGCTTGAAAAACGTCTGGCCGGTCAGGTCGCGGATGATCTTGCGCTTCATGCTGGCCGGCGTGGTCGGGAAGGCCGACGACAGGCCGAGATCGGGGTCCTCCGGCTGCTGGGTGAAGCGGTGATGGGTCAGGTGATAGGCGCGATAGCTGTGCAGGTCACTCCCGGTCGCCGCGCCGGTCAGCCACTGACCGACGAAATTGTTGATCTTGCGGTTGGGGTGGAGGAGGCCATGCGCGGCTTCGTGCATCAGGATCGACAGGCCCAGCTGCCGTCCGCCAACCAGCACCAGGGCGAGCGGGGTCGCGATCAGCCCGGCGAGCCAGTGCCATTGCCAGAGCAGCGCGGTGCCGCCGGTGATCATTGCCACCATCAGCCAGGCGTGAAGCGCCAGCCAGAGGCCGTGCCAGCGGGAAACACGGGTCAGCGCGGTCCACTCCTCGCGGGCGAAAATCTCATTGGGTTTGGCGGCTTTTACGGCGGGCATGATGTGCTCCTTTTCTCCCTCAATATAGCTGTTTTCTGCCAATTTTACAAATCATGGCGATGCCGTAGCGTTATCCCGGATCGGTTGCGATTCGTTCGTCCCAGGCCTGTCGCAGGCTGGGTCTGCGCGCACTCGTGGTTCGACAGGCTCACCACGAACGGAATTCTGGTCACTTCGTCAAGCCAGCGCCCCGGCCAGTCGCAGCATGAAATCGGCGCCGCGGGCGAACTGGTCAACCGCCAGATATTCGTTCGGCTGGTGGGCCTGTTCGATCGATCCGGGGCCGCAGATCACGGTGGCGAAACCGGCCTGCTGAAACTGGCCGGCCTCGGCGGCATAGGAGACCACCCCGGCGGGGCTGTTGTCGCCGGTCAACCGGCGGACAAAGGCTTCCGCTTCCTGCGAGCCGATCGGCGCCATCGGCGGGGCGTTGGACAGCCGGGTGACGGTGACTCCCGTTGCGGGAAAGGCCTGCTTCATTTCGGCATTCAGCGCCGTGACCTTTGCCTTGAACGGCGCGAGTACGGCTTCGGGATCGACATCCGGCGGGCAGCGCAGATCAAAGGCAAAATGCGCCCGGCGTGCAAGAATATTCGCGGCGGTGCCGCCTGCCATCGTTCCAATCGTAAGCGTCGCGTGGGGCGGGTTGAACGGCGACTCCGGATCGCCGTTCTCCCACAGATCGCGCGCCAGTTCGGCGAGATCGTGCATCAACTCCACCGCCACCATATTGGCGGAAATACCGAGATGGGGCAGGCTGCTATGGGCTTCGTGGCCGAGCACCTCGACCGCATGCACGGTGATCCCCTTGTGCCCGGTGACAACCTTCATCATCGTCGGTTCGCCGATAATAGCCAGCGCCGGTTTCGGCAGCGTGGCCGCCATTTCCGCGATCATCGCCGGCGCGCCGAGACAGCCGACTTCTTCATCATAGCTAAATGCCAGATGCACCGGTCGCTTGCCGTTTTTGAACAGCGGCACGGCGGCCAGGGCGAGCGCGATAAATCCCTTCATATCGCACGTCCCGCGTCCGTGCAGGAGACCGTTCCGCTCGATAACAGTCCAAGGATCGCTATCCCAAGGCTGTCCATCGACCGGCACGACATCGCTATGGCCGGACAGGATGACCCCGCCTTCGCGCATCGGGCCGACGGTGGCGTAGAGATTGGCCTTGGAGGCATCATCATTGATAACCCGGGCCGATGCGACGCCGTGCTGCCCGAGATAGTCCTCAACCCAGGCGATCAGCTCGAGATTGCTGTTCCGTGAAGTGGTGTCGAAGGCGATCAGCGCGCCGAGAATTTCGCGGGCCTTTGCCGCCAGATCATCCATCGCAAATATCCGCTGCACAGGACATCAGGGTCACACGGGTCACACCCCCTAAAGCGGAAAGACATTTTCCTGCGTTGGGGCCGAAAAATGGCGGGTTTCGTGGGAGAGTTTTCGACAGGGTCATGGGACTCCGAACTTTACAAACTTTACAGTGTTAAGAGAAAGAAAAGGGAGTGGCCCCAAGTTACCGAAAAATCGCGGGTTTCTGTAAGGAATCATCGAGGTGCTCATATGGCGGAGCGTAATGGGTGCGGCTGATGTAGGACAGCCTTTTCTTGGCAGGGCTCTATCCCATGAAATGGACGAGATCGTATGTTCCTGCAGCTTCAACTTTGCAAATCATTGCGAGATCGACGATGGTTCGTCATCATTGTCAGCATCCAGATGCTCGAAATTCTGGGGAGTGCCAATGCCAAGGAGAGCAAGTGAGATCTATGGTCAGTCCTTTTTATCCGCGGCTTCTCCCGGAGCGCCGGTCGTTTCCGCGTGATGCTTTTTCAGCTTGAACGCCAGCCATCCGAGGATAAATCCAAAGGCCAGTGCAAATACACCGATCAGCCAACCGACCGATAATATTGTTGCCGCAGGTTCGGTATACATGATGTAGATCAGGGCGGCCCCGAACAGGATCGAAACAAGCCCACTTAATATCATCAACCATTCGCGTTCAATTTCCTTACGCAAGCGGATAGCCGCACCGATTTCCAGTGCGCCGGTCAAGATGGCCCAGACCGAGATCATCGCGACCGTCACGAAGGCATAGCTGATCGTTGTCAACAGAGGCATGACGGCAAAAATTGCGGCAATGGCGACCCCGGCCAGCCCGCGGAGGATCAGCCAGCCCCAGCGATCCGTCTTTTCTTTTGCTCCCTTGATGGCGCCGATGATCGACAGGATACCATCCACACCGGCGACGATGGCGAAAACAAAGGTAAAGGCGAACAATGCCGAGAATGGATAGAGGATAGCGATAAATCCGAGCACCATCCATAAAATCGCCCGGATCAGAAATGCGATCCAGTTGTGCGTCGGCAAAAACAGGCGTTCGATTGTCTGACTTTTCGCTGTCTCGGTCATGCTCTTTCATCCCCGGATCTTGTGTAACCAGTGGCGAGGAGCTGACCGAAACGGTCAGCTCCCAGCTGCATCAATGGCGACTACCGACATTGATCGGGATCTTGTGCCCGAACGTACCCTCCCCTGAATAGGGGATGGTTACAGTCAGCATGCCGTTGTGGAACTCGGCAGTGGCCTTGTCATCTTCTGCTCCCTTCGGAAGAGCAATCTGCCGTTCAAAGCGGCCATAATACCGTTCGGAATAGCCGTCTTGCCTGCCTTCCTCCTGGTGCCGTTCGCCTTTCAAGGTCAAAATGCCGTCCTTGACCGTCAGCTCGATATCATCTTCTGACAGGCCAGGAATTTCGGCGACCAGTTTTACCTCATTGTCCTTTTCCGACAGTTCGATCGAGGGCCAGTTGAATGTCTGGCCAAAGGGCGATCCGCTGCCAAAGCTGCGGAACGCGTCGTCAAACAGCCGGTCTATTTCACGGCGAAAACCGGACACTGGGCTGGTGTTATCGCCCCGCATGATCGCCGGCAAACGGTCATCCTGCCGGCTCCAGGGGATCAGATTACGCATATTCATAACTCATCTCCTTGTGCTGATAGGTTGAACACAGGTCCGGTCCGACAGTGCCGGTCCGGACCTAGTTCTTATAGTTGGTTTTGGGAGAGAAAATTTCAAGACGGTCAAAGCAAGAAAATTCAACATTGTTTCAAGCGGATAGAAGGAGAATTGATTGAGGCTTTTTTGTAGCCTTGCGCCTCGCCCGGGCAACGTTTCGCAAAATTTGATTACCGGCTGCTCAAAGAGCCAATTCCGGGTTTCCCGTCGATCGTCTTGAGCAAGCCTGTCGAAGTCCCACCACGGTTGCGCGGCGTACTTCGACAGGCTCTGTGCCAACGGCTTGTGGCAAAACCGTCTTGCACAGCCCTTTCCCTGCGCGAGCGATGCTGTCGCATCGCCACCACCCGAAACTTCTGAAGAGGAGGGGCCCAAGTTTTACCCACTTTTAGCGCTCGCAATGACGGGTGGGCGGTCCCCTTCTCCCGTGAGGGAGAAGGATGTGAAGACTTGCGAACTTGTTCGCTAGTCGTAGCTGGATGAGGGTGTTCAACCCTTCAGAATGGAGAACGCCCTCATCCAACGCCGCCTAATCGCTGACGCGATAAGGCTTTGTATCCTTCTCCCTCACGGGAGAGGAGCGCCAAAACCCTAGCCTTGCGAAGCAACCCAGTCGCGGATTTTTTTCTCCAGCACGGTCATCGGCAGTGCGCCGGTGTTGAGCACCTGATCGTGGAACTCGCGCGGGTCAAACTTGTCGCCGAGCGCTTCCTGCGCTTCGGCCTTGAGCCGCTGGATGGTCAGCGCGCCGATTTTATAGGCCAGGGCCTGTGAGGGGATGGCGATATAGCGTTCGACCTCGGCGGTGGCATCGGTTTTGCCCATGCTGCTGTTGTCGAGCATATACTGGATCGCCTGTTCGCGGGTCCAGCCCTTGCTGTGCAGGCCGGTGTCGACGACCAGCCGCATCGCGCGGAGCATTTCGTCGTCGAGATGGCCGAAACGCTGATAGGGATCGTCGAACAGACCCATCGGGAAGCCAAGCTTCTCCGCATAAAGCGCCCAGCCTTCGACAAAGGCGGTGTTGCCGCCAAAGCGCATGAAATTGGGCAGGTCGGTATTTTCCTGGGCCAGTGAAATCTGGAAGTGATGGCCCGGTGCGCCTTCGTGCAGGTAAAGCGTGGTGATGCCCGATGTGTTGCGCGAGGGCAGATCGTAGGCGTTGAAATAGAAGACGCCGGGACGCGAGCCGTCGGGCGTGCCGCTCTGATAGGAACCACCCGCCTGGAATTTCTCGATCGATTCGTCATAGGGGCGAATTTCCAGCGGCGATTTCGGCAATATCTTGAACTGCTCGCCGATGCGGGCGTCGACCTTTTTGCCCATATCGTAATAGGCCTGGGTCAGCGCTTCGCGCGATTCGGGGTGGAATTGCTCGTCGGTCCGGAGAAATGTGAAAAACTCGGACAATGTGCCGTCAAAACCGACCTCGTCCTTGATCTCTTCCATTTCGGTCTTGATCCGCGTCACCTCGCTGAGGCCGAGATTGTGGATATAGTCGGCCTTGAGCGGCAGCGTCGTGGTGTTCTCGATCAGATTCTCATAGAGAAGCGCGCCGCCCTTCATGCCGGACAGGCCGACCTCGTCGCGGGCTTCAGCAAGATATTCGTTCTTGAGAAAATCGTGCAGACGCTGATAGCCAGCGAAAATTTCTTCGGTTGCGGCGGCATATTCCCTGGTCAGCCGCGCCTTGTCCTCCTCGCTGAAACTTTCGGGGAAGTTTTTGGTCGGCGCCATGAACGGACTGCCGTCGAGGCCGAGGGCGATCTGGGTGGCCAGCTGTTCGATCACGTTGGTGATCGTCAGCTTGGTTTCGACCACCCCACTTGCCATGCCTTCGCGGAAACGTTCGATCGATCGGTCGCCGATGACAATGAACTGCTTGTGGCGTTTCAGATTATCCTCGTAATTTTTCACCGTTTTGAACGGAGCAGCACCCTTGCCGGAGGCGAAATTGGGGTAGAATGTATGAAATCCGCTGAAATGATTGACCGGGCGGACTACGGTCAACGCCATGATTTCGTCGGAATAGCCCTTGAGCGCCTGCTCCTTGTCGCGCTTGAACACGTCATAGGCGATTTTGTCGGTTTCGCTCAGCTTGCTGCGGTCGAGTTTCAGCAGCGCGGCGAGTTCGGCTTCTTCCGCGGCCTTTTCCGCGGCAAAATATTCGTCGGAAATATAGTCGCCGAGCTGGTCGGCATAGCGTTCGTCGCCGCGGAACAGGGCGCCGATCGGATTGCGTTTCAGATTTTCCTCGTCGCTCCTGGCGAACAGGGCCTTCATCTTCTCGCCTTCGGTCATCTCAGCTTTTTCGTGATGTTCCATCGCCGCTGCGCTGGCTGCGGTGAGTGGCTGGGCGGTCGCGACGCTGCCGATGGCGAGCAGGCTGGTGCCGACGAGAAGGGCGAGAGGTTGCTTGATCATATAGTGTTCCTATCCAAAACTTTTATGGGCAGCTAACACGGCAAAGTATCACTCGCAACGACTTCACCAACCGATTGATGTTGTTTGTCGAAACTGGTCGTCTGTTGATCGGAGATGCTGGTTTTACGGCACCCAGGCGTTCTGCCACTGGTTGAGGCGGAACCATTTGGTGATGATATATTTGGTGCCCTTCTCGACCGGGGTTCCGGCGTGCAGCGTGTCGATATTGGGGGTCCCGTCGCGACTCATATTATTCCAGATCAGCAACATCCCGCGGCGGGGTTCGACCTGATATTGCAACTGCGGAAAGGCGGTGGCGCCGCCTTTTTCCGGTTCATTGAGATAGGCCATCGCGGTCCAGGTGCGCTGACCACCGTTGGGGCCTTCAAACTGCCAGTATTTTTCGCTGGCGTGGAAATAGTCGTGATGGTCCTTGAACTGCTGGCCCGGCTGATAGCGCTGGCCCTGCAGGATTTCGCTGTGCGACTGCGGCAGGCCCAGCAATTCACAGATAGACTGGTCGATGCGGCGGATGTCGGGGTCGGCCGGGTCGACATTGCAGCTGTAGCTGGTGCGATAGCCAGCGCGCTCGGTGCCCTCGTACAGGGTTGAGGGCTGGCTGTCGCTGTCGATCATATCGATCAGCAGGTCGCAATCGGCATTGCTGATAAAATTCTGGCAGACATAGAGTTGCACGTGCGGGCTTTCCAGCCACTGGACCCCTGGATGGGCGTTCAGCGTTTCGGTCACCCGCCGGCCCAGTTCGGCCAGCCGCCGGGGGCTGGCATAAAGCTCGATCTGCTTTTTCGTAAAGACCCGGGTCATGGGTGGCAGCCTAGTCGATGATGCGGCCGCGGACCATCACCCAGTCGATCTTCTCGAGCACCCGGACATCGTCCAGCGGGTTGCCGTCAAAGGCGATCAGGTCGGCGGAATAGCCAACCGCGATGCGGCCGATTTCATTGCCCATATCGAGCGTGTCTGCGGCGATGGTGGTCGCGCTGGCGACGGCTTCGCGCGGGGTCAGGCCGGCATCGACCATCAGCTGGAATTCCTCCGCATTGCGGCCATGATCAAAGACGCCTGCATCGGTGCCGAAAACGATCGGCACACCCAGTCGTTTCGCTGATGTAACAGCTTTGCCGACAGTGTTCAGCGTCATCCGGATTTTCTCTTCGACCACCGGGGTGTAAATGCCCTTGCCGAGGCCTTCGCTGACGCCCTTGAACGCCATCAAGGTCGGAACCATCGCGGTGCCATTGGCCTTCATGACCTTCAGGGCTGCCTCGTCTGCGAACGTGCCATGTTCGATAGTATCGATACCGGCGCGAGACGCGGCCTCGATACCGCGGGCGCCGTGGGCGTGGGCCATCACCTTGAGACCTAGCGAATGGGCGGTGGTGGCGATCGACTGCATTTCTTCATTGGTAAATTGCGCTTCCAGTCCGCGGCCCTGCTGGGACAGAACGCCGCCGGTTGCGGTAATCTTGATAATATCGGAACCGGCGCGACTGGCCTTGCGCACTTTCTCGGCGCATTGGACCGCACCGGTGCAGGCATAGCCGCTGGATAACAGGCTGTTGACATCTTCGGTGAAGCCCGACACGTCGCCATGCCCGCCGACAATCGCCAAGGCGGGGCCAGCGGCGATGATGCGTGGTCCGGGGATGATGCCCTCGGCGGTGCCGCGGCGCAGCGAGAAGGCGCTATATTGCGAAGATCCTGCCTCGCGCACGGTTGTGAAGCCGGCTTTCGCGGTGACGAGCGCGTTTTTTGCTCCGACCACCACGCCCCATTCGGCCGGTTCGGTGGCCCGCTTCCAATAATCGCCACCGGGATCGCCGGTCAGGTGGACGTGCAGGTCGATCAGGCCGGGCATGACGGTTTTGGAACTCAGGTCGATGATGGCGGCATCGGAGTTGGTGCTCGCTCCGCCGCGTCTGATTTCAGCGATTCTGCCATCCCGGACGATGATCGTGGCGGGTCCGCTGGGTCCGGACGCGGCGTCGGTGATCAGATTACCAACGCGAATGATCTGGTCTTGCGCGAATGCGGCGCCCGAAATTGTGACCGATACAAAAGCGGCGATAGCCAGACCAAATACACGTCTCATGATATTTCTCTCCATAGTTGCTGCACCATATTGCGGAGCGGCACGGCAAGTTGCAACAAGAAAGGAATCCGTCCGGGTTCGAATATCTGCCCGGTGAGGAAGGATGTATATGAAGCCCAACGCAAAGGGCCATGTCATCCGGAAACCCGTAGCTCGAACCGGGCCGGTTGTCGGGGCTTTTGCCAGCATGAAAGGTGCAAATATTTCGATCAGCAACCTGCCGTGCAAACCATAAACTTCCCATGGGATAAGTCGATCTGGCGCCTGCACGGTCAATAACCGGTTTTACAGTTAATAAGTCGCTAACCTGATTGGGTTAGAGTTGGGGATTGTTGACCCGTCTGCGATGAGAAATTGATCAAGATTATGAAACATGAAAAGTTTGATATTACCGACCCGAAGCTGATTGATGCTGTGGCCCGCTCGTGCGGGGAAGTCACCGTTGGCTGCGCTGATGTGGGTGGCCTGGTTGAGGAAGTAATGGCCACTGCGGATGAAATGCGCGAGCGCCGGATGGCGTTGCAGGATGTGATCGCAAAATTGGCTGATGACCAGAGACGCGTGACGGATTCCACCGACGAGGCGAGGCTGCTGTCGAAGCGCGCCAAGGATGACCTGCATAGCAGCACCGACGTGATCAGGATGTCGATGCAGGAATTTGGTGATTTGACTGATCTGGTTGTCGCGCTAGCGCAGCATATCACCGGATTTGCAGGCGCGATGGATCAAGTGCGCCGGGTTTCCCAGAATATTGACCAGATTGCCAATACGACAAGTATACTTGCTTTAAATGCAGCCATTGAAGCGCATCGGGCGGGCGCCGCTGGTGCAACATTTGCGGCCGTCGCCGCGGAAGTCAAGCAGCTGGCTTTTAATACTCGCGAAGCCACGGATGAGATTTCAGCCACGGTAAACTCGCTGGGCGTCGAAGCCGAAAATCTGGTTGAAAAAATCGAAAAAGGCGTCCGCAAGGGCAAGGATGCCGAGAAAAACTTTCAAAAAATTGATGACACCGTGAACCGGATTTCCGACCTGGTGTCCCAGGTCGACGGGCAGAACAGCGACATCGCCGAAAATACCGGCCTGATCCACAATAAGGTCCAACAGGTGCAGGGGGTTCTCGATCATTTTTCGGAGAGCGCTGACAAGAATAATGTCACTCTGGAAGCGGCAAAAAACAAGGTGGGTGACCTTGAAACGACATCGAAAATCATGTTTGACCAACTGGTCGAGAGTGGCTTTGCGACAGAGGACCGCAAATATGTTGATCTGGCGATAACGGGCAGGGACGAATTGGTCGCGATAGTCGAAGAGGGACTGGCCCGTGGAGCGTTGACGATGGAGCAACTGTTCGACCGGCAGTATAGTGAGATACCGGGATCCAATCCCACGCGATACGATAACCAGTTCAACGCATTTGCGGACGAGAAAATCCAGCCGCTGCTGGACAGATATCGGCATCTCGATGCAATTATCAGCTGCGGCGCCTCTAATATTGACGGCTATCTGCCAACCCATGTCAGCGAGCGGTCGCGTGAACCGACGGGCGATCCGGCGCATGATGACAAATATTGCCGCAACCGGCGTATAATTCTGGACGATATGACGAAACGCGCCATTGCACAGAAAGACCGACCATTCAGTGTCTCGGTATACAGGTTTATGCGGACCGCTGATGACAAATCAACGGCGGGCAAGCAAGTCTTCGTTCCGCTCTATTTTAGCGGCGAATATTGGGGCAATTTCGAGCTTCTTTATCTCGACTGATCCGCCGGAAATCATCCGGTCATATTCCCGGACCGCCTTGGCCCAGGTCGCAAACGGATCACCGGAGCACGCGGATGAAAAAACCCGCCGCCCTTTGCGGGCAGCGGGTCATTCACTTGGTCTTCGTCTTCTTACCAGAAGAAATCGTAGATCACGTCGATCACTTCTCCGGTATAGATGTCAACCAGCAGGACGTCGTCATAATAGCGGATCCACCGGGTGCCGCTATAGGCTGCGGGCAGACGGTAACGCCAGGGGTCATTGATCCAGTAGCGCGATCCGAAGAAAGCCGATCCGAGATAGACCCCGATGTTCCAGCGCCGGTAGTTATGGTGGCGATAGGGCGAATAATAACGGCCCAGTCGATAGGAACTGCGGTGGGCCTTGCGGTAGCGCCGCCAGTCATAGCGCCGGTCCTGGCGCCAGCTGCGGTTCCAGTTGCGGCTGCTCCGCGCATAGTTGCGATTGTCGCGATAGCGCCGGTCGACCCGGCCGTCGCGATTCCGGTCCCACCTTCGGTCTACTCTTCCATCGCGGTTTCGATCCCATCTGCGGTCAATCCGCGCGTTGCGATTTTGGCGATAGCGACGATCGATTCTACCATCACGGTTTCGATCCACCCGGCGGTCAACCACACCATTGCGATTGCGGTCATAGCGCCGGTCGATCCGTCCATCGCGGTTGCGATCCCACCTGCGATCTACTCTTCCGTCACGGTTGCGATCGCCGCGTCGGATATCCCGCCGCCGGTCTTGTCGCACCGTGCGATTGGTGTTGCGATCTCGGCGGACGTCGCGTTGGGCAACCCGATCCTGGCGAACGGTTCGGTTCTGCCGCACGTTACGCCGGTCTTGCCGCGCTGCGCGATTGGCGTTCACATTACGGTCCGTTCTTTCGACCCGGCGGTTCTGCCGGGCTTCGGCGCGGTCTCCGCGGGTTTCGAGGCGGGCCTGTCCGCGATTGTTCCGATTTTGCGCGCGTTGTGCCCGACGCTGGCCGTCACCGCGATTGGCGCGGCGCTCGCTGCGACCATCGCGCTGCAGTGCTGCATTGCCGGTCAAATCTGCCGGGAACGCGCTGGATGACAGGCTTAGCCTGGGGGCGATTTCGGCGGCGGATGCGGCGGCGGGCGTCAACATCGTGGCCGCCATGAGACCGGTGAAGAAAAATATACGCATGGCTTACTCCTGTTGCTGGCGACTCCATCTGCCGCATCTGTGCAACCGGTAATAGTGTATTAACCCTGTCAGAGTCCTGAACTGGGTTGTTATGTTCAGGAAAGGTGAAGCGAATCTGAACGACGTTTCTGTTCATTCGATTTCCGCGCAAGGGGGGATCCACCTCGTGTAAGTGAAGTTTGCAGTGATATTGGCCTTTTGGGACGAGTGTAGTGATCTATCACAACCATCATGATTCATCAGGGATAAGGAGATGGACCCCGGCCTTCGCCGGGGAACAATATCAGCTTGGAGAACACATACGGCCCCCCGCCTTCGCGGGGGCACGGTTCAATCCTTGAGATTATCCTTCTCCAGCCACTCTTCGAGCCATTTGATCGTATATTCGCCGGACTGGAATTCTTCGTCATAGACCAGTTTCTGGTGGAGCGGGATTGTGGTCTGGACGCCTTCGATGACAAATTCGTCGAGCGCGCGGGCGAGGCGCATCATGCAGCCGTCGCGGGTGCGACCATAGACGATCAGCTTGGCGATCATGCTGTCATAATAAGGCGGGATCGAATAGCCGGCATAGAGTCCGCTATCGACCCGGACATGCATGCCGCCGGGCGCATGATAGCTGGTGACCTTGCCGGGCGAGGGGGCCCAGGTCTTCGGATTTTCCGCATTGATCCGGCATTCGATGGCGTGGCCCTTGAATTCCAGTTCGTCCTGCGTGACCGAAAGATCCCGGCCATCGGCGATGCGGATCTGTTCGCGGACCAGATCGAAGCCCGTGATCATTTCGGTGACCGGATGCTCGACCTGCAGACGCGTGTTCATTTCGATGAAATAGAATTCCTCATTCTCGTAGAGAAATTCGATCGTCCCCGCGCCGCGATATTGCATGCCCTTCATCGCGTCGACGCAGACCTTGCCCATTTGCTCGCGCTGTTCGGCGCTGATCACCGGGGAGGGCGCTTCCTCGAGCACTTTCTGGTGGCGACGCTGCAGCGAACAATCGCGTTCGCCGAGATGGATGGCGTTGCCGCGGCCATCGCCGAACACCTGAAATTCGATATGCCGCGGATCGCCGAGATATTTTTCGATATAGACAGTGGCGTCGCCAAAGGCCGCCTTGGCTTCGGTGCCGGCCTGCTTCATCTGGGTTTCCAGCTCGGTTTCGCTGTTGACCACCTTCATGCCGCGACCGCCACCACCGGAAGCGGCCTTGATGATTACCGGGTAACCGACGTCCGCCGCTACCCGCTTGGCTTCCTCAATCTCGCTGACCGCGCCGTCGGAGCCGGGGACCAGCGGGATGCCGAGATCGCCGGCGGTTTTCTTGGCGGCAACCTTGTCGCCCATGATCTTGATATGCTCGGGCTTGGGGCCGATCCACTTGATATCGTGCGCTTCGACGACCTCTGCAAAATGGGCGTTTTCCGAGAGGAAACCGTAGCCCGGATGGATGGCATCCGCGCCGCTGATTTCGGCGGCCGAGATGATTGCCGGGATCGACAGATAGCTGTCGGCCGCTGGCGGCGGGCCAATGCAGACGGCCTGATCGGCTAGCCGGACGTGCATGGCGTCGGCATCGGCGGTGCTGTGCACGGCGACGGTTTCGATGCCGAGCTCTTTTGCCGCGCGCAGAATCCGCAGTGCGATTTCCCCGCGATTGGCGATCAGGATTTTTTCAATGGTCACGCGGCCCGCCTCAAGCGATCACAACCAGCGGCTGGTCAAATTCGATCGGCTGACCGTTTTCAACCAGGATTGCCTTGACCGTGCCGGATGTCTCGGCCGTGATCGGGTTCATCACTTTCATCGCTTCCACGATCAGCAGCGTATCCCCCACTGCAACCTTGTCGCCGACGCTGATGAAATTGGCCGCGCCCGGTTCGGCCGCGAGATAGGCGGTGCCGACCATCGGTGATTTCTGGGCACCGGGATGGTCATCCGATGCCGCCGCCGGCGCTTCCGTGGCCGTGGCCGGAACCGCCGGTGTGGGCGCGGGAGCGGCGGGAGCCACCGGCGCGGCAACAAATGTACCGCCGCCACGCACGACCTTGATCTTGCGATCACCGTCCTCGACCTCGATCTCGGTCAGGCCCGCCTTGTCAAGAATGGCGGCTAGATCGCGTACCAGTTTAATATCCACATTCATGCCTTCACCGGTTTCTTTTTTTGCAGGCATATTTTGTCCTTATGCTGTCGTTAAAACTTGCTCGCAGCGTCCAACGCCAGTTGATAGCCCAAAGCACCAAAGCCGCAAATGCTTCCTTTTGCAACCGGAGCGATGAAACTCTTATGACGATATTCTTCGCGTGCGGCGGGATTCGAGATATGCACTTCGATGACTGGTGTACTGATGGCCTTGATCGCGTCGAAAAGGGCGAGCGATGTATGGGTCAACGCCCCG
This sequence comes from Parasphingorhabdus sp., assembly GCA_048270065.1. Classification (GTDB taxonomy): domain Bacteria; phylum Pseudomonadota; class Alphaproteobacteria; order Sphingomonadales; family Sphingomonadaceae; genus Parasphingorhabdus. Next base: position 120,493 of record JBLWTQ010000001.1, on the reverse strand, counting down.
GCGTTGACGATTACCGCATGGGCATTGTCCGCAGCCGCTTCGTGCAGCCAGTCGACCAGGTGACCTTCGTGGTTGCTCTGGCGGATGTCGACGTCGAAGCCGAGCGCCTGCGCATGGTCTTCGATCTGCCCGGCGATCTCGTCGAGCGTTTCCGAACCGTAGATTTCGGGTTCGCGCATGCCCAGCAGGTTAAGATTGGGTCCGTTCAATACAAAGATGGTCTTGGCCGCCAAGATATTGTTCCTTCCCCAAGGCTTTTGGTTGCGACTGGAGCGGCCTCTTTATATGGCTCCTAATTGAAAAGCGAGATCAAAGACATGAAAGTTATCGAAATGGCGGAAATTCAGATCCGGTTGAATGGTGCAGATCACCGGCTCGCGGCGGGCGTGACGATTGCGGAGTTGGTCCGGTCCCTCGATCTGGATCCGGCGAAGGTCGCGGTTGAACGCAACCGGGAAATTGTCCCGCGGTCGACCCTGGCCGACGTGACGGTGGAACAGGGAGACGAATTGGAAGTCGTGCATTTCGTTGGCGGCGGCGATGATGGCACGGACGACGGCTGGGCCGTTGCAGGCCGGAAATTCAAATCCCGGCTGATTGTGGGTACCGGCAAGTACAAGGATTTTGAGGAAAATGCCGCAGCGGTCAAAGCGTCCGGTGCGGAGATTGTCACCGTTGCTGTCCGCCGCGTCAACATCATGGACCGCAACCAGCCGGTGCTGATGGACTATATTGATCCGAAGAAAATCACCTATCTTCCCAACACCGCGGGCTGTTTCAATGCCGATGACGCGATCCGCACCCTGCGGCTGGCGCGCGAGGCCGGTGGTTGGGATCTGGTCAAGCTGGAGGTGCTCGGCGAGGCGAAAACGCTTTATCCGAATATGCGGGAAACGCTGGAGGCGACCGAGGTGCTGGCCAGGGAAGGGTTCAAGCCGATGGTCTATTGCGTCGACGATCCGATTGCCGCCAAGCAGCTGGAAGATGCTGGCGCGGTAGCAATCATGCCGCTCGGCGCTCCGATCGGATCGGGCCTCGGCATCCAGAACCGGGTCACCATCCGGCTGATCGTCGAAGGCGCCAATGTGCCGGTGCTGGTCGATGCCGGCGTCGGTACGGCAAGCGATGCTGCGGTTGCCATGGAACTGGGATGTGACGGAGTACTGATGAATACCGCGATCGCCGAAGCGAAAGAACCGGTGCGGATGGCGCGGGCGATGAAGCTGGCCGTCGCGGCAGGGCGGGAAGCCTATTTGTCCGGACGGATGGGCCGCCGGATGTATGCCGACCCTTCCAGTCCACTATCCGGGCTGATTTAGCGTCCTAATACAGCATGATTCGGCCTGATCGGTAACTCTCTGAATCGTAACAAAAGAAACCGAATGCGATATTTGTCGATCAGCGATTGCCGTTGGTCGAAGGCGTTTGCCGTTTGCCGATAAAAATGGTGGTTTATCGAAGTTCGGATGCTCGCCGGGGATCACTCCCCTATCCAAGATGGTGAGGCGGGAGCATGACCCTACGTCTCACCAGACAGCCTTTCCCCGGCCCGATGGATATTCCGCTCCCGTTCTCGACCCAAGCGGGCAGTGCCGGTCCCCCTTATTTCCGGCATCGTCCCGAACAAATTTTGAGGAGTGAAAAAATGTCGAATTCAATGTTTACCAAGACCCTTTGTGCCGCTGCGGCGATCGCCCTGACCGCGACCGGATTTTCTGTCAGCGCGAATGCCCAGAACCGGACCGTGCGCACCGCTGTTGTCAACTATGGCGATCTCGATCTGACCAGTGAGGATGGCCGATCGACTCTGCAGGGCCGTCTGAAAGGGGCCGTCCGCAAGGTTTGCGGTGGCTATGATTCGAAAAGCCTGGTCGATGCGCAGGATCACGGTACCTGCATCGAGGAAGCGAGTGCGTCAGCCCAGCGTGCCAGTGTGACGATCATGGCCGCAGCCGAATCGGGCAAACCCGTCGAAACTACGATGGCGATCAGCAACTAAAGCTAAATACCCAGAGCCGCAGTCCCAACAAGCGGCCTCACTTTGGCCAAAACAAACTTTAAAAACCCCGGTGCCCTTACACCGGGGTTATTTTTTTGGACGTTCTTGCCTTCAAACTGCACGATAAGTGGCCGTGCCACTTTGTGATAGTTTAGTTTTAAGACGAAAGTTTTATCGCAGAGAATTAATTTTTAGATATTAGAGACTTATCCATATCAGCGGTTTCGTCCTTCGGATGCATTAACCCTGTACCGCAACCATTTCTTAATATTTGATTCGCCATATGTAACGGACTGTAATCGGGGGCGCTTATCAGGTGCACCTGTGCATGTGCATGATGAAATAGCGCAAAACCGAATGCTATTGGAGGTTTTATGCAAGTTCGTCCGCACGGAAAGCCAATGCAGGTTATCGGACCTTTTGGTGAAGCCTTGACCCTCGCCGATTTGCCACAGAATAACACGACCAGATGGGTAATCCGGCGGAAAGCCGAAGTGGTCGCCGCCGTCAATGGTGGTTTGCTGAGCCTTCAGGAGGCTTGCGCTCGCTATAATCTCTCGTTGGAAGAATTTTACTCATGGCAAGAAACCATCGACAAATCTGGCTTGCCCGGTTTGCGGGTCAGCCATCTTTCCCAATATCGTACAGCAAGCAGGACAAGTCAGGAAGAGCTTGATCAGCCCGGGGCGCACCCATTGGAAGATTCGCATTCGAATCTTCACTGATTGAAAGCCCTCACCATGACAAACAAACGAGTTCTGCTGATTGACGAAGAGAGCGCATTCACGCGGTTTTTGCAGGACGATCTTGAGCAGCGGGAAATATCCGTGGCCTGTGTTTATTCTCCCGGAGATGAGAGTGGAGCCATGGCCTTTGCTCCGAATGCGGTGGTCGCGGACAAAAACATACTCGCAAATAAAACCCCTCGCCTTTTGCAGACATTCGACAAGATCGAGCGTAAATTGCCACTGGTTCTGATGACCGGGACAGATGCGCAGTTGACGCATGGCAGCGCCGCGCCGGTACAAGCCGCCAGCGCGCAAATCGTTGCCACCATACCAAAGCCGTTTGAACCCCATATTCTCGCGGAGCTGATCGACCAATATGCCGTAGCCAGCGAGAAAAAAACCATGGACTCCGAATATATCGCGGCCCTCGCTGCGAGCGACCGATTGCTGGACAATCTCGTCGTTGAATTCCAGTCCAAGCACGCGCTGACCGACGGTGCGATCGTCGGTTATGAAGCCCTGTCGCGGTTGAAAACCAGACGGGCGATAAGTCCCGAAACTATTTTTTCTTCGGCAACCGAGATAACACTCGAAATCGAGGCCACGCTAAATGTCGTCGACGAGGTGATTAAACTGGAAAACCGGCTGTACCGTCATGGCAAAACCACGCCGGTCTCGTTTAATTGCAGCGCAATATTGCTGACTCGCAGTGATTTTGTCGGTGCGCTTCGCGTCCGGCTGGAGCAGCAAGGGAATTTGCATGGTTCGATCGTCATGGAGATAACCGAAGAAAACAGGATTGCCGATATCAAGGTGGTTGCCGAAATCTGCCATATGTTCTCTCAATACGGATTGGCGATTTCAATCGACGACTTCGGCACGGGCCACAGCAATCTTGACCGGATTTCCGAAATCCCGTTCAGTGAACTGAAGCTGGACAAGCAAATATTCTGGGCATTCTGCAACAATCGGGTGCCGATTTCGATCCTCGGGTCGGTCATCGATTTCTGTCACTCGCGGGGCGCCACCACGGTGGTCGAGGGTATCGAAACGCCCTTCCATCTGGAAAAGGCACGGCTGCTAGGTGCCGACCATGGACAGGGATTTTACTGGGGCCAGGCGGTCCCTCCCCAATATCTGGTGAAGCATTGGGACCAAGGCTAGCCAGGATGTCGCCTGGAAATTGGGGATCACCGCATTGTGGGGCATTGCGCCGGTGAACAATATCACCGTTGGCGCTGGAGTTCGCAACGGGCACGGACCGGAACCGGTTCGAAATATCTGCCCTGCGGAACATGAGCGATTCGCTTATTGGTCAGACTTCCATTATGCTGAGCTTCAGCAATCGACCTGGAAGGAATGGCCATGAAACAGCTTAGTGCATTGGACGCGATGTTTGCCTACACAGAAACACCGAATACGCCGATGCATATCGGGCAATTGCTGATTTATGATCCATCGACCGCGCCCGGAGGCAAGGTCGGTTTCAAGGATATTTTGCGCTACATAGAAGGCCGTCTTGATGGCGCGCGGATTTTCCGGCAGAAGTTGGTGCGGGTCCCGCTCGATCTCGATCATCCCTATTGGGTGGACGACGCGAATTTCGATCTCGAGTATCACGTCCGGCATATTGCCTTGCCCAAGCCCGGTGACTGGCGGCAATTGTGCATCCAGGCGGCGCGTATCTACGCCCGGCCGATGGACATGAACAAACCGCTGTGGGAATATACCGTCATCGAAGGGCTGGACAATGTCGAGGGCGTTCCAAAGGGCAGTTTTGCGATGCTGCACAAGATGCATCACGCCGCGATCGACGGCCAGTCGGGCCTGCAGATGACGCTCGCCCTGCACGATCTTGATGCCAAAATGAAGCCGCGCAAGTTCGACTTGCAGTTTGAACCGGAAAAGGATCCCAATCCCCTTGGGTTGCTCGCCAGGGCACAGTTCAACAATATCGCAAATCCGGTGCGGGGGCTGCAAAATCTCCAGAAGTTTCTGCCGATGCCAAAAAGGCTGTTCGACGTGCAGCGCCAATTTCGTCAGCGGGATGACGCCAAGGGCAACATACCGAAGACCCGGTTCAACAAGAAAATCAGCCCGCACCGGGTATTTGACGGGCGTGAATTTGCCCTGGCCGACATCAAGAAGATCCGCGAGGCCTATCCCGGTGCGACGGTGAATGACGTCATGATCGCGGTGGTCAGCGGTTCGATGCGCGGCTATCTCAAGTCGAAAGACGATCTTCCGGACAAGACGCTGAAAATCGGCGCGCCGGTGTCGGTGCGGTCCGATGATGACAAGGATTCCGCCGGCAATCAGGTGACGATGATGCAGGTCGGCGTCGGCACCCATCTCGCCGACGCGGGCGAGCGGCTGAAGTTCATCATGGAAGAGACGCAGCGTTCAAAAGCCATGACACAGGCGCTGGGTGCGAAGACCCTGATGGAATTGTCCGGCGCAATGCCGGCGGGCCTGACCGCGGCGGGGACCAAGATGATGGTCCGCGCAGGGCTGGTTGAACGGCTCAATCCGGCGGTGAATACAGTTGTCACCAATGTCCCGGGTCCGATGGTGCCGATGTATTTCGCCGGCGCCAAACTGGTCAAATCGTTCGGAATGGGAATACTGGCAGAAGGGCAGGGGCTGTTCCACGTGGTGACCAGTTATAATGGCAATGTCATCCTGACCTTTCTGGCGGATCGCAATATCATGCCCGATCCGGAATTTTATGCGACCTGTATTTCGCGCAGCTTTGCGGATCTTATGAGTGCTGCGACCAAGGAGAAGGCGAAAGCCACGCGGCGGGTCAAGGAGAAGACTGCCAAGCAACCGAAAAAACCGAAAAAGAGGGTTTCCGCCTCCGCCGCTACGGCAGGCAGGAAACGGGCAAAAGCGACCGGAAAATAGCGACCTTGCCGCTTGACTCGGCGAGCCTGATTGCGCATCGCATCCCTTAATCACTCGATTAACAAAAGGGACTCGCCATGAGCAAAGTAGAATTTAACGACCGCGTCGCCATTGTTACCGGCGCTGGCGCCGGTCTGGGCCGCGAACATGCCAAGGAACTGGCGCGGCGCGGGGTCAAGGTTGTCGTCAACGATTTTGGCGGCGCGCGTGATGGCACCGGCGGTTCGGCGACGGTTGCAGAACAGGTGGTAGCAGAAATCGAAGCCGAGGGCGGCAAAGCGATGGCTGCCGGGTGCAGCGTCACCGATATGCCTGCGGTTGAAAAAATGGTTGCCGATGCGATTGCGAAATGGGGCCATGTTGATATTCTCGTCAACAACGCCGGCGTGCTGCGCGACAAGAGTTTCCACAAGATGACCATGGAGGATTTCCAGTTCGTCATGGATGTCCACCTCACCGGCAGCGCAAACTGCACCAAGGCGGTCTGGGATCATATGCGCGAGCGGCAATATGGCCGGATCGTGATGACCACTTCCTCCACCGGCCTCTATGGCAATTTTGGACAGGTCAATTATGGCGCCGCGAAAATGGCTCTGGTCGGCATGATGAACAGCCTGCACCAGGAAGGTGCCGGCAAGGGCATCCACACCAATTGCATTTCGCCTGTAGCCGCGACGCGGATGACCGAAGATATCATGCCGGAAGAAGCGCTGAAACTGCTGGTTCCCGAAGCGGTGACTCCCGCGGTGGTCTATCTGTGCAGCGACGGCGCGCCATCGAAAACCATCCTGACGGCTGGAGCCGGTGGCTTTGCGGCTGCCAAAATTCTGGAAACCGAAGGTATATGGTTGCCAGAGGAAAAGCGCAGCGCCGAGGCAATTGCCGAAAATATCGACCAGATTCTCGACGAAACCGGGATGCAGGAATATGCCAATGGCGGCGGTCAGGGCGGCAAGTTCTTCCGCCGGATGCAGGAAGTCATGAAGGGTTAGTCAAGCAGGACAGTGCCAAATATCCGTTAGTGGTGAGCCTGTCGAACCATGTCTCGTCGATGAGCGCCGTTCACCTGCGGTGGCCTACGGCCCGACAAGCCCAGGGCTAACGGGACGGGAGCGATGAAAAAAGGAGAAAAAATATGCCAACGATCAAACCAAGCGAACTGGAATCCTGGAAAGGCAAAGAAGTCGGTGTGTCCGACTGGGTCGTCGTCGATCAGGACCGGATCAACAAATTTGCCGACTGCACCGAGGATCACCAGTTCATCCATGTCGACGAGGAAAAAGCAAAGGCAACGCCCTTTGGCGGGACGATCGCCCACGGGCTGCTGACGCTCTCGTTGCTGCCCAAGCTATCCTATGGCACGACGCTGGGCCTTGAAGGCACCGTGATGGGCATCAACTACGGCTTTGACAAAGTCCGCTTCCTCAACCCGGTTCGCGCCGGCTCAAAGGTCCGTGGTCGCCATACGCTGGTGGATGCGGTCGAGAAGCAGCCGGGCCGCTGGTTGCTGACCTACAATGTCGTGGTCGAGATCGATGGCATCGAAACCCCGGCCCTGATTGCGACGTCATTGGTGATGATTGTGGTCGGTTAAGCCAACCGGCCGATATATGGAAAAAGGGTTCCGGACTGGTTCCGGAACCCTTTTTGATATTGCGGTCCTTCCTGAAGCATATCCAGACTACCCAAGCGGGTCATTCGGTAAGTAGTTACTATGGTCAAAAACTGACTGCAGAATCTCAAAAAGAAACTTGATAGCCGAACATTGGGCGAGGCGGTCGCCAAGGGATTTCGGTGCGGAATCCCAACCCTGCGGCAGAAGCGAGCGCTTGTCTCGCTCTGGTGGATGGCGCCCAGCCGATAGCTCGCGCCCATAGTAATGCAAACTTCTATGACGAAGCGATTTTTTTACTTCGATCCAGGATTTCTTTGACCGCCCCAATATGACATTGCTCATTAGAGAAATGCATAAAATTGCTTCCGCCATTGGTCCATCGCCGGAATCAAAACTTGTTTGCGCTATCTGGTCCCGGCCCCTAGTTTGAAGCGGCAACGGCAAAAAGGGGGAGGCCAGCATGTCCGAAAACAATCCAGATGTAACGGATCGAGGCGGGGAAACAAACGACACGGAAAAGGCCTATTGGTCGCAAAATATCCGGCTGCTCTGGACGCTGATGATGATCTGGTTTGTCGTCTCTTTCGGCGCGGGCATTCTGTTCCGCGATTTCCTCGATCAGTTTGCGATCGGCGGCTATCCGCTCGGCTTCTGGTTCGCGCAGCAGGGAGCGATCTATTTTTTCATCCTGCTGATCATTGTCTACAGCATCCGGATGAAGCGGATCGAGCGCCAATATGACCTTGATGATTGAGCGCGGCGGATGACGACCCAGGCGCTCATTTATCTATTCGTCGGCGTGTCCTTCGCGCTCTATATCGGCATCGCGATCGCCTCGCGGGCGGGCTCGACCAGCGAATTTTACGTCGCCGGTGGTGGTGTCAACCCGGTGGTCAACGGCATGGCGACCGCGGCCGACTGGATGTCGGCGGCGAGCTTTATCTCGATGGCCGGGATCATTGCCTTTTCCGGCTATGACGGTTCGGTCTATCTGATGGGCTGGACCGGCGGCTATGTCATGCTGGCGCTGCTGCTGGCGCCCTATCTGCGCAAGTTCGGCCAGTTTACCGTGCCCGATTTTATTGGCACGCGTTACTATTCGAAGGCCGCCCGGGTGGTTGCGGTAATCTGTCTGATCTTCATCAGCTTCACCTATATCGCCGGACAGATGCGCGGTGTCGGCATCGTGTTCTCGCGCTTTCTCGATGTACCGATCACGCTCGGCGTGATCATCGGCATGGGCATCGTCTTTGTCTATGCCGTGCTCGGCGGGATGAAGGGCATCACCTATACGCAGGTCGCGCAATATTGCGTGCTGATTTTTGCCTATATGGTGCCGGCCTTCTTCATCAGCTTTCTGATCACCGGCAATCCGGTGCCACAGCTCGGGCTGGGATCAACGGTCAATGATGGCTCGGGCCTCTATGTGCTGCAGAAGCTGGATTTGGTGCTGCAGGACATGGGCTTTGCCGCCTATACCGATGGCAGCAAGTCAATGATCGATGTCTTCTGCATCACCGCGGCGCTGATGGTCGGGACCGCCGGTCTGCCGCATGTGATCGTGCGTTTCTTCACCGTGCCCAAGGCCTCCGACGCGCGCAAGTCGGCGGGCTGGGCACTGGTATTCATTGCGCTGCTTTATACCACGGCGCCGGCGGTCGGCGCCTTTGCCCGGCTCAATTTTGTCGATAGCGTTAACAATGTCGAATATGCCGAAGCACCTGCCTGGTTCAGGAACTGGGAGAGCAACGACCTGATCGCCTGGCGCGACAAGAATGAAGATGGCCGGATGCAGCTTGGCAAGGGCGATGCGTTTCAGGGTGCGCCGCTATTCGCCGAAGCCACCGGGTCCAGCGGTGAACGGGTCGTCTCCAACGAAGCGGCTGACGACAATGTCAACGAAGTCTATGTCGACCGCGATATCATGGTGCTGGCCAATCCGGAAATTGCCAATCTGCCCGGCTGGGTGATCGCGCTGGTCGCGGCGGGCGGTCTGGCGGCGGCGCTGTCGACGGCGGCGGGGCTGCTGCTGGTGATCAGCTCGTCGATCAGCCATGATCTGCTGAAGAGCACCTTCCGGCCACAGATTACCGAGAAGGGCGAATTGCTCGCAGCCCGGCTGGCCGCGACCGCCGCGATTGTTGTTGCCGGCTATCTCGGTATCTATCCGCCGGGCTGGGTCGCGCAGGTTGTAGCGTTCGCCTTCGGGCTGGCCGCAGCCTCGCTCTTCCCGGCGATCTTCATGGGGATATTCTCCAAACGGATGAACCGCGAGGGCGCGATTGCCGGGATGGTGACCGGCCTGAGCTTCACCTTCCTCTATATCGGCTGGTTCAAGCTCTGGTCGCCGGACAGCAATGTCGCGGCCAACTGGCTGTTCGGGATTTCGCCCGAGGGGATTGGCGTGATCGGGATGGTGCTGAATTTTGCGGTCGCAATAGGAGTGGCGCGGTTTACGAGCGCGCCGCCAAGGGAGATTGGCTGGCTGGTCGACAAGATCCGGGTGCCGAGGGGGTAGTTTTGGTATGCTAATTTTACTATGGCAGAAATTAATTTAATTATCCAAATGTCAATATGTATTTATTCCTCGACAGTTACGATCTTTTTCCGTCGCGTAAACAGCACAAAGAGACCAAGTATCAGGTCTCCAAACCCCCAGATAAATAACAGAAAAGTAATGCCTAATCCTGTCCCAATAGCCGCGCCAGCTCTTTCAGCATCATTTACTGCTGTTGACGAAACCTCATTTACAGCGAAACCCGCACTAACCATCCAGAGGATCATTAAAATATTAAATCCGACAAAGGTCCATTTGACAAATTTTCCAAAGGCACTGCGATCGCTAATTTCTCGTTGAACGGTCGGCATTGATATTACTCCCACTTGAGATTTGTAGTATTGAAAGTGATCTGCTGCATTCCATTCCGATAAAATTCAGCTTCGATGATAGCCTTCTTTGATTTTTTCAACTTGGCTAAGAAACCCTTGGCGTTCTCAATAAAAATCATATTGCTAGTTCCATCACTCGCATCCGTACAATTATATCGCTGAATTGCGCTGTCATCGAACTTGACGTTAATATGCCCACGCGAATATCTGCGGCATAGTATTTGACCACTTGGAACTCCAAACAATATGTCAAAACCAAACTGCGGTGATTGACGGATAAGCATTTGCCCGCGCTGTTCGCCATATGGAAAATCCAAGTTTATTGTGTTATCAGCGTCCAAACTTGCATAGCGGGTTACCTCGCCACGCATTTCATCTGTCATTTCCGAATATGACCATTTGCCATAAGACAATTCAGAGCTTTTAAGCTTTTCTCTTTTGCTAGCGTCTTCAAGTTCTTGTTTCGCAAACTCTTCCCGCAAATCTTCACCAAGCGATTGCGAGCCAGTAACTCCTATAAAGATTAAAGCCACAAAAGCTACTATCGCAAACTGCCAGCGCTTAATTCCATTGATGAAAGGTTTGAAAATACCAAACACTGCTGCAAAAAAAAGAATTGTAAAAATAATACTCAACGTTTGCCCCGGTTGCAGTTTTCAATACTTATTGTTTAATTCAAAATCGTTAATTAAAAATTAAGCAGTAAAGATATTTATATTCAAAAGATAGGCAAGGAATCAAAGCAAGCTTTTCAAATAAGATTCTATCATTTGAAGCGTTTCCCTGAAAGCAGGGGCTATCTCTGATCCGCTACGCGAAATGTAATGTTACGAGATAGATATCTTCCTTCGCATATATACGGAACTAAATCCCCAAACACAGCGCAAGATCAATAGTGATCTGCCACTCAATCAGAGCGGGGTTTGCACAGGCCCATTTGTCCGCTAGCCAGCGACTGACATTAGTAAACGGAGCCACCAATGCAGTTTGACGAAGTTATCCTCGGCCGCCGCAGTACGCGCGGGTATAAACCCGATCCTGTGTCCAAAGAACTGATCGAAGAAATACTGAAACTGGCGATGCGCGCGCCTTCGTCGATGAATACGCAGCCGTGGAGCTTCTATGTCATCACCGGCGAGCCGCTGGAGAAAATCCGCGCGGGCAACACCGAACGGATGCTGGCCGGTGTGCCGCAATCGCGCGAATTTCGGACCGGCGAAGCCTTTGCCGGTGAGCACCGCGAACGACAGATCGGGGTGGCGAAGCAGCTGTTTTCTGCGATGGGGATTGAGCGCGATGACAAGGACGCGCGGCAGGACTGGGTCATGCGGGGCTTCCGACAATTTGATGCACCGGTATGCGTGATCATTACCTATGACCGGGCGGTGGACGGCAGCGACGATACGCCCTTCGACTGCGGCGCGGTGGCGACGGCGCTGGTCAACGCCGCGTGGTCGCGCGGACTGGGCACGGTGATCAACAGCCAGGGCATCATGCAGTCGCCGGTGGTCCGCGAGCATGCCGGGATCGCCGATGATCAGGTTATCATGAAGAGCATAGCTCTGGGCTGGCCGGACGAAAGTTTTCCGGCCAACGCCGTCGTTTCGACGCGGAAACCGGTGGAAGAGGCCGCCGTGTTTGTTGGGTTTGACGGATAGGCTAGTGCTCCGCATCAGGTGCGGAGCACGGCTATTTATTCAAACGCTTCGCCGGGACCGCTCGTCAATAAAATTGGTGCGGGTCAAGCCTAGCTGATCGTCTGCACACCCTCGATCAGATCTTCATTCAGATGCTCCCCGTGAAGCACCGACATGTCGCCGGTGGATTCAAGCACTACCGCCCGTACTTCGGCAAAATGCAACACATTGGCCTCGCGCAACTTGGCGAGCAGATCGGAACGGGAGACGCGGGTCTGCTTGAGCGCGTTCTCGAAGATTTCCCCGTCGCGCATTAACAGGATCGGGTCGTTGCCGATGAAGTTTTCGAAACTGGCGGATTGCTTGCGAGATCGGGAAATCAGAAACTGCAGCAGAAATAATGCAGCAATTGCACATAGCGCCTGCACAAAATCCGTCCACTTGGTCAGCGTGGATGCGGTTGCCAGCAGCGAACCGAAAGCGACCGTGGTCACAAAGTCAAACGAGGTCATCTTGGAAAAGGAGCGCAGTCCGGCGATGTTCACCAAGATGATGATCCACAACAGACTGAGCAGGCTCAAGACGCCGCCACGCATCAGCGCGTCGGCAAAGGGTGGCAGATCAAACATTTTCAGTTCCTTCTGTTATTGATGGCAGGATATTTTTCGCAAGCCTAGAGGGAACGGGTGACAGCTGCTTCCGTTCCCCTGTTAAAATCGTGCTCCATCCTCGTTCGCAATGAGCTGATCGGTCCAAGAGGGGTGTTTGTGGCTGCGCATGGTGCGCGGGGCTACCGATTAAGCCGCCCCTCGATCAGCGCATCGACCACGCCCGGGTCCGCCAGCGTCGAGGTATCGCCCAGCGCGCCAAATTCATTCTCGGCAATCTTGCGCAGGATCCGCCGCATGATCTTGCCGCTACGGGTCTTGGGCAGGGCGGGCGTCAGATGGAGATGGTCGGGCGAGGCGATCGGGCCGATTTCCACCCGGACATGGGCGCGCAGTTCGGCGACCAGTTCGTCCGACGATGGTTCGCCGGCGTTGAGCGTGACATAGCAGTAGATGCCCTGTCCCTTGATATCGTGCGGATAGCCGACGACCGCTGCTTCGGCGACCTTGGGGTGGGAGACCAGAGCGGATTCCACTTCCGCCGTGCCCATGCGGTGGCCCGAGACATTGATGACATCGTCGACCCGGCCGGTGATCCAGTAATAGTCGTCGGCGTCTCGCTTGCAGCCGTCGCCGGTGAAATATTTGCCCTTGTAGGTGCTGAAATAAGTCTGGATGAAGCGCTCGTGATCGCCGTAGACGCTGCGCGCCTGGCCCGGCCAGCTGGCGGTGAGGCACAGATTGCCATCGGTCGCCCCTTCGAGCACGTTGCCATCACCATCAACCAGCTGCGGCTGAACGCCGAAAAACGGCTTGCCGGCGCTGCCCGGTTTCATGCCATGCGCGCCGGGCAGGGTGGTAATCATTATGCCACCGGTCTCGGTCTGCCACCAGGTATCGATAATCGGGGACTTGCCTTCTCCAACGACATCATAATACCAGCGCCAGGCTTCCGGATTGATCGGTTCGCCGACGGTGCCGAGCAGACGGATCGATGACCGGTCATGCGCTTTGACCGGCGCGTCGCCTTCGCGCATCAGGGCGCGGATCGCGGTTGGCGCGGTGTAGAAGATATTGACCTTGTGCTTGGCGACCACCTCCCAGAAGCGACCAAAATCGGGATAGTTGGGAATGCCCTCGAACATGATCTCGGTCGCACCGTTGAGCAGCGGCCCATAGACGATATAGCTGTGGCCGGTGACCCAGCCGATATCGGCCGAGCACCAGAAAACTTCGCCCGGCTGATAGTCGAACGCATAGTAGAAGGTCGTTGCCACCCAGACCGCGTAGCCGCCGGTGGTGTGGAGCACGCCCTTGGGCTTGCCGGTCGAACCGGAGGTGTAGAGAATGAACAGCGGGTCTTCTGCGTTCATCGGTTCGCAGGGACAGTCCGCAGGGATGTCGGCTGACAATTCGTGATACCAGTGATCGCGTCCTTCGGTCATGTCCACAGCCGTATCGGTATGATTGACCACCAGCACGGCATCAACATTTGCGCCATCACGCGTGAGCGCTTCGTCGACGTTCGTTTTGAGCGGCACAAGCTTGCCGCCACGCCGTCCTGCGTCCGCACAGATCACGAACCTGCTCTCGCAATCCTCGATCCGGCCAGCCAGCGCATCGGGGGAAAAGCCGCCAAAGACCACGCTGTGGATCGCGCCGATACGGGCGCAGGCCAGCATCGCGATCGCGCCCTCGGGAATCATCGGCATGTAGATGGTCACCCGGTCGCCCTTGCTGACGCCCAGTTTTTTCAGGCAGTTGGCCATTTTGATCACTTCCGCCTGCAATTCGGTATAGCTGATCGTGCGTCCGGGCGATGCGGGATCGTCGGGTTCGAAAATCAGGGCGGTGACGTCGCCCTTGCCCGCGGCGACATGGCGGTCCACCGCATTGTGGCACATGTTCAGCACGCCATCTTCGTACCATTTGATCGACACGGGGTCGAAGGACGCATTGGATATTTTTGTCGGCATGGCTTGCCAGTCGAGACGCTCTGCCTGACGGGACCAGAAATCGTCGGGGTCACCGATGCTTTCCTGATAGAGTCGGTCATAATCCGCCGCCGTGCAATGGGTGGACTCATCGCTGCGCGGCGACGCGATCAAGTCGACCAAGTCCTGCTTTCCTGCCTTGTCTGTCATTTTCCGTCTCTCCTGCTTCGGCGCCAGTTCAGATTAGTTTTTCCGCCGTAAATATTCATCATATTACTACCGGTTTTCCCGTTCCCGCCAAACGGGTCAAGTCCAGATCATCGACAAATTTTCGCAGCCATTTGTCATCCGGAAACCCGTGCGCAATCCATGCGGCTTCAATTTTGGCCAAAGTTGCAGCAACGACCGGACCCGGTTTCAGACCCCGTTGGATCAAATAGCCGCCGGTCAGCGGAAAGGTCGGTGGCTGCCAGTCTTTGAGCTGCGCGAGGATATCGGGCAGGGCAGTCTCTTCGGCGAACAGCAGGGCGACGTCGCGGGCCACGTCCACGCTCGTGCGATAGGCGAAAGCGCGGATATTGGAGAGAGCGGCCTGTTCTTCCTCGCCATGCCCGTCACAGTCAGATCCCGATACCGGCAAAAGCCGCTCGCCAATCGCCTTTTGCATCTTTTTGGATAGCTTCAGGCTCTTGGCAATGTGACCCGCTTTTTCTGCATCTTTGGGAAGCAGCGCCACCAGTCGCCGGATCGCTAGCGGGGCTATGTGCAATTGCTGTTCGCGCTCGACCAGCCTGCTGAACACGGCCTCTATGTCCCTGTCGATTCCCTCGACGATATGTTCAAAGATTCCGGCGTCGAGCATCTTGCTGAGCGCAAATCGCGGATCTTCGGTCTGGAGCAGCTTCAAGAGCTCATCCGCTACCCGCTCGCGGGAAAGTGTTTCAAGCTTTGCTGCCGCCGCCGTGCAGGCCGCGAAAGCCGCGTCATCAACCCGCTGTTGGCCAAAGCGTGCCAGAAAACGGAAGTAGCGCATGATCCGCAGATAGTCTTCGGCGATCCGTTCCGCGGTCGAGCCGATGAAGCGGATGCGGAGATTCTTCAGGTCATCCAGGCCGCCGAAATAGTCAAAAACTTCCAGGGTCTTCGGATCGGCGAAAAGCGCGTTGATTGTGAAATCCCTTCGCGCCGCATCTTCCTCCCAATCGTCGCTGAACGCCACCGTCGCCCGCCGTCCGTCGGTGGAAACATCGCGGCGAAGGGTCGTGATCTCGATCGGTCCCTCGGGCAGTACCGCAGTGACGGTGCCATGCGCGATGCCGGTGGGAATGACCTTGATCGACGCTGCCGTGAGCCGTTCGATCACGTCCTCGGGCAGCAATGGCGTGGCGATGTCCACGTCCTTTACCTCTAGCCCCAACAGTGTATCGCGCACGGCCCCCCCGACAAAGCGCGCCTGGCCATCCAGCGCTGCGATCAGCGCCGCTAGCCCGCGTCTTCTTGTCCATTCTGCCGGCGGCATTTTCATGGTTCCCAGCCCAGCCTCTTCCCGAGATTGTTCAAAATCCCTGCCGTAATTCCCCAAATGCGATAATCTTGCCAGTAAATTTCGTAATAATGCCGTTTGCGCCCGTTCCAGGTTCCTTCGTGGACCGTCCGGTTCCTGGGATCGAGCAGAAAATCGAGCGGCGCCTCGAACCAGCTCTCGACCTCGTGGGGATCGGCGATAAACGGCAGGTCGGGCGGGATAACACTGAGTACAGGTTGGATATTGTAGCCGCTGCCCGACTGGAAACTGTCCGTCATACCGATGATATCGACATCGCCACGATTGAGCGCGACCTCCTCATGGGCTTCGCGCAGAGCCGCATCAATGGGATCCCGGTCGCCGGGATCGATCTTGCCGCCGGGAAAGGCAACCTGCCCGGGATGGTTGCGCATGTGCAGCGGTCGCTGGACGAAAATCACACCCGGATCGGGACGATCGGTCACTGCAATCAGCACCGCTGCATCGCGCAAAGCCACAAGGTCATCGATATGGTCGCGTTCGTTATAAAGTAGATGGTCGAGATCACTCGCATGCCCTTTCACAAGGGCCTTTTCCAGTTGGTCGCGCAGCGTCATGGATGGGTTGCCATCGGGAAGAAGGTACCAGCAGACCAAATGCCGATCGGGTCGGCATCTTCTTCCAGCGCCAGTTCCGCAAGCTGATAATATACCGGCCGGGCCAGCATTGCCTCCAGTCCGTTGCGCACTTTCAGATAGGGTTGCGGCTTGTCCGCGCCAAACCGCAGCGGATGATCGGCATCGGCAACCACCAGATGGTCGGTGTTGAGCCGAAACGCCAGCTTCCGTGCCGCGCCGCTGCCTTCGGTTTCCAGTTCCACCGCGACGAACGGCACATCGTCGACGATGATGCCCAGCTTCTGATAGGGTGTGACCAAAGCGTAGCTGTCGTCCGGCTCCCGCCGCAAGATGCTCGAAAAGGCGCGGACCATTGCCGGTCGCAGAATCGGATCGCCCTGATGATACCAGGTCCCGTCCGCGGCAATTCGCATCTCGCTATCGCCCGTCTCCTGCGGATCCCATTGATCGACAGGCGGCAGCTTCTGCGCATCGGCCAATTCGGCGATTTCCGCGATCGAGAGCGAGGCAAGTTCAGGGGGCGGGGTGTAGGGCATGGGAAAAGCCTATTGCCCGGCATCATTTCTGTAAAGGCTTAGGGTCAGGACCGGTTAAATACACACCCGTGTATTCAACAGGTCCTGACCCTGAACGCGCTATCTTGTCCAGGGTCCGAGCGTGCCGGTCTTCGGCAGCGGGTGGGCCGGGCTGGCCCGTACCAACAGCCGCGATGGTTCCCATGGACCCGGCAGCTTCCATCCTCCGGTGCCCTCTGCCGTAAATCCGAAGAACCGTTCATAATATTCCGGATCCCCGATCATCACCAGCGGTAGCGGATCATCGGGATGTATTTCCCTCAGCAGGGCCGCCATCATCGCCCGACCGATGCCCTCGCGCTGAAAATCAGGATAGACCGCCACCGGTCCGACCATGATCATCGGGTGGGCCCGACCCTCTTCATCGGTCAGCGCGATCGGCCAGCACTGGATCGACCCGAGCAGTTCGTGTTTTTCCTGATCGACGGCGGCGAGGGACAGGCCTTCGAGCATGGCCGTGCCTTCGCGCAATTTATAGGCGGTGCGGTCATGCCTGTCCTGACCAAAAGCGGCATCAAGCAAGGATTCGACCAGTTGCGGATCGATTTCGGCGAGAGGAATGATGCTGGTCAAGTTTTTGGTCTCGTATTTCGGGAAAAGCGCGCGCTACTCTGCTTTGTGCAAAAAGTCGAGCCGCATAGGTTGCAATTGCATGATGGAGACGCGCCCGCTAGAAGATTGGCTTGCTAGGGGAGTTTGCGCGTGACGGACCAGAATCAGACGACCAAACCATCTACTGGAGAGAAGCCACCGGCACCTGCGTCCGCGAAGTCGGGCAGACTGGGGTCGCTGCGCCGAGACCCCAAAGGGTGGCTTGTTCTGATGCTTGGCCTGGGCGCGCCTCTTGCATTTTTCGTCGCCGCTGGTGGAAGCGGCATTGGTTTATGGGGCTGGAAAGCGGGTCTCGCGGCGCTGCCATGGACCGCGCTGGTCGCCGTTTTTACGCTCATACTTGCAATTATTCTTATCGTGCTCAACCGGCGCAAGGGGCGCGAGATCCGTTGGCCCCTGTTGGGAACCGGCATGCTCGCGACGATCGCTTTTCTGGGTTTTCTGATACCCTATGTACTGGCCATCATGACTCTTCCGGCGATCCATGACATCACCACAGATCTTGCCGATCCGCCGCAGTTCAACGCGCTGACCCTGCGCGCCGATAATTGGGACAA
Organism: Parasphingorhabdus sp.; assembly: GCA_048270065.1. GTDB lineage: Bacteria > Pseudomonadota > Alphaproteobacteria > Sphingomonadales > Sphingomonadaceae > Parasphingorhabdus. The sequence continues at coordinate 102,290 of JBLWTQ010000001.1, read as the reverse complement.
TATACCGGGCGCGGATGACCGTGACATGCGGGGGATGAATCCCCGCCAGCGCTGGGCGACGGTGCATCAGGATGCCTATCCCGACATCCGTTCGGTCCGCATTGATCAGCCGGTCGCCGTGGTGATCGAGAAAGCCAAGCGGCTGGCAGAAGATCGCGGCTGGGATGTTGTCAGCGTCGACCCGGCTGCGGGCAATCTGGAAGCAACCGCTACGGTGTCGCTGTTCCGGTTCAAGGACGATGTCGTCATTCGCGCGCGCGCGGCCGAGAATGGCGCGGCCAGCATTATCGACATGCGTTCGGTCAGCCGCGTGGGCGTCCATGATCTTGGAGCCAATGCGAAGCGCGTTCGCCAGTTTCTGAGCGACCTGTCGGGGACGACAACCGCCGCATCACAATAAGTCTCTTGCGACCGGGGATTATTTGGCCGGCGTCAGCCTGAGCATCCGGCCGCCTTCGCCGTCCTCGAGGATATAGATCGCGCCATCTGGTCCCTGCTCCACTTCCCGGATACGATTGCCCATCAGGAACCGCTCGGCTTCCTTGGCGCTATCACCATCGAAACTGATGCGGATCAGCGCCTGACTGGCGAGGCCGCCGACAAAGGCGCTGCCCTGCCATGCGGGAAACAGGTCGCCGGAATAAAAGATCAATCCGCTGGGCGCAATCGTCGGCACCCACGCCACTTTTGGCGCTTCGAATTCCGGGCGGGTGTCATGATCGGGAATTTCCTTACCATCATAATGGTCACCTTCCGAGACGATCGGATAGCCGTAGTTGGCGCCGCGCAGGACGAGATTGAGTTCATCACCATCGCGTGGTCCCATTTCCTGATTCCACAGGCGACCCTCGCTGTCAAAAGCGAGGCCCAGTATATTGCGATGGCCCAGCGACCAGATTTCGGGGAGGGCGCCTTCCTGATCGATGAACGGATTATCCTTGGGAACGGTGCCGTCCGGGTACAGCCTGACGATCTTGCCCAGATTCGCCGCCATATCCTGTGCCGGGTCAAACTTTTGCCGCTCGCCCGAGCCAATGAACAGATATTGGCCATCGGGTGAAAAGACAATGCGGTGGGAATAATGTCCCTTGCCGGTCACTTTCGGATTTTGCGTCCAGATGGTTTTCAGATTTTTCAACGCCGGCTTCTCGCCCTTCAGTTCCAGCCTGGCTCGGCCAACCACCGCGCCGCGGGTGCCCTTGTCTCCGGCCTCGACCCAGCTCAGATAGACCATATTGCTGGTCGCGAAATCGGGAGCGAGCACGATGTCGCCAAAGCCACCCTGACCACCATAGTCAACTTTGGGCACGCCGCTGATTTCGGTTTTCTGCCCCTGGGCACCGACCAGCTGCAGCTTCCCCGCTTTTTCGCTGACCAACATCCGGCCGTCGGGCAGGAAAGTCATCGCCCATGGTTCGTCAAAACTGGCGATTGCCGTGGTCTCAAAGGGCTTGCGATCGACGGGGGAAATGTCGGTCAGCGTCTGCGCTTCTTTTGAAGCGCCGGCCGTTGTCTGTGTCTCCTCGCCATTGGTACACCCGACTGTCAGGATGGCAACTGAGAGTGAAAGGCCAATGTTTTTCATGAGATTTCCGTATTTTATCATCTAATAGTCCCGTTTCACCGCTTCAGGGCGAATATAGGGGAACCGGAATAATTTTCCTAGGTTAATCCAAGGCTATTTCCCATAGAATGACGCTGTTCACGGCTTGCTTACCATTTTTGGTTAAAGTCGGCGCATGTTCGGACGAAAATCGACAAGCGCTGATCCGCGCCCCCGGTCGGCGGTTTCCCATGGCGTGGGTGTGGCAGGCCTGCTTGGACTAGCCTCATGGATTCTTATCGCCCGTCAATATGGTATGGACGGCCCCTATTCCGCGCTTGCCGCCTGTCTTGCCTGTGCGGTCCCAATGGTGATCTGGTCGCTCCTGATGGACAAGGTACATTTGCGGTCGTCAACGGGAATGGACTGGCACAATCCGAAAGCGTTCAAGAAGACATTCGATATCAGTCTGGTAAAGCTGGCTGGCCTCTGGGCCACATGGGGCATTATCGCGACAGTTTATGTCGTCGGACGCTGGTACTGGACGGGGCAATATCAATTTTCGATGCAGCTGATGGAGATGGCCGCGCCATGGTTGTTCGTCCTGTCCATTCCTTACGTCCTGTTCATGGATCGCTTCACCATCGAACCGCGCGACGGTGCCTGGCATTTTGGCCAGCTGCTGACCGGCAGGAAGAGCGAATTTGATCGCGAGCAGATCTACCATCATCTCCGTGCCTGGGCGGTGAAAGGCTTCTTCCTCGCCTTCATGATTTCGATCGTGCCCGGTGGCTTCGGTGATCTTGTCCGGCTCGATATCGCTGAACTCAGTGGCGACCCGGTCGCGATTGCGCGTTGGCTGATCATCGCGATGTTTGTGGTCGACGTCCAGTTTGCGACGGTCGGCTATCTGCTGACGATGAAACCGCTCGATGCCCATATCCGCACCGCAAACCCCTATCTGGCCGGCTGGGTTGCTGCCCTGATCTGCTATCCGCCATTTATCCTGATGGGCGATGACGGCCCGCTCAACTATCATGTTAGTACCGCCGACTGGGCCTATTGGCTGAGCGGCCAGTCGATCATCCTGTGGGTCTGGGGTGGTATTCTGGTTTTGCTCACCGGTATCTATGCCTGGGCGACGGTTGCCTTCGGCCTGCGTTTTTCCAACCTGACCCATCGCGGAATTCTGACCCACGGCCCCTATAGCTGGACCAAGCATCCTGCCTATGTCGCAAAAAACGCCTATTGGTGGCTGGCGAGCATGCCGTTTCTGGTGACCTCGGGCAGTATCACCGATTTTGCGCGCAATACGGTGCTGATGGCGGCGGTCAGCGGCGTCTATTACTGGCGCGCGAAGACCGAAGAAAAACATTTGCTCGGCGATCCGGTCTACAAGGATTATGCCGAGTGGATGGACCGCAACGCGCCGGTCCCGCGGGCGCTCAACTGGGTAAAGCGGCGGATCGGCTGGTGGACGCCGGACCAGGGCCGCGCACCGGAAATCCAGCCAGCCGAATAGAATTGTCGTCATCGGTCGAAGAGGCTAGTCGAGCCATATGACAGTGATTGGTATCGACGGAAAACATCGCTGTTTTGGCGGACAGCCAGGCAAGGAATTTTATGGCGATTATCATGACCGGGAATGGGGAGTCCCGGTTCATGATGACCGGCTACTGTTTGAAAATCTGATTCTGGAAGGGGCGCAGGCCGGTTTAAGCTGGGAGATCGTGCTGCGCAAACGCGATGGTTATCGTCGCGCCTTTCACGGATTTGATATCGGGCGTTGCGCCGCTATGGGCGATAATGAACTGCAATCTCTGCGGCACGATGCAGGAATCATCCGTAACCGGCTCAAGATTTACTCGGTTCGCAAGAACGCACTCGTGTTTCTGGAAATTCAGAAAGAATATGGCAGTTTCGATGCCTGGCTCTGGAGCCATCTGGAGGGTGCGCCGCCGGTCAACCGGCCCAAGCATTTCTCGGATATGGCGAGCACCTCCCCGATCAGCGATGCGATCTCCAAAACCCTCAAAAAACGCGGCATGAGTTTTGTCGGCAGCACCATCATCTACGCCTACATGCAGGCGATCGGGATGACCGACGACCATCTCGCCGGATGCTGGAAAGCCTGATTATCCGGTCGCGAAGTCTCGATCAGCCCGGGTTTTTAAGATAGGCAATCACGTCCGCGCGCTTCTGCGCGTCCGGCATCCCGGCGAAAATCATTTTGGTTTTCGGGATCACCCGTTGCGGCTTTTCCAGAAACTGGAATAATTTTTCCTCCGTCCAGATAATGCCGCTATTGGCATTGGCTTCGGTATAGTTGAAGCCGGCAACCGAGCCGGCTTCGCGACCGACAATGCCGGCCAGTGATGGGCCGACGCGGTTCATTCCGGGATCCATTACATGGCAGGTGCGACACTGCGCGAAGACAGTTTTACCGGATGATGCATCACCGGTCAGGCTTGCATATTCCACGCCGTCCAACGTTGCGACATCGTCAGCAGCGGGTTGACCTGCATTGGCCGGACCGACCGCGGCCTCAGGAGCAGAAGCTGACGCCTGGGTCGTGCTCGGGTCTGGTTCAGTTGTTGAGTCCGAATCACTGTTCGAACAGGCGGCCATCAGGACCGACACAGCGGCTACAGCAACTATTGTCTTCATTCTGGCCATATTCTCTCCTAACAATTCATATCGGGGGCAGCATCAGTATGCTGGTTGCTTACCGAAGATAGATGCCAAAACCAACAGCGTCTTTGGGCAGCGCTTCATTTCTCATCAAGCAGGACTGCTATGTAATTGGGTTTTTCAAGAGATGCGTGGAAAAGGGATAAGGTCCGCTGGCCACCGCTATAATCTGCTGTACGCAATGCGTGCGAATTAAAAATGTCCGAAATTACGTCATGTCCGGTAATTGGCCGGAAAACGCGAGCCTGGAAATGCATTGGGACGCATTGTCGATCCGGGCCGCGCTTTCCGGCACATACCTTTGGGTCGAAGGTGAATTTGGACATCGCCCAGAGATTAGCTTGTTAACGCGACGGCAAAGCAATGGTTCCACGGCTGGTAAAATTTTAATCGGGGATGGGGCAGAGCAATTTCGGGCTATCCCTCTGCTGTGAAAGCGGCGAGGACATCCGGGAGAGCGGTAGGACTGTCCATTGCCTGTAGCGCTGAAATCGCGTCTGCGATGACCAGATTATATTGTGCGACAGGACCTTCTTGCGAACAGGGTTTTGCGCCGATGGCCCGGATCAGTCCGTAAGCTTTCTTATTGGTGCGCAGGATGTCGACCCGCAAGTGCCTTAGCCCCTCGCAATAGCTGTCGAGGAACATTGCCATCATCAATATTCGCGCGACACCCTGGCCGTGATATTGATCCAGAACGGTAATCGCAAACTCGCCGGTGTGTTCGGTTTGGCCTTCGCGAAAAACATGCGCAGCGGCAATGGCAGGATGCTCTTGCTCGGCCATGTTGACCACCCCCCACGCGAGATGATTGATTCCGTCAACGTTAGCCAATTTCTCAACAACCGACGGGGGCACGGTCTTCGAGCCGGAGAAAAAGCGCAGATAGCGACTTTGATCCGACAATTGGCCGATACCCTGTTCAATACGTTCCAGATCGGAGTGTCGAACTCGCCGCAGACAGATATCTGTGCCATTGTCGAGCTTGGCGTCCACCGACCGGACCTGATTCTGAAATGACTGTAAGTCCGCCATTTTGTTTCCCTCGTCTCGCGGCTTTCACCCTGGGGTGTGCGCCGGTCTCCGTCTCAACGGATGCGGATTCGCAAAGAATACAGTTAATTTTCAGAAGAAGCCAATGGTAAAGGTTCCTTGAAAGTATGGGTCCGGTAGGGGAATGGAATTTCTATGCCCGCTTCATCCAGCGCGCGTTTGACAGACCGAATCACACGGTCACGGCTTCCATGCATATCGCGCTGGGCTGATCCCGACCACCAGCGCAATTTGAAGTCCACCGAACTAGAATTAAATTCGCAGGCAAATATATCGACCGGCTTATCATCGTCGACAACGTCGGCGGATTCCACGGCGTTGCGAATCACGGTGCGCGCCTCTTCGAGATCGGTGTCATAGGAAACGCCGACGACAATTTCGTGGCGCCGCTGTTTTTGATCGGTCAAAATCTCGACGGGATTCTTGAAAAGTATTGAATTGGGGACAATCGTCAGTTCGTTGGACAGCTTTCTGATGTGCGTTTCGCGTAGTAGGATTTGTTCCACTTTTCCTTCGATTCCCTCGCAGGAGATATAGTCGCCGATCCGCATTTTTTCGCGTACCATGATCAAAATTCCGGCGAGAAAATTTTCAAAAATATCCTGAAAGGCAAAGCCGATTGCGACGGTACCGACGCCAAGTCCGGCGATCAGACTGCCAGGCGTCAGATCGGGCAGCAGGATGGTCAGGGAAACCAGCAAGCCGACGGTCCAGATTGCTATTCTGACCAGAGTGTCGACAAGTTCGCGAAGCGACGGTCGCATCGAGGTCCTGGTGGTCAGGCGATCGGCAATTTTCGAAGCAAATTTCGCGAGAATCCAGGTGAAGATCAGGAACAGGATGGCGATCACAAGGCTGGGCAACAGACTGATGATGCCTTCCCACATGGATTGCAGTTGTACGATTAATATTTCAAGGGTGTTCAGCGATTGATCTACTTGTTCATCCATCCCGTCAAAACGCGTAACAGCAAATTTGGTTGCATCACGAAATAGTGTCATGGGAACCCTAATCGAGCGCAAAGGTTGTTTAGCTATGCCAAATATATTCAAACCCGGAAAAAATTGCTGGCGCGTGGAGCACGCAGACCGGTCTGCTGTTCTCATCGATGGCGAGAATTATTTTCGCGCAGTGCGCAAGTCTCTGTCGCAGGCGAAGCAGCGGATCATGCTGCTGGGCTGGGATTTCGATGAACGTGTGGAAATGCATGACACGTTGGAGGAGCCGGACGGACCATTGCAGATCGGGGCCTATTTTGACTGGTTGCTCAAAAAGAACCGCAACCTTGATATCTACGTGCTGCGTTGGGATACCGGCGCACTGAAATCCTTTATGCGGCTTAACGGATTTTTGACTCTGGCCCGCTGGTATTTTCATCCGCGGGTTCATTTCAAACTGGATGGACACCATCCGGTGGGCGCCGCGCATCACCAAAAGGTAATCGTGATCGATGAAGATACCGCTTTCTGTAGCGGTATCGACGTCACGAACAACCGCTGGGACACCCGGTCTCATGAAGAAGGTCAGGAACAGCGCCTGCAACCGGACGGGAACGACGCGGGGCCGTGGCACGACGCGGCAATGGTGGTGCAAGGCGACGTCGCCCGCGCGCTTTCGGAATATGCCGAGCAGCACTGGCAGGATGCCGGCGGCAAGACTGTGAAGTCTGTGACCGCGCGATCCGATTGCTGGCCAGCAGGCCTGGACGCCGATTTTACCGATTGCCCACTCGCCATTGCGCGTACGGTGCCCGAGATGGACGGCCAGAAACCCGCTCGGGAAATCGAACAACTCTATCTGGATCTTATCGCTGCAGCGAAAAAATTTATCTACGTGGAAAATCAATATTTCGCGTCTGTGAAAATTGCTGCTGCGATCGTGGACCGATTGTCAGAGCCGGCAGGACCCGAAATCGTGATTCTTAATCCCCAGAGCGCGGATGGCTGGCTGGAATCCACCATCATGGATTCAGCGCGCGCACGGCTGTTCGAAGCGATCAAAGCGCGTGACACCTACGACCGTTTTCGGATGTTTCATCCGTTTAACGCGGCCGGCACGCCGATCTACATGCACGCCAAAATATTGATCGTCGACGATCAATATCTTCGTATCGGATCATCGAACTTCAACAACCGGTCGCTCGGATTTGACAGTGAATGTGATGTTGCGCTCGATGCGGCCACTACTGCGGGTGAAAGGGAAGCGAAGCAGATCGCCCGGATCCGCAATGATTTGCTGGCCGAACACCTGGGCAAAAATGAGAGCGATGTGCGCAGAAAATTCGCCGAGACGGGTTCCCTGATTGGGACTATCGAGGCTTTTCGAAAATCGACCCGAGAAACGGGCGAATTGCTTCGGCCTTACGAAACTCCGAATCTCAATGAGGTCGAGGCCTGGTTGGCCGACAACGACGTTCTCGATCCAAAACAGGCAGATGACGCGTTTGCCGGGATCGCCTAGCTCGCGTATAATGGTGTAATCAGGACAACCTTCTATGCGGTGGTATCAGGCTGTTTCTTTTCCTGGATTTTTTTGATTATAATTCTGGCGGCAACAGAAATGGCTCCGGCAGCGATCGTTCTGATGATGTAACGCACGTCATTCTCCTTGGTCTGTAAGGTGGTATTCATTTAATATACCGTTCGGAAGTGAAATGGTTGCAATGGCGCTTCACGGCTGCCCCGCTCAGTCAGAACTAAAATCCATTGTCCATATGGCGACAATCAAGACGAATGCACCCAGTGCCATCAGGCCGGAGATGAGCTGCATGTTCGTCGGTTTGACCGGGGTGGCTTGGTGTGCATCCAGTCGCGCTTGAACCGCGCAGCCATTGCGCTGCGCCGCCCAGAAAATGAAAATTCCGATGATCATGAATAGCGAGGCAATCGCCTTCGGCACCCACAGCGGTTCGAGTTTCCCAAACAGGGCGTTGAAACCCAGCCCAATTCCAACGGCGGCGAGGCCGGTGCGCATCCACCCGGCAAAGGTTCGCTCATTTGCCATGATCGTCCGGTCCTCGGCCCACTCGGTGCGGTTTTCAGCAAGGTCTGTTCGTTCATTCGCCATCGTGTTTTTCGAGGTTTCGTCGGCCATGATAAAATCCTGTTCTTTGTGAATGGGCGGATTGTCGTTAGCCTAACAAAAAAACCCCGACATGCACCAGAGGGAGGTGCATGCCGGGGCTTGTTAAGTCAGTCAGTAGACTGCGGTTAGACAGCCGACGCGGTTCCCTTTGGTCCCACGAAGAACCACAGCAGCAGTCCGATGACCGGCAAGATGAGAATGATCAGGGTCCAGATAACTTTGGCGCCCACGGACGATCCGCTTCCCCAGACGCTGATCAGCGCCCATATATCCAGAGCCAGGATCAATAGTCCGATAATTCCATATTCCATGATAAATTCCTTTAATTGAAGCTCGGTGTGAAAGGCGGCTTATGAAGTCGCGTCTTCGAGATAGTCGATGAGACGACCATCCGCTTTCAGTTCGCCCTGAAAGTTGCGAAGCAGTGTCCTGGACGAAGCAGGCAAATCAGCCTCTGCAAGCGCTTTTTCGAATTTCGAGCGAAGATGTTCCTCGCCGGTTTCAACCGCCTCAATCACGGCTTCGTCGTTGTCCTGCACTGCCGCGCTCAGTTTCATAAATACGCGATGGGCAGATGCCAATATTGTTCCTTCGGCTTCGGGTGTACCGCCAAGTTGGTTTATTTCATTGCGAACGGCGTCGACCATGGCGCGCCTAGAGGCTGCGCGACGGGTGAAGAAATTCTTGAATGTGTCGCGATCCGCAAGCTCGGCTGATTTTTCGTAGCCGTCCATGGAGTCAATCAGGGTTTCGAGAACGTCGTTCAGTATGTCGGTGGAATTCTTGTTTGTCATATCTTCCTCCTTTTCAGTGATTATGACGGATCAACCAATAACTGGTCAGTCGGTTCCCAATTAAATTTTTCCCGACGACAGGAACTTTCGCTATGCTCCTTCGCATCTTAAGGTTGTTGATTGGAAAATTATGTCCCGATACCGCTGGCTATTGAGCATTGCCTTTTTGGTACCCGTCGTTTTCGGAGCGATAACCGGTCTTACAGGCACTATTGCCGCCACGGCGCAAGTACAATTGGCCGGGCCGACTGAAGAAGCAGAGGAAACAGAGCCTGCGATAAATCCGGCCACGACCGGTGGCGATGACAATGTCATTGCCGATCGGCTGCGCGGTATTTTCCAGGAGATTGATGGACTGGAAAACGTCGTGGTGGCGGTCGATGCCGGCGTTGTTAACTTGTCCGGACCGGTCGCGGACAATGCAGCCGCTGATCGCGCCAAAGCGATTGCGCAACGCGTATCGGGCGTAGTGACGGTCGAAACCCGATTTGAACGCGATCTGTCGGTGGGCGGTAATGTTGAGCCAGTGGTCGACAAATTCGGAGTGAGTTTACAGAATTTTCTTTCGGCACTGCCGCTCATCGGGATTGCCTTGCTGGTTACGATATTTGTCGGACTACTGGGACATTTTCTCGCCTCGCGCGCAGGATTCTGGGAACGGGTGACACCCAATATATTTCTGGCCGAACTGCTGGCGGGCTTCGTTCGTATCGTTTTCATTGCGGTCGGGATATTCATCGGATTGGACATCCTGAACGCGACCGCGCTGCTTGGAGCCGTGCTCGGTGGCGCTGGCGTGATCGGCTTGGCGGTCGGCTTCGCCCTGCGTGATACGGTCGACAATTATATGTCCAGTATCATGCTGAGCATCCGCCAGCCGTTTCGCGCCAATGATCATGTCCTGATCGGTGAGCAGGAAGGCCGGGTTGTTCGGCTGACTTCACGGGCAACTATTCTGATGACGCTGGATGGCAACCATCTGCGGATTCCCAATGCTACCGTGTTCAAGGCTGAAATATTGAACTATTCCCGTAATCCCCAGCGCCGGTTCAGTTTCGAACTGGGGGTTGATGCCGATGATGATCCAGCAGCCGCCATCGAAACCGGATTGCTGGCCATCAATGGACAGGAATTTGTTCTGAACGAGCCCGAAGCAACGGCAGAGATAAAGGAGGTCGGTGATTCCAACATCTTGATCACTTTTCATGGCTGGATCGATCAGCGCGAGAGCGATTTCTTCAAGGCCAGAGGCGCGGCGATCCGGGTGACCAAAAATGCACTGGAAGAGTCGGGCTTTGCCTTGCCGGAGCCGATATATCGTCTGCGGTTCGACAATGGACCACCGGGCATGGTCGAGAATCTTGGCACGGGCGGATCAGGCGATCCTGCTAGCAAGAAACCAGCAAAGGTGCCAGTCGACAAGGCGTTTGATGTGTCGCCAGAGGACCATGTGGAGAAATTGGTGGATTCGGAGCGATCGGAAGAGGAGTCGATCGACCTGTTAGACGACCAGCAACCGGTGGAATGATGATTGCTCGGGTTAACATATGTTAAGGCAAGGCATGACCAAAGCGCCTATACGGCGTTTCAATAATAGGCTGGGCTGCCAGAACCACCGCCTAGAGAAGGTTATGTATGCCCTACCCTTTGATTACCTCCTTGATTTATGTGAGCACCGCTAGAGCTGGCTTGGGTCTGGACGATTTTCTCGAGATTATGGCGGTTTCGAAACGCAACAATCAGCATGTGGGGATTACCGGGCTGCTGGCGTTCAATGGCCTTAATTTTTTGCAGTGCCTTGAAGGCAATCGTGCCGCGACCAATGATCGTCTGCACCACATCGAGATGGACGACCGGCATAGTGGTGTTACCATTGTTAACCAACGGGAAGCAACGAGGCGGCAATTTCCAGACTGGCATATGGCCGGACAATATTTGCCGGCGGGGCGGGGCCTGGGGCAAGCAGACCTCCGCGAAGCCCTGTCGGATGACACGGTGTCCGATGTGACAAGGACGATTTTCCAGAGCTTTTTTGCGCTTGGCGGCAGCTTGCCGCGATAGTTGGTGCCGCCAAAAAAAGCGCGATCATGATTTTTGGCCCTTGCCAACTGTTTTAACGGACTTTCGTTCACCTAATCAGTGGCATTGCCCTTTGCAGAGGCTTTTCTGGCTTTCTCCAGGTCTTCCCCTTCCTCACCTTCCAACGCCCGTGCTGCTTTCTTGGCCTTGTTTTCGACGTCGCCAGTCTCCGCGAATTCGTGTTGGGCTTCCTGAAAGCGGCGGGAACCTTCGCGGCTGCCCTCGCCTTCCATCTTCAGGTTGGATTTTTTTTCTTCGTTATCTGACATTGTTAATATCTCCGAGTTATGATTCATCCCACAGGTAAAGAAACGGTCACTCGTGCAGATCGTTCCCGACGATTGGACATTATCGACAAAAATTTATATGCAACCTTTACGAACATCAGGTGTTCTCTCTGCAAGCGGAAAAAACGAGGCATAGAATTGGCGAACCTAAATATATATTTGACCGACTCACCGACAGCTGGTGACGCGACAGAGTGCCAAAGGACATGCCGGTGAAAAGCAAGGAAGACATGCAACAGAGATTGGGCCTTGGCCTCAAAAATATGTACCTGAGCGTTCTTGAAGAGCCACTACCGGACGACATGCTGGCGCTTTTGGATCAGTTGGACGATGATGACGATGAAGAATCGCGCACCAGCCGACCGGATTCACATGAGTAAAGATCAGACTTTACCCCCCGCACAGTTCAAAAAACTTTTGGCGGAAGCCATACCGCACTTGCGTGCGTTCGGGCGAAGCCTGTCCGGCGACCGGGATCTGGCCGATGATCTGGTTCAGGACACGTTGCTGAAAGCCTGGGCTGCCCGGGATCGGTTCATTGCCGGAACATCCATGCGCGCCTGGACCTTTGTAATCTTGCGGAACACTTTTTTTTCCAGCATGCGCAGAAAGAAATTCACCGGCAATTATGACGAACTGGTCGCGGAACGGATTTTGTCTGCGCCAGCTTCGCAGCAGGATCCGCTGCATCTGGCAGACTTGCAGCGCGGGCTCATGGAGCTATCCGACGATCAACGGGAAGCCATCATCCTGGTCGGCGCCGGCGGCTATTCCTATGAAGAGGCCGCCGAAATCGCCAACTGCGCTGTCGGCACGATGAAGAGCCGCGTGTCCCGCGCGCGCAAGACACTTGAAGATATTCTGGAAGAGGGCCGATTCACTTCTGCTTCGGACGGCCACGACAATCATACGGCAACGGCACTTGAAAACATAATAGGCGCGGTTGAAAAGATCGCCTCCTAGCGTTCTCCGCGGCCAATTGCAGTCGCAAAAAGAATATTGCCATCCCCCTGACCGATCACAGCAAGCGGGCGCCGACCAAGCTAGCGCGTGCCGGCTTGGTGCGCCGTTTCTGGATCGATAGGGGGCATGAACATCCTTATGCCGGTTGTTTGGCGGTGGAAAAGAATAACGCCTGACTGATCGCTGCACGAATCGCATTGGGCTGGAATGGTTTGGTGATCAGAAAAGTCGGTTCCGGGCGTTCGCCAGTGAGCAGGCGTTCGGGAAATGCGGTAATGAAAATGACCGGAACCGAAATCTGCTCCAATATATCCTTCACTGCGTCGATTCCCGAACTCCCGTCTGCCAATTGAATGTCGGCGAGCACGAGGGTAGGCTTTGCCTTTTCAACTGCTTCCAGAGCGCCCTTGTGGGTCGTGGCGGTGCCGCAAACGCGGTGTCCCAAACCTGACACAATCTGCTGCAATTCCATCGAGATGAGCGCCTCATCCTCGATTATCAGCACGTCAGACCGAATTTCATTGTCGATATCGGCTATCGCATCTTCCAGCAGATCATTGATCGAATTTTCGCCGACATCCGCAATCTTTGCGACTTCACCGATCGAGAAGCCTTCCAGTGCTGTCAGCAGCAATACCTGCCGGCTGATCGGCGGGATCGCGTTCAAGCGGCTCTGGGCGGTGTTGTCGTCCGGGTCTTCCGTGAGTCTTACATTCGCACTTTCCCAAATCCGGGAAAAGATCCGGTATAGATGCATGCGTACGTTGTCATCGTTTGACACGGATGTCGGATCAGCGATAATCGCCTCGAGGGTTGCTTTAACAAACGCATCACCGCTTTTCTGACTGCCTGTCAATGCTCTCGCATAGCGTCGCAGATAGGGTAGGTGCGGTTTTAGAATTTCAGCTAGCGACATATATATGTATCTCCATGATGGCCACCTGCGCATAGTATGAATGATAGGCACCTACGCATAGTATGAGAAAAAGTTCCACAAAAATTCATCTAGCCAATATTGGTCATCCATTTTGTTTCGGGTCGGTCGGGAACCAAACGGGCGGTCGCTCGTAGACTCATTGGATTATTAATCGGAAACTGGAGCAAATAAAATGACAGGTAATTATTCGGAAGAAATGGGTGCGGTAAAGTCAGATCTGCAAACCTTGAAAACTGATCTGGCAAAGCTGACCAACTCTCTCAAGATTGACGCTCAAGCCAATGCAACTGAATTGCGCGACAATGCGAAGACCAGGTTCAAGGCGGCCCAGAACAATGCGATGGAAGCCGGTACAAAGGGGCGAAAAAAAGCGCAAGTAACGATCAAGAAAAATCCGATCGTTAGTATCGCTGCCACGGCCGGCCTTGGTCTGATCGTCGGTGCCATGATGGCCAGACGATAAGTAGCTTGGAATTGAAGAGCAGAAAAGGCGACGGGATCAAAATTCCCATCGCCTTTTTGCAAATCAGCCTGACGCCCATGACCACATTCCGGATCATCGACCGTACGATGTTTGTGTCTGAGCCTGCTCGCTCCCGATAATATGAGTTCTAACCATTTTCCGGGTCCGAAAAAGCATGGCGGTGCGGATGTTATCAATCGGGTTATATAATATTTGGCGATCATTGCCATTCATGCAAAAAGCGTCCCTCGACGTCCACCCTTATGGAGATACTGTGTTGGCTGTGTGCATAAGTCATTGTTTGCGACTACCTGCAACAAGATCGCGGGTTGATCGTTTGGATGTTGATCGCCGCACGGGACGTGGAAAGAAGGATCAGAAATGAGCGCGGTCACCCAATGAGCGATGAACTACACTCAACCATCGACGCTCAACGGTTAGCCTCACTGAGCAGCTATCAGATTCTGGACAGCGAGCCGGAGGAGGCGTTTGATCGGATTACCCGATTGGCCGCCGATATATTTGCCGCGCCGATGGCATCAATTTCTTTTATCGATGAAAATAGGGAATGGTTTAAATCCGCGGTTGGCTTGGCAGAATCGCAGATAGATCGGTCTATCTCTATTTCTACCGACGTGCTTGTACGGCGTGAGCCACTGGTGGTCGAGGATTTATCCAGGGAACCGCGGTTCGAGGACAATCCTCTGGTCAGCGGTGATTCCGCGATGTGCTTCTATGCCGGTGCGCCGTTGATCGCCCCCGATGGTACGGTTTTGGGAGCGCTTTGGATCGGCGACACGGTTCCTCGATTTCGGATACCGAAAAACCAGCTTGATCGGCTCGGGAGCATGGCCGACATTGTGATAAGTGAAATGGAATTGCGCCGTGAGATTGTCCTGCGGGAACAGGCGCAGAAAAATGCTGCCATCGCCCGGTCCAATCTGGACCTCACGCTGGCCCTCAGCGATATTGCCAGTTTTCGGATCGACCTTGAAACAGGAATGATCGAATGGGGCGGCGCCTATATGAAAATTTGGGGAGAAGATGCCAACCAAGCGGTTTCGGAAGTGGAAACCGCATTCGCTCGTGTCCATTCCGAAGATCGCGAAACCGTGCGGGAGGCGATGAGCGCAGCAGCAGCGCCTGGAGAAAAATTTGAAACCCGTTTCCGCATCATTCTGCCTTCGGGAAAAATCCGCTGGTTGGAAGGATATGGCGACTATCTTGAAGCAAATGGGCGTCCGACGTTAACCGGCATTAACAAGGACATCACGGATTCCGTCGACCAGCAGGAACAGCTGCGGCTCCATACCCGCGAACTCCATCATCGCCTGCGTAACCTTTTCGCGACGCTACAATCGATCATGGCACTGACAAAAAATTCGGCAACTTCGATCGATGACTATATCGAACGGATAAAAGCTCGGTTGAGCGCACTCAACCGTGCCCAGCAAATCCTGCTCGACACCAACTTTGTCACGGGTTCCTTTGCGGCACTGGTGAGAGATCTCTGTCAGACCTATCCGCGAATGCGCTGGACCGGCCCCGATTTCGCTCTTCCGGAAAACGCGATGGTTTCTATTTCGCTCGTTCTCAATGAGCTCGCCACCAATGCAGTCAAATATGGCGCACTGACCACGGACAAAGGTCTTGTGACGATCGATTGGACCGTCGAACCCGAGGATGGCCAGAATATCGTCAGTCTATCTTGGTCGGAACACGGCGCGCCGAGCGCGGAAAAAGAGGTCTCCGGTTCCGGCTTCGGTTCCGCGCTGATTGATCATAGCATCACCCGCAATTTGCGAGGAGAGATTAAAAGACGCTGGACGGCGGAGGGACTCCGCTGCACCATCACGTTTCCGGTTCCAGAAGATGGAATCCGATAGTGGCACGAAAGGCCTTGCTGCGGCGGATATCCTTTTATGCCGATCTTGATAGTGTCGACCAGCAGGTGATCTTGCAGCTCGAGGGACGCGAGCAGAGCTTTGAGAAAAATTCCGAAATTGTCGATGCCGGTCAGGAAATGGATAGCGTGCTGATCGTCAAAGAAGGCTGGGCAATCCGGTACAAGTCTCTCGAGGATGGGAGGCGTCAGGTTTTGAACGTTCTGTTGCCCGGAGATATGTTCGATTTGCAGGTGCTGGTAGCGGCCGAAGCCGACCATTCTGTTAAAACCGTTACCAGCATGACCGGATTGTCTGTAAGACCGTCGGTATTTCGCCGTCTGCTGACCGAATCCGGAAAATTGACTCTCGCATTCTGGTGGATGCAGGTTCAGGAGGAAGCGTTTTTGCGGGAGCAGATCGTCCGAAACGGCCAGCAGACGGCGCGGGAAAGAATAGGGCATTTTCTTCTCGAACTCCATCGCCGCGTCCAAATCGTTGGCGAGGGCACTGGCGACGGGTTTCGCGCACCGCTGACGCAAACCGTCATCGCAGATACGCTTGGTTTGACTCCGATTCACACAAACCGGGTGCTCCGACAACTGGAACGCGACGGTCTGGTGGAACGCACCAATGGCTGGATTCAGTTCAAGGATGCAGTCCGGCTGGCCGAGATCAGTCAATTTGACCCGGCCTATTTTCACCTCGACGCCTTTCGGCTGCGCCTGGGCCGCGAGTAAATATTGATTGCGGTGGAACCCGAACTTGGATACGTGCGTTGCACTTATTGATTTAACCAAGGGAGTTTATGATGAATAAAATTGCAATTGCTGCGGCTATGGTCGCTGGTCTGGCGCTTGCCGGCTGTGAAGCCAAGGTTACCGAAGAAGGCGAAATGCCATCCGTAGACGTCGATGTTTCCGGTGATGCGGGCAATCTGCCTGAGGTTGAAGTCGATACAGCAGACGTGGAAGTCGGCACCGACGAAGTCACCGTGGAAGTTCCTGACGTTGACGTGAAGATGCCTTCGGAAGAATAGGCTCTCTGAAACAAGCTAACGAGAATGGCCAGGCGATATGTCCTGGCCATTTTTTTGCCTTGTGGACCGACATCTGTTCAAGTTTCCGCAAGCGGCACAGATATGGCAGGGCAGGGTTTAAAAGTTGGCTGGGAAACTCGTCCGTCGGTAAACGGGGGGATACGAGGCGGCAAATTTCCCAGCCGGTTCTTTGGGATTGAAGGCAACTCCAGGTCGGGGTTATCGATCATCCAAGGTACACAACCTCTTGCCCGGTCATTGGTTCCCAGGGGATTGCATTTTTTTCTGATCGGATCTGCCATCGGTAAAAAGCGGTATTTCAGTGCTTCTGCGGCTGGCTGTGCAATGCAGCGAGGTGTTGGCTCGCGATTTGGTGTTGCGGATAGTGCAACCGATTGCCGGTTTGTGCGTCTAGGTCCTGTACTCATAAATAGCGCGGAGCGTGGTCTGAAGCGATTTGGCTTTGCGCGAGGAAGGAAAGCGCAGGAATAGCTGGAGCTATTGCAAGCTTTTCTGACGCTGCGCAGGGCCAAATCGGTCAAATCCCGAAGGGACGACAAAATGACTTCAATCTCGAACCGAAGCGACCTTGGAAAGGCAACCAGCCTTCCCGGCGACCGCTTCGGCCCGATATTTTCGTCATTTTGGCGCCACGCCCGTGCTATTTATGAGTACAGGACCTAGTCAGAAGAAGATTACCGATGGAGATAGTATGACCGATATTTTTACCCGTCTTAAGCAGGATCATGACCGGCACCGCAAGATGCTCGACCGTGTCGCCGATACAAGCGGCGACAGCAAGGAACGTCGCGAGGCTTTTGAACAGTTGCGGATTGACGTTTCAGCTCATGCCAACGCCGAAGAACAATCCTTATACGCCGAAATGCTGAGCAGGCCTGATTTACAGGACAAGGGACGTCATTCGGTCGCCGAGCACAAGGAAGTCGACGAATATTTCGAAGATCTGGCCGACAAGGATTTCGACAATACCGGTTGGCTGACGCGGTTCAAGACCCTCAAGCACCGTCTTGAGCATCATATGGATGAGGAAGAAAATGAGATATTCGCTGCTGCCAAGAAAGACCTTAGCGAGCAGCGCGCAAAAGAACTGACCAAAATTTTCAATGATCGCAAACCGATAGAAAAACAGGAAGTTGCCTGACGAGCTTTTGGACAAGGGAGGGGGATAATATTCTGGGTGACTGGACAGTAACGGACTGGGGCATCTGCCCCTGATCGCCCTTTCCGCGTGCGCGATGTATGTGGCCCCGGCTCGCCTACAACAGACCGCGGCTCATCATGATCGGTGATGAGATCCAGCATGATCAGTTAAAAAAAGCCAAAATGACTGAGAGCGACCTTTGGGGGAAGCTGCGCGAGGCCAATGTTTTCCAGTTCTCACAAGTCCTGGCCGTTATTGCCGAAACAACGGGTGATGTAACCGTTTTGCACACAAATGATGATGTACAGGATATCCAGCCGGAATTATTGCGCGGGGTCATTGCCGGCGAGCGCTATGGCCGAAAAATGTCCCGGTAGGCCTATCATTCTGGCGGTACGCGGTCAGGGGTGCTGATCAGGCATTCAGTGATTGGTCCCAGACAGATTGGAACTCCACGCGGTCACCGATCAGATCGGCGACGGTGAATCTGTCGAGGTGGCGCAGGAAGATTTCCACGCCGTCTGCAAGA
Source organism: Parasphingorhabdus sp. (assembly GCA_048270065.1). GTDB lineage: Bacteria > Pseudomonadota > Alphaproteobacteria > Sphingomonadales > Sphingomonadaceae > Parasphingorhabdus. The sequence continues at coordinate 83,783 of JBLWTQ010000001.1, read as the reverse complement.
ACATGCCGTAGACCGCAAACCGGGCTGACAACGCAACTGTTATCGGCCTTGTTGAAACATTCCACAAAAGTCCCGTAATCTTCGAAGGTGCGGACGACCTTGCCGACATTGATTGTGTTGGCGGGCCGGTTCAGCATGAGTCCACCGCTGCGCCCGCGAACGCTGTCGACAAAGCCTTCCGCAACCAATCTCTGGGCAACCTTCATCAGATGGTTTTTCGAGATATCATATTTCCGGGCAATTTCGCTGATCGAATGATGACCGTCATTGGCGGCCAGATACATTAATGCGCGAAGCGCATAATCGGTCTGCAGGGATAATCTCATAAAACATGTATATCATATATTGCTATTAATTGCCAAGCGGTATAAACAGTGCATATGAGATACACCTTATTCGAGTCGGGATGATGAGCGAACTCAGTTATGCCGAACGCGCCAGAGCGAAAAAGACGGCCCAGGCCAATGCGATTGGTATCGATGATGCCTTGATTTCCAATCTGGTCGAGACCTTTTATGGATCTATTCGCAGCGATGAACTGCTGGGACCGATTTTTGAGGCCCATGTCGCGGACTGGACGCCGCACCTCGCACGGATGAAGGATTTCTGGGCTTCGGTCACGCTGGAATCCGGTCGTTTCCGTGGCAATCCCATGCTCAAACATATTGCGATCGGCGGCCTCGATCAGGTGCATTTCGACCGCTGGCTGGTTCTCTGGCAGCAAACACTCGATGCCATCGTTCCCAATGCCGCTGCCAAGCAGGTCTTTCGCGAGGCAGCCGGACGCATCGCCGAAAGCCTGCTTACCGGCATCAAGGTCCAGCGTGGCGGTCTGGACGCCCTTTCCAACCAAAAGGAGAAATGATCATGTTGATGGATTTTCAGATGGAGGGCGGCCAGGCGGTGACCGCTGAAATCACGGCGGAAATGGAAAATCTGCCGGAAAGCGACAGCGCCCGGTCGCATGAAATCCGAACCTTTGAGCTGCCCCGTTCGGTCTGGATTACAATGTTTGGTGCCTATGCCGTTTTCTTCACTGCGCTATTCTTTGCCACCGGTCACGGCATGGCTGCCATATTCGCGCTGGTGGTCAGCATCGCCTATACCGTCATGTATTTTGGTACCGCGGCCGTCCTGAACAATGTCACGGCGGCCGAGCGGAAGGCTTTGCCGACATCCGACCCAATCGGCGGGGTGGAAACGCAAACGGGATGGATGAACAAAACTGCCGTGAACGCCCAGATTTTGACGGTGCCGATATTGCTGGCGGTCTTTGCATGCACGTTCGCGATCATCCGTGCCCTGACGTGATGTCCGACGCTGCCGCACCCGCGTCGCCCTACGGTTCTTCGCCGATATTCGATGAACAGAGCCTGCCGGATTCCCTGCGCAACAGGCACAGCACCAAGGACGGTACCTGGGGCTTGTTGCGCGTGCTGGAAGGTGAAGTGGAACTTGTTTTTCTCGATCCCCCCGCCCGGCGCCTGGTAACAGTCGATGATCCCGCACCGATCCCGCCACAGGCACCGCATTTCGTCAAGCTGGTCGGCCCCATGAAGATGCAGGTCGAATTCTATCGCAAACATCCGCTCGGCCCTGATAAGACCGCCATTTGATACCATGAATTGCAGACAATTTGCCGGTGAAGGGCGGACGCTGGGCTAGCGACACTAGCGCGAATCGATCGATTTGACATGCGCAGGATACGGCTGGCCGTTGCTGGCAAATGATTTTATATTATGGTGACCCCTACGGGAATCGAACCCGTGTTTCAGCCGTGAAAGGGCCGCGTCCTAACCGCTAGACGAAGGGGCCATACCAATTGCTGGTCAGCGAGCCACGGCCATTAGGGGGGTGCCGGGCTTTGGTCAACCCTCTTTTCGCCGGATTTTCGGGCCTGTTTACTGGCGTTGTGCCAAACGCTTGCAGCTTGTGGTCTTTCTGGTCGCAACCATGACGGCGGGGATCATAGGGAGGGTGCGGTCGCGGCGTGCGTTGGCCATTCCCTCAATCGGCCCAGGCGGCATCTTCCAGATGGATTTCCGCCGACGGACGGCTGCCCCAGTCGTCGATCTTGGCGCGGCCTGCGATCCATAATTTCCGCCCTCGTGGAGCGCTGAGCAGCGCTTGGCCGAGATCACTCTCCGCGGCGCGGAAGGCAATCGTCTTGATCGATGCGCCATCGTCGCCGGCAACGATCATCCGGACATGGTCGGTGCCGACAATATCGCATTTGATGATCCGCACCGGACCGGTGACAATACGCGGCGCGGGCCAGCCCATGCCATAGGGGCCGGCGCCGTCCATGGCCTCGACGATCAGCGGATTGACGCCCTTGGGCGAAAGCACTGCGTCGAGCAGCAGCGCCTTGCCGTCCTGCGCCCGGCCGACGCTGTCGGCGAGCCGGTCATTGAGAAATTCGGAAAAAGCGTCGACCTTGCCCGCATCGATGGTGATACCGGCGGCCATCGCATGACCGCCCCCGGCGATGAGCAGACCGCTGTCCCTGGCGGCGATGATCGCGGCACCCAGGTCAATACCGGTGATGGATCGGCCCGAGCCCTTCCCGATACCTTCCTCATCCAGCGCGATGATGATCGCCGGACGGTTCAGCTTTTCCTTGATCCGTCCGGCGACAATCCCGATGACACCGGGATGCCAGCCCTTGGCAGCGAGCACCGCCACCGCCTGATTTTGTTGCGACGAACACATGGCGTCCGCTTCGTCGAGCACATGGGCCTCGATTGCACGGCGTTCCTGATTGAGATGATCGAGTTCGGCGGCAATCGCCTGCGCCTCTTCGGGGTCCTGCGTGATCAGCAACCGCACGCCGAGATCCGATTTGCCGACCCGTCCGCCTGCGTTGATCCGGGGACCCAGCGCAAAGCCGAGGTCCGAGCAGATTGGGACCCGCTTGAGCCGGCTGGCGTCGATCAGCGCCGACAGACCGATATTCTGACGCCCGGCCAGAATCTTGAGGCCCTGCGCTACAAATGCGCGATTGAGGCCGCGCAGCTGGGCGACATCGGCGACCGTGCCCAGGGCGACGATATCCAGCAGTTCGAGCAATCTGGGTTCCGGGCGATTTGCGAAGAATCCCTGCTTGCGAAGGGTCCTGACCAGCGCCGCGCCGAGCAGAAAGGCCATGCCGACGGCGGCGAGATGGCCATGTTCGGCGCCGGCCTCGCTTTCGTCCAGCCGGTTGGGATTGACCAGCGCCAGCGCCTTGGGCAGCTCCGCCGCGCATTTATGATGATCGACGACGATCACCTCGACGCCGGCCTGATGGGCCATGTCGAGCGCTTCAAAGGCCATCGCCCCGCAATCGACCGTGACCACCAGATTGCTGCCCTGCTCGCCCAGCTGGACCAAGGCTTCGCCCGACGGGCCATAGCCCTCCATCAGCCGATCGGGGATATAATAGCCGGCTTCCAGCCCGAGGTCCCTCAGCAGACGGATCAGCAAGGCGGCGCTGGTCGCGCCATCGACATCATAGTCACCGAATATCGTGACCTTTTCCTGGTTCTTGATCGCAAGAGCGAGGCGATCCGCTGCCTTATCCATGTCCTGAAAAACCGAGGGGTCGGGCATGAAGCCCCTGATCGTCGGATCGCGGTTGATTTCGAGCGTTTCGCGGCTGGCGCCACGGGCAAGCAGCAATTGGGTTACCAGATCATCCGGCTGGAATCCCGGATCGCGCACGTCGGCACTGGTGCTGCGCCAGCGCCAGCTCTGGCCGGACAGTGAATTTTCGACATTCAACACCGCATTCATGATCCGCGCTATGCGTGAAACCTGCGCCGCTGACAATCGGTCAGTTACTTGATAGGGGAATGGCGATGAAAAAGCTTCTGATCGTCTATTACAGTTATACCGGTGGCACCGCCCAGATGGTTGAAGCCGCTGCCAAGGCGGCGCGCGTTGAAGACGGCACCGGCGTGCGTGTTATTCGCGCAGAAGATTGCCGGCCGGAGGAAATGCTGTCCGCCGACGGCTATATTTTCGCGACGCCGGAAAATCTGGCAGCTATTGCCGGGGTGATGAAGGCATTTTTCGACCGCTGCTATTATCCCGTGCTCGGAAAGATCGAGGGGCGGCCGTACGCGGCAATGATCTGCGCCGGATCGGATGGGGAAAATGCGAAGACACAAGTGGAGCGGATTGCAACGGGCTGGCGGCTAAAGAAAGTGATCGACACGCCGATTATCTGCACGCACGCACAAACCGAGGAAGCGATACTGGCCCCCAAGAATATTCCGCAAGCTGATCGTGATCGGTGCGCCGAGATCGGCGCTACGCTATCGGCCGGGCTTGCCATGGGCGTCTTCTAGATCAGCGCCTGCACGCGTTTCTGCAAGACCGGGATCACATCCGCTTCAAACCATGGATTGACCTTGAACCAGCGGATATTGCGTGGGCTGGGGTGGGGCAGGGGTAAAAGCTCCGGCCAGAATTCCTGCCAGCGTTTCACGGTCTCCGTGAGGGTTCTGGATTTCCGCTCTCCGAGATGCCAGTTCATCGCATATTGGCCGAGTACCAGCGTCAGTTTGATGTTCGGCAACGCCTGCAAAAGCGGCTTGCGCCACGCCGGAGCACATTCCGGTCGCGGCGGCATGTCGCCGCCCATGCCGGTGCCGGGGAAACAGAAACCCATCGGGACGATGGCAAACAGGTGCGGATCGTAAAATTGATCCTCGGTCACGCCCAGCCAGTCGCGCAGCCTTTTGCCGCTGACATCGTCGAAGGGCCGTCCTTTCTCGTGGGTCTTGCTACCCGGAGCCTGCCCGACAAGCAGGACGCGGGCATTGGCGCTCGCCTGGAGCAAAGGGCGGGGACCCAGCGGCAAATCCCTGCAAATTGTGCACGACCGGATGTCCGCTAACAGCTTATCCAGTTGCCGGTTATTGCGTTGCATCTATTTTGACCATTTTCGACAATATCAGTCGGGTTTGCGGCGACAGGCTGCATCATCATCAGGTCCCGGAGCATCCGGCTCGGGGACGAGCGCGAAAACATGCAATAATCTGGTGGCCTTGCGTTTGCTTGCCGGGGCTTGGGTGCCGTTGACAACCGCCGCAAAATCGGAACAGGCATGCGCACTGCGCAGATAGTCGCTGTGGCCGGTTTGACCGCGGCTGATGGCTGTGGTGTCGATGATGGTCAGTCCGCTCTTTTCCGGCTGCGTGTCATATTCGGTTTTGGCGGCATAGCATCGTTCCGGATATCCTTGTTCCTGCAGCGCGGCAGCCTCGAACGGGTTAAAGCAATCCGGACGGCCCAATCGTGGATAACCGTGGAAATTATAGGACAGGCCAAGCGCACGGTCTTTCGCCGATACATAGACCGTGATCCGGCGATCATTGTTGACCCGGCGCATGGTGAGCACGGTTTCGGCAATGTCGCGCTCGAAATCCTGGCGATCGACATCAGGCGACGCGAGGATGATATTGGAAATATTGCTGGAATCGGCGTTGCTGCTGTTGCGATCGACAAATTCGATTGCCGGTATCACCAATCGTACGCCCAGAGAATGGGCAACCAGAATGATTTCCTTCGTCCAGGGTTGTTGCGCCAGCTTGGTCAGAAAGCTACGGAACTGGCGTTCGTTATAGTACATGTTGGTTTCATCGGCGGCATATTTCAGAAACTCGCCCTGCGAGGGCCAGCTATAGTGCACTATCGGTATATCAAGCCCTGACAGCCGGGCAATCTGCGCGCTGTCGCGGGCGCTGGTGAAAAATGTTTCGCGAAATCCGTGGACATAGAGCAGGATGCGACCATCGCGCCTTTGCGTTTCTGCGGCAAGGTCATCCCACCATTGCTGATTATTGCTCAGGGCGAAGGGAATCGCTTCCTTCGTCTTCACCTTGCCCTTGGCATCGGTGACTTGGGTTTCGGCAGGATCACCAAACCGGCCATAGCGGATGATTTCGCTGCGCTGGCTGATCAGCGCAACCTGTTCCGACCGACAATCCGGCAAGCGGCTGGTGACGGCAAAATAGGGTTTGTCGACCAGCAGATCCGCAGGCTGTTCTCCCGGTCGGCAGCGCTCGTTCGCGATATAATCGGCATGGGGGATAGCACCATATCGCACGGGAGAGATACAGGCGGTTACCAGGATCGGTAGCATGAACAGGCACAAGCGCAGCTTTCCCGCTAGATACCCTGGCACCCCGGAAAGGTTTTCCGGCATCAGTTCTTGCGATGCTCGCTTTTCACCCAGCGTACCGTGCCGGACGAGGCGCGCATCACGACGCTTTCCGTGGTCATTTTGCCGCCGCGCAATTTCTTGACGCCTTCGAGCAGTGAACCATGGGTGACCCCGGTCGCGGCAAAGATCACATCACCCTTGGCCAATTCCTTCAGGTCATAGATTTTGTCGAGATCTTCGATTCCCCATTTATGGGCGCGCTGGCGTTCATCATCGTTGCGAAACAACAGCCGTCCCTTGAACTGGCCGCCGACACAGCGCAGCGCGGCTGCCGCGAGCACGCCTTCGGGCGCACCGCCGCTGCCCATGTACATATCGACCGTCGTGTCTTCGTCCGACGTCGCAATCACCCCGGCGACGTCGCCATCGGGTATCAACATGATCCCGCAGCCGATCCCGCGCAATTCCGCGATAATCTTGTCATGCCGCGGACGGTCGAGTACACAGACGATAATTTCCGACGGTTCCACACCCTTTTCCTTGGCGACGGCCTCGACATTTTCGGTAACCGATTTGTTGAGATCGATGATCCCGGGCGAGTAGCCCGGCCCGACCGCCAATTTTTCCATATAGACGTCGGGCGCGTTCAGCAGATTGCCCTTTTCGGCGATAGCGAGCACGGCCAGCGCATTGGCGCCCGCCTTGGCGGTGATGGTTGTCCCTTCCAGCGGATCCAGCGCAATATCAATGGCCGGTGCTTCACCCTCGCATCCGCATCCGACTTTCTCGCCAATGTATAGCATCGGAGCCTCGTCGCGTTCGCCTTCGCCGATGACCACCGTGCCGCATATGTCCAGTGCGTTCAGCGCACCGCGCATCGCCTCAACGGCAGCGGCATCCGCAGCTTTTTCATCACCGCGGCCAATCAGATTTGCTGCCGATATGGCCGCTGCTTCGGTGACGCGTACCATTTCCATAACCAGTACGCGGTCCAATATGTGGCTTGCTTCGGGCATATTATCGAGTAGTCCTTCTATGACGGATGATTTTGGACTCTCGATAGGGGAGCGATATTGCAATGTCGAGACAGGTTTTCCTGATCCTTTTGCTGATGCCGACCGCGGCTCTGGGGCAGGTTATGCCATCTGGCGACAGGACCAATCAACTGATTGCAAATTCGAGGCAACTGGTGGCAGTTGATGCCGACGGGTGCCTGCTCTATCGCCCCGATGACGAAATTGTTGTCTGTGGCCTCCCCGAGATTGACAGACAGCAGAGACTGCCGTTTCCGGAACTGACGGGAAAGGCGGGTGAAAGAATTCGTGAACCACTGCCGAAAGGTAACCCGCAAATAATCCAGCAGGGCCGCTGCTATATCACCATAAACGAGCGCAATTGCTTTAAAGGCGTGCCGGTGGTCAGTGTCAGTTTTGGCGGGAACGGCAGCGGGGTAGGAGGCACAGTCGGTCGTGTCTGGCAGGCAGTCGCTCCGGAGCTGCCCGACGAGAATTATGTCAAACAGGCGATGATCAAGCCACTTTCCCCCGCAGGTGAATAGCAGTTAATCATGCTCACTGAGCAAATGCATGACAAACGGCACGGCCTGCAGACTGGTCGAACTCGCCAAGGCGGCGAGACCCGTTGAGACACTCAGTTCGCGGCTGTCGTGAGTGACCATGGAGATCAGAACCGATCCCTCGTCCGTTTTCGCGGTTTGGATGAGACTCTCGATCGACACATCGGCATCGCGCATGGCAGCGGTGATTTCAGCAAGAACACCGGGCTTGTCAGCAACAATGAAACGTATGTAGCTTTTTCCGGTCCGGTTGCCGCTTTCGGCGCGTTCGCATGCTTCCATCTCGCTGGCCGGCGTCGCAAATACGGTACCGGTATCGCCCCGGGCAATGTCGATCAGGTCGGCGACGATGGCAGAGGCCGTCGGTCCTTCTCCGGCGCCAGCCCCCTGAAACATCAGCCGACCGGAAAAATTGCCTTCCGCTACCACCGCATTGGTCGACCCTTCTATGTGGGCCAGCGGATGTCCTTCGGGCACCAGATAGGGGTTCACGCGCTGAAACAGTTTCCCGCCAACGATCCGGGCCATCCCAAGCAGTCGAATGCGGTATCCCAACGCCTTGGCCTGGCTGATATCCGCCGCCATGATATGGCGAATGCCATCGATTTCCACGCCTTCGAAGTCCAGCGCCTTGCCAAAGGACAATGCTGCGAGAATCGCCAGCTTGTGAGCCGCATCGACACCATCAATGTCAAAGCCGGGATCAGCTTCGGCGTAACCGATCTCCTGGGCATCTTTCAGCACATCATCAAAGTCGCGCCCGTGTTTTTCCATTTCCGTGAGAATATAGTTACAGGTGCCGTTGAGGATGCCGTAAACGCGTTCGATCCGGTTGGCTGAAGCACCGTCGCGCAGGCCCTTGATCACCGGTATTCCGCCGGCAACCGCCGCTTCATATCTCAGCGAAAGATTCCCGGTTTCGGCCGCCTTGGCCAGTTCCATCCCGTGATGGGCGATCATCGCCTTGTTGGCGGTGACGAAAGACTTGCCGGCTGCCAGACTTTTTCGGGCAAGATCCAGCGCAGTGCCGTCGGAGCCACCGATCATTTCGACAACGCAGTCAATATCGTCAAGCGCCGCGAGTTCTTCGGGCTGGTCGAACCATGGATAGGCGTTCAAATCGATACCGCGATCGCGGTTCCGGTCGCGGGCAGAAATAGCGGCTACGACAATGGGTCTGCCTGCCCGTTGAGCGATCATGGCACCATTTTCTGCGATCAGCCGGATAACTCCGGTCCCTACGGTGCCCAGTCCAGCGAGCGCGATGCGAAGCGGAGCAGTCATGGTCATTAGCCCTTTTTGCGTTTCAGGTGAAATTGCTGGCGCCTTCTTAGCGCCGCCTTCAACGAATGCCAGAACTAGTTCTGCGGCCTCAGGGCTGACGTGATCGTGGACAGTTGCCGAGATCACGGAGAACCAGCTGATAATCGCTGCGCGCCTGTTGAGCGTTGGCGGGGTCGTCGCCGGCCAGCGCAGCGGCGGGCAATTGACGCGGGAGAAAACACGCGAGCCGGTACCATAGCAGGCTATTTCTGACCGGCGCGCGCGCTGCTTCGTCAACAATCTCGCCGAGAGACACTGCCCAGAATTTCTGCTGGCCTGCCCGTTTCAGCACCGTGATCGAGATGGGTGATCCCGTTTCTGTTTCCATGAATATCTGGGTTTCACCCTCGCCGAGAATGGTTCCGGGGACATGAAAAGCGCTTGCGATCCGGGAGACGGCGGGCGGCGCGTCGCGCGCGACCAGCTCGCGGACCAGCGAACGTACCCTTTGTTCGCGACTTGGCGTCCAGTCAATTTGTGCATCCTTGGCGATCAGTTGCACGGTGTCGCCGCTGCTCGCCAGACGGCGAGCAAAAATAATGAATGGCTTCTTCTTGATTTTAGGTGCCCGTCCCCGGTCATCAAGCGGCAGATCGATGACGTAGCGAATCGTTTCACCGACCCCGCCCTGACCGCGAATCAGAGCGTTGGTTGATGCAACAATATAAAAACGCTGCGTCCCCGGCGGCGCATTTGGCGCCCGTTCCGGGTCGACTTTAATTGCTTCCTTAACCGTCACGTGAACGATAATCGGGGCGACCGCGCTCAGGTCAGCAAGGTCGGCATATTGCAGCCGATCGGTTTCGTCCGGGACTTGCGAAAAAGCTGGAAACACCGCAATTTGGGTAAAAAACAAGGTAAGGGCGAATATCATCAAGGGGCGCATGATTTTCTCTGGGACAAGATTTCAGGAGGCTGCATTTTAGCTCCTATTGTGGGCCTTTGACAGCTTAATCGATGCTGAACCAACAAAGCGATTGCCTGCTTGGAACTAGCACGTTAAAACAAATTTAAGACGGCTTGCACGGGAACAAAAAGCTGTCATTAGGATAATAGAGGTCGCGATGGTTTTTAAGCCTCATGCCCTGTGACCGGGGCTTCAGCGATGAAGTATTCGACCTTGATGGGGAAAAAGGAGTTACATTTCTGAATGGCTTATGCTGACCAAGAGATGAGTTCGAGCAAGATAATATCAATCTTTCTTGTCGTAGTCGTCCATCTGTTACTTGGCTATGCGCTGGTCACCGGACTAGCCTATACTGCCGTCAAGAAGGTTGCATCGCAACTGGACATGATTGATATCGAAGAGGAAGAACCGCCGGAAGAACCGGAAGAACCGCCTCCACCACCAGAAAAACCGATTGAGCCGCCGCCGGTGGTTACGCCGCCGCCCATCGTGGCGCCTGTAGTTGCGCCGCGGCCGGTAATACGGACGGTTCCGACGGCACCGCCGCCGCCGCGCCCGGTGGTTGCACCTCCTCCGCCTCCGCCACCTCCACCGCCGCCCCAAAGGGCGAATCCGGAGCCGCGCGGCAATCCCGGAAACTGGGCCAATGCGAATGATTATCCTTCGCGGGCTTTGCGCGAGGAACGTGAAGGGACGACGCGCTTTCGGCTGACGGTAAACGCCGATGGCCGGGTAAGCGATTGCCAGATCACCGGTTCTAGCGGCCATGCTGATCTGGATCAGGCTGCTTGCAAAAACCTGACACGGCGTGCGCGATTCAGGCCTTCTCTGGACGCCAACGGAAACCCGACAACGGGCTATTATTCCAATGCAGTTCGTTGGGAAATACCTAAATAATGACAATTGGGGAGGGCATCCATTGTTGCCCTTCCCACAACAGTTTTTTTGCTATTAATTTATCCTGAGGGGAATACTAAAATGTTGATTGAAATTTTGGCCGCTGGTTCGACAGCACCACAAAACGCGTTTGGTTTCTGGGAAGCCATGCAGCAAGGCGGCGTTATCGCCTGGACTGTCTTGGGAATTCTGACGATTATGTCGGTTTCATCTTTCTATATCCTGTTTTCGAAACTGTTCGAGCAGAACAAGGTCATGAAGCAGGGACAAGCCATGCGTACCACGTTCTGGCGCGCGGGAAGCCTCAAGGAAGGCGCTGCGAAACTCGACAAAAACTCCGCCTATCGGCAAATTGTTGATGATGCGATCAAGGCAGATTCAGACCATGCCAAACTGACCGACCCGGTCGAGGCGCATGACTGGCTGCATGGATCGATTGGACGGTCGCAGGATTTGATCAATTCGAAATTGGCAACCGGTCTTCCATGGCTGGCCACAGTTGGTGCGACATCGCCGTTTATCGGACTGTTCGGTACGGTTATCGGTATCTATCGCGCGCTGATCAAAATCGGCATCGCAGGTCAGGCGTCGATCGACGCGGTTGCTGGCCCGGTTGGTGAAGCATTGATCATGACGGCGCTTGGTCTTGGTGTGGCTGTTCCCGCGGTTCTGGCCTACAACTGGCTGCAGGGGCGCAACAAGCGGATCGCTGAACAGCTTGCTGCATTCTCCAACGATGTTCTGGGCTACATGGCTTCGGACGGCGGTGTTAAGCCGATCGCAACGACTGCAGGTGGGGTGAAGACGCCTCCTCCCGCGAAGCCCGCTGCGCCAGCTGTAAAGAAATAAGCCGAGGGTCAGGTTGCTTGCCCGATATCTGGAGCGGCGACCTGACCATCGCACGACAAGGGAGCTATTGCTCCCTTCAAATGGTTTAGTTTTGAGAGGATAAAATCCTATGGCGATGAATGTTGGGGGCGGTAGCACGGAGGAAACTCCTCTATCCGACATTAATACAACCCCACTCGTGGACGTGATGCTGGTCTTGCTGATCATTTTTCTGATCGCGGTTCCGGTGGTTATCCAGACCGTTGAACTCGAACTTCCGGTGCTTCCGTTTGAAGTGACAACGACCAAGCGGGAGAATGTGCTATTGTCGGTCACGACGACTGATGCTGCAGGACGTGATCCGGGTGATCCCGAATATTCAGGAGCCACTCCCGGCGGCAATTGCCGCGTATACTGGAACACCACTCCGATTGATTCGAGTGAGTTGGTGACCAGGGCGGTGAAACAGCTGGAAGACCAGATCGAAGCCTTTGGCGGGGTTGAAAATATGACACCGGAAGATATGCCGGAAGTCCATATCCGCGGAGACATCAATACGCCCTACAAGTGCATCGGCGGCGCGATATATACCATGCAACGCGCCGGGTTCGCTAAGGTAGGCTTTTTATCGACACCGATTGTCGTCGAATAGTTTCGGCCGGCAACTAGAGTTATTAAGGTTAAGGAGACGCACGAATGGCAATGAGTGGCGGAAGAGATGATGGCGAGCCAATGATGGAGATGAACACGACGCCGCTCATCGACGTCCTGTTGGTTCTTCTCATCATGTTCATCATCACAATCCCTGTGCAAACGCACGCGGTTAAAATCGACCTGCCGGTGGCGGATGATGATCCATCAAACCCACCTCCCATAGACCCGGTTAAGAACCGGCTTGGGATCACGGCAACAAATCAGATTACCTGGAATGACACCCCGGTAACGCTGAATCAGATAAAACAGTATCTGGCACAGACAAAATCAATGGTTCCCGAGCCGGAACTGCAGTTTCAGCCCGATCCGCTGAGCGCCTATCTGACCACCGACCGGACATTGGCGGTGATCAAGGAAAGTGGCGTGACCAAATTCGGCTTTGTCGGCAATGAACAATATGGCAGCTTCAACAAGGCGAGCCGACCACCGAACTAGACAGGGACGCCAATAAGATCAGGGGGCCGCGACATCCTTTCGCGGCCCTTTTTTTTTAAAGCGCCTGGAAGGTCAGACCCCATCCTTTGACCGGATTGTCTCGGCGCTGCTGAACTGCAACTCTGCCAGCCGCGAATAGAGTCCGTTTTTGGCGATCAGACTGTCATGGTCGCCCTGTTCCACGATCCGGCCCTCATCCATCACGATGATGCGATCTGCCGATCGTACCGTCGCCAGGCGATGGGCGATAACGATAGTGGTCCGATCCTGCATCAGATGGTCAAGCGCGTCCTGAACGAGCTTTTCGCTTTCCGCGTCCAGCGCAGATGTGGCTTCGTCAAGCAGCAGGATCGGCGTGTTGCGAAGCAGCGCGCGTGCAATCGAGATGCGCTGGCGTTGACCACCGGACAGCCGTGTTCCCGATTCGCCCATGAAGCTGTCCAGTCCCTCGGGCAGGGCGCGGAGAAATTTCTCGGCATTGGCGACGCGCGCGGCTTCCCAAATCTCCTCGTCGGTCGCATCCCATTTGCCATAGCGCAGATTGTCGCGAGCGGAGGCTGCAAATAATACTGTTTCCTGCGGCACCAGCGCCATACGTTTCCGGATTTCCGACGGATCGGCGGAGGGCAGAGCTACACCATCGATGCGCACCGAACCGCCCTGTGGATCATAAAAGCGCTGGGCGAGCGCAAACAGGGTGGATTTGCCGGCTCCGGATGGTCCGACCACGGCGACGGTCTCGCCGGGTGACACGGTCAGGGAAAAATTGCCAAGCGCGCGGGTATCCGGCCGTGTGGGATAGCAAAAGGTAACATTGTCGAAAGCAATCTGGCCGCGCGAGGGTACCGGCAGGGCTATGGGATTATCGGGCGCTGCTATGCCGGGTTTTTCAGCCAGCAGTTCCGCCAATCGGCCTGCTGCCCCGGCACCGCGCAGCAGATCGCCGTAGACTTCGGTAAGGGCGCCGAAGGCACCGGCGACGAGACCACCCGTAATCACGAAGGCAGCAATCGTGCCGCCGGATATCGACCCGTTTGAAACACCGATTGCTCCGCGCCACATCAGCATCGTGATGCCGGTGAAGATCAGGCCGATTACGATGGCGGTCATCGCGGCGCGCAGCCGGATACGACGCTTGGCGGTATCAAAAGTGGCTTCGACCGCGCCGCTGAACCGCTCATGCTCACGTTTTTCCTGACCAAAAGCTTGTACGATTTTCATCGCGCCCAGCGTTTCGGCGACCATCGCGCCGACGTCAGCTACCCGGTCCTGACTGAAGCGCGAAACATTGGTCAATTTGCGGCCGATAAATACAATCGGCAATATGATCACCGGAATCGCCAGCAGCAGGCCGGCCGTCAACGCAGGCGCAAGGGTGAAGAGATAGATGATCCCGCCGATCCCGATGACGATATTGCGGAGGGCGACAGACACTGTGGTCCCGACGACCTGTTCGATAATTGCCGTATCGGCGGTCATGCGCGACGCTATTTCCGACGGACGGTTCTCCTCGAAAAAGCCCGGCGCCAGCCGCAGCAGATTGCCCTGAACGGCGAGCCGTAAGTCGGCGACCACCCGCTCACCGAGCCAGCTGACAAAATAGAAACGGAAGGCCGTAGCGATCGCCAGAACCGCGACGATCCCCAGAAGACCCTGAAAATAGGGTGCGATATCGCCGTTTCCGGCCATGAAGCCCTTGTCGATAATGGTTTTGAAACCGGCCGGTATCGCCAGTGTCGCCATTGCGGCAACAAACAAGGACAGCAAGGCAAAAACTATCGCTTTTGGATAATGAATGGCGCGATCGAACACCATCCGCAGATTGCCGATTTTTTTGAGCGGAGCGGGAGGAGCGTCTTTGTCGCTTGCGTTGGTTTTGTCGTTCATAACAGCGCGCTTAGCAGTCCGTCCCAATTGCCACAATCACTGGATTGCTCGGTTAGCATCCGGTGCTTCCCGGGCCAACACCGAGGCGATCAAGCGAACAAGACCGGGGCAACGATAATCCTGTCAGTATGCCGGATGCCACGAATTCTACGGCTTAATGCTAGCCAAATGCCGAGAGATTGTTAAAAGCGCAAGGGTTTCGGGCGCAAGCCACCCCGGACGATTCGCGTAATTTTTCGATCAAGGATGCTGCCCCCTGTGAACCAGATTGCTTCGAAAGGTCAGCTGCGGATGTCCTTGCTCCGATGGATATTGTTCATCGTCCCGATCACCGTGCTCATTGGCTTCACTTTCAGCCAATTTGCAAATTCCGGAGAAGAAAACCGCTGGTTTCAGGCGTTGGCAAAACCGGCGGCGCAACCGCCGGGCTGGGCATTTGGTGCGGCCTGGGCGCTGCTCTATACAATGATGGGGACGGCTTTTGCGATGGTGCTCCACGCTCGCGGCGCACCGTTGCGCGGTCTGGCCGTGGTACTGTACCTCGTGCAATATGCCCTCAACCTGTTTTGGCCGATCCTGTTTTTTGGCATGCACCAGGTCGCAGCAGCGTTTTGGCTTCTCGTCATTGTTTTTCTCATTGCGCTGGCCACGACGCTGGCTTTTGGGCGGGTCCGCAAGGCGGCGGCGTGGCTCATGGTGCCCTATCTGGCCTGGCTTTGTTTCGCTGCGGTTCTGAACAAACAGATCGACTGGCTGAACCCTGGTGCGGAAACCCTTGTCGTTCCGGCGGCGAGATCCCAGATATAGGGCATGAATTTTTTGGGCCCCGAAGGGCGAATGACGGAGTTTTAAGAAATGCAAAGCCAAAACCGCTTTTTCGATGATCTTTCCAAAATACTAAATGGCGTTGCCGGAACCGTGGCCGGTGTCGGCCGGGAAGCAGAAGCCAGTGCACGGGAACGTGCCAAGGAATGGTTTGGCGGCATGGATTTCGTATCGCGAGACGAATTCGAAGCGGTGAAGGAAATGGCGGCAAAGGCACGGGCCGAAGCCGATGCGCTGAAGAAGCGGGTCGATGCGCTTGAAGAGGGGAAAGCTGCTCCGGTCAAGAAACCCGCCGCACCCCGCAAGGCCGCCGCGCGCAAACCAGCTGCGCCCCAACCGGCGGCTAGGAAAACATCTCCTCCCAAAAGCTGAGGCTGATCACCAGCCCTGATCGGCGATGGCACGCCGATCATTATCCACAGCGTTCCCACAAACAATGTGAAGGCAGGCGCTTCGCTGCCTTGCCCTGATCCGGCGAGTGGGCCACTAAGCTTTCCAATACAAGGGATCTGGAACCACGATGCTCGACGACCAATGGGAACAGCTTGATCAGGACGAAGCACCGCCGGTGGACATGCTGGCGGCTTTTTTCGAAGCGCGCGGCTGGGCGGTCGATCGTGTCGGCGAAGACGAGCTGTCGGTCGAGATCAAGGGCAACTGGACGAGCTACCAGATGCGCGCCATCTGGCGGGATGAGGATCATGTTCTTCAAATCTTGCTGCTTCCGAAAATTCGTATTCCCGGGGAAAAGAAAACTGTTATTTATGAAACACTTGGATTGATAAACGAGCAGCTTTGGCTGGGCCATTTCGATCTTTGGTCGAATAATAATATATTGCTGTTCCGTCATGCAACGCTGTTGGGTGGCAGCGGCATGCTGGGCCTTGATCAGGCACAGACGATTGTCGATCTGGCGATCGAAGAATGGGAGCGCTTTTATCCGGTGTTCCAGTTCGTCCTGTGGAGCGACAAGAGTCCGCAGGATGCAATCGAGCATGCCATGGTCGATACGGTCGGCGAAGCCTGATGCCTTGCTCGGACCGCGTCCGGCCAATTGCATGCGTCAATATAGGCGATGCCATTTTCTGGACTTTACCCCCACGGCGCTCAGGCGGACAGGAGTTGTTCGATAGGATACTGGGCAGCGTCATC
Organism: Parasphingorhabdus sp.; assembly: GCA_048270065.1. GTDB lineage: Bacteria > Pseudomonadota > Alphaproteobacteria > Sphingomonadales > Sphingomonadaceae > Parasphingorhabdus. The sequence continues at coordinate 67,088 of JBLWTQ010000001.1, read as the reverse complement.
GGCCGGTCGTGAGAGATAGAACTCGGCCAGCAGGCTTCCTTTGCTCTCCTGTCCCGCTGGATTGATCCCGCGCTCGCATAGTCGATCAATCACTTGTTCCTGTTCTTCAATGGAGTAGAATTGGCGCTGAGGAAATAATTGGTCTTCAAACTTTTCGGTGACATAGCCCCGCTCGCTCAGGGATTCTTCGATCGGGTCGAAAGGGAACAATCGCAGCACGAAATTTCCTATCCAGGGGGCCTGTCCCCGAGAGACGGCCGGTAACAGCCGGTCAAAACTCTTCTCGGTGACATAGCCGACACATCCTGTCGATATTACCAGTTCGACAGGTGACAATTTCTCCTTCGCTGCTTCGGGCAGCGGGTCCGTCTCGAGATTGACGACGATAGCTTCGTCAAGAAGACCTGCATTCCTGGCGAATGCGATGGCAGACGCGGCCAGGTCGATTCCGACCATCTCGATATCGGCCGGTTCATCGAGATTATTCATGAAATGTCGGTTATGCGCGGCGACTTCTTCCGATGTGGCCGCACGGAGCGCTGGATTTCCCCAATGTTGATAAAGTTCCGACATTGAGAGATCATATTTCAGCAAGGCGGCATTAATTCCGTACGAACAGCCGAGGTCGAGCACGTGGAGAGTGCCGTTTTTCCGAAGCCGAAGGTGAGAAATCAGCTTTTGAAAAATCGGTTTGGCGAGGTCAGGGATCGCGTAGTCGAGCTTCCCTAACTCGCTGAAATAATTCCGTGGATCAGGCTCATCATAGATGTAGTCCAGGTTGGCTTTGGCTTCATTAATATCCTCAAAGGCGGCTTCGCCCGACATGGCTTCTCTCTCTATCTCTAACTGGTTTCCCTCTGTTCCGGTGGGCCTAGCAGGGTTGCGCGTGAATATACACCGGCTTGCCGGACCAGAGCCGGTGTAGGCCCGGTCAATGGCAATCAATACTATCAATTATGGAAAAAATATCGCCATATCGGCCACGAGGATAGCGAACTCGGCGACTTAACTGCAACATGGGGAATTGACCGCTTTCAGACGTTATCCCCGCGCAGGTCAAACACCATTTTGCGGTCGCTTTCGGGGATCAGGCCTTCCAGAACATGCCAGAAACCGGTCACCGATTCCTGTCCGGCCGAAACATAGGCGGAGGAGAGTTTTTGGCGCAGCTGGCGAAACAGTTCCGCTTCCAGCCCGGCCCCTTTCTCGGTCAGGCGCAGCAATTTCTGACGCCGGTCGATCACACCGGGTGATGTCAGTATGAAGCCCCGGTCCTGCAATTCCTTCAGCACGCGGCCGAGCGACTGTTTGGTAATCGCCAGCAACCTGAGCAGTTCGCCTACGGTGAGATCGGGCCGCCGGGCAATGAAATATAACGCACGATGATGCGCCCGGCCAAGTCCCTGTTTCGCGAGCTCCTGATCAATCGCATTGGTCAGTCTGGTGTAGCCGAAATAGAGCAATTCGATGCCGCGGCGGACCTCGTCCTCGCGCAGAAATAGCGGAGAGGCTCCGGGAGATGTGGCAGGGCGAGATACGTCAGTCATGTTGACGTATCTTGACAGTGTGATTAGAGGATTGCAAGACAATTGGATTATGCTTCCATTTCTTCCAATGGCCGGCATGGTTCACAGCGAAAGCGGCAGCATATGGCAGATACAAAAAGCCTCGAATTTAAACTGGAACCCTGTGCGACACCGGTGCATGCCAGCGAGCGGACCAGACTTCTGGAAAACCCCGGTTTCGGCACGCTGTTTACCGATCATATGGCGATGATCCGCTATTCCGAAAAAGCAGGGTGGCACGACGCCAGAATCACCAGGCGTGAACCGATATTGATGGATCCTGCATCCTCGGTGTTGCATTATGCCCAGGAAATATTCGAGGGCATGAAGGCCTATCGCCTGGTTGACGGCGCGACGGCTCTGTTTCGTCCTGAAGAAAATGCGAAACGGTTCCAGGCATCGGCGCGGCGGATGGCAATGCCGGAATTGCCGCAATCGTTGTTCCTGGAATCCGTTGAGGCTCTGGTCGATATTGATCGCGAATGGTTTCCTTCTGTCGAGGGCGGATCGCTGTATCTGCGTCCGTTCATGTTCGCGAGCGAAGTGTTCCTCGGTGTCCGTCCGGCCAAGGAATATCTCTATCTGGTAATCGCTTCACCGGTTGGCGGCTATTTCAGGAGTGGTGCTTCGGCGATCAGCATCTGGGTCTCTGAACATTATAGCCGTGCGGCACCCGGCGGTACCGGCGCGGCAAAATGCGGTGGTAATTATGCTGGCAGTCTGATCGCCCAGGCCGAAGCGATCGAGAAAAATTGTGATCAGGTCGTTTTTCTCGATGCGGCCGAGCACAGATGGGTAGAAGAGCTGGGCGGGATGAACCTGTTCTTCGTGATGGACGGTGGCAAGCTGATAACCCCGCCGTTGAGCGGGACGATCCTGCCCGGTATTACCCGCGATTCGATCATGACGCTCGCCCGCGAAGAGGGCCTGACGGTGGTTGAAGAGCCTTATGCTATCGACCAGTGGCAAGCCGATGCAGCCAGCGGCAAGCTGATCGAAACCTTCGCTTGCGGCACGGCGGCCGTCGTCACGGCTGTCGGTACGGTTTGCTCCAGCGGAGGTGAATTCACCATCGGCAGCGGCGGTCCCGGCCAGTTAACGGAAAAATTGCGACAGCGGTTGGTTGACATCCAGCGGGGGATTGCGCCGGACGATCATGGCTGGGTTAAAAGGCTGTTCGAGGCTTAGATATAACTCCCTCTTGCCCCTTGTGGGCAAACTGGATAATAGGCCCGTTCACCAGCGCGGCCCGGCAATATAAGGGCTGCTGCTATTGGGGTGTCGCCAAGTGGTAAGGCAGCGGCTTTTGATGCCGCCATGCGCAGGTTCGAATCCTGCCACCCCAACCAATTTTTCATCGCCAGGAACCCCCAGCGGAGTCCCCCGTTTTTCGCCTCCCCCGAAAGGTGCGCGTGACAAATTGGGCTTCTCCTTATGCCCGCTTGAGACGCCAAGGTGAAAATGGTTGTATTCACCACCGCATCTTTTGCGGAAATCGTAAACTGCTTTTGTTCAACCGCCACTGTCAGCTGATGCGTCTGAACGCGGGTTTCTATCGGTCCGGCACAGGCGGAAACCGCCGTTGCGCCTGCCAACGCCCGTGAGAGTGATCGGATCACCACGTTCTCCCGCCGGTTTTTCTCAAGCCGTTTTGATAGTGTGCCGTTCCGGCAAAGTCACGCAAACTGGCTTTGAGCAAACCGGACTATCGTGTCAGTGCGTAGTAAATTACATAGAACCACGAGAAAAAACCGTGGATGATCGCCCAGAAAATCGACTTGTGCGTGGTGAAGCTGATGGCGATGGCAAGAGCGCTGCCGAACCCGACGCCCTTGCTGACGATTTCCTTGCGGACATATGTGGCCCGTCTTCTCATCGGTGATTCTCCAGGCGCATAATCTTCCGGGCGCATGCGTTCGGTTCGTGCCTTCTCGACCATGATCAGGCGGCTTCCCGGGCGCGGTCGGATAATTCCTGATTGAGCATTTCCGCCAGCAGGAAGGCGAGCTCCAGCGACTGTGCGGCGTTGAGGCGCGGGTCGCAATGGGTGTGGTAGCGATCGCCGAGCGACGCATCGGTGACCGCAACCGCCCCGCCGGTGCATTCGGTCACGTTTTGCCCGGTCATTTCGCAATGGATGCCGCCCGCGAAGGTGCCCTCTGCCCGGTGCACGGCGAAAAAGCCCCGCACCTCGGTGAGGATGCGGTCAAATGGCCGGGTCTTGTAACCGCTGTCCGCCTTGATGACATTGCCATGCATCGGATCGCAGGACCAGATGACGGGATGGCCTTCCCGTTTGACTGCCCGGACCAGCGGGGCCAGACCGCTTTCGACCTTGTCATGCCCAAAGCGCGAGATCAGCGTGATCCGGCCGGACTCGCGCGCCGGGTTGAGCGTATCGAGCATTTTCAGAAGCGCATCCGGTGTCAGCGAGGGGCCGCATTTCATACCAATCGGATTGCCGATGCCGCGGAGAAATTCGACATGAGCCGAACCTTCAAACCGTGTTCTGTCACCAATCCAGAGGAAATGTGCGCTGGTATCAAACCAGTCGCCTGTCAGACTGTCCTGCCGGGTCAGGCATTGCTCATAGGGCAGTAGCAGCGCTTCATGACTGGTGTAGAATGAGGTGGCTTTCAATTGTGGCGCAGTGTCGGGATTGATTCCGCAGGCTTCCATGAAAGCCAGCGCTTCCCCTATCTGGTCAGCCATTTTTTCGAATTTCTTTGCCCATGGGCTGCGCGCCATAAAGTCGTGGGTCCAGCCATGAACCTGCTTGAGGTTGGCGTAACCACCGGTCGAGAAAGCACGCAGCAGATTGAGTGTCGCGGCGGCCTGATTATAGGCGCGGATCATCCGGTCGGGATCTGGATCGCGGCGGCTGCTGTCGAATTCGATCCCGTTGATTATATCCCCCCGATAGCTGGGCAATTCAACGCCATCCTGCACTTCAACATCAGAAGAGCGCGGTTTGGCAAACTGGCCAGCCATGCGACCAACTTTGACGATCGGCAGCTTGGACGCGTAGGTCAGCACGACCGCCATCTGGAGGATCACCCGGAAGGTGTCGCGGATATTGTTGGGATGAAATTCCGCAAAGCTCTCGGCACAATCGCCGCCCTGCAGCAGAAATGCCTTGCCTGCGGCAACTTCGGCCAAATCCTTTTTCAGGCTGCGTGCCTCGCCGGCAAAAACCAGCGGCGGATAGCTGCCAAGCAACTCTTCCGTTTCCGCCAGTTTGGCAGAGTCAGGATAGTCGGGCATGTGCAACCCTTCGAAATCCCGCCAGCTATTTGCCGTCCAATTCGTCGCCATCAGAGCGCTCCGTTTCGTTTCCTTATAAAATCGAGAGCCTTTAGGCGGGAGTCAAGAGCGAAGGCAAGGAAAACCCATTGTTGGTTGCCAGCGAAACTATCCGGAAACTGCCGTTTGAATTTAAGAGGCCGGTGGTGTCTTCCAGCTGCCGCTGTTCCGGAATTCAGGCTTGATCTGGCTGACATCGGGCAGATTCTGTCCGCTGAAGGCCCTGTCACCACCTCTGGCCCTTGCTTCGGCGCTGTAACTGGGTGTCTGATAGGATCGCGGTACATTCACATCCGGTGCTGCAGTAGGCCGATCGTGCCGACGGGCATTGTCGGCGGCCAGCGCAGCCAATCTCTCGAACTGGGCTGCCTCGGCTTCGGCCTTGCGTCGACCTGCCTCATAGGCCTTTTCCAGCGCAATAGGGTCGAGCGAGGAATCCGCCTTGTTATCGCTAGCCATATTAACGCGACGGGGTTTTGGTATCGGCAGCGGCTCACCGCCACGATATCTCTGGCTGAAGGCACTGGCTTTGCCGGCATTGCCTTTCCAGCTGTAGAAACGATGTGCGCCGACCGTTCCCAGGAATCGCAGGCTTGGTGCCCAATAGGGATACACATAGGTCGCGTGATAATGGGTAGCGGTACCGACGGTTGTATAGCTTTTACCGGCCAGCGCCTCAGCTGCGACCTTTCTTGCGCGCTCCCAATGGAAACGTGCTGGTTTGCGGCGCAGAGAGCCGTCGCAAGTATAAGTGAACTGACAGCCTGTATTACGCTCGCTGCCCTGGTAGATCACGCCGCACACGGTGTTGGGATAGCTCGGATGACGGACGCGGTTCAATATGACCTGCGCAACGCCGCGTTGGCCGGCATCCGGTTCCATCCCGGCTTCATAATAGATTGCCTGGGCCAGACAATGCAGCGCCCGGCTATCGTCCATTGCCGAACCGCGAAAGGCGGTCGGCCTGATGCGATAGGCCGCTGACGCCCGATCAAGATCATATTCGGTCAAATCCGACAAACCGTTGATCGAACCGGTTCCATGGTCCGCGAACGGATCAATGCCAATTTCGCCATAATTTTTCGGGATCGCATAATTGGGATCGATGAAATAAAAGGCCGAGCCGGCAAAATTATCTTCCGCCCGCTCGACCGCTTGCAGTCCGGGAGCGCTAGGGTTGAACTTCTGCGCATCAACGCTCGATTGCGGCATAATCGTCGGGACCAGAATCAGGCTGATCAGGAAAAACGCGGTCAATATACGTTCGCGAACCGTCAGGTTTGCAAAAAATTGACGCTGTGCGGCTTTTGACAAACCCCTTGTATTCTGTCCTGGTTCGGTCGGTTTCGAGCGACGGGGTATCTTGTCACTTATGGTTAATGGTTCCGAGGCCCGGGCATTCTGTCCGTAGTCAGGAATATGGCCGCTCAGATGCGGAACATAGGGAGGAGGGACGCGCACGAGTATTCAGAATACCTGATTAGGCCCAGACGGGCGGATCAGGCGGGATATAGTTTATTTTGGCGGGCTTCGCGCGAGGCAAAAAGACGCTGTTCCATCGTGGGACGCGGTTTGCGGACAGATTAATGGGTTAACGCAATTCTCGTTCGCGTCTGGTTACCAGATATTGAGCAACCATATATCCAATGATGCCGAAGATGATTCCGCCGACGGCTGGACCAATGATAATCCCGTCCAGCCCGTAATATTCGCGACCGAGCCACAGAAAAGGGACCAGCCCAAGCGTGTTGCGCAGCCAGTTCAGATAAGTCGACCAGGTGGGACGTCCGAGATTATTGCAGGCGGCGTTTCCGATGAACAGCATGCCGTTGAAGAAGAAGAGGGGAGTCAGCACAACGGCAAATAGCCAGAATACACGCCGTCCTTCGCCAGCAAGGTGGAAGGCGTCGCTGATCGGGCCGCTCAGTACATAGAGAATTGGCCAGATGCCCAGCGTGTAGACCAGAGCGAAAATGGTCGCTTGCTGAATCGTTGTACGAATGCGGTCAAATTTCAGCGCGCCGAAATTCTGCCCGATGATCGGCCCCACGGCTCCGGAAAGCGAGAACAGCAGGCAGAAAGCTACCGGCACGACCCTGCCGACGACCGCAAATCCGGCGATCACATCATTGGAATAATCGGCAATGAACCGGTAGGAGATGAAACCTCCGATCGGTGTGGCTACATTGGTCAGGATCGCGGGGATCAGAATCGCCATAACCGGGCCAATATCCGTTTTAAAATGGGGCAAGGTAAATCGGTAGAAACCGCCATAGCTCTTCATGACCGGCCATATCGCAAACATCGCGGAAACAATAGCCGCGCAGGCACTGGCGACGGCTGCGCCCTGTATTCCCCAGTCGAAGCCGAAGATAAATATCGGATCGAGAACGGCATTGGTGATCCCCATGCTGAGCGTAACGTTCATCGCCCGCCGCGCCGCGCCATGAGCGCGCAGGAACCCCGAACAGACCATGGCGGCTACGCTGAACGGCATGAACGGGGCGACGATCCGGATATAGCCGGTCGCAGCCCGATTCGCGGGCCGGTCGGCTCCGGCCAGTTCAAGAATTTCGGGAGCAAAAACGAAAAACAGAATCGCCAATGGTACAATCAACATCGCGCTGAGCACCAATATATTGGTCAGATATCGACGGGCCTGATCGGGATCCCCCTGGCCGATATGGCGAGCGGCAAGCGCGCTGGTGGCAATCATCAGGCCGATATAGAAGGCTGTACCGAAAAACAGGATTGTTGCGGCGAAGCCCATTGCCGCGGTCAGCGCGCTGTCTTCCAGTTGTGCGATATAAAACAGGTCGGCAAAGTCGACGATGAACATGGTCAGCAGACCGATGCTGGCGGTCAGGGCCATTGTCGCGATATGCCGCAAGGGGCTACCGGTCAGGAATATGGCGGGCTGGATCGTGACTTTGACTGTTCCACTGCAAATCGCCTGGCCGAAACTGGCATGGCGGAAAAGACATTTTGCCCTATAGCCTTTTGCCAAAGGGTCAATTCATCTCTATTGGAAAATGGTCTTTGGAGGGTGTTGAATGATCAATCGAAAAACAACGATCGTGCTGATGATCGCGATACTGGCGGGTTGTTCTGTTGCTGAGGAAGATGACCAACGGTCTTCGCAAGAACGCGGGGTTTTCGAGCGCAAGAATGTCGCGCCCGACCCGGCGGATGATAGTCTGGCACCCCGCAAGGCGGAACATGCCTATGCGCGGATAGCGCTCAACTGCATCAACAAACAATATCCCAACAAGATCAGCCATGTGTTGACCAGCGCGGTCGATGTCGCGGAACCGGCAAAACTGACCCCCGTCTTCTATGGCTGTTACGACTGGCATAGTGCTGTTCACGGACATTGGCTGCTGACCCGCTTGTGGGGACAGGACCTGGTTCCGGAGATGGATGAAGAGATTGCCGCAGCGCTTGCCGCGAATTTTACGGAAGAAAAAATTGTCGGTGAAATCGCCTATTTCGACGGTCCTGACCGAAAGGCATTCGAGCGTCCCTACGGCCTCGCCTGGTTCCTGCAGCTGACTGCCGAACTGCGCGAGATTGCGGAGGGGGAAGGCAGCAAGTCCGAGCAGGCAAAAGCGTGGCTCACCCGGCTGGAACCGCTCGAAGCGGTCATCGTGGGCAATATCAAGGATTGGCTACCAAAGCTGGCCTATCCTATCCGGCTGGGGACGCATAACCAGTCCGCTTTCGCCTTTGGATTGTTTCTCGATTGGGCCGCGCGCAGCGGTGATGGCGAAATGGCGGAGTTGGTACGCAACAAGGCGCTGAGTTTTCATCGCAATGACCGTAATTGCCCGATGGCCTATGAACCGTCCGGAGAGGACTTTCTGTCCTCCTGTCTGATGGTGGCCGACTTGATGCGGCGGGTGATGGATGGCCCCGAATATGCCAGTTGGTTATCGGACTTTCTGCCGACGATTCCGACTGATGGCAGCGACGACTGGCTGGAAGTCGGCATTGTCAACGATCCCACAGACGGCAAATTGGTGCATCTTGACGGCCTCAATCTTTCGCGGGCGTGGGCGCTGGAAGGGATGGCTTCAGCCCTTCCGGCCGGAGATTCGCGCCGGGCATCTCTTCTTGCATCAGCCAGTTTGCACGGTGATTCTGGGGAAAGTTCAGTGCGGACGCCGCATTATTCCGGCAGTCACTGGCTGGCCAGTTTTGCGACCTATTGGCGCACCCGGAGGGGAATCGAAGCAAGCGGGAGTAATCCGGCTTCGTGAAGCTTGATCCTGTCCTTGCGGTACGCGATGCCGGGGTTCGGACGCCGTCGCTGCTCGACCGGTTGTTTCCGGTTAATCAAGGTCTCGCAATCAAGTCGATGTTCGGCATATGGGGGGCTTATTTCCTGTTCGTCACCGGCCGTTTTCTATACATGACGCAGAGTAATGCAGATGTTTTGTTCGTCCAGCGGATATTGATGACCAGCATCTGCATCACCTTCACCTGGCTGCTGTATCGCTTGCTGGTAGCGGTGCGCAACAGCGGCATGGGTGCGGCGATATTCATCCTATTCTTGCCGACCCTGATTCTGGCTAATTACCTCGCCATTTTCGATCAGATAATTTTCAATCATGATGCCGATCTGTTCGATTTTTCCTATCTGCTTGACCCGATCGATTTTACATCGTTCGACTGGGTCTACATTCTGGACGAGGCGTTTACCCGCTATTTTATTCTGGCCAGCTGGGGCGCTCTGTATTTGGCTTTGGCCCATAGTCAGGATCTGCAGCGGATGATGGAGCATAGCCGCCATTTGGAGCGAGTGAACCGGGAAAGTGAATTACGAGCGCTACGCTTCCAGTTGAACCCGCATTTCGTTTTCAATGCGCTTAATTCGGTGAGCAGTCTGATCATTGATCAGAAAAACAGGAAAGCTGAAAAACTGGTCGATGATTTGGCCGACTATATGCGTGCGGTGCTGACCGGTGGTGCCGAGGATATGGTGCCGGTGGAACAGGAAATTGCGCAACAGGTTCGGTATCTCGAGATTGAACGTATGCGGTTTCCAGAACGCCTGCATTATTTTGTCGACATCGATCCCGCCGCTAACGGCTGGATCATACCGGCGTTGATCATCCAGCCGCTGATTGAAAATGCCGTCAAATTTGGCGTGTCAGATACAGATCAGCCAGTCAATATCATCATCTCGGTACAGATCGAAGGCGATCGCCTGCGCATCAGCGTCGCCAATGATGGCAGGGTCCAAAGATCGAGCGGTCTTGCCCATGACCACATAGCTGGGACAGGGACGGGTCTCACCAATATTCACGATCGGCTGAAAGCATTATATGGCCACAACGCCTCGTTGCTCTTGGCCAACAACAAACACGGGATGGCCACAGCAACGATTGTCCTTCCGGATCCATCCCTGATTTTTCAGGATATCTGAAATGGCCACAACGCCGCCATCAGTCCTGATTGTCGATGATGAGCCACTGGCCCGGTCCCGGCTCAAGGCGCTGTGCGAACGGGTCGGGCTTTTTGGTAATATCGAGTTGGCCGATGGTGGCCATCAGGCCTTGGAGAAAATCAGACAGTTACAACCCGATATCCTGCTGTTGGACGTTGACATGCCCGATTTGTCGGGACTCAAAGTGGCAGAATATTGTGAGGACTTGGCGCGGACGCCGGAAATCATTTTTACGACCGCTCACAATAAATATGCGGTGCAGGCGTTCCGGCTGGAAGCCACCGATTATCTCTTGAAGCCGGTCAAGGAGGCCTTGCTGCGTGAGGGCGTCGAACGCGCCATCGCCAATCTGGCACGCGGCCGCATCGACCAAACGCCGGATATCGCTCCACCTCTCTGGGTACAGGATGGGACAGGATCACTGCAGCTGATTGTTTCCGATATTGAATGGATTGAAGCGGAACGGGACTATATGCGGCTATATTTACCGGGCCGCAGCTATCTATTGCACCAGTCCATGCGCTCGCTGGAAAAGCAATTGCCGGACAGCCTGTTTGTCCGCGTTCACCGATCGGCCATCGTCCGGCGTGATTGCATCTCGGAAGTACGCCGGAAAGGGCGCAAGCGATTTGTAATTCTGCAGGACGGCAGCCAGTTGGCGATTGGTCCCCGTTATGCCGAAAGAATTATCGGTACTGCTCAAGTCGGACGCTTGGGAGAGTCCGAAACTGTAACCGAATAACGCGGCACCGGTGCCGGTTGCATCAGTCCACCGACGTCAACAAAGGTCTGCCTTGCGATATTGTGTGGGTGTTCCTTCGCCTCTGTCAGCGACAGGACAGGCGCGAAGCAGATGTCCGTTCCTTCCATCAGATCGCACCACTGGGCGCGCGTCTTTGTCTTGAACAGGGCAGTCAGTTTTTCTTTCAGCACTGGCCATTGTCTCGGATCCATCTGCGCGTCGAAGTCCGAATCTTCCGCAAGGCCGGCGACCTGCCGAAGCTCAGCATAAAATTGCGGTTCGATCGACCCGATCGAGATAAATTTGCCATCGGAAGTCTCGTAACTGTCGTAGAAATGTGCTCCGGTGTCCAGCATATTGACGCCCCGCTCATCTTGCCAGTGACCAAGGTTGTGGAAGTCGTAGATCATTGCCATCAAGGCGGCGGAACCATCGGTCATTGCACAATCGACCACCTGACCGGTGCCTCCGGTCTTGGCATGGAGAAGGGCGGACACCATGCCGAGCGCGAGCATCATGCCGCCGCCGCCAAAATCGCCGACCATGTTGATCGGGGGGGTCGGCTTTTCGCCAGCCCGCCCGAAAGCATGCAAGGCACCGGAAATAGAAATATAGTTGATATCATGTCCCGCAGCTGGCGCGAGCGGCCCATGTTGCCCCCAACCCGTCATCCGCCCGTAGACCAGGCTCGGATTGTCCACGAGCAGCACCTCCGGACCCAGGCCCAGCCGCTCCATTACCCCGGGACGGAACCCTTCGATCAATCCGTCGGCGTTTTTTACCAGCGCGCGGGCACTCTCAATCCCTTCATCCGACTTCAGATCAATCTCGACCAATGTGCGGGAACGGGAAAGGGCGAGACGGGGATCGGGTGCGCCGCCGGGACGATGGAGAACAGTGACTGTAGCACCCTGATCCGCGAGCATCATGCCGCAAAAAGGACCGGGACCGATCCCGGCAAACTCGATGATATTAATACCGCTCAATGGCCCTGCCATGCCCCGCTCCTGTTTAATCGACTGATTAACCTGTCCTATGCAGGGTAGGAATTCTAAGCAAGCTTAATGTTGAAATCTGATCTGCAGCTCAGCGATGGGGCGGGCTGTTCTGTAAAGAGAAGGGTTCTCTGACCTATCTACGCAAATAGCGCGGCAATTCCGATTTTTTCTGGCCGACGGGTTGTCTCGCTAGCTTTGGATCAATCGGGTGATCAAAAGCCACGCCGAACCGACCTTGGGCAACCCAGGCAACAGATCCGGTAATACGACCGATATTGCGCAGCTCAATTTGCACTTTGTCGCCCCGCTTGGCGCGCACCGGCGCTTCGGCCATCAGGCCACCTGCTGACAGATTACGGATGCGTACTTCGCCGCAGTTCTCCCCATCAATGAAGCTCAGTGCTGCTTTCAGAAAAAGACTGTCCCGATCAAGCTGGCGCTTCGGGAGTTCAACGGCCTGACTGTTCATTTTCAGACTATCGTCCAAAGTTTCTTTCATAAGCTTCCCGTAATTCATAAATGTAAAAGCATGTTTCGCATAGCTGAGTATAAAGCGACATTGGTGCAAATTCGGTTAACAGCCGGGATGTTTTTCGGGAAGATATTTTCGCTATAGAGCAGTCCACCGCGAGTGCTTCGATCCAGACAAGCCCGAACGTTAACTTTTGGCCAGGGGCAGAAACTTTTACTATTGATCGCGCGAGATTTTCTCGTTTCGTTCATGCGCTTCCTGTGCTTCGACGGTCATCGTGGCAATCGGCCGTGCTTTCAGCCGGTCAAGCGAGATCGGTTCGCCGGTGACCTGACAATAGCCGTATTCACCTTCGTCAATCCGTCGCAACGCTGAATCGATTTTTGACGTCAGCTTGCGCTGACGGTCACGGGTCCTCAACTCCAGGCCCCAGTCGGTTTCGCTTGATGCCCGGTCATTCAGGTCAGCTTCCTGGATTGGACCATCCTGTAAATGCACCAGAGTTTCTTTCGATTCTTCGATGATTTCCTGCTTCCATTTTTCCAGGGCCTGCCTGAAAAAAGCGAGCTGATGCTCGTTCATGAACTCTTCGTCTTCGCTCGGCTCATAGCCGTCTGGGAGAACCACATCTGCGCCGTCGGCGCTTTTTTTTGGGGATGCTTTTTTAGCCGAGGATGTCAACATACTCTCCGAACATCTGCCCTACCCGACTCCGGGAGGCTGGAACCACTTACACGGCGGGCCTATACCGAGCACACTTGTCGGAAACAAGGCGCAAAATAGCTGAAAATCCAATTATCCTGAATTGGGAAAACTTCGTACTTCATTATGTCGAATAATATATATTCTCAAGTTCTCCAGCGGATCACGGCTCCACCCCGATCACGTGAAAATATCTGAACTTCTTCGTGTTTCACAACAATAGCATCCCCGATGGTTCCAATTCGGGACATTAACCGTGGTTGGATACAAGCTACTAAGGAATTTTCCCATTTTGGGTAGGTAAACAGGGTTAACGCAATTGTAGTTTACGATTTCTTCTGCCTTTCTGATGCATGTCGGGATAGCGGAAAGGAAAGTCAGCGGTTCGCTGTTGATCAACTGGTCGCTCCCTAGCGGAAGAGAGATGATATTATGTCGGTACGGATGGCTTTAGCAAAATTATGCGCCTGCACTTGCGGCGGAGCACTGATTGGCGGCGGCGCGGTTCATGTGTCGGAAGCGCCCGCAGCACCTTATGTGAAGAAGCTCACAAAGAAGCAGCCGGTTCGCGCCCGTGTGGTTCGGAAGGGTGAGCCAGCTCGCAAGATCAAGCGTACGCGGCGTACCGTGACCAAAACGGTAACAGCTTGCCAACCAACGGTGGTCACCATTGCCCAAACTCCGGCACCCCAACCGGTACCGGTTCCTTTGCCTCCTTACATCCCACCGGCTCCACCGATCTATGATGGCGGCGGTTCAGTGCCTGTCGTGGTTGGCGGCAGCGGCGGTTATGGCGGCATCGGCGGCGGCTTTTTCGGCGGCTTTTTTGGTGGAGGATCCAGCGGTGGCAGTGTGGTGATTTCTTCGACCAGCAGTGGCGGGTCAACAAGCACATCTTCCGGCGGCAGCTCGACGAGCGGTGGTTCCACCAGCACATCCACTGGAGGCGTGACCAGCACCGGCGGTTCAACGAGTACCTCCACCGGCGGCAGCAGTTCTTCCTCGTCCAGCTCATCGAGTAGTTCGTCGAGCAGTTCCTCCAGTTCCAGTGGTGGTGACGCATCGTCTGGCGGCAAGCCAGGTGGATCATCCGGTGGACACGGTTCTTCCGGTGGTTACGGTTCTTCGGGCGGCGGCTCCAACGGCTCCTCGGGCAGTTCGGGCTCTTCCGGCAGTTCGGGGTCCTCGGGCAGCTCAGGGTCATCCAGCAGTTCGTCCAGTAGTTCCAGTTCGTCTTCCTCGAGTTCGACCAGCAGTTCGTCCGGGGCCACCGGCGGATCCTCGAGCTTCGGCGGCAACAGCACGTCTTCCGGTTCCTCGGGCAGTTCCTCCAGTTCCAGTTCGTCGAGCAGCAGCTCCAGCTCGTCTTCGGGTGGTAGCAGCGGCGGATCGACCGGCGGGACAGAAGTGCCGGCTCCGCCGGTTGTACTCCTTTTTGGTGCGGCAGCGGCAGCTCTGTTTGCACGGCGCCGCAAGGCGAAAAAGGCTGGTGCCGTCTAAGGACCTTGATCCAGGATAATCAGAAAAAGCGGCTGGTGCATTCTGGCCGCTTTTTTCTTTGCAGTCTTGCATGTGAAACAGACGGTCGGCATAGGCATTTGTCATGCATGATCTACGATATATCCGGGAAAATCCCATCGAATTTGACGCTGCACTGGCCAAGCGCGGGGTCGAAGCAGTTTCCCAGAATATACTGGCGCTGGATGAGCAAAGCCGCGCACTGAAAACCGAGTTGCAGGACGGGCAGGCACGCCGCAACGAGGCATCCAGGGCGATCGGGAAAGCCAAGGGACAGGGCGACGAGGAAACAGCGCAGGCGTTGATGACGGAAGTCGCTGAATTGAAAAGTAAAATCCCCGAGCTAGAGGAAAAGGAGCGGGAAGTTTCCGGCCGCTTACAAGAAATTCTTGCGGCACTGCCCAATCTGCCCGCCGATGGCGTGCCACCCGGCGAAGACGAAGATGACAATGTCGAAATTGACCGCTGGGGCGAACCGCGTAAATTCGATTTTGATCCGAAAGAGCATAGCGATATCGGTCCGGTGCTGGGGTTGGATTTTGAAACGGCTGCGGCAATGTCCGGCGCACGTTTTGCCTTCCTGCGCGGTCAGATGGCGCGGCTCCATCGGGCGATCGGCCAGTTCATGCTCGATCAGCAAACCACGGCTCATGGTTTTCAGGAATGTGCGCCGCCGATGCTGGTCCGCGATGAGGCGGTGTTCGGAACCGGGCAGCTACCCAAATTTGCAGAAGACCTGTTCCAGACCACGGATGGCCGATGGCTTATCCCGACGGCAGAAGTCAGCCTGACCAACAGCGTGCGAGGCCAGATAATCGATGGGGTTGAACTGCCAATCCGACTGACGGCGCTGACCGCTTGTTTCCGTAGCGAGGCCGGTGCAGCAGGCAAGGATACCAAGGGCCTGATCCGTCAGCATCAGTTCGAGAAAGTTGAACTGGTAGCGATTGTGCACCCCGACCATAGCGAAGAAGAACATTTGCGGATGACCATGGCGGCCGAATCGATTCTGCAAGCGCTGGAACTGCCCTATCGGAAAATGTTGCTCTGCACCGGTGACATGGGGGCAACGGCCCGCAAAACATTTGATCTGGAGGTCTGGCTTCCGGGTCAGCAAGCCTATCGCGAGATTTCCAGCATCTCCAACTGCGGAGATTATCAGGCGCGCCGGATGAATGCCCGATTCCGTCCCGAGGGTGAGGAAAAGGGGACAAGATTTGTCCACACGCTCAACGGTTCGGGACTGGCGGTCGGCCGCACCCTGGTCGCCGTGCTCGAAAATTATCAACAGGCGGATGGTTCAGTTACCGTTCCGCCCGCCCTGCTGCCCTATATGGGCGGTATCGACAAGCTGGAGGCTGCTTGATGCGGATATTGCTGACCAACGATGATGGGTTCGATGCGCCGGGCATGAAAATCTTGCTGGATATTGCGCAGCATTTTTCCAACGATATCTGGATTGTCGCGCCGTCCGACGAAAATTCGGGGGCTGGCCACTCGCTGACTCTCACCCGGCCCCTGCGCATCCGAAAGCGCGGCGATCAGCAATATTCGGTCGATGGTACGCCGACCGACAGCGTGATGATGGCGGTTGCCAAGATCATGAAAGACGGGCCGCCGGACCTTATCCTGTCCGGCGTAAACCGCGGGGCCAATCTTGGCGAGGATGTTACCTATTCGGGCACGGTGTCAGCCGCCATGGAAGGTGCACTCGCGGGAATTCCGTCGATCGCGCTTAGTCAAGCCTATGCACGCGAAGATATCGGTGCTGACGTGCCATTTGATGCAGCTGTGCAATGGGGTGAACGCGTGCTGCGCCCTCTGATCAAGAAACGCATGGATCATCGGACTTTGATGAACATCAATTTCCCGGCACTCCCGGCGAGCGAAGTAAAGGGTGTCCGGGTCGTATCGCAAGGTATCCGCGACTATGGTCGCTTGCAGATCGTCAGCAACCGCGACCCGCGTGGTTTCGAATATCATTGGTTCGGTCTTGGTCCGATGGTCGAAACGCCGGCCCACAGCACCGATTTGGAAGCGATCGACCGTGGTTATGTCTCGATCACACCGCTCCATTTGGATCTCACCCATTATAATTCGATGGTTGATCTGAAAAAACTATATCCCTGATCACGATCCGCAGCGCTCAGAATTCACTATGTTTGGTTCAGCGGGGCTGGCAACGTACGGTTTTGCTGCTATTAGCGTTCGAGTAACGGAGAGAGTTAGTTGATGGGGTCATATATGCGTCACGTTGCGATCCTCATATTACTCGGCGGTGTCACCGCCTGTATCCCTCCGGGTCGCGATGACTATGTAGCACCGTCCGCCCCGCCTCAGCTGCCTACGGATACGACCGTTCTCGGTACCGCGCCCGACCAGGCGCCCCCTCCATCATGGCAAGCGAGTTCCGTCACAGCCAACGCGCAAAGGGTGAAATCGGATATATATGTCGTCCAGCCTGGCGACACATTGCGCGGGATTGCAAACAGGACAGGTGCGGGATCACAGATCATTGCGAAAACCAATGCATTGGTCGAGCCCTACATTATTCATCCGGGTCAGCGCCTCAAGATCACCGGCGGGCGCTATCACGCGGTGAATTCCGGTGAGACCGGCATCGCGATCGCCCGTGCCTATGGGGCGCCATGGCGAGAAGTGGTGGCGTTGAACGCACTGGAAGAACCCTATATTTTGCGAGTAGGCCAGAAGCTGCTGCTGCCCGCCACCGCACCTACCGATCCTGCCAATTTGAGCATTGAGCAACGCGCTGCCGCCTTTGATCTGGATATTGACGATATTGTGACCGGTAGCCAGCCCGCGCTGGCCGATGGCGCAGCGGCAACAGAGCCGTCCGATTGGCGAAAGGCCATCGCACCCAATGAAACCATCGCTACACCGGACAGCTTCTCCGGGCGATTCCAGTGGCCGGTGGATGGCACTGTTATTTCCAGCTTTGGCAGCAAAGGTGGCGGCAAGGTCAATGATGGTCTCAATATCGGCGTGCCTAAAGGTACGCCGATTCGCGCTTCGGCTAATGGCGTCGTTGCTTATAGCGGCGATGAAATCGGCGTGTTCGGCGGGCTGATCCTGATCAACCATGGTTCCGGCTGGGTGACTGCTTATGGTCATGCAGACAAGTTGAATGTCACACGTGGCCAGCGGGTAAAGATGGGACAGGTTATCGGTCTTGCCGGTGAAAGCGGCTATGTGCAGCAACCACAGCTGCATTTCGAGATCCGCAAGGACCGCAAGCCGGTCGACCCGAACATCCATTTGCCGAAACGCGGCTGAGTACGCCATGGCAAGGAAAACGCAACCTAAAATCTCTGACTATTTTACCCTGCGGCGACGGTCGAGTCTTCCGATCTGGGCGGATATTGCCTGGCGGGTTGCGTTCGTCCTGGGCCTTATCGCAATGGCCGTTTCGGTGCATTATTTCGATCGCAATGGTCTGCAGGACAGCTATGACGGCGACGTCAGTTTTTATGACGTGGTTTATTTCACGATGATCTCGATCACCACCACCGGCTATGGCGACATCGCTCCGGTCACCGAACGGGCGCGGATGTTCGACGCACTGGTTGTGACTCCTATTCGCATCTTCGTCGTGCTAATCTTCGTCGGCACGGCTTACAATTTTGTTTTCAAACGAACCTGGGACAATTGGCGCATGAAACTGATTCAAGGCAATCTGCACGACCATATCGTGATCGCCGGCTTTGGAACGAGCGGCAGCGAAGCCGTGCAGGAACTGCTCGCGCGTGGCACCAAGCCGGAAGAAATCGTCGTGATCGATACATCGGACGACGCCCTGTCGCAGGCGGAGAAGCTCGGTTGCGCGGTGATCAATGGCGATGCCACCCGCGACAATGCGCTGATGAACGTGAAGATCTCGCGTGCCCGTTCGATGATTGTGTCGGCAGGACGCGATGACACCAGCATCCTGATCGTGCTCACCGCGCGGCATCTCGCCTATCATCTGCCGATCAGCGTATCGATCAAGGCGGCGGACAACGAACTGCTGGCCCGGCAGGCCGGCGCGACGACCGTGATCAATCCGGTCAGTTTTGCCGGGCTGCTGCTCGCCGGAAGCTGCGAGGGCGCCAAGATTTCCGACTATCTCAGCGATCTCGCTTCGGCGACGGGCCGGGTGAAGCTGGTCCAGCGGGCGGTGACCGAAGGAGAAGTCGGCATGGCGATGAGAGACGTGGTCGGCAAAGGGCTGGGCGTCCGGATCTACCGGGGCGACACGGTCATCGGCTTCTGGGAAGCGGAGGCCCAGAAGCTGGAAGCAGGCGACATCATCGTCGAGATCATTCCCGGCAATGGTGTGCCGGAACGGGTGGACGAAGACGCCTGACAGCCCTGTTCCTTGGTTCATGTTGCACCTGCGAGATAAATCCCTATCTTGAGAGCTTCTTGATGGAGTTTTCTGATGGCCGACCCGATCCCCATGCCCACCGGGCTTCGCCCGCCGCACCGACTGGCGCAGCTGGGCGAGTTGTCGCTGCCGCTCGACCTGCTCCGCTTCGGCCTGCAATGGCCGCGGCTGGTCACGGCGCCGCGCGGTGACGGCCGACCGGTCTATCTGATCCCCGGCTATGGCGGCAGCGAACTGTCGATGCGCCCGCTGGAAGGCTTTCTCCGGCAGATCAACTATGACGTTGCCGACTGGTCGCTCGGTCGCAACCGGGGGTCGGTGGACCGCGATGTCGCGCGCTTCACCGCGGTCGCCGAGAGCCGGTTTGCCGCCAATGGCGAGCAACCGTTCACCCTGATCGGCTGGTCGCTGGGCGGGATTATCGCCCGCGAAACCGCGCGCCTGTCGCCGCATCTGGTGCGCGAGGTGATCACCATGGGGACACCGATCATCGGCGGCCCGAAATATACCACGCCGGGCCAGCGCTATGCCCAGTCGGCCAATATCCGGCTCGACCAGTTCGAGCGCGAGGTCCACCAGCGCAACAGCATCGGCCTCGACCAGCCGCTTACCGTGCTCTATTCCGATCGCGACGGCATCGTCGGCCCCGACATCGCCAAGGATATCTACAACCCGCAGGCCCGCAATATCCGTGTCGATGGCGGGCATCTGAGCATGGGCTTCAATCCCAAGGTCTGGCGGATCATCGCCGACACGCTCGCCGGGCGCGCCTGAACCCGCCGGGCGTCGTTCAACCCAGCCAGGCGTGGACCGCGCCCATCGCGATGTAGAACAGCAGCCAGTAGCCGGCGTCGATGAAGAACAGAGTCTTGCTTCTCTGCGAGAACAGATAGTTGGTGCCGATCGCCGGGACGATGAAGCCCAGCGCCACGCCGAACGCGGTCAGGACCTTGACGCCGAAGGACAGGTCGACGGCATAGGTCGCGAAGGTATGCGCCAGCGCCCAGGAAGCGACCAGGCTGAACGCGAAGGCGCCGCCGTAAATCTTTCCCATGCTGCCTTCCTTAATCTGGTGCTCGGTCAGCCCGACCGCGCCCATCCATCGCTTGCCCATGACCGGACCGTACCAGATGCCGCCCACGACAAAGCCCGCCAGCGCGGCGACCACTACCGCAATCCAGTTTACGTCAAATATGTTCATATCATCCTCCCTCAAAGACCGTTGTCCGGCGCAGGCCGGTGGCCTTTGCATAGCGGAATTGCCGAGTTTCGGCAATGAATAGAGGGCTTTCGCGGTGATGGCATGGCTCCATCTGCCGATGTTGACCGAGGTGGTGGCACGAGATGGGCTCCGGCCTGCGCCGGAGCACAATGCCGGGGTGCTGCGATCTTTTGATGACTCTCCTGCAAAACGCGCCTAAAGGCCGCGCGATATGGCTACCCAAATCCCCTCTCCGCCCAAGGTGGGCATGGTTTCGCTCGGCTGTCCCAAGGCTCTGGTCGACAGCGAACGCATCCTGACCCAGCTCAGGAGCGACGGTTATGACCTGTCGCCCGACTATGCCGGCGCCGATGTCGTGCTGGTCAACACCTGCGGCTTTCTCGACAGCGCCAAGGAGGAGAGCCTCGAGGCGATCGGCGAGGCGATGGCCGAGAACGGCCGGGTGATCGTCACCGGCTGCATGGGCAACGAGGCCGACGTGATCATGAAGCGCTTCCCCGATGTGCTCGCGGTCACCGGTGCGCATCAGTACGAGGACGTCGTCACCGCGGTGCATGCAGCAGCGCCGGCGGCGCGCGGTTCGTTCGTCGATCTGGTACCGGAGGCGGGGCTCAAGCTGACCCCGCGCCATTACAGCTATCTCAAGATTTCCGAGGGCTGCAACCATCGCTGTTCCTTCTGCATCATCCCGAGCCTGCGCGGCGACCTCGTCAGCCGCCGCCCCGACGCGATCCTGCGCGAGGCGGAGAAGCTGGTCGCGGTCGGCACCAAGGAGCTGCTGGTTATCAGCCAGGACACTTCGGCCTATGGGGTCGATATCCGGCACGAGCCGCGCCAGTGGAACGGACCGGTCGGGCGGGGCCGCGAGGTGCGTGCCCATATGACCGATCTTGCCGCCGCGCTGGGCGAGCTCAGGACGCCGGAGGGGCAGGGCGTGTGGACCCGGTTCCACTATGTCTATCCCTATCCCCATGTCGACAAGGTCATCCCGCTGATGGCCGAGCGCAGGATCACGCCCTATCTCGACATCCCGTTCCAGCACGCCGCGCCCAACGTCCTCAAGCGGATGAAGCGCCCGGCCAACGAGGCCAAGGTGCTGCAGCGGGTCAGGAACTGGCGCGATATCTGCCCCGATCTCACCATCCGCTCGACCTTTGTCGTCGGCTTTCCCGGCGAGAGTGAGGACGACTTCCGCTATCTGCTCGACTGGCTCGAGGAAGCCCAGCTCGACCGGGTTGGCGCGTTCCGCTTCGAACCGGTCGAAGGCGCGGCGGCCAATGCCCTCGACGGCGCGGTCCCTGAGGAAGTCAAGGAAGAGCGCTACCAGCGGCTGATGGAGGTCACTGCCCGGATCAGCGCTGCCAAGCTGCAGGCCAAGGTCGGCCGCACGCTCCCGGTGATCATAGACGAGATCGGCGCGCCCGACGAGGACGGCGACATCGGTGCCACCGCACGCTCCGAGGCCGATGCGCCGGAGATCGACGGCAATGTCTTCCTGCGCAACGTCTCCGCCAGCCTTGCGGTCGGCGATATCATCGACGCGGTGATCGAGGATGCCGACGATCATGACCTGTTCGGGGTTGCTGCGGGCTAGGGGCCACTGGTTTCCGTTCGTCCTGAGCCTGTCGAAGGATCGAAGGCCAGTTCGTGGACGATAGGTGCACTTCGACAAGCTCAGTGCGAACGGTGTTATAACCAGCATCACTCTGCACCCGCATATAATCGTCATCCTGAATTCATTTCAGGACCTCTTGCCTCTTCCCATGATCTTCCGGTTCAGACGCCCGAGGTCCTGAAATGAATTCAGGATGACGGTGCTGCTGCTGTGGATGACGCGCGCACTCCGCCCACCCGAACTTGACAAACTTTACACTGTTATAGATGAATTCCCTTCTCCGCCTCGTCTCGCCAGAATTCGCGCATCGCTTCGGCGTGGCAGGGCATCGCGTTGATCACCGCCTCGTCGCGGGTGCCGGTGGGTGTGGCGTTCAGGCCGGGGAAGTCGCGCTCCATTTCCGCGGCTTCTTCGGGGGACATGCGGAAATAATCCGGCGGGCCGTCATGGTCGGGGCCGCAGACCGCGTAAAATTCCAGCTCCTCTTCCGCCCCGGCCTGCGGGGCCTGTTGCGCCTCCGCCGCGCCGGCCAGCGCCGCCAGCTCGTCTGCGGTCGGGGTGGCGATCAGCGGGGCGGTATCCTCGCCCTTGCCAATCGCCTCGAGCAGATCGCCAAAGCGCGCGGCGCCGCGTTGTGCCGGGATCTGCTCGGCAATCTTGTCGAGCCGCGCCAGATGCGCGAGCAGCAGCCGGGCGTCATAACGCCGCCGGGTCGCCACCACCTCGCCATGGTAGAAAATTTCCTCCTCGACACCCTCGATCGCGCGCTCCTGCAACTTGTCCTGCGCCTCCTCCCGTGCCAGCACCAGCGCCGC
The DNA here is from genome assembly GCA_048270065.1 of Parasphingorhabdus sp. GTDB lineage: Bacteria > Pseudomonadota > Alphaproteobacteria > Sphingomonadales > Sphingomonadaceae > Parasphingorhabdus. The sequence goes on along the minus strand of JBLWTQ010000001.1, from coordinate 44,303 downwards.
GAGCCACGCCCGGGCAAAATCCGCGTCGCGGCGTTTCAGGTCATAGGCCGACTGGCGGGAGCGCTGGACAAAATAGGCCGACGCCTGGACATTGCCGGTCTGCGCGAGGGCCTCGAGGAATTTCACGCGCAACTCGGGGTGCCAGCCGTCGTGGCGGATGGCGGGGGTGGTGGTATCCGTTAATGGTGAGCCTGTCGAACCACGCCCCTCCGACGAGAGGCACCCTTCGACAGGCTCAGGACCAACGGTATCAGAGCCTTCGTCATTGCGAGGAGCGTAGCGACGCGGCAATCCAGAGCGCCGCTCGCCGCACTGGATTGCTTCGCTCCGCTCGCAATGACGAGTGTTCTTCCCACCATCACCCTGTACCCGCACAGAATCATCATCCTGAACTCGGTTATCTTCGATGGCCTGACGGCTCAGGACCCCGTCCGTCTTCCCCCGATCTGCCGGTTCGGCCGCCCGGGGTCCTGAAACAAGTTCAGGATGACGGATGTGCTCTCCGTCATCACCGGCGCTCTCTAGCCCCTCCTTTTCAAAGGAGGGGTTGGGGTGGTTTCTCCCGTCTGAAAGGCGTTGTTGAGGCTCTAATCCACTTCCGTCGGCGCCACCCCCAATCGCTGACGCGAGCGATGCTGGCGCATCGCCACCACCCCTTGTGTCCCCTCCGCTGAAGAGGAGGGGCTTGTCCTGGTCCTCACCTTCATCCGCTGCCTCACCCCGCTCCACCCGCAGGCGGTGCACAAATTCATCCTGAAATATCATGGGTTATACTCCTTGCTAAGAACCATTTTTGACCGCGGCACAGCGGTGCTGCATCTTCGGTATGGTTTGTTAAATGGAGTGAGTATAACCTATTTGGTGTGTTGTAGGAAAGGATAAGCCGATTGGAAGCTAACCGTGAAAGCCGAGATCAGTTCCGCTCGACGCCATAGGCGCCGTCCGTTTCCTGTCTGATCCGTTGTTCCATATAGACTTTGTCGGCGTCGGGATAAAGCGCGGTTGTGCAGACTTGGCAGCTTGCTGCCTAGTCGCAGCTGGGTGAGGGTGCACCGGACCATGGGGGCACAGCAGTCAACCACCCGAACACCCTCATCCAACTGCGCCTAGCCGCCTGCGCTGGCGCTTCGGTGGCAAGGCTTCGTATCCTTCTCCCTCAAGGGAGAAGGGTTACCCCAACCCCGTAACCTCCAGCCCGAACACCACAAACCCATAGCCCAGCACCCCGTACACCCCCGCCCGGAACCACGGATAGGGGATGCGGGCCTTGGCGGGGTGGCCGGCGGGGTGGACGGCGGTCAGCCGCTCGCCGATCACCGGCTTGGGAAAGGGCGTGGTCAGCGGGTCGCGAACCTCGATAAAGCCGCCGCGCTCGTCGGGCACCAGCAGCACCGCGCTGTACAGCGTTGTGCCGCCGCGCCGCGTGCGCTGATGGCGGACGATCCGGGCGGACACGCGGCGGGTCCCGTTGCGGATGAACAGGAGATCGCTCCGCACCATCAACACCAGTCCCGCTCCCGCCAGCGCGAGGCCGATCAAGAGGAAGAGCGTTTCGATGCGGCGGCGCTACCACGGTTTTTGGCGAGTGTTAAGTACCCTCTCCCACGCTCGATCCCCCGTGCGGGGGAGGGATGTGCGGGCTTGATGAGCGTAGCGAATTTATCCGGAGCCGGGTGAGGGCGTACCGGACCTTGGTGGCACAGCAACCGAGCAACGGAACACCCTCATCCAACTGCGCCTGGCCGCCTTCGCCAAGGCTTCGGCGGCAAGGCTTCGTATCCTTCTCCCGCACGGGAGAAGGGGCGGGTGTGCCGGGCAGCAAGATTTCTTATCCTTCTCCGTCGAGCGGAAGGGGCGTGCGCCACGCCTCCGGCTGGTTGTGACATTCCGCGCTTCAGATGGACGAGGCCGTTCACCACTGCCCAGGTCAGTCGATCGAGCGACTCAATCCCCGGACTTCACCAGTTTGGGGCGGGAGTAGATAAAGCCTTCGGTAAAGGCATCCGTGCACCGAGCGAGAATCGAATCGACCCTCGAGCGACCCGTTTCGGTCAGCAGCAGATTTCGGGAATCGGAATCGCCCTCGCTAGCCGTAACTTCCAGCCATGCTTCCGATACGAGCACAGCGACATAACGCTCGGCCAGTGTTGCGGACAGTTTCAGGGACCGTTCCAGATCCGAAACGGAGAAATCGATTCCGTCAATATCGCACAGATAGATATCGCATAAAATTTGCCACATGCTGTCGCCAAGGGCGCGATAGCATGGGCCCAGGCCATCGGCTTTTATCCGATGGATCGTCCGGATGTGGCGTAATGAGGCTTTGGTTCGCTCGGTCCGATTCTTTTTGACAAATTCTATCCTGTTATCGCAATTTGCCGGTTCCGTTTTTCGTGAATTCCCTTCAAAAACCTTCATCATTTGTTGCCACCCCCCTTTTTCAATTCTGAACTCGATCAACAGACAACTCCCCAGCCTGTTGAACTCTCCCGACGAGAAACTATGGATCCCCGCTGTCCAATTTGTTACTCCGATTTCAGCTATAGGCAAGTGTTATAAGGGACGATGGACCGACCTGACACCCTCTCCCCTGCGGGAGAAAAGGAAGGAGCGCCGGACCATGTGACGCAGCAACCGACCGGTACACCCTCATCCCGCTGCGCCCAATCCTTCGGATAAACCTTCCTATCCTGCTCCATCAGGGGAGAGGTTTTTTTCTTTCCATTCCGTCCGCGACACTTCCCACACCAGTGACGGGCGGGTGGTGCCGTCGTCGCGGTGGCTGACGATTTCGCCCATGCGCCGAAACCCCAGTCCGTCGAGCAGGTGGGCCGTCCGGTGATTGTCGAGCGCAGCGGTCTCGCAGATCAGGTCGAGGCCCAGGACGTCGAACATCCAGTCGAAGCTCAGCCGTGCGCCTTCGATGCCGCGTCTCTTGCCCTGACGATCGGGATGGACCGCGCCGCCCAGTTCGCCGGCGGCCCATTGGGGCCAGACGCAAATATCGATATAGCCGCCAATCTCGCCCCGAGCGCTGCAATTGAGGAACAGCAGGCCGGTGCCCCGTTCACGCTGCTGCCGGTGGTCGGCGATGAAGCCCCGCACCGCGTCGACGGTCAGCGGGCTGGGCAGGGTATAGATCGGGGCGTGAATCTGCGGGTCGCTCAGAAACTCGTGGAAAATCGCGGCGTCTTCGACGGTCGCCAGGCGCGAGGAATCGTTTTCCGTGGCGATTGCGGTCGCTGCGGCGACCATCGCGCGGATGGCGGCTGCTTTTTGATCGGTGGCCCGGTGTCTGGTGATCGGAATGCTGCTGTTGGTCATTTGTCTTCGCTACAATCTTTTGGCCGGTGAATCCATTGCCGGAATGCATCGGCTGAACGGGTGCCTTAACCGTTCGATTAAATTGTCAATTGCAACTCTTGCCCGTGAATGGCATAACCATGCAAAAGCTGGGAGAGACGGCAATGGTTACACAAGTTTCGGACAAGACTGCCACCACGATCGAATCGGTAGACGTTTTGATCGTCGGGGCCGGGATTTCGGGAATCGGGATGGCGGTGCATCTCCGCGACAAATGCCCGGGCAAGAGCTTTGCCATCGTCGAACGCCGCGACGATATTGGCGGGACCTGGAACCTGTTCCAGTACCCCGGCATCCGCAGCGACAGCGACATGCACACGCTGGGCTTCAAGTTCGAGCCGTGGACCGAACAGAAGGCGATTGCCGACGGTCCCTCGATCATGAAATATCTCCACCGCATCAAGGCCAAGCACGATCTGGAAAAACATATCCATTTCGGCCACAAGGTGCTGTCGGCCAGCTGGTCGAGCGAAGATGCGCGCTGGACCGTGACAGCCGAAAGATCGGACGGTAGTCACGTCACCATGCACGCCAATTTCCTTTATATGGGCGCTGGCTATTATGATTATGACAATCCCTATGACGCGCAGATAGAGGGGCTTTCCAACTTCAAGGGCGCGGTCGTCCACCCGCAATTCTGGCCGAAGGATTTCGACTATGCGGGCAAGAAGGTGGTGGTCATCGGCAGCGGCGCGACTGCCGTCACCATTGTTCCGGTGCTGGCGGAAAAAGCGAGCCATGTGACCATGCTGCAGCGCACGCCGACCTGGTATGCGTCGGCCCCGTCGAAAGACCGGCTCGCCAATTTCCTGCGCCGTATCCTGCCGGAGAAACTGGCTTACAGGATTACCCGCTGGAAGAATGTGAAGCTGCAGGACGTTGGCTTCCGGATGGCGCGGGACAAGCCGGAGAAGGTGATTGCCAAGCTCGAAAAGCCGATGAAGAAGGATCTCGGCGACAAATATGTGAAGGAAGATTACACGCCGCCCTATGGCCCGTGGGAGCAACGGCTGTGTCTGGTGCCCGATGGCGACATGTTCAAGGCGATTGCTGCGGGCAAGGCCGATCTGAAGACCGGTCATATCGACACGGTCACCGAGACCGGCATCAAGCTGAAATCCGGCGAGACGCTCGATGCGGATGTCATTATCACGGCGACGGGACTGAAACTGGCGGTCGCCGGCAAGGTCGCGTTCGAAGTTGACGGCAAGCCGGTGCACTGGCCCGACCATTATTATTACAAGGGCTGCATGTTCTCCGACATTCCCAATCTGGCAATCGTATTCGGCTATCTCAATGCCAGCTGGACGCTCAAGGCCGATATCGTGTCGGAATATGTCTGCCGGGTGCTGGGGCATATGGACGCGACGTCTACCCGGATCGCCAATCCGGTGCTCACCACCGAACTGGAGCAGGAGGAATTGTTCGATTTCTCGTCCGGCTATCTTACCCGTTCGCTGTCCGAACTGCCGCGCAACAGCACCGTCATGCCGTGGAGGCTCAATCAGAATTATCTGTTCGACCGGAATATCCTGCTCAACGATCCGGTCGACGACGGGGTGATCCAGTTTTATGGCCCGAATTCGCAACGGGCGGCTGATGATAGCGAGCCAGCGCTGGAAGCTGCGGAATAGTCCTGCGGGTCACTTCCACGGTAGATTGCGATGCTCTTTCAGTAGTTTAACCTTTTATTGACCAGAAACCGCTAAGCAATCTCTTAAAGGGGTTCTGATGGGCTACATGAATTCGCAATATCGCACGGTGAAACCGGCGCTGATCGAACAGCGCAAGGTCTATCGTCATCCCGTCCAGATCCAGCGCGCGGCGATCCGGGCGCACGGCAAAAAGGGCAAGTCTGGCGAACTCGTCGATGTCTCGGTCTACGGTTGCCGGGTAGCCTGCGAAACCAAAATTGCCGAGGACACCCGCGTCTGGCTGCGCTTCGAGGGAGGCAGCCCGATCGCGGCAGCTGTCGTCTGGTGCAAGGATGGCCATATCGGCTGCCGCTTCGATGAAAAGCTCGACCCGGCAATCTTTCGCAGCCTGACCCTGATCAGCGAATAGCCCCCCAAATCCCTTCTCTTGCCAGCTGACACCAATGTCAGTAAAGCGGCGGCATGGAAAATAATATTCTTGATGTTCTGATTGTTGGTGCCGGCCTGTCCGGTATTGGCGCGGCGGTCCACCTGACCAAGAAATGCCCCGGCAAAAGCTTTGCGATAGTCGAGGCGCGGGAGCGGCTCGGCGGCACCTGGGACCTGTTCCGCTATCCCGGTATCCGCTCGGACAGCGACATGTACACGCTGGGCTATAATTTCAAACCCTGGACCTCGCGCAGAGCCATCGCAGACGCGCCTTCGATCCTCAAGTATCTCAACGAAACCGTCGACGAATATGGCTTGGACGACAGGATCCTGTTCAACCGCAAGGTGGTGGATGCAAGCTGGTCAAGCGCAGAGGCCCTGTGGACGGTAAGCCTGCGGCACGCGGACGGGTCGATCAGCACCATCCGGTGCAATTTTCTGCACATGTGCTCGGGCTATTACAGCTACGAGGAAGGCCATAATCCTCTCTTCCCCGGCAAGGCCGATTTCGCCGGACAGATTGTCCATCCGCAATTCTGGCCCGAAGATCTTGACTATGCGGGCAAGAAGGTCGTGGTGATCGGCAGCGGCGCGACTGCGGTAACGCTGGTTCCCTCGATGGCAGATACAGCCGCCCATGTGACCATGCTGCAGCGCTCTCCGACCTATATCGTATCGCGACCGGGTGAGGATAAATGGGCCCTGCGGTTCCGCAGAGTCCTGCCGGCCAAGCTGGCCTATTTGCTGACGCGCTGGAAAAACGTGCTGATGGGCATTTTCATGTTCAATCTGGCGCGCAGGAAACCTGCCGATTTCAAGAGCCGGCTGCTCGAGATGGTGCGCGAGGAAATGGGGCCGGGCGTCGACATGGCCGATTTCACTCCCAGCTATAATCCATGGGATCAGCGCCTGTGTCTGGTTCCCGACAGCGATCTGTTTGATTCGATCAAATCGGGTAAGGCCTCGATTGTCACCGACCATGTCGAAACATTTACCAAAGACGGCATCAAGCTCAAATCCGGAAAGACGCTCGAGGCGGACATCATCGTTACCGCTACCGGATTGAAAATGCTCACCGGCGGTAGCGCAAAAATTTCCGTTGATGGTAAACTGGTCACCTTTGGTGAAAAAATAAATTACAAAGGCGTCATGTTCTCCGGCATCCCCAATTTCGGGATGACCATGGGTTACACCAACGCCAGCTGGACACTGAAAGCCGACCTGACGAGTGAATATATCTGCCGTCTGCTGAATTTCATGGACAGAAACGGGACGCCCATCGCAACCCCGACACTGCCGGCCGACGGTCTGATGGGAACCGAGCCGATGCTCGATTTCAGTTCGGGCTATGTCCAGCGGGCGATCAAGCATTTGCCGAAACAGGGTGATCGGAAGCCCTGGCGACTGAACCAGAATTATCCGAAGGACATCATCAATTTGCGGCACAAGGCCGTGGACGATGGTGTGATGGTCTTTTCGAAGCCCAGTGCTGCGGTGGGTTTTCTGCCAAAACAGCAAGCTGGAGCGGAAGCAATTGCTGCCGAATAGACTCTCGCGCTCGGCCTAATCTGTAGCTATAGCGATCAAATGACTGATTTTATGGCATTGATTGAAGCCGATACCGGCCAGCCCGCGCGCACGATCCGGATACTGGATACGGACAATTTCGAGGACTGGCTAAAAGGCCAACCGGATAGCGTCCGGGCAATTGTCACGGCCTATCAATTTGCCGGCAAACCCGACACCTATCTGCTGCTGCCCCCGGTTGGCGGCAAGAGCGATGACAAGTCGGTCGCAGGCGACTTTTCAGTCGTTGCCGGTGTGCTGGATCATGAAAGGCTCGATCCGTGGTCGCTGGCCAAGCTCGGCAGCAGCCTGCCCGAGGGGCGTTATCGCCTGCAGGAGACCGGTGCCAAGGGCGCGCTATTCGGCTGGCTGATCGCGCAACACGAATTTGATCGCTACAAGGAGCTTCCCGACCGGCAGGGACCGAGCATATTGCTGGTCAAGGATGCGATTGGTCAGCGCGATGAAGCGGTGCGGCAGGCCGAAGCGACCGCGATGGTCCGGGATATGGTCAACACGCCGGCTGCGGATATGGGGCCGGACACAATCGAGGATATTGTCGACAAGCTGGCCGAAAAGCATGGCGGCGAGCTGAAAGTGACTCGCGGGGATACGCTGGAAGAGCATTTCCCGATGATCCACGGGGTCGGCAAGGCGGCAATGCGCGCCCATGCGCCGCGTCTGATCGAACTCAAATGGGGCAGGGCCGACCATCCGAAAATCGCGATAGTCGGCAAGGGAGTGACCTTTGACAGCGGCGGGCTGTCGATGAAATCGGCGGCCGGCATGCTGCTGATGAAAAAGGATATGGGCGGGGCGGCCCATGCCATTGCCCTCGCCAGAATGGTGATGGAATCCAAGCTTCCAGTGCATCTGCATTTGCTGATCCCTGCGGTCGAAAATTCGGTTGATGGCAACGCCCTGCGTCCGGGCGATATCCTGCACAGCCGCAAGGGGCTGACCGTCGAAATTACCAATACCGACGCCGAAGGTCGGCTGGTTCTCGGTGACGCCTTGACCCTGGCCGGCGAGGAAGAACCGGAGATGATCATCGATTTTGCGACGCTGACGGGCGCGGCGCGGGTGGCTCTCGGCCCCGATCTGCCGGCGATGTTTTGCGATGATCAGGAAATGGCAGACGGGCTGCTGCAAGGCGGCGAGGACGAAAGCGACCCGCTGTGGCAGATGCCCCTGTGGTCCGGCTATGACGCGATGCTCAACAGCCCGATTGCCGATTGCGTCAACAGCGCCTCCGGCGGCTTTGCCGGGTGCATTACCGCCGCCCTGTTTCTGAAGAAATTTGCCCCGGAATCGGTGCCTTGGGCGCATTTTGACACTTTCGCCTGGCGACCGGAGAGCAAGGCTGGACGGCCCAAGGGCGGCGAAGCGCTGGGGCTGCGGGCGAGCTGGCGCTATCTGCAGGGGCGGTACGGGTAGTAGGTGGCGAGTCAGTCTCGGTCAGTAAACCGGCGGCAAAAAGCCGACGGGCGCATTGTGCTCCATTTTGCAACATTCAGGATGTTTTCGCGCCACCGCAAAGAAGCCCTTTAACAGGGCGTCGTGCTGGAATAGATTACCGCCATGAGAATTGCTGCTTTTCAATGCCCTGCCTTTGCTGACGATGCTGCCAGCGTTTCAGAGGCCATCGTCCGGTGTATGCGATGGGCCACAAAAGAGGCAATCGACCTCCTTGTCTTTCCCGAAGCATTCCTTCTCGGACATTCCTACGATCCCGACACGATACGCGCACGCGCCGACGAGGCATCCAGATTCGCGTTGGTTGAGTTGTGCAGTCTTGTGGCAGATTTCCGGGCGACGCTGGTGGTCGGTGCCTTAGAGTTGGTACACTCGCATGCCTTCAACAGCGCGTTCGTCGTCGAGAATGGCCGGATTGTGGGACGCTATGCCAAGGCCTATCCCAATGAGCCAGGCGTGAATGCTGGCGTTGACTTTCCAACGTTCGTTCGATCAGGGGTCCGCTACGGCATCAACATCTGCAACGACGCGAACCATGCCGATGCTGCCGATCAGGTTGCCAACCAGAGCGCCGACCTGATTCTCTATCCTCTCAACAATATGTTGCGGCCCGACACGGCCGAACGCTGGCGTGAAAAGAGCCTCGCCAACTTGATAGCGCGCGCTCGCCAGACCAATTGTTGGATCGCATCATCCGACGTTACCGGCGCTTCGGGAGACCTTCTGAGCTATGGATGTACGGCGATCGTCGCGCCGGGCGGTAAAGTCGTTGCGCGCGTTCCGGAGCTGAGTGAAGGCGTGGCGGTCTATGATGTACCCGGACGGCAATGTCTGCCGATGACGGCCTGAAACCGGCAAGACGTTTTGCAAACAACAGTGGAAATCTGTACCCGGCGCACGACCAAGTCAGCGACGCCGCTTGCTTAACCGCACGCATCTCGTCTAAAGGCGGCCGATTGTCATTGGTGTGTAATATGGCGCATAGGCCGCAGAGCACTGGGATTTTTGGTCGCAATTGGGATTTCTGGACGGATGGACATGAAAGCTGCAGATTTGGGCGCGAACCGGAAATTCGTGCTGCATGGTCCGGAAGAGGACTTTGATCCCCGGATTACCGCGCATCGCGGCGACCTGGCGGATATCGCTCTGGCCGGCAAGATGTTCGCGCCGCATTATGCGGCGCCGATGCCGATGCGCTGTTCCGCGCCCAAGGCGATGATCCGCAAGCAGAGCGGCAAGAATCACGAAGCGATTTCCGAATTGCTCCACGGCGAGGATTTCCATGTTCTGGATATCGCCGGTGACTGGGCCTGGGGCTATTGCGGCCATGATAACTACGTCGGCTATGTCCCGGTCCATGCGCTGCAGCATCGGAAGAAAACGCCGGAGCCCACCCATCTGATCCACGCGCGTGCCGGGTTTATATTCGTCGGACCGGATTTCAAATCGGGTGTCATGAAGCGGCTACCAATGGGAGCGCGGATCGCTTGCGGCGAACGCAGCGAATGCGGGTCCTTTCTGAAAACCGGCAAGGGTTTTGTCCACGTTCGGCATGTCCAGCCGATTGGCACCAAGGTTGTTTTTGACGGAAGCAACGGCACCGCCGCGCTCGCCGAACAGCTGATCGGGGCACCCTATCTCTGGGGCGGCCGGAGCGGCGACGGTCTCGATTGTTCGGGGCTGGTCCAGATGATCCTGATGCTGACCGGCGTTGAATCGCCGCGTGACAGCGATCAGCAGCTGGCGGCACTCGGTGAGGAAATCGCGGCAGATGAGGAGCTGCGGCGCGGCGATCTGGTTTTCTTCCCGAACCATGTCGGCTTCATGGTCGACAAGGACCGGATTGTTCACGCCAATTCGCACTGGATGCAGGTGGTTGTCGAGCCGCTGGCAGATGTGGCTGCCCGCTTTGCCGAGACTGCGGATGAGCCGGTATTGGCTCGCAAACGGTTATCTTGAGGCTGAATATGACAAAGACTGTTTTCATCGACGGCGCCGTGGGTACGACCGGCTTGGAGATTGCCGAACGGCTTGCCGGGCGGAGTGAATTTGCGCTCGTGCAATTGCCCGAAGCCCAACGCAAGGATGTTGCGGCACGGCGCGAGGCGATCAACGACAGCGATTTTGTTATCCTGTGTCTTCCCGATGATGCAGCCATCGAAGCCGTATCGCTGATCGAGAACGAGAAAACGCGGGTGATCGACGCTTCTTCAGCGCACCGGACGGCTGCCGACTGGGTGTTTGGATTCGCCGAATTTCGTGATGGTCAGCGGGAAGCGATCGCCAATGCACGTTTTGTTTCCAATCCCGGCTGCTATCCGACCGGCTTTCTGGCCCTGATCGCACCGTTGATCGCTCAAGGTTTGCTCCCCGCGGACTGGCCCTACGTGATGAATGCCGTGTCTGGTTATTCGGGCGGGGGCAAGGCTTTGATTGAGCGCTTTACGGCGGAACCTGATCTGGCTTTTCGCGCCTATGGCCTCAATCTGGAGCACAAGCATATACCAGAAATGAAAATCCATGCTGGCCTGACCCACGACGTTATTTTCGCGCCGTCCGTAATCCGCGCCTACCGCGGAATGCTGGTTGACGTGCCGCTCCATCTTGGCGCTATCGGATCGGTGCGGGCCGAAGATCTTTTGGAAGCCCTGACGTCTTTTTATGCCGGTTCGAAAATCGTTTCGGTTCAGGGGGCTGGTGATCGCTCGGAGCTGTTGATCAGCGAGAATGATGCCCCGACCGACCGGCTGGAGCTGTTTGTCGGTGGCAACAGGGCTGGTTATCATGTCCGGCTGATCGCGCGGCTCGACAATCTCGGCAAGGGGGCCTCGGGCGCGGCGGTGCAGAATCTCAATATCATGGCTGGTCTCGACGAAACCGCAGGGCTGCGGCTCTAGAGAGTCCCTTGACGCTTATTGGGCGGTAGCAATCGCCTTTTGGGGACGCAGGCTGGTTCCGGCCCGTCCGCTGCGGAAGGCCCCTATCCAGCTGAGCGGATTGAGGGTGGTCGTGCCATCCAGCGAGAAGGTGATGAATTCCGCCCGTCCGCCGATATTTTCCCAGGGGATCGGACCGCCCAGACCGAGCGGACTGGCCACCCGGCTGTCGGCGCTGAGATCGCGGTTGTCGCCGAGCAGATAGACTTGCCCTTCGGGGATTTCGACCGGTGCCACATCATCGGTATATTGCGGACCCAGATCGATGATATCATAGCTGACCCCGTTGGGCAGCGTTTCGCGCAGGATCGGCAGGCGGCAAACCGGATTGCCGGCGGCATCGGTGCTACGCGCGCCGGGAAATTCATTCGACCCGCAGGGGGAATTGGCGTCGATCGGGACCAGCAGGTCGGGCTGGACATCCTGTCTTACCGCGATGCCGTTGAGAAACACCTGACCGCCCCGAAGCTCCAGCGTGTCGCCGGGCAGGCCGATCACCCGCTTGATATAGTCGCTGCTCTGGTCTCGCGGGGTCAGGATCACGACATCGCCGCGCTCCGGCAGACTGCCGAACAGACGACCCTCCATGCGGGGCAGGATATGGAAGGTTGGCGATACCCAGGACCAGCCATAGGCATATTTGCTGACAATCAGCCGGTCACCGACCAGCAGGCCGGGCATCATCGATACCGACGGGATATAAAAGGGCTTGGCGACCAGACTGTGGAACGCGAGCACGGCGAGCAGCAACAGGCCGATGCTCTTGATCTCGCCGATCCAGTCGGTCTTTTCCTTTTCCGGTTTTTGAGCGGAGCCGCTGTCGGCGATATTGTCTAGTGCCATATTCTTGTCTTTGGTTTCCTGGTCCATACTGAAGCGCGTTTCCTATAGCGGATGGGCTTCAATGATCACGAATGCCTGCGCCCATGGATGATCGTCGGTGAGTGTGAGATGAACGGTGACCCCATATCCCGCCGGGGTCAGCGCGTCGAGCCGTTTCTTTGCACCGCCGGTCAGGGCGAGCGTGGGGGCGCCGCTTTTGGCATTGATGACGCCGATGTCCTTCATGAACACGCCGGCGCGAAAACCTGTGCCGACCGCTTTGGAATAGGCTTCCTTGGCGGCGAAGCGTTTGGCGTAGGTTCCGGCGATGGTATGGGGCCGCCGGGCTGCCTTGGCGCGTTCGATCTCGGTGAAGACGCGATTTTCGAAGCGCTCGCCGAACCGGTCGAGCGAATTCTGGATGCGCTCGATATTGCAGAGGTCGGAGCCGAGACCGATGATCATGTTTCTTCCTCCCTGCAGCAAAGCTGCGGGGAGGTGGCACCGAAGGTGACGGAGGGACAGCGGCCAGAAGCGAGGGAAAAAGGGGTGAGCGGAATAAGGTGCCCCTCCACCACCCTTCGGGCGGTCCCCCTCCCCGTCTTCGACAGGGAGGAAAGATTCGCGGATATTCTCACCGCGCGTCGTCCATCAGGGCGCGCATTTGCTGGATGCTGCCGTCGAGTCCGGTGAAAATCGCTTCGCCGACCAGAAAATGGCCGATGTTCAGTTCCGCCAGCTGCGGGATTGCGGCAATTGGCACGACATTGGCGAAGGTCAGGCCGTGCCCGGCATGGGGTTCGATGCCGTTTTTCGCTGCCAGAGCCGCGGCATCGGCGATGCGGCGCAGTTCGGCTTCGCGCGCGGCGCCGCCGACTTCGGCATAATGGCCGGTGTGGAATTCGACCACCGGCGCGCCAAGACGGATCGCGGCCTCGATCTGGCGCGGGTCGGGTTCGATAAACAGGCTGACGCGGATATTCGCCTCTCGCAATCGCCCGACAAAATCGGCCAGCCGGTTGTTTTGGCCCGCGGCATCCAGCCCGCCTTCGGTGGTCCGTTCCTCGCGGTTTTCCGGGACGATGCAGGCGGCGTGCGGCTTGTGGCGCAACGCGATCGCCAGCATCTCGTCGGTGGCAGCCATTTCCAGATTGAGCGGAATGGTCAATGTGTCCATCAGCACCGTCAGGTCATTATCGCGGATATGGCGGCGGTCTTCGCGCAGATGGGCGGTGATGCCGTCGGCGCCCGCTTCGGCCGCGACCAGAGCCGCGCGCACCGGTTCGGGATGGTCGCCGCCGCGTGCGTTGCGGATTGTCGCAACATGGTCGATATTGACGCCAAGCCTGAGAAGGGAGCCGTCGGTCATGCCTTGCGGCTGCCAGGCTTTGTCGGAGGGACGGCGGCCAGTTCGGGGGGCAGTTTATCGGCGGCATAGGATGGCACATCCAGCGATACCAGCGGGTAGAAGGGTACGTCAAACTGGGCCGCGCCGTTGGACCGGTCGACCAACGCACCGGCGGCAATCACGTCGCCGCCCGCGTCCCGGATTGCCTGGATGGCTTCGCGCGACGAAAGGCCGGTGGTGACGACATCTTCCATCATCAGCACCTTTTGGCCCGGTTCCAGCCGGAATCCCCGGCGCAGTTCGAACGTGCCTTCGGGCCGTTCGAGAAACAGCGCGTCGAGGCCGAGCGCGCGTCCCATTTCATGGCCGATGATCACGCCGCCCATCGCCGGCGAAACGACGACATCGATCGAACGCCGGATATTCTGCGGAATTTTTGCGGCCAGCGCTTCGGTTATCCGCGCCGCCCGCGCCGGGTTCATCAGCAATCGCGCGCATTGTAGATAACGGCTACTGTGGCGGCCGGACGAGAGGATAAAATGGCCTTGCAACAGGGCATCGCAGTTTCGGAATTCCGCTAAAATCTCTTCTTCTGTCAATGTTCCATCCCTGCCTGATTTTCGCCATTCTGCCCAAATGGGCATATTGCCGCCGCAATGCCAGAAAAATTAAAGTCAAAAAACTGAAAAAATATGTGTGCGGTAGCTTGAGGCTTGCGTCAACCATGCCTATAAGCCGCACCAATCGGACTATTCCATGCCGGGTTCGCTGATTCCAAAAGTCGGACCATTGCCGGAAAACTACCGAAACTTGGGGTAAAATAGGGTTGAGCGACTTATGACTCATTTTGTGAAAGCTTGGATTCTGGCCATCGGCCTGATTCTTACGCCGACGGCATTGTCGGCGCAGGAAGCATTGCCGGCGGCGCCAGTCGTGGATCCGGCGGCGGCCAGCGGGCTTGAATCGACAGACGTGCCAGCAGCGGTCGAAGCGCCCGCATCGGGACTTGATCCTGCGCTTTATACCCCGATGAAACCGACGCCGGGTATCGGCATGCCGGTTGATGGCGGTATTGACTTCCAGGAGCAGTTCAGCCCGACCGGCGAAACCGCGCACTGGATCAACAGCGCGATCCTGATCCCGATGATGGTTGGCGTCAGCATGCTCGTTCTGTTTCTTTTGTTCTGGGTTATCTTCCGTTTTCGTCGTGGCGCCAATCCCGAGCCATCCAAGACAACCCACAATACTTTCATTGAAATTATCTGGACGGTCATCCCGGTCCTGATTCTGGTGGTCATTGCGGTGCCGTCAATCAGCCTGCTGGCGCGGCAGTTCGAGCCGGCACCGGAAGACGCGCTCACCGTGAAAGTGACAGGATATCAGTGGTATTGGGGTTACAGCTATCCCGACAATGGCGATTTCGAAATCATTTCCAACATGATGTCCAAAGAAGAAGCCGCGGCGCGAGGAGAACCCTATCAACTGGCCGCCGACAACCGGATGGTCATTCCCGTTGGCAAGCCGGTCAAGTTGCTGATTACCGCAGCGGACGTGATTCACAGCTTCGCTATTCCCGCAGCCTGGTTCAAGCTTGATGCCGTTCCCGGACGGATCAACGAAAAGGTTCTGCAGATTGACCGCGAGGGCGTTTATTATGGCCAATGCTCGGAGCTTTGCGGCGCACGGCACGGCTTCATGCCGATCACGGTTGAAGTGCTGTCCGAAGAAAAATTCAACAACTGGGTTCGCGCCAATGGCGGCACGCCGAAAGGCCAGGCGGCATTGAATGAAGTCAGTGCAGAAGGCCGGGGTGCTGAGGAAGAAACCTCGACCGTCGTAGCACCGGTAATGGTGCCGGCATCGAATTCCACGGGAGAGGCCGCACCGGCTGCTCCTGCGCCAGTTACGCAATAAGGGTTAGAGCAATGACAACAATCACAGCAGATGGCCATATCGACGATCACGCGCATGATGCTGATCACAAGCCGGCCTTTTTCCAGCGCTGGTTCATGTCGACCAACCACAAGGACATCGGTACCCTCTATCTGATTTTCGCGATTGTCGCGGGGATCATCGGCGGTGCCATTTCCGGTCTGATGCGGCTCGAGCTCGCTGAGCCCGGTATCCAGTATCTGCAAGCCTGGGCAAGCATTTCCAACGGTAGCGAAGCAACGATGGACCAGGCTTATCACCTCTGGAACGTGCTGATTACCGCGCACGGCCTGATCATGGTCTTCTTCATGGTGATGCCGGCGATGATTGGCGGTTTCGGCAACTGGTTTGTGCCGCTGATGATCGGCGCTCCGGACATGGCCTTCCCACGGATGAACAACATCAGCTTCTGGCTGCTTGTCCCTGCGCTGCTCCTGCTTCTGGGATCCTCCTTTGTCCCCGGCGGCACCGGCAATGGTGCCGGCACAGGCTGGACCGTCTATGCGCCGCTCGCAACGAGCGGTTCGATCGGCCCGGCGGTCGATATGGCGATTCTCTCGCTTCACCTGGCCGGTGCTTCGTCCATTCTCGGGGCGATCAACTTTATCACCACTATCTTCAATATGCGCGCACCGGGTATGACCCTGCACAAAATGCCGTTGTTTGTCTGGTCGGTGCTGGTCACTGCATTCCTGCTGCTTCTGGCACTGCCGGTGCTCGCCGCAGCGATCACGATGCTGCTGACCGACCGCAATTTCGGCACGACTTTCTATGATGCCGCGGGTGGCGGTGATCCGGTACTTTACCAGCATCTGTTCTGGTTCTTCGGGCACCCCGAGGTCTATATCATGATCCTGCCCGGTTTCGGCATGATCAGCCATATTATCTCGACCTTCAGCCGCAAGCCGATTTTCGGCTATCTCGGCATGGCCTATGCGATGGTTGCCATCGGGGTCGTCGGCTTCGTGGTTTGGGCGCACCACATGTTTACCACCGGCATGTCGGTTAACGTGAAGATGTATTTCACTGCGGCCACCATGGTGATCGCGGTGCCGACCGGTATCAAGATCTTCTCGTGGATCGCGACCATGTGGGGCGGTTCGATGTCCTTCAAAACGCCAATGATGTGGGCGCTTGGCTTTATCTTCATGTTCACCATCGGCGGCGTGACCGGCGTGGTGCTGGCCAATGGCGGAATCGATGACAATCTCCACGACACTTATTATGTGGTTGCGCACTTCCACTATGTGCTGTCGCTGGGTGCGGTCTTCTCGATCTTTGCCGGTTTCTACTACTGGTTCCCGAAAATGTCGGGACGGATGTACAGCGAATTGCTGGGGCAGCTCCATTTCTGGATTTTCTTCATCGGCGTGAACATCCTGTTCTTCCCGCAGCATTTCCTGGGACAGCAAGGCATGCCGCGTCGCTATGCGGACTATCCGGAGCAGTTTGCTTACTGGAACGAGATCAGCTCGATCGGCTATGCCGTGATGCTGGTCGGTGTGGCGATCTTCTTCGTGAACATCGGTTACGCCTTGCTGGCAGGCCGGAGAGTGGAAGGCAATTACTGGGGAGAGGGCGCCACGACGCTGGAATGGACCCTGTCCAGCCCGCCGCCATTCCACCAGTTCGAAACCCTTCCTCAAATCAAGTGATCTGAGCGACAGCAGGGGACCTGGAAAGAGACATGACCACGGCGTCACACACGATACAAGGCCTGGCCAGCGCGAAGGATCTCTTTGCGCTGACCAAGCCGCGCGTGATGTCGCTGGTCATATTCACCGCCCTGTGCGGATTGCTGGCGGCACCGGGAACGATTCATCCCGTCATCGGCTTCACGGCGATCCTCGCGATCAGTCTCGGAGCGGGGGCTTCGGCAGCGCTCAACCAATGGTATGAAGCCGATATCGATGCGATCATGAAGCGGACCAGCCAAAGGCCGCTGCCCGCTGGCCGCATGGACCGGGAAACCGCGCTGCATTTCGGGATCGGGCTGTCGGTTTTCTCGGTTCTGCTGATGGGCGTCGCTGTCAACTGGTTCAGCGCGCTGTTTCTGGCCTTTTCGATCTTCTTCTACGCCGTGGTCTACACCATCTGGCTGAAGCGCAGCACGCCGCAAAATATCGTGATCGGCGGCGCTGCCGGCGCTTTTCCGCCGGCGATCGGCTGGGCCGCGGTTACCGGCGATGTCACGGTGATGCCGATCCTGCTGTTTGCGATCATCTTCTTCTGGACGCCGCCGCATTTCTGGGCGCTCGCCCTGTTCATGAACAGCGACTATTCGAAAGCCGGTGTGCCGATGATGCCGGTGGTCGCCGGGCAACGGTCGACCCGCAACCAGATCTTCGGGTACAGCCTGATCCTGGCGGCGATCGCCGTCGCGCCGTTCGCAATGGGCCTCGCCGCTGCATTCTATGGTGTTGCTGCGATTGTGCTGAGCACGATATTCTGCGCGCTTTCGTGGCAAGTTGCCCGTAGCAGGACAACGCGACCGGCCGACATGGCAGCCGAGAAGCGCCTGTTCAAATTTTCGATCCTTTACCTGTTTGCGCTGTTCGCAGCGGTTGTTGCTGACCGGATCATATTCGCATGAGCGAGATTGACAACAACAAGGCACCGATGACCCCCGAAGAGCAAAGGGTCTATCAGGCACGGCAAAAGCACCGGGCGTTGATCATGGCCGGCCTGCTGCTGTTCATGGTTATATTATTCTATCTGATCACGATCGTGAAAATCGGGGCGGGGTCCTGATGACGGCCCTGCAAACCTCTCTTTCGGGCAAGAACCGGCGCAGCGCGATGATGGCGGGGCTGATGGGGCTCGGCATGCTCGGTCTGGGCTTTGCCGCCGTGCCGCTGTATGAGGTTTTCTGCCGCGTGACCGGCTATGCCGGCACCACCCAGCGGGTGGATGCAGCTGAGGCCGCAACGGTGCAGGCGACCAGCAAGGTGATGTCGATCCGTTTCGATTCCAACGTCAATTCTGCGCTGCCCTGGTCGTTCAAACCGGAGCAGGCGGTCGACCATGTCACCGTCGGCGCCCGTGATATGGCTATTTTTTTGGCGACCAATAACAGCGACCAGCCGGTTGTCGGTACGGCGACATTCAATGTGACGCCGCTGTTGGCCGGCAAATATTTCAACAAGGTACAATGTTTCTGCTTTAGCGAGCAATTGCTGAAACCGGGACAGACGATGCGGATGCCGGTGCTTTATTATGTTGATCCGGCGATCCTCGACGATCCGGAAACAAGGGACATCAAGGAAATTACGCTCAGCTATACCTTTTATCGTTCCGACGATGCTCAGGCGGTAGACGCCGGTAGCGGCGATAGCTAAGAGAAATTTGAGAGAAGGTTAGGGAACTATTATGGCCGGTGCCAAAAATCATGATTATCACATCTTGCCGCCAGATATCTGGCCGGTCTTCGGTGCGTTTTCCGCGTTTGTCCTGGCCATCGGCGGCATCCGCTGGATGCACGATATGACGTTCGGCGCGCTGATCTTTGCGGTCGGCGTGGCCACGGTCGTGCTGACCTTTTATGCCTGGTGGTCCAATGTGATCAAGGAAGCGCATGCCGGTTACCACACCCCGGTGGTGCAGCTGCATCTGCGCTACGGGATGATCCTGTTCATCGCTTCGGAAGTCATGTTCTTCGTTGGCTGGTTCTGGGCCTGGTTCGACTTCGCGCTCTTCCCGCAGCCGCTCGAAATGGTTGACGGCATCGTCACCAATTATATCGGACAGGAAGGCGCGGCGGCGCTTCTGCAATGGCCACCCAAGGGTATCGAAGTCCTTAATGCCTTTGAACTGCCATTGCTCAACACGATGATCCTGCTGTGCTCCGGCACCACGGTTACTTGGGCGCACCATTCGCTGATCCACGGTGACCGCAAGGGGCTGATTACCGGGCTTTGGCTGACCATCATTCTGGGCGTCCTGTTCTCGGCCATTCAGGCCTATGAATATAGCGTTGCACCGTTCCCGTTTGCCGGGATCAACTACAGTTCGGCCTTCTACATGGCGACCGGTTTTCACGGGTTCCACGTTCTGGTCGGGACGATCTTCCTGATCGTCTGTCTGGTGCGGGCGTACAAGGGTCACTTCACCCCGCAACAGCATTTCGGCTTTGAAGCAGCAGCCTGGTACTGGCATTTCGTCGATGTCGTATGGCTGTTTCTGTTCATCGTCGTCTACGTCTGGGGCGGCTGGGGCGCGCCGGTCCACTAGGCCATCGCGTTGAACGAAACCGAAAATACAAAAGGGCAGCCGGATGTATTTCCCGCTGCCCTTTTTGGTCTGTGCCCCCATTGCGGGCAAAAGACGCTGTTCGCCAATGTGACCAGATTCTCAGACAAATGCCGCGCCTGCGGCCTTGATTTCAGCCAGTATAATGTCGGGGACGGTCCGGCGGCTTTCCTGACCTT
Source organism: Parasphingorhabdus sp. (assembly GCA_048270065.1). GTDB lineage: Bacteria > Pseudomonadota > Alphaproteobacteria > Sphingomonadales > Sphingomonadaceae > Parasphingorhabdus. Next base: position 24,349 of record JBLWTQ010000001.1, on the reverse strand, counting down.
GATCGTCGGCGCTATCATTCTCGGTCTGGCGCTGGCCGTGGAAGCCAAATTCCATCCGTCCCTGTGGGTGCATGTACTGCTCTGGGTTCCCCTGACCGTCGCAGCGGTGGTCGGGTCGCTGAGGGTGTCGAAAGCGTTGCTGCTGATTCTCGAGCATCGCAACCAGGCCCGGGAAGGCAGCATCGACCAAGGCGAAGGCCGGTGACGAAGCGCCTGCCGATATTGGGGACAATGCTTGTGTCGGTCGCGGTGGCGACCATGGCCGGTCTCGGCATCTGGCAGCTGCAGCGCGCACAATGGAAGAACGACCTGTTGGATACCTACGCAGCGGCATCGGATCTGCCCGCGATTGCCTATCCCGCCGTTCCGAGCGCAGAAGACCCGCCCTATTTCCGCAAATCGAGCGTAAACTGTCTCGAAGTCGTTGGCTGGCGCTCGACCAGCGGGCGTAGCGCATCCGGAACATCGGGCTGGGCGCATATTGCCGAATGCCGGACCGCAGGCGCGGAAGGCCCTGGCGCACAGGTTGTTGCCGGCTGGTCGACCAGACCCGACAATCCGGAATGGGAGGGCGGGATTGTCGATGGTATTATCGCACCGGACAGCCAGTATGTCATCCGCCTGGTCGCCAGCGAACCGGTGGCCGGACTGCAGAAAAGCCAGCCGCCGGCATTGGAGGATATTCCGAACAATCACCTGTCCTACGCCGTGCAGTGGTTCCTCTTTGCCGGCATTGCGCTGGTAATTTTCCTGCTGGCGCTGAGAGGCCGGAAGAAGTCGGCCTAGGTCCAAACGCTATTTGTAAAAGCCTTCGCGCAAATTTATCCCGTGCTCGATCCACATCTTGAGTGCACAGAGCACCTGGGTCCAGCCTTCACAATTGCCGTAGGAAGCCTTGAGACCCGCTTCGGTTTGGTGCCAGCCCCCCTCGGAGATTGTCACCAGCGTGCGGCCATCCTCCAGTGCTTTGAATTCTATGGTTGCGGCCACCTGATAGCCTGCACCCTTGGCGTTGCTTGCATCTTCCACGCCGTCAGTGGCTTCCCACAGGATGGAAATCTTTTCATTGGGAATGACTTCGGTCACTTCAACCGGGAACTCTCCCGGGAAATCGTGGAAACTCCACATGACGGTCGCCCCGGTCTCGAGTCGGCCCTTCGCTCCGCCGGTAGTGAAATAGGCGGACAGCTTTTCCGGGTCCGCCACAGCCTCGAATACCTCTTCAACCGGCCGGGAAATGCGTGCGGCAACCTTGAATTTCAGTTCCATGGTGATTCTCCCTTGATGTTGTCACCTATAATATGTTATAAAAATGTAACATGTCAATCAGTGATCTACAGGATCGGGTGTTCAAGGCCCTGGCGTCCCGGGTGCGACGCCAGATCCTGGATGACTTGCGCGACCAGCCGCTGACCACCGGGACATTGTGCGATCATTTTCCCGAACTGGACCGCTGCACAGTGATGCAGCATCTCAAAGTGCTTGAGGGTGCAGACCTGATCATTCCGGAGCGCCGTGGGCGTGAGCGATGGAATCACCTCAACCCGCTTCCGATTCACGATATACACGAACGCTGGATCGGCCCCCATGCGGCGCAGGCGGTAGAACGGCTGAGCCGGCTCAAGAACCGGCTGGAAAAGACATCGTCCAAAAGCACTGCCAGCGCATAGTTCTTGCCCTGATCCAGCGCTGCCGCTAGTCCGCTCGCCATCATGGATTATATCTCGACCAGAGGCGCAGCGCCTGTATTGAATTTCGAACAAGTGACCCTGGCCGGACTGGCTGGTGACGGCGGTCTGTACCTGCCACAGTCATGGCCCTCTTTCAGCGCCGACGAAATTGCCGCCATGGCGGGCCTTTCCTATGTGGAATGCGCCGTCCGGGTGATGCTGCCGTTTGTCGGCGACGCGCTGGATGAAGCGGAATTGCGCGATCTTTGCGAGCAGGCCTACGGCCGTTTTGCCCACGCTGCGGTGACGCCGCTGGTGCAGCTGGACGGGCGGCAATGGCTGCTCGAACTGTTTCACGGACCGACGCTGGCGTTCAAGGATGTTGCGCTGCAGCTGCTCGGCCTGCTGTTCGAGAAATTCCTCGCCCGGCAGGACAAGCATCTGACTGTGGTGGGGGCAACCTCCGGTGACACCGGCTCGGCCGCGATTGATGCGCTGGCGGGGCGGGACAAGGTCGATATCTTCATGCTCCATCCCGATGGCCGGATATCCGATGTCCAGCGCCGGCAAATGACGACGGTGCGCGCGCCCAATGTCCACAATATAGCAATCGACGGCAGTTTCGATGATGCCCAGGCGATGGTCAAGCGGATGTTCGCTGACCAGGAGGTGACCACCAGTTTCTCGATCTCGGCGGTCAACTCGATCAACTGGGCGCGGCTGATGGCGCAGATCGTCTATTATTTCTACGCCGCCAGCCAATTGGGGGCGCCGCACCGGAAGGTCGCCTTTTCCGTGCCGACCGGCAATTTCGGCGATGTCTTTGCCGGCTATGTTGCCTCGAAAATGGGACTGCCGATTGAGCGGCTGATCGTGGCGACCAATGTCAACGATATACTCCACCGCGCGCTGAGTGCCGGGGACTATTCCACCGGGACCGTGACTCCGACAGCCGCGCCGTCGATGGATATTCAGGTGAGCAGCAATTTCGAACGTTTGCTGTTCGATCTGGAAGGCCGCGACGGTGCCAAAACCGCTGCGCGGATGGCGGCGTTTGAACAGAGCCATAATATGCAGCTGGATCCTGGCATGCGGGAAACCGCATCTTCTATCTTTACCAGCCATCGCGTCGATCCGGACGATATGTCGATTGCCATGCGGTGGGCGCAGGACCGGGCAGGCCATGTGATCGACCCGCATAGCGCCATCGGCCTGTCGGCGGCGCAGCATGTCGATCTCGATCCGGCGGTGCCGGTGGTGACGCTGGCGACCGCCCATCCGGCAAAATTCCCCGATGCAGTCGAACGGGCAACGGGCATTCGTCCGGCCTTGCCGCGTCGTGTGGGGGATTTGTTTGACCGGGAAGAAAAATATTCCAAGTTGCCGGGCGATTATGATTCGGTGAAAGCATTCATCATGTCCAACGCCACGCCGACCGATGGCTGAAACCAGCCCCGGTCCCCTATTGATGATCAGCGAGCCGCGCAGCGATTATGCGCTGGTCGATTCCGGACATGGCCGCAAGCTGGAACGCTACGGCAAGTTCCATTTCATCCGTCCGGAGTCCCAGGCGATGTGGGCTCCGTCGAGCGATGACTGGCAGGCCGATGGCGAATTCATTCCGGCGTCCGATGAGGATGGCGGAGGGCGCTGGCATCTGAATGCCAATGTCCCGGAAGATGGCTGGCAGATGCACTGGGAGGAAGTCAGCTTCACCGCGCAATGCACGCCGTTTCGTCATCTTGCCTATTTTCCGGATATGGATCCGGTCTGGCGCTGGCTCCGGGGCAATCTGTCGGACAAGCCTTCGGCGCAGGCGATGAATCTCTTCGGCTATACAGGAGTCGGCACGCTGGCGCTGTCGGCAGCCGGGGCCAATCTGGTCCACGTCGATGCGTCGAAGAAATCGGTGACCGCCGCGCGCGACAATGCTGCGCTGTCGGGCATGACGGAGCGTCCGATCCGCTGGATTATCGACGATGCCGCCAAATTCACCGCCCGCGAAGTGCGGCGCGAGCGGCGCTATGATGCAATCCTCCTCGATCCGCCAAAATATGGCCGGGGACCGGATGGCGAAATCTGGCGGCTGGAAGAACATCTGGCCGGGCTGGTCGAGAATTGCGGACAGCTGCTGGATGCCGACAGCCGCTGCCTGTTCCTCACCGTCTATGCCGTCCGCATGTCGGCGCTGGCACTCGGTTCGCTGCTCAGCGAAAAACTGTCCCATCTCGGGGGCACAATCGAGGTCGGTGAACTGGCGGTGCGCGAAGAGGCGCGGGGGCTGCTTCTGCCGACCGCGATTTTCGCGCGCTGGTCCGCCTGACTTGCCATTTTAACCGGAACATGGTCAGAGACTGCACATGACAGATACATTGCTTCTGGAAGTCAACGATCTCGATGTTGACGTGCTCACCGGGATCTATTCCGAGGAAACCCATCTGCCGCAGCCGTTGCGCATCTCGATTGCGGCGGAACTCAAGGTTCGCGAACGTTACGAGGCGGACACCTCGCTTGATCATTCCAAAAATTACATGGACCTCAAGCATGCGGCAACCACGGCCCTGCCTGAGGGCGTTCATTTCAAGCTGATCGAGGCGGTCGCGGATCATATCGTGGAAACGCTGTTTCTCCAGGATCAGGATGTTCTGCGGGTCACGGTAAAAATCGTCAAACTGCTGATCTCCGAAAAAGGAGAGCAGATCGGCATCACGCTCAGCCGGGGCCGACGATGACCCGACCGCTGGCGCTGGTCACCGGCGGCGTGAAGCGGGTGGGTGCGGTGATTGCCGCGCGACTGGCCGAATCGGGCTATGCGCTGGCGCTCCATGGCAACAGCGATGCCATCCCCGACGCCAAGCTGGCAGAGAAACTGAAGGAGATAGGCTGCGAATGGTCCGGATTCCAGCAGGATTATCTCGAAGACGGTGCAGCCGAAAAGCTGATGAATCAGGTCGTCGATCATTTTCACCGGACGCCGGATCTGCTCGTCAACAGCGCCTCGATTTTCGGCCAGGATGATGTCGACGGAATTGGGGAAAAAGATCTGCAAGACCATTTCCGGGTCAACAGTCTGGTTCCGGTTCTGCTGACGGCTGCCCTTCACCAGCGCCGACCAGCCGGCAGTGACCGAGCTTGCGTGATCCATATTCTCGATCAGCGCATCCGCAATCCCAATCGCGATCAGCTGAGCTACACGCTGTCCAAGCAGGCTCTGGCCGGATCGGTGCGGTCGCTGGCGGTGGCCTGTGCAGACAAGCTGCGGGTCAACGGCGTTGCGCCCGGCCTGACCCTGACAGCGGGGGAATATGGCGCCGAGCAGCTGGCCAATATCACGACAATGATGCCTCTCGACCGGCTTCCCGATCCCGATGACATAGCCGATGCTATAGTCTATCTGGCCGACGCCAAAGCGGTCACCGGACAGATCATCTATGTCGATGGCGGCGCCAGTCTGAAGGGCTTTGACCGGGACTTTGTCCATCTCGGCAAGGACTGAGCCACCCGATACGCCCGAAAGGACAGGTTTGAACCGGTCCTGATTTAGCCCATCTGTTGTACATCCGATGACCGGCTGCCTTTGTGGCTGGAACAGATGCATTATTAATTTTTGAAAGGCTTATCATGCGTATTTCCCCCAGAATGATACTGACTGCCACCGCTGTGTTCGCTCTGGCGGCCTGTTCGACCGAAGCTCCGCAGGCAGCCGTCGATGAAGGTGCCACCGACGCGATGATGGATTCGGTCGCTACCGCCGAACCCGGCACGATCATCGATGTTGCCGTTGGCAATGCGGACTTTTCGACCCTGGTTGCTGCTGTTACCGCTGCTGATCTGGGCGCGACGCTGAGTGGTGACGGACCGTTCACCGTTTTTGCACCGACCGATGATGCCTTTGCCAAGGTTGATTCCGGCACGTTGAGTGCGTTGCTGACACCCGAAAAGAAAGCCGATCTGACGGCGCTTCTGACCTATCATGTCGTCGCCGGTGAACTGAAAGCGGCCGATGTGGTCAAGGCGATCACCGATGGCGGCGGTACCGCAACCCTCACTACCGTGCAGGGCGCCCCGCTGAAGGCTAGTCTTGATGGTAATTCAGTCATTCTCGAAGATGCGACCGGCGGCAAGTCTACGGTCATCCTGACCGATGTCGACGCATCCAATGGCGTGATCCACGCCATCGATACGGTTGTCATGCCGGAATAATTTTCGTCTCCCGAACCAGGATGGATCGAAAAAGGCCTCGCTTACCGGCGGGCCTTTTTTTTTTGGGAAATGCGTTCGCGTCAGATTTTTGTCGCCAAAGGGATCGCGCTGTTATGCCGGAGCCTGTGTAACTATGTGAAGGCGCTGGGCTTGTCGGTTTTTATATTGAACTTAATTGCGCGTTCATCGTAAGGCGGGCAAATCTCCCAACGAAAGGAATATTATGCGAATCCCCTTAAAATTGCTGCTGGCTGCGGCAGCTCTGGCAACAGTTTCGGCTTGCTCGCCAGAGTTGAGCGAAGAAGATCAGGCAGCGCTTGATGCCCGTTTGACGGAGGAGAATAAACTACCGGAAACACTTGCAGAGGTTGTTGCACATCAGCCGGACCTTACAACGATGAATACGGCGGTAGGCGTGACCGGCCTTCCGGCATCGCCGGAAGCGGCAGATGGTCCGTTCACCGCGTTCGCACCAACCAACGATGCGTTTGACAAGCTGGGCTTTGAGGCATCGGCCGAGTTGATGAAGCCCGAGCAGAAGGAAAAGCTGACCAACATATTGTGGTACCATAATATCAAGGGCGCGATGACGACGGATGATATGATCAAAGCGATCAAGGATGGCGGCGGAACAGCGACCTTTACCACGGTGCAGGGCGGGACACTGAAAGCCAGCATGGACGGCGACAAGATCGTTCTGGAAGATGCCACCGGTGGCAAAGCAACCGTGATTTCGGAGGGTCTGAAGTCGGGAAAGGGTCTGCTATACAAAGTGGATACGGTGCTGATGCCCGAATAACATCGGACAGCATACGAACAAACAGGGCCTCGCTGACCAACGGGGCCTTTTTTGTTGAACCGCCACCGACAGATATGGATTGATCGAGCCGGGTTGTCGCGCTTGAAACGTTCGATCGTCTTGATATGCGATATCCTGACGACAATATTTCCGATTGCGTCTTGATTCCAGAAGGCAGACTGTTAGATTTCCCTACCCCCAAATTCCAGTCACTGGAAAATCCCGGGCGACAGCGCCCTTGAAAGGAAGATCATGCGTACCCCATCCAGAGCAATTCTTGCGGCAATGGCATTGGCAGCCCTGTCCGCCTGTTCGTCAGAAATGAGTGAGGAAGAGCAGGCCATCTATGATGCCCGCCAGGCCGAGGAAGCCGAGCCGACCAATTTGACAGCCGTGGTTCAGGACCAGCCTGAACTTACCACCGCGACCACAATGGTGGGGCTTTCCGGTATTGCCGAGGAACTTAAGGACGAAGGTCCGTTCACTGCATTCACCGCAAACAACGATGCTTTCAACAAGATGGAGCCGGGCAAGCTTGAGGACCTGATGAATCCGGACAACAAGGCCGAACTCGTCAAAGTCGCGAAATATGGCCTGGCCGACGGCACGATGACCTCTGACGATATCGCCAAGGCGATTGCCGATGGGGGAGGGACCGCGAGCATCACTACTCTCGAAGGCGGCACGATCACGGCCTCTATGGACGGCGACAAAATCGTGCTCGAGGACGGTGCCGGCAACAAGGCTACGGTCGTCAAGGCAGATATACCATCCAGCAACGGAACATTGCACATTATCGATACGGTGTTGATGCCGGGATAAGACCGGATCTAATCAAATGAGCAAAAGGCCTCGCCCAATGGCGGGGCCTTTTTTGTTGGTCCTTTGTCGGCTATTGAGCGGCCCAGGAAAAAGGAAAGTGTGATGCCCCAATATTGGTTGATGAAATCGGAACCGGATGAATATGGCTGGAATGATCTGGTCGCAGAGGGTGAAGGGATCTGGGACGGCGTGAAAAATGCGCAGGCATCAAACAACATGAAAGCCATGAAAAAGGGCGATCAGGTTTTTTTCTACCACTCGAGACAGGGGCTGGAAGTGGTCGGCATCATGGAGGTTTCCGAAGAGCATAGCCCCGATGTAACCACCGACCCCGAGCGCTGGGTGGTGGTGAAGGTTAAGCCGGTGCGCAAACTGGACAAGCCGGTGACGCTGAAAGCAATGAAGCAGAATCCCGAGTTGAAAGATCTGGCTATTATCCGGCAATCCCGATTGTCGGTGGCCCCGGTGACGAAGAACGAATGGAAAGCGATTCTGGAGATGGCGGGTGAGTGAAACCACTCCTGACTGGCCCGAAATACTGGCGGCAGTTCGACAGGCTGTCGCACCCCATATCGGGTCAGGCAAAGTGGCTGACTATATTCCGGCGCTGGCCAATGTTGATCCCGGTAAATTCGGTCTCGCCGTCGCTCTGTCTGACGGCAGCATGGAATGTCTGGGTGATGCCGACGAGCCGTTTTCGATGCAGAGTATTTCCAAGATATTCACCCTGTCGCTGGTCCTGAAAACGGTCGGCGATAGCCTGTGGAAGCGGGTTGGCCGGGAGCCATCTGGTTCGCCGTTCAATTCCATTGTCCAGCTTGAAAATGAACAGGGTATTCCGCGCAATCCGCTGATCAACGCCGGGGCAATCGTCACCACGGACCATCTTGTCGAATATTATTGCGCCGACAGCGCCGGCGCGGAGCCAGCGATAGTCGAGCTGCTCACGATGCTGCGGCGGCTGGCGCAGGATGACACTATCCAGATTGATAGCGCGGTTGCCCTGTCAGAAGCGGAATCCGGATCCCGCAACCGGGCGCTGGCCCATTTCATGGCGGCGTTCGGCAATATGGCCAATCCGGTGGAAAAGGCGCTCGCCGCCTATTTTCGCCATTGCGCCGTCGCTATCACCTGCCGTCAGCTCGCCCGGGCAGCCCTGTTTCTGGCCCATGAAGGCCGGGACCCGGTGACCGGCGAACAGGTCGTAACCCGTCATCGTTGCCGCCGCATTCTGGCGGTGATGATGTCGAGCGGCCATTATGACAACAGCGGCGATTTCGCCTACCGCATCGGCTTGCCGGGAAAAAGCGGCGTCGGCGGGGGCATCCTGGCGGTCGCACCTGGCCACGGTACGATTGCGGTCTGGTCGCCGGGTCTGAACAAGGCGGGGACGTCGAAAGTTGGCGGCATCGCACTGGAGGAACTTGTCAATCAGACCGGGTGGTCGGTGTTCGGCTAAAAATGGTCGAATTGATGGTTAATGAATCATCACAACGGCCGTATAACTATAGAACTGTTCAACAATCTGCACGTCGAAAGGAGATGATAGTCATGCTAGGAGCAATCAGAACGCTCATCGTCGATGATTCTTCAATGTTGAGAACAATGCTCGATGTGGTGATCTGTGACCACAGGGATTTTCGTCCACCTGAGCATGCGGCGGACGCATTTCAGGCTATCAGAATTCTGAATGATCGATTGTTTGATCTGGTATTACTCGACATAAACATGCCCGGCATGGACGGACTGCAACTACTTGATCATATTGTAGCAAATTCACTTTCACGAGTATTGATCGTTTCGTCAAGCTCGGTGCGGGGCTCCGATATCAGTACCGATGCGCTTAAACGGGGTGCCGTCGCGTGTTTCGACAAAGCCAATTGTGTCAGAGAAGCCGACAGGCTGGTGGCGCTTATACGGGATATTGTGGCTCAAAAACATGAACTGGGATTATGGCCAGAACGCATGAACCAGCCAAACCTGCCACTTTGCGCGTAAGCAAGCTTGGTGCGCGGAAAAGTTCGGTCCGGTTAGCGAGAGCGCTTTGCCTGTTTTTAACGCTTCCTGAGCCCACTCACTGTCGCGCCAGCCGCCGTCAAAAACTCCACGTCGGTTTTCAGGTGCAGCAACCGCAGTCCCTTCTGCTTCATCGCCTCCGCCAGCGCAGGGGCAAATTCTTCCGTGCTGTCCACTGTCGCGCTCCACCCGCCATAAGCCTGCGCCAGTGCTGCGAAATCCGGGTTTTGGAGTGAGGTTGCCGATAGCCGCGCCGGATATTCGCGTTCCTGGTGGAGGCGGATGGTGCCGAAGCTGCCGTTGTCGATCACCAGCACCAGCAGATTGGCGTCATACTGGATCGCACTGGCCAGTTCCTGACCGTTCATCATGAAGTCGCCGTCGCCTGCCAGCGCGACGACTGTGCGGTCCGGAAAGCGCAGGGCAGCGGCAACCGATGCTGGGATGCCATAACCCATCGCGCCGCTGGTCGGGGCGAGCTGGCTCGGGAAAGTGCCATATTTCCAGTAGCGGTGCCACCAGCCGGAAAAATTGCCGGCGCCGTTGCAGATGATCGTATCGGCGGGGAGCATCTTCTGCATCGCCGCGACGCTTTGGCCGAGGTCGAGTTTCGCCTCGGTTGGTTGCGGCGTCGACCAGGCGAGATAGTCCTGATGCGCGGCCTTGCCTGAATCAAAGCTCAGCAAATCATCTTCCCAGAGCGCTACCTGTTCGGCGAACTCATCCATTTCCGCGCAGATCGGCAGGTCGGTACGATAGACATGGTTGAGTTCGTCGGGATCGGGATGGACGTGGACGAGAATCTGGTCGGGGTGGTCGGGGGTGATCAAAGTATAGCCGTCGGTGGTCGCCTCGCCGAGCCGCGCGCCTACCGCCAGCACCATATCCGCCGCCTTGATCCGCTCGACGAGCTTGGGATTGGGACCGTAGCCCAGATTACCGGCATAGACCGGGCTTTCGTTGGGGAAATTGTCCTGCCGCCGGAACGCCACGGCGACCGGCAGGCCGATCCGCTCGGCATATTGGGCGAAATAATATTTCGCCTTTTCGCTCCATCCGGCGCCACCAATTATTGCTATCGGATCGGTGGCGTCGCGCAGCATGTCGGTGAGCGTGGTCATTGCATCGGGGCAGAGCGGCTGGGCCGGGGCGACCACCTTTGGCCGGTCGAGCGCTTCGACTTCGTCGCGCAGCATGTCTTCGGGCAGGGAGAGGACGACCGGACCGGGGCGACCGCTGCTGGCGGTATCAAAGGCCCGCGCGAGATATTCCGGAATCCGTGCGGCATTGTCGATCCGCGCGGCCCATTTGGCGAGCGGGGTGAACATGGCGGTGAAATCGACTTCCTGAAAGCCTTCTCTATCACGATCATCGCGGGCGACATCGCCGATGAACAGGATCATCGGGGTCGAATCCTGCATCGCGGTGTGGACGCCGATGCTGGCATTGGTCGCACCGGGACCGCGGGTGACAAAGGCGATGCCCGGCTGTCCGGTCATCTTGCCATCGGCCTCGGCCATGAACGCCGCGCTGCCATCTTGCCGGGTCGCGACGGTCTGGATCGAGCCGCAGTCGTGGAGCGCATCGAGGACAGAGAGGAAGCTTTCGCCGGGGACTGTGAATATCCGTTCGGTGCCCTGAATGACCAGTTGATCGACGAGTATCTGTGCGCCGGTGCGGTTCTTCATATCAATATTCCTTCAATCTCCCCGCGAAAGCGGGAATATCACTCATTCTTCAAATATCGTCGCATAGTTATCACGCGAAGCCGCGAAGACACGAAGAATTTTCGTCTTGTCCCAACCTCTTTGCGCCTTCGCGGCTTCGCGTGACAAAATAGAAATACATGTTCCGCATGCGCGGAAGTGAATAGATTAGATTGTTCAAGCCTGATGAATAGCTTTGGTCACCATATAGGCTTTCAAACCGTCGGGTCCGTCTTCCGAACCGTGACCGCTTTCCTTGACCCCGCCGAACGGCGCGTCGCCCGGGCTGACGGTGAGATTGTTGATCGCTACCATTCCGGCCTCGATCCTGTCGCCGACCAGATTGGCGGTGCGCAGGCTTGTCGTGAAGGCATAGGCAGCGAGGCCGAGCGGCAGGCGGTTGGCCTGATCGATGGCTTCGTCTAGCGTGTCGAAGGGCCGCATCACGGCGACCGGTCCGAATGGCTCGTCGTTCATGATAGCGGCATCGAGCGGAACATGGGACAGGACGGTGGGATCAAAGAAAAAGCCCTTGTCGCCGCGCCGTTCGCCGCCGAGCCGGACGTCGGCACCCTTGGTCCGTGCATCCTCTATCATTGCGCCAACCGCGCTTGGCCGGCGCGGGTTGGCGAGCGGGCCCATTTCGACATCGTCAAACCCGTCACCAACGCTGACCTTTTGCGCGCGTTCGGTGAACGCTTTTTCAAACCGGTCGTAAATGCCCGACTGGACATAGAAGCGGGTCGGCGACACGCAGACCTGTCCGGCATTGCGGAATTTTCCGGTGACCACCAGATCGAGGGTCTTTTCCAGATCGCAGTCGTCAAACACCAGCACCGGCGCATGTCCGCCCAGCTCCATGGTCGTGCGTTTCATGCCCTCGGCGGCGAGCTTCATCAGATGTTTGCCCACCGGTACCGAGCCGGTGAAGCTGATCTTGCGGATCACCGGTGAGGCAATGAGATGGCTGGAGACTTCTGCCGGATCGCCAAACACCACTTGCGCAACGCCGGAGGGCAGGCCGGCATCGACCAGACAGCGGATCATCTCGATCGGACTCGCCGGAGTCTCTTCGGCGGGTTTGAGAATGATTGAGCAGCCTGCGGCGATCGCAGGGGCCAACTTGCGTACTGGCGTGAATACGGGGAAATTCCAGGGACTGAACGCTGCCACCGGTCCGACCGGCTGATATTTGACAAAGCTGTTCTGGCCTGCGGGACGCACCAATACGCGGCCGTAACAACGCTTGGCTTCTTCGGCCATGATATCGAAATGGCTGGCCGAAGCGGTAACCTCGCCAACCGCCTGGGCCAGCGGCTTGCCCTGCTCGTAAGTCATCAGGCGGCCGATTTCCGGCGCCCGCTCTCGCATCAGATCGGCGGCCCTGTGCAATATTGCGGCGCGCTCGGCCACCGGCGTATCGCGCCAGACTGGAAAGGCGCGGTCCGCGGCGCTCAGCGCCCGGTCGAGATCGGCCCTGGTTGCTTTCGGCAGATCCGCAAGGGCCTGTCCGGTCGCCGGATTGACCACCTGATGAACCTCGCGATCCTCGCCATCAATCCATTCACCATCGATATGGAATTGCAATTTTCTGGGATAAGCGTTTGACATAGTTGCTCCTGAAACTGTCTGTCTTGCTACTAGACTTGTCGCCGGATTCCCGCAATGACTGTGACAAAGTATGGGAGGATATCATTATGGAAATTGTCACCGAAGGCCTGCGCTTTCCCGAAGGGCCGATTGCGATGCCGGACGGCAGCGTCATATTGGTCGAAATTGCAGCCCAGCAGCTCACCCGCGTCCTGCCGGATGGTACGAAAAAGGTCATCGCGAAAACTGGAGGTGGTCCAAATGGCGCCGCCATGGGTCCGGACGGCAAAATCTATGTCTGTAACAACGGCGGTTTTGAATATAAGGACGAAAATGGTTTTCTGACCCCCGCCGGGATTGCCAATGACTATGCCGGTGGCAGCATCCAGCGGGTTGATCCCGACACCGGCGAGGTCGAAACGCTCTATAATGACGGTGATTTCGGCTGCATCCTGCGCGGACCCAATGATATCCAGTTTGACGCCCATGGCGGCTTCTGGTTCACGGACCATGGCAAGACCGACTATGAAAAACGCTGTCACGACATCGTCGGGATTTTCTATGCCAAGGCCGACGGCAGCCATCTGGAAGAGGTGATTTTTCCTTCGAACAATCCCAACGGGATTGGTATTTCACCTGATGGAAAGACGCTCTACGCTGCTGAAACCTTCACCTGTCGGCTGATGAAATTTAATATCACCACACCCGGCAGGGTTGCGCCCGACGCAGGCCCCGGCGGTCCCGGCATTCCGCTTTACCGGCCCTCCGGTTATAAATTTTTCGACAGCCTCGCGATGGAGGAATGCGGCAATATCTGCGTTGCCACCATCGGTGAATGCGGGATCAGCGTGATTTCGCCGGAAGGCGAGCTGGTCGAATTTGTCGCCACCCCGGATATCTTCACCACCAATATCTGCTTTGGCGGGGACGATATGATGGATGCCTGGATATGCCTGTCAGCCACCGGAAAGCTGGTCAAGACGCGCTGGAAACGGCCGGGATTGAAGCTGGAATATTTGAATAAATAGGAAATACCCTTGACGAGAATGCATAGTGAAAAGCACCGGATTGACCGGGTCGGCTGGTTGCGCGCCGCCGTGTTGGGAGCCAATGACGGGATCGTCTCGACCGCCAGTCTGGTCGTCGGGGTGGCTGCTGCCACCACCTCCCAGCATACGATCTTGCTCACTGCCTTTGCCGGTCTGGTGGCTGGTGCCATGTCGATGGCGGCGGGCGAATATGTATCGGTCAGTTCCCAGGCCGATAGCGAAAAGGCGGAGCGGGCCACGGAAGCCAGGGAACTCGAGAATCAACCCAAAGCCGAACGGATCGAGCTGATTTCGATATACAAGAACCGGGGCTTGACGGCCGATCTTGCGGAACAGGTCGCCGACCAGATGACCGCTCATGACGCGCTTGGAACACATTTGCGTGACGAACTGGGTCTGACCAGGCATTTTTCTGCCAAGCCACTGCAGGCCGCTCTTGCTTCGGCCCTTGCCTTCGCGGCAGGGGCTATATTGCCGGTAATTCTCACCGCCCTTTTTTCCGGCGAGAGGCTGATCTGGATCGTCTCGGGGGCGGCGCTCCTGTTGCTCGCGGCATTGGGGGCGGCCGGCGCCGTTTTGGGCGGGGCACCGATTTGGAGGCCGGTTATTCGGGTGACTTTCTGGGGTGCGGCAGCGATGGCTGCGACCGCCGCCATCGGATCAATTTTTGGAGCTACTGTTGCATGATATACGAAACCGTAATTTTCGACTTTGGCGGTGTGATTACCTCGTCACCGTTTGAAGCCTTCAACCGGCTGGAAGCGGAAAAAGGCGTTCCCAGGGACAGCGTTCGCCGGATCAACAGCGCCGATCCGGACAATAATGCCTGGGCCAGGTTTGAGCGCGCGGAGCTGGATGGCGCCGGCTTTGACGAAGCCTTTGCGGAGGAAGCACAGGCCATTGGCATTGAACTGCGCGGTGCCGATGTTCTGGCACGGCTGGCCGGTGACGTGCGGCCGAGGATGGTGGCAACGCTCGACCGGCTGAAAACCGAAGGCTTCACCATATCGTGCATCACCAACAATGTGCCGGCTGGCAAGGGCGCGGGCATGGCCATGGATGACGAGAAAGCCTCTGCGGTAGCCGCGATCATGGAGCGATTCGACCATATTATCGAAAGCAGCAAAGCGGGTATCCGCAAGCCGGACCCGCGCATTTACCAGATGATGTGCGAGGCGCTGGACGTCGTACCGGAGCGCTGCATCTATCTCGACGATCTTGGAATCAACTGCAAACCGGCTGCCGCTCTGGGCATGGCGGCGATAAAGGTTTCTACCGAGCAACAGGCGCTTGATGATCTGGGTGCTCTGTTGGATATGCGATTGCCCTGATGCCTGTCGCGAGACCGAACAGGCCCGTAATTTTTGTGATCAATTTGTGATCAATGAGTCGTCGAAGGCCGCTTAAATCGCTATAGCGCCAGAGGGGTGCAAGGGTGTGGGGATTCGTGGGTAACAGCTTTCGGGACAGATTTGGCGTGATGGGCCGCTGGTATAACCGGCGGGGTCTCTATCCTGTTCTGTTCTTCCTGTTGGCGGTTTTGCTACTGATTCAGGCTATCCGCCTGATCTGGCTGGTCCTGACACCCCTGGGTCCGGTCGGCGATTATCGCCCGGTTGAAGTCCAGATCCTTTCTCCGCAATCGCGCCTGATATTGTTCAGCAGCTTCGACCCTTTTTTCCGCAGCAGTGCGTTACAAACCGCCAATGCCGTGACATCCCTGCAACTGACGCTCTTCGGAATCAGGATGAACGAGGCATCGGGACTGGGTTCTGCGATACTGTCCGGCCCGGACGGGGTGCAGGAAAGCTATGCTGTCGGCGAAGAGATATTGCCCGGTGTTACGCTGAACAGTGTTGCCTTTGATCATGTGATCATCAATCGCGGCGGGGTGCTGGAGAGCCTGTATCTCGATCAGTCAATACCCGCAGAAACCGTCGGAACGGATGCCCCGATGGCTGCTTTTCCGCTGACGGCAGGCGGCAATGAAATTCCCGGCGTCGCATCGCTGGCACCGCGTAACGACCAGGGCCGGGTGACCGGCATATTGGTTTCTCCGTTGGGAGATGGCGCCCTGTTCAACGCCGCGGGGTTTCGCAACGGCGATGTCATCGTGTCGGTCAACGGCAATCCGGTCGGCTCGACGGGCGATATCGAAGCGTTGAAAAGCCAGATCAGGCCCGGCGCGCGCCTGTCCGTGGAAGTGGAACGCGGAGCCAACAGGGTTCCGATCACTGTCAATCCGGGAGCCCAGTAATGCGTAGTTTGTTCGCCCGGATCCTTGCCGTTGTTGCACTTTGTGCCAGTCTGCTCGCGGCACCGGCGTCCGCCCAGCACACGCTGAACGTCCGCGATGCCGATATCCGTGCCTTCGTGCAGGATGCAGCGCGGGTGACGGGTAGAACCTTTGTCATCGATAGCCGGGTGCAGGGCAAGGTTTCGGTGGTCACCGACCGTCCGCTCAGCCGCTCGGAATATTTCGAGATATTCCTGTCGACCCTGCGCGCCAATAATCTGGTCGCGATTCCGACGACCCGCGGTGCCTATCGCATCCAGCCTGCCGATGGTGCAGCCTCGCAGCCGACCCGGATCGGATCGCGCGGCGCCGAGGCCAACCAGCTGGTAACCGAGGTCGTGCGGCTCAAGTCGATCGTCGCGGTCGAAGCGCTCGAAACCCTGCGCCCGCTGGTCAGCAAGCAGGGATCGATCACCGCCAACCGCAACGCAAACAGTCTGGTGATCGTCGATTATGCCGACAATATCCGCCGGATTCGGCGGCTGGTCGGAGAAATTGATCGCGACAGCGCTGCCAGCACGGTCATCAATCTGAAAAATGCCGGTGCGCGGGAAATCGCAACCTCGCTCCAGGCGCTGGCCGCACAGGGCGGCGGCGAAGGCCTGCGCGCGCCGGTCACCGTGGTGCCGATCGACAGCAGCAACAGCATTGCCCTGCGCGGCGACCCAGGGGCGGTTGCGCGCTTTGCGCAAATGGCGCGGGAACTCGATCTGCGAGCGGAATCGGGAACAGAGTTACGGGTCCACCGGCTGGCCTATGCCAATGCCGAGCATCTCTTGCCGGTTATCGAAAACCTGCTGGGCAGCGGCGGCAATGGCGCGGGTGCCGCGACCGTCGTTCCTGCCGGAGACGGGAATGGCGTGGCGGTGCCCGCTGCGACCGGCGGCGGCAATGGCATCGCCAGCCATGGTCCATCGATCGTGACCCGTCTGGAAGGGACCAACGCGATCATCGTCGCTGCCAACGCCGATGTTCAGCGGATGATCGGCGAACTGATCCGCCAGCTCGACACGCGACAGGAACAGGTGGTTGTCGAAGCGATCATCGTCGAAATTTCGGAGTCTCTCGCCCGGGAGCTGGGGGTGCAATGGCTGGTCGGTGGCAAGGACGTGCCCTTTGCAGTGACCAATTTCTCCAATGCCTCTCCCAATATCGTCGATGTTGCGGGCGGTCTGCTCGCCGACCAGTTCGATACGACCACGACAACCACGACCGATACCGCGACCACCGTGACGACGAACAGCGCCGTCGGGGACGCGCTGCGTCAGAATGCTGCCGATGCTGTCCTTGCTGCACGAGGCGGCTTTGGCGGTTTTGCGACCAGCCTCGGGGGCAGCGCGGTGCTTGGCGCGATCATCAACGCGGTGCAGTCGGACACCGACAGCAATGTGCTTTCGACGCCGTCGCTGACGGTGAACAATAATCTCAAGGGCAGCATATTGTTCGGTCAGGAGATACCGGTGTCGACCGGGGAGGCGCTGTCGAACAATTTCGACAACGCCTTCCGCACGATCCAGCGTCAGAATGTCGGGATCGAGCTGGAGGTCACGCCGCAGATCAACGCCGGCAACGAGGTGCGGATGGAACTCCGTCAGCAGGTCAGTTCGATTGCCGGTCCGGTATCCGACGATTTCAACGAGCTGATCATCAACAAGCGCGAAATCAACACGACGGTGACGGTGGGCGATGGCGAGATTATTGCGCTGGGCGGCTTGCTGGACGACAACGAGCGGCGCACGATCCAGAAAGTTCCGTTTCTCGGTGATATTCCGGTCCTTGGAGAATTGTTCAAGTCGCGTGGAAAATCGCGGGTCAAAACCAATCTGATGGTCTTCATTCGTCCGACGATCCTGAAAGACCCCAACGATGCGCGGCGGTTCTCGAGCTCGCGCTACGGCTATATCCGCGACCGTCAATTGCATCAGAGTCCGGATCGGGAGCCGTCGCTCGACGCCCTGGTGCGCGATTATCTCGGAACCGTACCGCCATCGGTCCCGTCACGGCCGGATGACCAGATCATCTACGCTCCTGGTGATATGCCTGCGGTCAGGGACAGCGGCATGATCGAGCAGACACCGCTGCCAGCGAGCGAGACTGGCAGGAAACCCTGATGGAGATCGCGCGCGGAACAGAGGCGGTTGTTTCCGATGCGGATGAGGGACCGGTCGGGGCTGCTGCTGGCAAGGATCTGCCCTATGTTTATGCCCGCGACCACGGCCTGTTGCTACAGGATCGTACCGGTGACCGGCTGTCCCTGGCGATGCGCGCGGGTTCTGATCCATCGGCTTTGCTTGAGGTTCGCCGTTATCTGGCGTTGCCGTTTGACGTGGAACTGGTCGATGGTCCGGCGTTCGAGAAACTGCTCAGTGCGCATTATGCGATGGACGGGTCTGCGGCGGCCATGGCCGGTGATATGGCGCTGGCCAGCGAAGGGCTGGACGATATCGCCGGCGATATCCCGAGCGCAGAGGACCTGCTCGACAGCGCAGACGATGCGCCGACGATCCGGCTGATCAACGGGATCATCGCGGAAGCGGCAAGGCAGGGCGCATCGGATATCCATATCGAACCTTATGAGACGGGGCTTGTGGTCCGGATGCGGGTCGACGGCGTCTTGGTTGAAAAGCTGCGGATGCCGCCGCATGTCGCGGGGGTGATCGTCAACCGGATCAAGGTGATGGCGCGGCTCGATATCGCTGAACGCCGTATTCCGCAGGATGGCCGGATCAGCCTGACGCTGGGCGGCAAATTGCTCGACGTACGCGTCTCGACCTTGCCCAATCGGGCCAGCGAACGCGTGGTGATGCGGATATTGGACAAGGAAAGCGCGGGTATCTCGCTCGATCTGCTCGGCATGACGCCAGACACCCACGCGATCCTGACCAATGCGCTCTCGGAACCCAATGGCATCATCCTGGTCACCGGGCCGACCGGGTCGGGCAAGACCACCACCCTTTATGCGGGACTCAAGCAGCTCAATGACGGCAGCCGCAATATCCTGACCGTCGAGGATCCAGTGGAATATGCGATCGAGGGCATTGGCCAGACCCAGGTGAATGCAAAAGTCGGCCTGACCTTTGCGGCGGGGCTGCGGGCCATTCTCAGACAGGACCCGGATGTTGTGATGGTCGGGGAAATCAGGGACCGGGAGACCGCCGAGATTGCGGTGCAGGCAAGCCTGACCGGGCACCTGGTCCTCTCCACCGTACACACTAATGATGCCGTCGGCGCGATCACGCGGATGCGTGATATGAAGGTGGAGCCTTTCCTGCTGGCCTCGACGCTCCGCGCGGTGATTGCCCAGCGTCTGGTTCGCAGGCTATGCGAAGATTGCCGCACACCGGTCGAGGCTGATGGCTCGCTGGCTGCGTTGCTGGGTTTTGACGATGGCACAGTGATCTATCGCGAGACCGGTTGTGATCATTGTAGTCACACCGGGTTTCGGGGACGGATCGGGGTGTTTGAGGCCATCCGGATCGACGATATACTGCGCAAGCTGATCAACGATGACGGGGACGAAGCCGATATCGCGGGCCATGCGTTCCGCAGCCAGACCAATCTCGGTGCCGCCGCAAGAAGTCTCGTCCGGGAAGGCCTTACGACGGCCGAAGAAGCGATCAGAATCTCCCGCCGGGAAAGCGAAGCGGCCGATGCCTGAATATGCCTATACCGCCATCGATCCCAAGGGCCGGGAGAAAACGGGGCGGCTTGCCGCGGCCAGCGACGACGCGGCCCGGGCAAAACTGACCGAGCGGAATTTCTATGTGGTCAAGGTGGAGGCGGCGCAGGGCAAGCATAGCAAGCCATCCGGCGGACTGCTTGGTCCGAAAAAACTGACATCGAAAGAACTCACCCTGTTCACACGGCAATTGTCGTCGCTGGTGCAGGTCAGCCCGCTGGAAGAAGCGCTGCGGCTGATCGGCAACCAGAATGAAAAACCGCACGTCCGGCAGCGGATCGCGACGGTCCATCGCGGGGTGATCGAGGGGCAGCGCCTGTTCGAAGCGATGCACCGCGAGCCGAAAAGCTTTCCGCCGCTCTACCGGGCAATGATTGCCGCCGGTGAAAGTTCCGGCACGCTGCCCGATATTACCGAACGGCTCGCCGATCTGCTCGAGCGACAGGCCGAATTGCGCGGCAAGTTGATCGGCGCGCTTGCCTATCCGATCATGCTGGCGCTGGTCTCGATCCTTGTGGTTGCATTGCTGATGATCGCGGTCGTGCCCAAGGTTGTCGATCAGTTCGACAATGTGAACCAGCAACTCCCTGTGATCACCCGCATTGTCATCGGCATTTCCAGCTTTCTCGCCGATTGGTGGTGGGCGATTGCGGTCCTGATCGGGGCGATGTTGTTGATCGGATGGCGCGCGCTGCAGGAACCCCGGATCAAATACCGGTTTGACGGTTTCCTGCTGCGCCTGCCGTTTTTCGGGCGGTTGCTGAGGGATTTGCACGCGGCGCGTCTGGCGCGGACCCTGTCGACCATGGTGGCCAGCCGCCTGCCGATCATCGAGGGATTGCGGCTGACAACCGAGACGATCCACAACAGCGTTTTGCGCAAGGCATCGGAAGATATGGTGGAGGCCATAAGAGGCGGCGGCAGCCTGTCCAGCGCGCTGAAAAATGCAGGCGTTTTCCCGCCGATGCTGGTCTACATGACATCGAGCGGCGAGGCATCGGGCCGACTTGACGATATGCTGGCGCGGGCGGCGGGCTATCTCGAGCGCGAGTTTGACAATTTCAGTTCCACCGCCTTGTCCCTGCTCGAACCGATTATCATCGTGGTCCTTGGCGGGGTGGTCGCGCTGGTGATATTGGCGATATTGTTACCGATCTTGCAGCTTCAGAATCTGGCCGGGCTATAGAACCGGGACAAGGGAATGATCATGACGACAGATATTGTAAATCCTGGCGAGGCCGTAATCGCGGATGAGGAACCGCAGCCAAAACCGGAGCGCAACGGCTTCACTCTGGTCGAGCTGATGGTGGTGATCTTCATCCTCGGCCTGCTGACCACGATTGTGGTAATCAATGTCATGCCCAGTCAGGATCGCGCGATGGTGGCGAAGGCGCAGGCGGATATTGCAACGCTCGGCCAGGCGCTCGAAATGTACCGGCTCGACAATCTCGCCTATCCCGCCTCATCCGACGGGTTGCAGGCGCTGGTTGCGGCGCCCCCGTCGCTGGCCACGACGGCACGCTATCGGCAGGGCGGTTATGTCAAAAAGCTGCCCGATGATCCGTGGGGGCGGCCCTATCAATATGACAATCCCGGTCGTCGGGGTCCGGGTTATGATCTCTATTCGCTGGGTGCCGACGGGGCACCGGGCGGCGAAGGCGATGACGCCGACATCTACGGCGAATAAGTCCGGAAGCGCATGAACCCTGATCTTCTTCTGATTGCCTTTCCGGCCACCGATGAAGAGACGCTCCACTGGTGGCTCGTCGTTAATGGCGCGGTGCGTTCGCGGGGATGCGATCCCGACCCACTGTTTGCTTCACAGGCAGATGGGCCGGATGAAGCGCAACCGTTCGCAAGCGTGGTCGCGCTTGTCCCATCGCATCTGACCACGATCATGAGCCATCAGGTGATCAGCGATGCGACGGACAATCAGGCCCTGACTGCTGCGACGATGGCGGCGAAAGCCCAAAGCCTGGACGGCGAAAGCCTTCACATTGTCTCGACCATGGAGGTTGCGGGTGAAGTCGTCACGGCATCAATCAGCCGGAATATATTGTCCGCAGGTCTGGTCCGTTTGCAGGCGCTTGATCTGGACCCGGAGGCGATCATTCCTTCGGGCTGGTTGCTGCCGGTTGCCAGCGATGGAGCGGTGTCGGCGGATTTCGGGTTCGACCAGGTGATCCGCGCGGGCAATATCATCGGAACCGATGATCTTGCATTGAGAGATGTTTTATTTGCCGACCAGACCATCACGCCCATTGGCGATGACGCATTTGACGCCATGCTGGTCAGCGCTCCTGAAAAGACCGGCCTGAATTTTCGTACCGGACCATTTGCCAAAAAAACGCAGCGCATGATGGACGCGGCGCAAAAGCGCCGGCTCGGATGGATGGCAATCGCGCTGGTCATTATATCGCTCGCCATCCCGCTGGTGCAACTGGCCCAATATCATCGGGCCGCCGATGCAGCGGATGAGGCTGCTCTGACCAGCGCCGCTCCTGTCGTGGGTGCAATGGAAGATCCGGATAGCGCCGAGCGGGCGCTCGACCAGCGGTTGATCGCCGAAAATCGCGGCAATATCATGTTCCCGGTTCCGGCTTCGGCCCTATATTCTGCGCTTCAAAGGGTTCCAAACGTGTCAATTACGCGCATGGCTTATGGTGAAAACGGGATCGTTTCGGCGACCTTATCCGCCATCCGCAACGAGGATATCAATCCGGTGCTGCTGGCGATTCAGGAAGCGGGATTCATCATCACCGCGACCCCGCGCACCGATGCCACGGGGTCGGCGCTGGCGGACATCACGGTGAGGGCGCCATGATCGACAATGCCAGAAACTGGTTTGCCGGACTCAGCAGGCGCGAAAAGATACTGATCGGGATTGCCGGTCTGCTGCTGGCGGGACTGGTTGGCTATTATGGCATGGCGCAGCCGATGTCCGGCGCGATCACGGCGGCCGAACAACGCTATGACAACGCGGTCGAGCGACAGGCGAGGATCGAAGCCAAGGTGGCGGCGCTTCGGCAGCCGGTGGACGGGCAAGCAGCCGGATTCAGCGGCGCGATCAATGTTTTTGTCAGCCAGAGCGCGGGAGAGACCGGAATCGCGGTGGCTTCGATTGATCCGCAGTCGGACAACCGGGTCATCATGGTGGTCGAATCGGCGAAGCCGACAGCGCTGTTTGGCTGGCTCACACGGATTGAGCAGCAAGGGATTGCGGTGGAATCGCTCAGCGTCAATCCTGCTGGCAATGGAACCGTGTCGGGGACGCTGACCTTGCGATCACATTAACGAACCGGTTCGCATCCTCACTTGGCCGGTTCGGTATGACGCTGCTTGTCGGTGACGGGAAACATCACGCCGCCATCTCCGGCTGACATTTCTTCCGGTTCGCTCAGGCCGGCAATCGCGGCCTTCGCTTTTTTCTGCACCCATTCGCCGTTTTTGTTGCGGATATAGGCCGGCGCCCGCTGGACGTTCCACACCAGACCCATTTTTTCCCAGAGGTAGATGATCTGGCCGTTCAGATCGAATTCCCACCAGGCAATTTGCGAGGAGGCAGCGCGGGGGTGCTGGTGGTGGTTGTTGTGCCAGCCATCACCAAAAGTCATCCACGCCATGAACCAGTTGTTGCGCGAGCCGTCCTTGGTCTTGAATCGCTGCGAACCGAAGACGTGGCCGATACTGTTCACGCCCATGACGAAATTCAGGAAGAAGAAATTGCGAAAGAAGCCGCCGATCAGGATGGTACCGATGATATGTTCCGGTCCGCCAAATGCCAGCGCCCAGAGAGCCGGCAAAACAATGCTCGAGAAAATCGCGATCGACCAGCGATGCTTGTGGCACCAAAGCACCTGCGGGTCGTCGATCAGTCCCTTGCCGTAAACATTCATGTCCGATGTCGTATTGTCGAACAGCCAGCCAAAATGGGCAATGCCTAGCCCCTTGAGTTTCCCCATTTTCTTGCCGTGACCGTCGACATAGGGACTATGCACATCGCCCACCCGGTCGGAAAAGGCGTGGTGGCGGCGATGGTCGGCGGCCCATTTGAGCACCGAAGCCTGGCAGGCCATTTGCGCCATGATGCCAATGGCGAGGCGCATTTTCGGTCCCGCTTCAAAGGCGCGGTGGGTGAAATAGCGGTGGTAGCCGATCCCGACACCCATGTTGATCAGCGCGAAGCCGAACAGAAAGGCCGACCACTCGACCCAGCCGGTCGGATGTGTGATTACCCAATAAAGGGCACCAAGCGAACCCAGCACCATCGTCGAAAGCAAGATGCCATATTCGATGCGCTTGGCCCGGGCCGCCGGGCCGCCGATGATGACGCCATGCTGCGGATGCTGTTCCGACGGCGTGTAATCATCGGGTTGAATGTCGCTAAATGCAGTTACCATAGACCAGATTCCTCGGAACTTCGCGCTAGAACCAAGGATATAGGCTATTTGCGATGATTACAAATGTCTTAACCTTTTTCTCGCCCGATTCGGAAAATTTGGTCGGGTGGGTCAATATT